>CAMBEP010000042.1 GCA_945865635.1 Candidatus Kuenenia stuttgartensis
TGATGGCGGTTTTGCGGCGGAGAAGGGCGGTTTGTCGTCGGTTGGTTCGACGAATTCTGCGGTGAGGGTTTTGAAGCACGTTGGCGGGTCGATACCCAATGTTGTGAAGGCCGTGGCTTATGTGCGGTCGTGTTTTGTGGCGGGAGAGAACGCAACCGGAGCCATTGCATCGGTGCCCGGCGGCAAGGCGGACCTGATGACCACATGCGTTGGCCTTCTGGCGTGGGGCGACCTTCAGATTGAGCCTGGCACAGAGGTTCCTGCGGCTCTGAAGTATCTGGCTGAGAATGCAAAAACGTATGAAGAGGTGCGGATGTCGATTGCGGCCTTTGAGGCTGTGAAGATGTCGGACAAGGCGGTCTTTGCGAAATGGACGAGTCAGCTTGAGGCGATGGCCAACCCGGATGGAACCTTTGGCGAAGGCGACCGTGCGGCATTCGCGACGGGCGGAACGATTGCAGCCTTTCTGCGAATGGGTTTGCCCGTGCACGATGCCCGCCGGATCCTGACAAAAGACCTGATCTTAAAGGCCCAGAAGGCCGATGGCGGGTGGTCCGACAAGGCTGGAGCCAATGGCGATTTTGGTTCCACCTATCGCATCATGCGCTGCATGTTCATGCTGCATGAAAAGCCCGACCTGAAGAGGCTTTACCAGTTCATCGACGACCGCCGCACCGAGACCGGCCTTTATGCAGCGGCCCCGGGTGAAAAAGGGAATCTGGGCAGCACGTATACTGCCACAATTCTGCTGTGGTGGGCCCGTCAGCTTGAGAATCTAGAGCCTGCTCCGGAACTGGCCGGTTTCACTCCGCTTTTCAATGGCGTCGACCTGAGCGGCTGGAACGGCGATAAAACGGTCTGGAATACGGACGATGGCCAGCTCATTGGCGCATCATCAACGGGCCTTGCAAAGAACAATTTTCTTGCCAGCGACGAATCGTTTCAGGATTTCATCCTGAAATTTGCAAGCAAACTCAAGGATGGTCAGGGCAATAGCGGAATGCAGTTTCGCAGCGAGCGCGGCACGGGCAGCCTGGCCCACGAAATGATTGGCTATCAGGCAGATCTTGGCGAGCGATACTGGGGCTGCCTGTATGATGAATCGCGCCGCAACAAGGTTCTTGTTCAGGCCCCGGAATCGATCATGAAACGGATCGATCCGGCGGGCTGGAATAGTTACACGATTCGCTGCCTTGGCCCTCAGAGCACTCTATCGATGAACGGATCGGTCACCGCGAATTACCGGGAAACCGACGAAGCGATCCCGCTGGAAGGGCACTTTGCCGCGCAGGTACACAGTGGCAAGGGTCCGTTTGAAATTCGATACAAGGATATCATGATCCAGCGGCTGCCCCGGCCCGAGGTGCGTCCGGCGGAAGCCGAGCAGAAGCCGGGCTTTCAGCTCCGAACACTTCAGACACCGGGGCATGGCAACCGGAAATACACCCTCTTCTTGCCAGCCAATTACGCTGAGGCCAAAAGCCTTCCGACGATCCTGTTTTTACATGGGTCAGGCGAACGCGGCTCGGATGGCATTGTCTCTGCCCAAATTGGGCTCGGGGCTGCCGTGCTCGCCCGCCAGGCCGATTTTCCGGCGATTGTGATCTTCGCTCAGGCCCGCGAAAGCTGGGCGGCTGACAAGCCCGACGCGCAGGCCGCTCTGGCCACGCTTGATGAAGTGGCCGCCCGCTTCAAGGTTGATCCCAATCGGGTCATTCTGACTGGCCTCTCCATGGGGGGCAGGGGTGCCTGGGAAATTGCCGCCGCCAATCGGAATCGATTCTCGTGTGTGGTCCCCATCTGTAGCCCTGCACGCCTGGAAACGGCCAATAGTCTGAAATCGATACCGCTTTGGTCCATTGTCGGCGATAAGGATCGGGTCGAGACCGTAAGGTCCATGCGTGCCATGACTGCCAAGCTTATGGAAGAAGGCTCAAATGCTCGCTATTCCGAATATCGGGGAGTAGGGCATAATAGTTGGGATCGTGCCTATAATGAACCAGAGCTGCTCGACTGGATGCTCGCCCAGAAACGCAATGGCTCTTGACTAAATGCTGGTTCGTACCCGTCTGCGTCATAATTCCGGTCTGTGACTACGGCCTTTCCTGGAAATCGTTGGAAATCATGACTTACAATCGTAATTCGAAATTCTCGAACCGACCTTTTCTGAGTCAGACCAGCCTGCTTCTCATGATATCATTCCTCTTGTCAAACGCTCTTGGGGCCATCGCTGAAGAGCATTTTCCCGTCAAGTGGAGCGAATCAGGCAAGGAGCGATCAGGCCGCTTGCAGCTTTCAGACCAAGGCCGCTCGCTCTCACTGGTGAGCAGTGATCAAAAGCCGGACGTGCTCAAACCTGGTCAGGTGCTTCAGGTCGATCAGGGCCAGCCAGGCCCTGGGGCACCCAGGCCAGAGGTTCGGGAATCGCCCGGCAGGGCGATTGCAATTCTTGGATTTCAAGAGCGTCTGACCGGCCAGTTTCAATCCTTTCAGGTCAATAATGCCGTCCGATGGATTCTGCCGGGAGCCACTGCGGCTTTAGACTGGCCCGCCGGGTCGGTCTTTGCCTGGGCCTTTCATCCCTCGGTGAGTGTGCTTTTGTTTGAAAACTTTGAACGGGCCGATTTTCCGGGTGCCGTAGTGTCGCCTTATCCGAATGCACCCGATGGCCAGCGTGTCCTGCCAGTGAGTGCAGGATTTAAATCCGGCGGAGTCGATCAAGCCCAGTCAAATTCTGAATCAAGATTGATTCAGATTGCATTTTACGAACCGGCAGCACCCGGCGTTTCCAATTCCATGACCTTAAAAATCGAGAGCGATGCCCAAGGCCTTCGCTCTAGGTCCATCGTCTTGAAATCCTCGGCTGAAACATCGCAATGGTCGATTGAAATGGAGGGCAAGGAATCGCTTGCCCGCACGCCCATATCAAGAGTCGCAGGCTGGCACTGGCTGAGTCTGTCGATCGAGCCTGACCGCACCAGAATCACAATCGATGAATCGGTTCTGGCAGATTCGCGAACCAGTTGGTTTGGCGGAGCATCGCTAACCGGAATGGAAATCCGTGGCGACCAGAATTCCGGGATCATGATCGACTCGGTCGGGATCTATCAATACGACACCATCAAGGCACCAGCCCAGCGACCATTGACAGAGGACCTGATTCAAATGGGCGGAGGGCATGAATTTCTTGGTTCCCTAGATCTATCGGAACTGTCCCCTTTCCTGATTCGTGCATTTCTCCCGAGCATCAGCAGCCCCTCTGCCAAATGGGTTCAGGGGCCGGTTGTTCGGGTCACATTTCAGAGCTCGGGCACAAGCCTTTGGAGACCTAATTCCGATGCCGGTTATCTGCATGGTCTTGGCCTGTTGAAATCGCCAGGCAATGGTCTGGATTGCGTCGAAGGTGCAATTGGCGAAATGAATGAGGCCCAAATTCGCCTCGATTTGTCGCAGGGGGGATTCATTCGCATAGCCCGTAGCCAATGTCTCTCAATCGAGCCCGTCCTGGCGAGAGGTTTGAAAGTCATCGACGCCCGACCTCACCACCTGGGGGATGAAACCGACCTGAAAGTCATTCCTCCGGAGCCGGAGGGTGGCCGCCTGGCGATTGCATTTGAAAGCACAGACGCAGAATCAAAATATCAGACAGATTTGGCGATCGATGTTTTGCAGGCTCTGGGTGCGAATATCTCTCCCTTTGTCGAGTCAATCAAGCGTGGAGAACTCGTCACGGAAGTCTGGCTCAATCAGGTGAATCTGGGTACGCTCAACAGTCAGATTAAGGATCGAAACGAAACTCCCCAGCGGATCACGTTCCCGATTCTGGCAAATCTCTTGAAATCGGGCGGGAACCAGTTGGAATTTCGCCAGAAAGGGAGAATCAATGAGCCGGATTATCTTGACGATCTCAGTATTCTGGGTGTCCGATTGTACCGAAAAGACTGACCTGAACGCCTTTTTTTTTCCTGATTGCAACTCACCCTGGTGCAATTCTTTTCAGGTCAGTTCCGGGCCGGTTGCGTGGATTAGCTCCGGGCCATCGTTCAGAGGGCTGTTGACCTGATTGCTGACGGGCCTGGCTTTCAGCAATCCGTCGTAGGCTGGTTTTAATAGCGATTGTAATTGACTTGAATCCGGGGGCGCCGTGTTGAGCCATTCCCGGATTCCAGTTTCATCCAAAATCACAGGCATTCTTTCGTGCAATTGGCTCATCAACCGATTCGCCGTTGTTGTGAGGATGGTGCAGGTCTCCAAAGGGCCGCTGCCGTCCTTGTCCCAACTCTCCCACAAGCCCGCCAAGGCCATCGGCTGCCGCTCCGGGCGATGAATCCAATAGGGCTGCCTGATTTTCGAGCCGGGGGATTGGTGCCATTCATAAAAGCCGTCGATCGGGATAATGCAACGACGATATTTAAACGCAGCACGAAATGATGGCTTTTCCGCCACCGTTTCGCTGCGGGCATTGATCATTCGCGAGCCGATCTTGATATCATCTGCCCAGAATGGAACCAGCCCCCATCGCAAGAGAACGGGGATGGGGCGGGGGTGATCCGGGTCGGCACGAATGGCAAGCACGGGCTGGGTTGGCGCAATATTGAAGCGGGAGGGGATCCCTGCGTTCAGAAATTCGATGTCAAAGTCAATCAGGTCAAGAAGATCAGAGACCTTTGATGCCAGTGTGATTCGGCCACACATTGCCAGATTGCTCCTGAATGCAATTCAAAATGCAAAAGACCGCCGATCGTTCCCCAAAAAAAGGCCGATCTTACTGACCCAAGTACGGCAAGACGTAAGGCCCTTTGGGAATGACGGCCACTGTGCAATCCGAACCATATTCTGCCAGACTTGCACTCAGGGCCGATTCCACGGAGGGTGCCGATTCGACAAAAAGGCTGTTGATCGTCTCGGCGGGAAGGCCGTCGGTCACAAACTTGACTTTCACCTTGCGCCGCACCTTGGCAAGCTCTTCCACCTGCCATTGATCCATGACAAAGTAGTCCTGGCCCAGAATTCGGGTCATGAATTGGTCAAGATCGATATTCTCTTTAAACAGAGATTGAAATTCAGGGCTCCCGATCCCCTCCTTCAGGCCGGCTGCAATAATGATGGTGCCGCCCTGTTTGACGATCGGAAGGGCGCCCGTCAAGCCTTTGACCGCCTGATAAAAGGTTGTGTCAAGCGGATATCCCGCCGAGCTGGTCACGACGATATCCACGGCCTCGTCGACTCGGACCTTCACGATATTCTCAACAAATCTGACCCCTTCATGAAACGCGTCGATCATATCGCCGGCATGAACCGAGGTTATCTGACGGCTGGCGTTGATGGTGACATTCACAATGAAATCGCAGCCGGCCAATAATGCAATTTTGGTGTTTTCCTCGTGTACTGGATTGCCCTCGAGGAATCCGCAGTCGGCCTTGGGGTGCTCCAGAAGGCTGGGCCCGTGCCAGATCCGGACCGTTTCCAAAGCCGCCAGGCCGGGACAGATCAACTTGCGGCCACCCGAATAGCCGGCCATGAGGTGGGGCTCGATCAGACCCATCGTGATTTTCAGGTCGGCCTGAACATAGCGCGTGTCGATCCAGGCGGGAATGCCACGATCGGTTGTGCCAAGGTAGGAGTGCTCCTCAAGCCGTGTTCCGTAATGGTCTTCAATACGATAGCTGGAAACAATCTCGGGGCCAAGCATTTCAATCCGTTCGGCCTCGGTCGACGGCCTGTGCATGCCCGTTGCCACAAGAAAGAAGATTTCAGAGCGGGCAATGCCAGCGTTTTCCAGAATCGGCAGCATGGCTTCTGCAATCGTTTTGTTAGGAACCGGCCGGGTGATGTCGCAAATGACAATGCAACACGACGTTCGGCCCTTTGCAAGCTCTGCCAGGGGAGCAGTGCCAGTCGGTGCGGCGAGTTTGGCGGCGATCACTTTGGCAGGATCTGTGATCGGTGTTGCAGCGTGAATTTCCAGAGGCCCGACCACGTTTGTGTGATTGATTTCCACGTCAAGGCCGCTACGGTCATATGCCAGTGTCGCGCGCATGGTTGGGTCGAGTCCCAGAAAAAAGGGGCCTTCAAGGCTTTGAGCCAGGCCAGGATATAGTTCGCATATTGGCCTGAAACAGAATTCCAGCCTGCAATGCCTCAAAAGCATTGCATCTGGAACAGGGTTTAAGAATTATACCACGAAATGTCGGGTAGGTCATCAGTCGGGCAGACGCGTTGTCGCCGGCACCAGAATCATGTCCATCGGTGTGGTGGCCGCATGGGCCTTGCCAAGACTATTGCTATAGAGGTCGGAATCAAACTGGCTGATCTTTCGATCCCGAATGAAGCTTGTGTGCCCATCGGCAAAAATCACGTTCTGGCCCAGTCCTCCATGGGTCAGACTATTGCCAGGCTGGACCTGAAATTTCAGATCCTGGGGCGGGGCGTCGGCAATCAGAGGAACCCTGGCCCGAAACGGATTTACCGATTTCCGCTCAAGATGGCGGATTCCCTGAGGGCTGGCCAGCCCCGGATGAAACGCATATGCCCCCGAAAGCAGGCTCGAAAGCCTCTGATCCACATCCGGCGAATAATTCTTCAGCTCATTCCAGGCAGGCAGCTCGCCCACACAGACCTCATCCGAACATCCCGGACACGTCAGAGGGACGGATTTGTCAATGTGGCCCGAATGAAGCAGAAGGGCGATGACGGCACCCACGGGCAATCGCTTGTCATGAGCCACGGCATTTGGATACATGTTGAAGGAGCTGGAGTATTGTTCCAGACCACGCCAAAGCTGGAGCAGATTGCTTGAACACGCCAGATTTGCCGACGAATATTGCGATCGCTGTAAACCAGGAATTGAACCAAAAACAAACGCAAAAAAAACGGATGCCGCCACTGCAATATCTGATAATCGCCACGACGGCTTTTCGTGCAAGGCCTCTTGCCATTTGGGCTGCAATCGCCGGTCTGCTTCCACCCGCAATCGCGTTCGTGCGATCAGAGCTGAAGGAGGGTGAAGCGAATCGTCGTCATGATCCTCATCGTTTAGCAGAAAATAGAGGTTTTGCCGAATCCGGTCCACCTGAAGGTTTCTGGCTTCGGACGGGTCATCGGCCGCCGCGTGGAGATGAATCTGGCCTAAATTCCTGGGAGGCTCATCTTCGACAAGCCCCAGGGCAAGGCCAATCAGATCTTCCGACTCATCGTCATCATTGGATTGGTCTGAAAACGGTATCATGGGATCAACTCTCGTCCTCGTTGGAGATGTGGTCAATCCGGGCTTTTTCCGCAATTTTTGAGAGTGCGGAATGGAGGCGGGATTTGACCGTACCCACGGGTATTTTTAAGATATCGGCAATTTCACGGTATTTCAGATCCTGATAATAGGCCAGGACCAATGTTTCGCGGAGCTGTTCCGGCAATGAGTCAATCGTCTTCTTGACCCATTCGCGGCGTTCGTCTGATTGGATGCTCGATAGAGGGTCAAGCTCGTTGCTGGTCAGCATCGCCTCAAGACCATTCCTAAGGGGCTCGCCATCGGCATCAACACCATGAGCTGAAAGGCTTTGTGCTGGATGACGCCCGGACCTGCGCATAGAGTCAATCGCTTGATGGTTGGCTATGGCGTAAATCCAGGGCTTCACGGGGCGACCTTCCTCATAAAGATGACGCTTCTGGTGGATTTGCAGAAATGTGTCTTGAAACACATCGTCAGCCAGAGTCGCATTGCCCAGATATCGAACGAGGTATCGGTAGATCTCGCGCTCGTATCGCGACATGAGAACGGTAAAATCGGAATCCAGGCCTTTGTCGCGATATCGCAACATCAGGTCGTTGTCCGACAATTCGCCAGCATGAAGCTTTGACGATTGGCTTTCAGACTTTACTACGCTCAGTTTCAAGGTTGTGTTCGACAAAGGGGCCTAAAATTCTAGGAAAAAAGTGTGTCACACCAGAATATCGCGAATGACCCGTCCGCCCACATCCGTGAGGCGTTCGTCGCGACCGCTGTGAAGTGTCGTCAGCTTCTTGTGATCCAGACCCATGCAGTGCAGTATTGTCGCATGAATATCGTTGATGTGGGCCTTGCCTGAGACGGCCTTCAAGCCAATCTCATCGGTCGATCCATAAATCTTGCCGCCCTGGGTCCCACCGCCTGCAAACCACATCGTAAAGCCGGTCGCATTGTGGTCCCGACCCCGGCTGCCCGACTGGGCCACGGGGGTCCGGCCAAACTCGCCGCCCCAGATGACCAAAGTTTCGTCGAGCATGCCCCGCCGTTTCAAATCGGTCAGAAGGGCCGCAACCGGCTGATCTGTCAGGCCACACATCTTTTCGTGGTTCGCATTGACATCGTCATGGGCATCCCACTGCATGGCCACCGGCCCTCCGCCGGAATAGAGCTGGACAAACCGCACGCCCCGTTCCAGTAATCGGCGAGCCACCAGACAGCGACGCCCAAACTCATCGGTCCGGGCCTGGCCTACTCCATAAAGCTTGCGAGTCTCAGCCGACTCGTTCGACAAATCCACGGCCTCGGGCGCCTCGGTCTGCATCCGGAAGGCCAGCTCATAGCTCGATATCCGGGCTGAAAGCTCGGCATCGCCCGGCCTAAGCGATTCCTCGTTGAGACCTCGCAGCAGGTCCAAAGTCTTCCTCTGCCGATCCCTCGTAAATTCAGGGCTGGCGGATGCCAAATTCACAATCGGATTCGGCCCCGCACGAAAAAGAGTGCCCTGATACGCCGCTGGCAAATATCCGCTTGACCAGCACGGTGCACCGCCCTCAGGCGTCCCCTCAGGCTGGCCCATCACCACATAGGCCGGCAGATTCTCAGACTCCGATCCGAGCCCGTAAGTCAACCAACTGCCCAGACTTGGGTGCCCCATGAAAATTCGGCCCGAGTTCATCTGATAGTGGGCCGGAGCGTGGATCACACTATCCACCACACAGCTCCTGACCAAAGCGATGTCGTCGGCCAAAGGGTGCATGTTCGGAACAAGATCCGACATGTCCATGCCCGACTCGCCACACTTAAACCACTTCCGCGACGATCCAAGGCAAATCGGGTCGGTCTCAAGAAACTGGCTGTGGATCTTGCCAAAACTCTCCGGCAGACGCTTCCCGCTCAGCCGGTCAAGCGCAGGCTTGGGGTCGTAAAGCTCAATCTGGCTCGGACCGCCCACCATGAACAGAAAAATACACCGCTTCGCCTTGCCCGGAAAATGGCCGGGATGGGCCTCCAGTGGATTGGCCAGCGTTGACCCGTCAGCAAGGCTTCGCCCTTCTGTGCCCAAAAGGTGCTGGGCGGCCAGCCAGCCAAAACCCCCGCCAATCGTCTGAAGAAAATCGCGGCGCGAAGCTTCTCCAGCCAACCCATGGCGATTGCCCATAGGGCCAGGACAACGTTCTGGTGTGCCTACCATGGAAAGATCCCCCAATATCTAATTTCAAGCCTTGCGTTGTTCGACCCAACTATCTTATCAGAGATTTGGCCATTTTAGTAGTTCATGAACCTCGTCCCAAAGAGATTTCATGAACACGCCTTCCCCAAATTCGCCCGCGAAAAAACGGCCGTCTCAGGGAATATACAGAAACTCATTGAGATTCATCAAAGCCAGGCTCAGGTCCACCCAGGCATTTTCATTCGGGTTGGGCCCCAGAAACAAGGCCATTTTTGAACGCTCAAGCTCTGTCGGACGCCGGGCCAGAACCCGCTCAAAGAGGCTCTCCACCCGATCCTTGCCCAGGCTCTCTGCACCGGCCATCAAGGCCAGCCGACGCGCTGAATCCTGCGCAAACTGGCTATTGAGCAGCACCAAAGCCTGCGGAGCGTGCGTACTGACTGACCTCACAGGGCAGGGCGATTGCGTGTCGGGCGCGTCAAATGCGTCGTAAATCGCATAATGCACATTCCGCTTGCGATAAACGAAAATCGATCGCCGGTTGAACTCCTCCGGATTCAAGTCCACCGGCCACAAATCCACCACCTCGGCCTCTGTAAAAATCAGATCCTTGATCTCGTTCTCAATCGGCACCTTCACACCCGGCCCGCCCATTTTCTGGTTCAGGCGGCCACTGACTGTCAAAATCGCGTCCCGCAGCCCCTCGGCTTCCATCCGTCTCCGATTCATCCGGTAAAGTGTCGCATTCTCCGGGTCGTCTCGCTCCTGATTCCCAATCGCCGTGTCTGACCTCATTTGATAAACCCGGCTTGTGACCATCATGCGATGCAGAGGCTTGAGCTTCCATCCACCCCGGACCAGCTCGGATGCCAGCCAGTCCAAAAGCTCGGGATGGCTCGGCGGCTCCCCACGTGTCCCAAAGTCCGACGGCGTCGCCACAATCCCCCTGCCAAAATGATGCTGCCATAGACGATTCACCATCACGCGGGCCACCAGCGGATTGGCCGGGCTGGTCAGCCATCTGGCAAGCTCCATACGCCTACCGGATCCCGGGCTCGTCGCCGTCGCCGAAACTGGCTTCCAAGCCTTTTCCGATTCCCCCGCCATGATGATTCCAGGCGGCCTTGGCTCCACTAGCGGGCCAGTGTTCCGGAAGTCACCACGCCGATAAACATAAGTCTCCGGCGGACTCTTCTTCACATCCTTCACCGCAAAGGCGTGGGCCGGCGGCTGGGGACGCGTTCTATCAAGCTCGTAAACCGCTTTTTTAAGCTTCTCTCGCTTCTCATGGTCCACCCTGTTCTTCGCGACCTGCTCCGCAATCTCTTCCCAGTGTACGGTCAGGGCCGAATTCACCCCCTGCGCCAGTCGCTGCTCTTCTGGTGTCCTCTGCTCTTTGGGTTTCGCCAGCAGGGCCCGCTCATTGGCCGTCAAGCCGTCCTTCTTTTCCTTGCCAAGCCTTGCCCTATAGGGCTGCTCAAGCTCGCCCTGTGCTTTTTTAATGGGGGCAATCAAGCCGTCAATCCGCTTGTTATCGGCTGCAATCCGATCCTTCTCTGCCTTGGATGCAATCTCCGCTTCAACCAGGTCCGCACCGGCCCAAAACGACTGGAGCCGGTAATAATCCGTCGTCGGTATCGGGTCGAATTTGTGGTCGTGGCAGCGGGCGCAAGCCATCGTCAGACCGAAAACCACCGAGCCCACCGTGCCCGTGATCTCCGTCATGTCATTCTGACGCTTTTCCGCCTCAGGTATGTTCCCGCCCACAACCTCCCTCGGGCCACTCCGCACAAAACCCGTCGCTATCAAGGCATTCGTGTCGCCCGGATAAAGCTCGTCGCCCGCAATCTGGGTCGCCAGAAATCGATCGTAAGGCATGTCGGAATTCAAGGCATTGATGACCCAGTCCCGGTATCGCCAGGCGTCGGGCCGGTCTGCGTCCAGCTCAAAGCCATTCGAATCCGCATAATGGGCCAGGTCAAGCCAGTGCTGCGCCCAGCGAATTCCATAAGCTGGTGATGCCAGAAGACGATCGACCAATCGCTCGTAAGCCTGCGGTGATGTGTCGCTTAAAAACATCCGGGTCTGCTCCGGGGTCGGCGGCAGGCCCGTCAGGTCATAAGTCACCCGCCTTAAAAGAGCCGATCTGTCCGCGTCAGCCGCATGCTTGAAATTGACCTGCTCAAGACCCTTCAATATAAAAAGGTCGATCGGCGTTCGATCAAAACCAGCCTCTTTCACCACTGGCAGTTGAGGCCGAACCACCGGCTTGAATGACCAGTGATCCTTCTGCTCCGCCCGAAACGTCTCCGGCGCGGCCGGGGCCACCAAAATCTTTTTCGCAGGCTCAGCTTTTTTCGCAGGCTCAGCTTTTTTCGCAGTCTCGGCCCCACTTAAAATGGAGTTCACACACACAATCAGGCCCGATACGGCCAGGATCATGGCAAATCGGCCATTCCAGACTCGAAAATTCAACGCTCTCTGGGCTTTGTCAATCTGGACCATGATTTGAAAAAGGTTCCTGACAAGCATGACTTTAGGCTCGGGTTACAATCAGGCAGGCCTGAATCTTCCTTTTTTGTAGGTTCTTGTATCTTAATGTCAAAACTCATCGAATTGCAAGTGGCATAAGCAAATCAGACGCTTTTTGGGGTTGGTATGGACACGTTTACCAAAATACGATATCTCATGACCCGTGATCAGGACCCAAAGCCGGCACCGGACCCCCTTCATTTTGATGAACAGCGCGAATCTCAGAATCGACAACCCTGAAAAATCAATCCAGGCCAACGCCTCTCATCTCCCGGATTCCGTTCCCGCGCCTGCCCAGCCCCTTCGCGTGGCCCTTGTTCATGACTGGCTCACAGGCCTCAGGGGTGGCGAAAAGTGCCTCGAACGCCTCTGCCTCCTCTTCCCCCATGCCACCATCCACACCCTCATTCATGACCACGGAAAAGTCGGGCCAATTATCGGCAAAATGAAGATCCTGACCTCTCCTCTGCAAAAAATTCCCGGAGTGGCCAAAATCTACCGGCACCTGCTACCAATCATGCCGTGGGCCGTAAGAAGCCTCGATATGAGCCAGGCAGATCTCGTCATCAGCCTCTCGCACTGCGTCGCAAAATCCGTGCCCGTCCCCGACGGTGTCCCACACATCTCCTATTGCTTCACCCCCATGCGATACGCCTGGGACGGACGACCCGCTTATCTCGAAAAATGGCCGGCTGGAAGCCTCAGACGTCGATTCCTCGAATTCATCCTCAACCGGCTCGCACGCTGGGACGCCAGAACCGCTTGCGATGTCACCCAGTTTGTCGCCATTTCCAAGACCATTCAGGACCGGATCCATCGCCATTATGCCCGGTCAAGCGTCGTCATCGCCCCGCCCGTAGATACCGATTTCTACTGCCCGGATGCCAGAATCCCCCGCGAGGAGTTCTATCTGGCCGCCTCAGCCCTGGTTCCCTACAAACGAATCGATCAGGCCATTGATGCCTGCAACCGGCTCGGCAAAAAGCTTGTCGTGATTGGCTCGGGCCCGGAACTGGAGAATTTGAAACTACGGGCCGGCCCGACCGTTCAGGTGCTCGGCTTCAAGCCGGACGAATTCCTCCGCGATCAGCTTCGCAAGTGCAAGGCCCTGATCTTTCCGGGCGACGAAGATTTCGGAATCCTTCCCATCGAAGCTCTGGCCTGCGGCACGCCCGTGATCGCCCTGGGACGCGGCGGAGTGGCCGAAACTGTCGACGATTCCGTCGGCAGACTCTATCACGATCCCTCCGTAGAATCGCTCTGCCAAGCCATTCATGACTGGGAAGCCATGCCACAAAACCCCCAGCTCGCCATAATCGCCCGCCGCAAGGCCGAACAATTCTCCCCTGAGAAATTTGATCAAGCCATCTTGAAACTCGTCAATTCCTGGCAAGCCCCTGGCACAGCTCCCGAAAAGCCCTCAAAAATCAATCTCCAGGCAAGCTGAAGCCAGCTTCAAAGCCTGCCTGGTCTGCTTTTTTTATCAGCTTCCAGCCTTGTTCTTCACCATCGCCGCCGCCATGACATCGGCTATGGAGACCGGCGCACCGCCACGCCTCTTGGATTCGTCGGCCGCTTCCATAAAGGCAAACATCTCAAGCGTCTCCTGGGCGGAAACCGGCGGTTTCCCATCCTGAAAAAACTGGCAGATTTTCTCGACCAATGGCTGGTATCCCGAGTAGCCCATGGCGTGATAAATCCCCTTCGAGCCAAACACGGTCGCTCCATAATCCGCCTTGCCCTTGCGGATCCCCCGAAAGGTCCCAATCCGGCCATCCGCCCACTGGCCCGTCACAAGATCCGTATCCTCTGTGTGCGTGCGTGTCACTGACTGGCAGCCTGTGCCCATGATCGTAAAAAGGCTTTCCACACCGTGTACGCCATACCAGAACAAGTCCGGGTGGTGCTCCTCAAGTGAGCATGGGCTGAACGCAATCGCGCCCAACACATCGCCAACCGCCGGATTGTTCCGGGCACCCATCGTCGACTTGGAATAACGCAGCGAGCTCGACGAAAAAATCGGTACCCCCGACTGCTCCGCAAGACTGTAAATCAAAACCGCGTCGGCCAGTGAGCCAGCCACCGGCTTGTCTACAAAAACAGGCTTCTTCGCCTTCAAAACCGGCTTGATCTGCTCCAGGTGCGGGCGACCATCCACCGACTCCAGAAATACCACGTCCACCTCGGCCAGCATCGCTTCGATACTGTCGTGGATCTTCACCCCATGCTTGTCACGCAAGGTCGCCGTGTAGCCTGCCACCCGATCGATACTCGATGGAATGTCCTTCGAACCACCCGGGTAAGCCGACGTCACCCTCACATTCGACAAAACCCCCGCCGCCTTCTTCGGGTCGTTCAAAAGCCCCGTAAATGCCACCACATGCGATGTGTCCAGGCCGATCATGCCTGCCCGGAGCGGCATCTCGGCAAATGGTGTCAAATTCGCGGTCTCTTCCGCATATAGACTCGTCCTTGCAAACATGGCACCGGCTCCTGCAACTAGGGTTTTCAAGCTGTCGCGGCGATTCGGCTCATTCATGATCGTATTGATCCCTTAAGCAATGGTTTGGGGGGAAGTTCTGGCAGCAAAGTCCAGATTATCCGAACCGGTGACCGAAAGAAAGAGCTTGCTATTATCACGCTCATCGATTGAAATTCAAAAACGGCCAAGCTCCCTCGTGCTCCATTCCAAAAATGCCCCTCTTCCCATTCACCATGAGCCACAAAACGTGAACCCCGACCCGATTGCATTCCTGAACCGAAACGTACTGGTCACAGGTGGCTCCTCCGGTATCGGCAGAGCCATCGCAGAAGCCTTCGCAAATTCCGGCGCCAATGTCATTGCAACTGGCGTCAACCAGGCCGATATCGACTCCAATTCCATCCTCAAACCCTGGCCTGATCGAATTCGTACCACTCCGCTCGATGTAAGCCTCCAGGCTTCGGTCGATGCCCTGTTCTCCACCATCGAAAAACTTGATATCCTCATCAATGCCGCCGGTATCATTCAGCGCAATGGAATCGAATTTACTCCCGAGGGTTTTTTGAAAACACTCGATATCAATCTCGCCGGTATCATGCGCGTCGCTCTCTCCGCAAAACCTAAAATGCAATCCTCAACACTCCCCGGCGGAGCCTCCATCGTCAATCTGGCCAGCATGCTCAGCTATTTCGGCTCGCCGTTTGTTCCCGGTTATTCCGCCGCCAAGGGGGGCGTGGTCCAGCTCACAAAAAGCCTCGCCGCCGCCTGGGCACCAAATCAGATCCGTGTCAATGCCATCGCTCCAGGCTGGATCCGGACCCCACTCACTGCCGCTCTCCAGGCCGACGAAATCCGGGCCAGACCCATTCTCGATCGAACCCCGATGGCCCGATGGGGGCTCCCGGAAGAAGTCGCCCCTGCCGTCCTCTTCCTCAGCAGCCCAGGTGCCAGTTTCATCACCGGCTCCATTTTGAATATCGATGGCGGATACGCCGCCGTCTGACCCGATCCCCTCTCCCATTTCCAAAATTTCGGAAAACAAAAGACCATTTCCTGAAAGGATCCATCCCATGTCCGATAAGATTGCATTTCCAGCGCCCTGTACCATTCCCATGCCTATCGATGCACGCACCGAGATCGTTACCCAGGCCATTCCCGACGACCCGCGAGTCTGGGTCCCGCAAGCCGACCGAGTCTTCTTTCGACCCCTGTTTTTTAATACCACCAACGGCCAGTGGTGCAATCTCCTGAAAGTCTGCAAATCCGGCTTCCTCTCACGCCACAGACATCCCGCACCCGTCCACGGATATGTCATCAAAGGCAAATGGCGATACCTTGAACACGACTGGGTCGCTACCGCCGGAAGCTACGTCTTTGAGCCCCCAGGTGAAATCCATACGCTTGTGG
Source organism: Candidatus Kuenenia stuttgartensis (assembly GCA_945865635.1). GTDB lineage: Bacteria > Planctomycetota > Planctomycetia > Isosphaerales > Isosphaeraceae > QWQI01. Next base: position 15,817 of record CAMBEP010000042.1, read on the forward strand.
TCGATGAAGACTGCGACGAAATGATCACCTTTTTCAATATCTCGGGAGCCATGATTTATGTCGATGAAACCGGCCAAACCGTTGGCTATGAAGATGTTCATACCAAAATTGAAATGTGCCGCAATCATTACATAAAAACCGGACTCGGTGCCGATTATGTCAACCAATTCATTCGCTGAGCACATCATTTTTGGAAAAAAAATATGGCCAGAATTCAGTCGCAAGCGGCTGCGTAAGTCAGACCACCATAAGGGAAAACCGTTGTCTGAGGCGTATCACCCGCCTGATTTGCAATCAGCTTCCAGAATTCGTCGCGATTGCCCGCAATTAAAACCGATCCGAGACGCCGGCCAAACAGGTCGCTCATTTCAGGGGAATAGACAATCACGTTTCGATCCACCACAAGCTCTCTCGCCCAACGCATCATGAATCGTTTCGATGACCCGCACAAGGCCGCAACACGCTCTGCAATTGGCAGGCCAAGCCTCGTCGCCACGGCTCCCGCCCTGCCGGATCGTGCAATCCACTGCGCCGGCCCAATCGGGAACGACCGCCCAAGCTCCGCAGGATCTGTCCAGAATACCCCCGCCAGAACTCCGCCCGGCTTGCAGGCCGCCCTGTGATTCAATAACACTTTAAACGAGTGCATCGGGTCGCCTGGCCAGGGGGCATTGCCCACAATAATCAAATCCGCCCGAGTTGAACTGTTCGTCTGATGAAATTCAAACCTCTGTTTTGCGATCGATGCCAATTGCATTTCAACATCATCCGGATCACCCGCCATCACCTCAAATATCTCCTTGGAATTGCGGCCAATCACATGACTGATTGAAATCGTACCGCCCGGCAATAAGCGGGCCGACCGGGATATCGCCCGCCGCATCGGATTATCCACCGGGCTACATCCCAAAAGTCGGGCCGCCTGCCCGTCCAGACCCTGCTGGTGAATGGCTCCAAGCGTGGTGCGGTGGCTGCAACCCGGAAATATCAACTTCCAGCCCCCTCCAAAACCGGCCTGAAGGTGTGGCAAAACCGATCCCACAAGAATTCTTAAATCCGCCCTGGCAACTGGTCGAAATACTCTTACAGGTATGCCATCTGCCGATATTCCAAGATCTTCGTACTCCGTCAGGTCATCCAGAGGCGGGCTGTAACACTTGTATTTTGATGTGATTTCCGAACCCAGTTTCCCAGCCATTTCCGCAGGTGTCACAGCCGTGTGCCGACCCACCCCAAATACAATCGAAATATCTGATCTATCTACGCCTATCGATGCCAGTTTTTCAAGAATCAATGGCACACACCAGCCAAGCGGCGACCACCGTGAGGGATCGTCTACAATAATTGCAATTTTCGATCCAGAACCGGCCCGCGTTTCCATTCGCGACTGATTCAGAGGGAAACCAAGCGCCTGTTCCAGCCGGTCCTTGTACTCCCTGAAATCGGTAAAACTGCCTCTCGTGTTCGGTTCAAATCGCAATGGATCGATCTTCATGGAAGCCGGCGGGCCAAGATCAAGCCTGGTTTCGCCCCACGGGAAATACCAGTCCGGATAATTCAGCATTCCTCCATCTCCGTTCTATTTTTTTCATCTTTAAGAAATCATGCCGTCAAACGATTTCCCCTAGTGCCTTCAGCAATAAATCAATCTGATGATCGGTTCCAACCGTGATGCGCAGGGCCGGCTCGCGGCCTGGATAGCTCATGAGCCTTACAAGAATATCCCGATCCCTTAGGGCTGCATAGACTTCCTGAGCTGGCGGGCCACCCTCGCACCAAATGAAATTGGCGTGGCTCTCCGGAATCAGATATCCAAGCTCCGCGGCACCGGCAGCAAGTCTTGAACGAGTGTCCCAGATTTTCTGACGTGTTGCAATCAGCCAGTCCTGATCCTTCAAGGCCGCTGTGGCCCCTGCCAGCGAAAGCATGTCGCAATTGTACGAATCTTTGACCTTGTTAAGCCCCTGAATAAGCTCAGGCCTTGCCACGCAATACCCAATCCGCAGACCTGCGAGGGAATACCCCTTGGAAAATGTCCGTGTGACAATCACATTGGAATGTGACTTAACCAGCGAAATACAATTGGTTGTCGCAAAATCGCCATAAGCCTCATCCACCACAAGCTGGCAGGGGAGGGCGTCCGCCAGTTCGCCGACCTCTCCGGGTGTCATCACAGTGCCCGAAGGGGAATTCGGATTCGCCAGATAAAAAATCTTCGGCGATTTCAAGCCTGAAACGTGCTCGGGACCGATTTTCCAGTTCACAGGAAATGGAATCACCTGAAATCTTGAATTCTGCAGTTCCGCCAGGGTTTCATATAAAATATAACCCGGCTGAGCCGATGCAATCACATCGCCAGGCCCTGCAAATGCCCGAGTCAGAATGGTCAGAATGTCATCAGAACCATTCCCGGACATGATCCAGGACGGCTCCACGCCGTGCAGTTCGGCCGCAGCCTGTCGAAATTCCGTTGCCAGCGGGTCTGGATAAAGCCTCAGGCGGCCGTCAAGCAGGATCGGCATCATTGCCTCAGCCACTTTTTGGCTGGGCGAATACGGGTTTTCATTCGTGTTGAGCTTAATGAATGTACGGTCGCGCGGCTGTTCGCCAGGCACATAGCCAGTCATTGCGTCAATGTGGTTTTGGAAATAGCTCATGGTCTCGTTCACTTTCTGATTCTTTTTTTTTCAATTCAAGGATGCTTTGGGCGACATGGCAGCCATTTTCTCAAGCGCAGGGCCCGATACGCGTTGCACAGTCCATTCATCCATCGCCACGGCACCCAGAGCGCGATAAAATGCAATCGCAGGGCTGTTCCAGTTCAGCACCGACCACTCAAACCGGCCGTAATCGCGGCTTAAAGCAATCTCTGCCAGTGTTGTGATCAAGGCCTTGCCAATCCCGCGCCGGCGAAATGCCTGACGCACATACAAATCTTCAAGATACAAGCCCGGTTTTGCCATGAATGTGCTGAAATTGGTGAAATAGAGCGCAAAACCTGCCGGCTCGCCCTGCCATTCCGCCATGATCGCTTCGCACGCCGGCCGCTCACCAAATAAATGCAAATGGAATTGTTCCGATGTGCCGACCGCTTCCGCTTCCAGCTTCTCAAAAATGGCAAGCTCGCGAATGAACATGACTATCGTTGGGCAGTCCTCTGGCCTGGCCGGCCGTATCGTCAGACTCATTGGATCGGTCTTCCTGACATTTTATCGTTCATTTCTTTTTCATTCCAAATCGATCATCAAAATCGATGGCTTTCAATTCCGCCGGATTCTGGTTTTAAGCCGGCCCCTGGGCCCTGATGGTCACACTCGCCTTATGTGCCGTCAGGCCTTCCACTTCCGCCAGATGCGTGATTTCGCCTGCAATTTGCCGCAAGCCTTGGTCCGTCAGGTGGATCATGCTTGTGGTGCGAAGAAAGCTGTTGGCCGAAAGACCGCTTGCCCACCGCGCTGTGCCCCCGGTGGGCAGGACATGAGATGGCCCTGCCGCATAGTCGCCAGCCGCCACTGGTGCCTGATGGCCCAGGAAAATGGCACCGGCGTTGGTCAACTGATCCGAAAGCTCGAGCGCATTGGCTGTGGAAATGTGGAGATGCTCGGGGGCCATCAAATTCGATAGCTCGACCGCCTCAGCCTCGTCCCTGACCAAGACCAGTGCTCCATATTGCTCCAGGCTCTCGCGGGCCAGGTCGCCTCGCGAAAGCTGCGAAAGCTGCAACTCAATTGCCATGGCCACCGATTCAATCAATTCTGGCACCCAGGTGACCAGAAGCGACGAGCCCGGCGAATGTTCCGCCTGACTAATCAGGTCGGCCGCGATAAAATCCGGCCGGGCCGATTCGTCCGCAATCAACAGAACCTCGCTCGGGCCAGCAATCGAGTCAATGTCCACAAGCCCATAAACCGCTTTCTTGGCCAAAGCCACAAATAAATTGCCGGGCCCGACAATCTTGTCCACAGCCTTGATCCCCTCCACCCCATACGCCAATGCCCCAACCGCCTGGGCACCGCCAATGCGATAAACCTCTGTCACACCCAAAATGTGGCACGCCGCAAGCAGTTCCCGATTGTATCCACCAAACCCCGTTGGCGGCACCACAACCACAATCTCTGCCACACCAGCCGCCTGGGCCGGCACCACCGTCATGATCAGGCTCGACGGATACGCCGCCGCCCCGCCCGGAATGCAGACCCCCACTCGCTGAAGCGGCCTGTATCGCAGCCAAATCTGGCCATCCAGATCCCTGAGCGGCGCAGAGTCATGGTGCAAGATCGACTTCTGAAACGCCAGAACATTCGCCCTGACCCGCCCAATAGTCTCAATGTAAGCCTGGCTCACTCCCGCCGCAGCCTCTGCCATCTCCTCCGGCGATACCCGCATCGTCTCGGCCGTAAGCAATTTGCCATCAAGCTGTTGCGTGTAGCGTAAAACCGCTTCCAGACCGGCTCTGCTGATATCCGACAAGATCCGGTCTACCACCTCTATCGGTGTCAGGGCCTCTCCAAATACCTGCATGGTCAGCTCTCGCCCTCGCGGGCTGACAATATCGCCTCGCGGCGAAAGACTCTTGCGAAGTCCCGCCAAATGTGCCAAACCCTCTGGGCGGGCAGATGTCAGGTCAAGCCGCTTTAACGTCGGGAATGGTTTTGACATGTGTAGACTTTTCGCGTTTCTTCTCTCTGCGGATTCGCCCATCGGGTGCATTCCGACTTTTTTTGTGTCGCTTCACTCACCATATCATATATCAAAAACACCCCAAAAAAAAGGCTCACACCAAGCCAGCTCCCAAAACCCTGCCGCTTCTCATCACTTCATAGCCAACCAAAAAAACATCTCCGAAGATCCTCAAACCAGCCTCGCTCATGGTCTTAAAACCCATTTCCACCAGACTTCCTGTAATGCCTCAGCCGAACTCGGTCCTGAAGCCACTCCTGAATCATCGACCAGCCCCATTCCTCCCGAATCTCAGGCCTTTTATGGGGCGTCAGGACAATCAGATCACTCGCGATTTCTGACATCCTCAAACAGACCATTGGCAATCGGCTCCGCTCGGCCAAATGTAACGCAAAGGAACAGAAAATCAAGTCGTAAGTCCTATCCTTCAAGACACCTTCGGCAATGGCAGAAAAATCATGGGGCGCGGCCGTCAAGCCAGTTCGTTGCAAATAGGCAGGGCCGGTGAAAGGGTCAATCCCCTCGATTTCATAAAACCCTGAAGCCTGAAAAAAACTCGTGATTTCGCCCGAACCACATGCCAGATCAAGCACTTTGGAGCCTTGCTCTGGCCTCCATCGGGCAAACCAGATCTCTAATAATTTTCGGATCACCCCCTCATGAGGGTTGCGGTAATCCGCCTGATGAACCTCATAATAGGATGCAGGACCAAGCTGGTCATATCCCTGCCGGATCGGTTCCGGTGGCACCAAGCCCGGCTTTTTTTTTGGTCGATTGTAGGATCCCTGACGCCCCATGCCTGATTTTGTCCTGGCCAGCACTTCAAAATATCGAAAAACCCTTCTCCAGAGGCTCGGGCTTAACCCTGATTGTATCGCGCCAGGGGTCGACGAAGAAGCTTACAAACTCAAAATTTCCGACCCCCTCCAGCTCGCTGAGAGCCTGGCAATGGCCAAAGCCCAAGCCGTCGCCCTCAAAAGGCCCGGCTCGATCGTCATCGGTGGCGACCAGCTCCTCACCATCCATGGCCAAATTCTCGGCAAACCCGGCTCAGAAAAAGCCGCCGTGGATCAGCTTGAACTCCTCTCGGGAAAAACCCATACGCTCATCACAGCCATGGCCGTCATCGGTCCCGATGGGCAGCTCTATCGCCATACGGATCATGCCTCGCTCACCATGCGAAGCCTCTCTCGTGCCGACCTCGAGCGCTATGTCGCCAGAGACCTTCCCATCGACTGTGCCGGCTCCTATAAGCTCGAAGAATCAGGCATTGCCCTCTTCGATCGCGTCCAGACCGACGACTTCAATGCCATCACCGGGCTGCCACTCCTGGCACTCGTCAGAATCCTGACCCGGCTCGGTCTTCAACTTCCTGCCTGAACCGACCCCGAACATGGCCTGATTCTGAAAAAAAATAAAATTCGCAGAGAGCCCAAAAACGATGGCCGTCAAAGTGATCGAATGGCATTGCGGGATCGGTGGAGCCGCTGCGGCCCTGGGGCCATCAGTCCAAGTCATTGCCGCTGTGGACAATCATCTTGATGCCATTTCGGTCTATCAAAAAAACTTCACCAACCACAAGGTTTACGTCAAAAATATCGAAAAGCTCACCCCCCGGCAAGTCGCCCAATGGGGCCTGGCCGACCTCTGGTGGATGAGCCCCCCATGCCAGCCTCATACCGTTCTGGGCAGAAAACTCGACTTGAAAGACCCCAGATCCGCCTCCTTCATCCACCTCCTGAAACTGATCGAAGCCTTGCGCCCACCCAACCTGGCACTCGAAAATGTGCCGGGCTTTGCTCAAAGCCAATCGCGCGAAGCACTTGTAAATCTTTTGGTAAAATCTGGTTACTCCATATTCGAAGAGGTCGTTTGTCCGACCCTCTGGGGCTGGCCGAATCGTCGGCAAAGATTTTACCTGGCCGCAACTCTCGACTCCTCAAAAGGCTTCCTGGAGCCCTCTGAAACCCAAATCGACGAAAGTTGCAGCAATAGCCTGGATTTTATCGACCCCGACCATGACCATAACCCCGAACTAATTCTTAATCAAGAGTTTATGGACCGTTATCAGAATGCCATCCAGATTGTCGACCGCCATGAGCCATCCGTCACCACCAATTGCTTCACATCCGCTTACGGGCGAAGCCCGACTCGCTGCGGATCCTATCTCTGGCTCCCGGACCAATCCTCCGCCCGACGCTTTGCCCCAAGCGAAATCCTCAGCTATCTGGACTTCCCCAAAACCTATCAATTGCCTCAGGAGATGACCCTCAGAAAGCTCTGGTCGCTAACCGGCAACAGCCTCGCACTGGGTGCCACAAGGCGTCTTTTATCAAGGTTTTACATCCTGAAAAGCAGATAAATAAAGGCCGCCCGTGGACGTGGGCGGCCTGAGGAAGGCGAAATCAAACGGGAGCAATCCGGGAATCATTCCGGTGCCGAATCAGTCGATTTTCACGAGTTCCACGTCGAAAACAAGCGTGGAGTTGGGCGGGATTCTCGATCCCGAGCCATTCTTGCCGTATCCCATGTCAGGAGGAATGGTCAGTTTTCGCTTCTCGCCCACTTTCATCCCCTGAATGCCGACATCCCAGCCCTTGATCACACCACCTTCGCCAACCCTGAATTCAAACGGCCGGCCACGGCCCACCGAGCTGTCAAACTGAGAGCCGGTCGAAAGCTTGCCCGTGTAGTGCACAGCAACCCTCTGGCCAACCTTGACACCTTCGCCCTGACCTTCAGAAATGATCTCGATCTTTAAGCCAGAATTCTGCGTATCTTTCGGATCAATTCCCGGCTTTTCGACAAACTTGGCAGGTGGCTGGGCCTCTGCTATTTTCTTTGCACTCGAGACACTCTCCCCAAGCGCCGCCGGTGCGTCTTCCGACTTCTGTGCCGGTGGAATGTCTACAAATTCCATGCCGGGCGGGCCTGCTGGTACAATCTGAGGCGGCTCTCCACAGCCTATGGTTGAGATCACTGCGACACTGCAAACAGCCAGAGACTTGCGAATCATCATATTGTGATACTCGTTTTTGGATCGTAATTCATTTTGGAGGTGACGATTTATGTACCGGTTCGTGATCCGCCCATCAGGGCCCACTCGCCAATACATCCCAGATCAATCTATTATGCACTCAAATCGAGTCGGTTTGCCAGATGCTGCCCATCCCAAAACGGGCCTTCTCAGGTTTTCCTGCGTCAGACATCGACCAAGCTGATCGAGATCCTTCCCCCGAAACAAACATCCACATCCGCCCCCTTGACACGCGGCCTTTCATGATAGATTCCGCTGTAGGCTGCTGAATTTGCGTCGTAAAGATAATCCAGGGGCAAGGGCGACCTGTCCCAGGGGCAATCCACACATTCCGGCATCGGCGTGCCGGCAGGCAAGCAGGGCAGGTTCACATTCCAGAACGCATTTTCAGGCAAGTCACGTTCGAGAAGATCTTTGAGAACCACCGAAGCCCACACCGCCGCCTGATCCCAGTCGATTTCATGGTTCCTCGCAATGTAATGCGAGATGGCGATCCCCTTTCGACCATGAAACACCCCCTCCCGAACAGCAGCCACAGTGCCCGAATGAAAGATGTCGACGCCCAGGTTTCCGCCTGAATTGATGCCGGAAATGATCCACGACCCTGAGCTTGCAAACCGGTGCAGAGCCAGCCTGACACAATCCGCAGGTGTCCCCGCCACGCTCCATCCACCGAGACTTTCCGCTTGGGAAAGGATCGAGGAGTGCGTCGTCACCGCGTGGCCACACCCTGAAACCGCCTCCGCAGGCGCAACCACCAGGAAATCTGCCCCGATTCCTCTCACAGATTGCTTCAAAGCCCTCAAACCCGGAGCATGATAGCCATCGTCGTTAGTCAAAATGAAAAATGAAAGACCCGGGCTGGGCGGAATTTGTGACATCTTTTCCACACTTTGTTCGAGAGAATCTTGACAAGGGCCATCGATACGGTACTATATACGTGTCGAGGCCAACGAGACAAACGATTCCTAAAAGATCGATTCAAACGCGGCCCAGTCATGTTGGGGATGTAGCTCAACTGGTTAGAGCACCGGCCTGTCACGCCGGAGGTTGCGGGTTCGAGCCCCGTCGTCCTCGTTCTTTAAATACTAAGGGTTTGTGTCATTTTGACAGCCCTTCGAAGAACGTGTTAGTTGGTCTGCTGGCAGAAATGCGAGCATTTCCAATGGAAACACGAAACGAGCCGTTCTACCGTAAGTCACGTAAAGCGTGGTACTTACAAGTCGGAAAGCGGCAGATAAAACTGGCAGAGAACAAGGCAGAAGCGTGGGCCAAATGGCACGCGTTGATGTCCCATGGGGAAACTTGTAAAGAGTCGAAGCCGTCTCTAAAAACTATCTGCGAAGCTTTCTTGAATGAGACCAAAAGTAGTCGTTCCGAGAAGACGTGGCAGTGGTATGGTATGTATATTGATAGGTTACTCCTTGGTATTAAAGGAGATATGGTGGCAGAAAATGTCAGTATGGCTGACGTTCAGATGCTTATTTTGAAGCAGGTCGGCTGGAAGCAGAATACACGGCATAACTTTGGACGTGCTGTGCAGCGTGTTTTCAGTTGGGCAGAAAAGAACAACTTGATTGAGAAAAATCCAGTGAAACATCTGGAAAAATGCCCCACTGAAGCCAGGGAAGATTACGTAACTCCTGAGCAATGGTCGTTTATCGAGCCGAGCTTGACAGAAGGTCCGTTTAAGGATCTCTTAATCCTCGCTTGGGATACAGGGATGAGGCCTCAAGAGTTGATCAGGATCGAAGCCAGGCATTTCCGTAAAGATGAGCGTATGGTTGTCTTCCCTGCTTCAGAAGCGAAAGGCAAGAAGCGTCCCAGAGTTGTCTACTTGGCGACTCAAAGGGCATTCGAGATTATTGAAAGGTGTTCCTGCGTCAACCAGGTTGGGCCGATTCTCACTAACTCGAACGGTCGTCCATGGAACAAGATGTCTGTGAATTGCTCTATGAGAAGTATGGCAAAAAAGATTGGGATCAAGACTCACCTCGGTGCTTTTCGAAAAAGCTATTGCACGGAAGCCCTAAAGAATGGGGTTGATCCGATCACTTTGGCCAAGCTTATGGGGCATGTGGATGCAGGAATGATCATGAAGGTTTACTCTCAGGTTCACCAGGATCGGGAATTCATGGCCGAATCAGCGATGAAAGCTAAAGGGTTGTTGCCTGATACCAAAAGAGTTGTACCCGAGAATCTAGACAAGTAGACCGCACTGAGTTCGACCAATTCTGGATGGCTGTAGTAGTGAGCCAAGAGAGAGCCGGATTTCAGTTCGACAACGCCAGAGAAATCATGGTTTTGCAGGACTGACCTACGGCTCTTTATGGATATAAGTCTGATTTTTAATAGACTTGTGGAGTCTCATATGCGATTTATTTCTTGAAGAACGCGTTAAGATTCCGGAGGTTTCCAAGAATGCCGGGGTTGGGTCTTGTCAATTAGTTTGAGGATTGGTAATCTTTTCTTATCAGTAGAAACCATTGTCAGAAAAGCGTGTATTTTCCCTGTGATGTTTTCTACTGATAGTTCGGCGATTCAAGAATGCATTAAGCTACAAGATTCAGAATGGTTCCAATAAGAACTGTCTCTGTTTCAGATCGCCGAATAATCGATGACTCAAGGTTTGGAATAACCTCGGGTTCGAGTCACGTGGAAGGGCTCTCGATTTTGTGTGACGAGATTTCAGCATTTTGCTGAATTCTACTTACCATGAGAGAGGGCTACCATGCCTTATTCTAATGATTGTGAAGTTACGACTTCTTCAGAATCCACCGGATCTGTCGAAAACCAGGTAGTACATCAAACTGATGTCGAAAAACATTTCGTTCAGTCAGAGTTGTTGGGATTTCTCAATGACATATGTAACGATGGTGAAGTCCGAGAAATTCGGTTCTTGAATGGGACTGGCTCTTCGAGCAAAATCAAACTAAATGGGGCTAGGCTAGCGCCCGACCAGCTGAATGAGATCCGTGATTTCATTTTGCAAGGTTATAGCTGCTTCATCACGATCAACCCTTTGCATGAATCCACTGAACGCTATGCAAATGACGATGCTGTACTCCGTCGGTCAAATATCTTAATTGACATCGATGTCGAAAAAAATAACGGCGAGGACAACGCGTCTAAAATCGACGGGGCAAAATCGTATTACTCTGATGTCATAAAAGTATTGACGACGGCCATTCCAAGTATTCAAGTGCGGTCTGTTGCTGTGTCTGGCAATGGCGTGCATCTTCTGATTACTGCGGATCTTGCAAATGACACCGTGGCGTACGAAGCAGTGAAACGATTCTTAAAGAATCTGACCATACGCGTTCCCAGCCATACCTTTATAATTGACTCCAAAGTGGCAAATGCGTCACAGCTGACGAGATTAATCGGTGCCCCGAATTTTAAATTCAAAGATTCGCGCCCAACCTATCGATTGGAGAATCCCAAGCCTGAAGGAAGGCCAATCACAATCAACGATCTGGAGGAATTCAACTCGAAATTTCTTGATCAGGCTCCCCGCAATAAAATTCATTTGCCAGCACCAACCAGTTCTGGAAGAAGTGATCCGCATACAGTCGCCCGTGCGATAAGCTACTTGGCTAAATTTCCACAATCGATCGATGGGCAACATGGAGGCACCGCTTTGTATGAAGCGGCTTGCATTCTGATCAAAGGATTCCTGTTGGATTTTGAAACGGCTCTGGAGCTTTTGATTGAATATAACCTAAGCAGTCAACCGCCTTGGTCGGAAAGCGAACTGAGGCGTAAGCTTCGTGAAGCCGCCAAAAGCAAATTTCCAGATGGTTACCTCCTGAACGCCCCTGGCTTCCAGCAACCCGTTTCAACTGTCCATATTCATGGAAGTCAGAAAAACACTGCTGGAACAGAGCTTGTGACCGTTCAGAATTCTGAACCAATGCATTCAAAGATTGACCTGACCATTGATGGTTGCATAGATCTCCACAACACCATATCAGTTCTCAGGCCAGTACTTGAACGACTCCCGACAGTATTTCAATTTGGGCAAAAATTGGTGAGAGTGGATAGAGGCTCGGGCGGATCAGTTTCGACAGCTTCTCAATATGCAGAAGATGATTGGGTTGCAATCAAGGATGTAAATGTGAAGTGGCTGGCGGCTAACATTCCAAAGCACGTGAATTTCTGGAAGGAAGGTCCGAGGCACACGCAAACCAAAACTGATCCAACTGAGCGAATTTACCAAGCTTTGATAGAGGATGTAGATTGGAGCAGGATCAGACCCCTGAAGGGAGTCTCCTATACACCGATAATCAGGCCCGATGGCACTTTCTGGGATCAGCAAGGCTATGACGAAAGAACAGGTTTTTGGAATTGTTCTCATGTCAGGCTTAATATCTCTGGGACTGTTACACAGGAGGATGCCAAACGCTCAGCTGATAATGTCATGAGACTGGTCAGTGATTTTCCCTTTGCGAATGAGGACTACGCTGCCGTTTGGCTATGTCTCTGTTTGACCATCCTGGCAAGGCCTGCAATCGATGGCACGGTCCCGATGTTCCTAATCACGGCTAACACCCGTGGTACCGGTAAAACAAAGCTAGCTGAGTTAGCATCCATGATTGCCACAGGGAAGACTCCAGCTTTAACCCCTTGGCCAGATTCAGGCTCTACGACTTCCAATCGCGCATTGGACAGTGAAATCCAGAAAATATTGCTGGCAACCGCAATCGAAGGAAGTCGAACGCTGGTATTTGATAATATCAGGAGTGGAGGCGGACTTGGCAGCCCAAGCCTGGACTGTGCTGTGACCGCTGGCACTTTCGGTGGCAGAATCCTTTCTAAATCTGAGAACAGGTCGGTTCCGTGGCAAACGATCGTCATCGGTACGGGTAATAATATCAATCTTGTTTCCGATGCTGGTCGGAGAACCTGGCGAATATACCTCGAGAGCCCCCTTGAAGAACCGGAAAATCGCGCCGACTTCGAAATTGAGAACTTGAAGAAGCATGTGAAGGAGAACTGGGCAGGTTACCTCAAGGACCTGTTTATTATCCTGGTTGGACACGCCCAAGCCGGGCGTCCTGGCCCAACAGATTCTCCTTCACGCGATTTCGTGGAATGGCATCATGTCATTCGCGATGCTGTATGGTGGGCGACTGGTAACGATGCCAACGGAGTCTTCAAGGATTATCATGTTGCTGATACCGAACAGGAGTCGGAACGACAATTGATGAGAGGGTTGTTCGAAGCCCAGCAAATGATGCGTAATCAAGCGTTTTCTGCGAATGAGTTACACTCGTTTCTGTGCGACAACAAACAAGGAACCTTCCCCCGTCTTGAAGAGGAGTTCAGAGAACTCAACGGTTCTTGGACTGGTAGCCTTGGAATCTCGAAGAAAATTTCTAAGCTGAAGAACGCTGTTCGAGATGGCTTGTTACTCAGTTCATCCTTTAATAAGTGTAGGAAGGTGAATGAGTACTTTATAACTGAGCAATCAGGTTCATAAAATCACTGAAGCTTGATGGGAGTAGCCATTCGGCTACTTCCTTCAATATTCATTTCTTGGACTTTCCAAGGTACACCCTTTAGTGAGCCAGAAGAAGACTACGGGGGAACCGGAGGTTACGGGTACTAATTTCTACCTTATCTCCATAATAAATATTATTTATAAGAATAGAGTAGAAATCTACCCCCGTAACACCCGTAACCTCCGGTTTTTTCCTTGGCTTACTATCCCTGGCTTACTGTTAGACAGAAATCAGGAGTGGTAGTTCAGTCAAGTGTCATTTGAGAAACAATTAAGCGATAGTCTTAATCCTGAAAACAGTTGCAGTTTAGGGGTTGTGGGTAATCTGGGTTAAGGTGGGCTAGGAAGTGGTTAGAATTGGTTTTAACCTGATTTACTAGAGGGCTTTGCTGTATGGACAGTCCTACTCATCTTAAAGGAAAGTTTGCCATTAATGCCAAAGCGAATGGATACACTGCTACATTGTGAAAAAAAAGAACAATCTTTTCGGGTTAGTCAGTTACGGTCACTTTGATTGGCCAAATTGGGACATCTCAGACGAAGTCGCCTCTCTGAACGCTCAAAGCGCCAGTAGCGAAAAAGTTGATTTGCCAGGCAATTTCTGCCAGTTCTCTGCCATTCTCAGAGCGTGATCTCTCTAAGGTGTTTGATGGAATAGTGTTATGAGTCGATGAGCTCCTGCTGGTCAAGCGGGTAGTCCAATTCTGGATATACTGACACACTGCCAAATAGCCATAAGGCCATAAACACAGATGCAGATCTCGGCCAGACCAGATCTCAACGCATTGTAGTGATCGCCATAAACCCTTATTCTTGTTGCATATAAGTCGAAATTGAAAACTCGCAAACCTGATTGATTAACGCAATTGTCTCTCTGATCGTTCCAGCACGGCCGCGAATTTCTCGCAGCCTGAAACAAGCTGTTTGGAGCGATTTATGTCACGTTTCAGAATTTCGACCGACGAACGATCAAACGCCAAGCTCGCAAAGTCTCGAGGATACGGATACCTGGTTGCTGGCTTAAGTCTTGCCAGTGGGAATTTATCGGGCCATCAGGTCTGCGCTGCGTCTGCAGCAGCCAAGTGCATTGCGCCATGTTTGGTTCACACTGGCCAGGCCGCGATACACAAATCTGTGAACAGATACCGAATCATCAAAACCCAACGGCTGTTCAATGACCGTGAAAGCTTTCTGGCTGATCTGCGTTGGGATTTGAAGGCACTGGTACGCGCTGCTGGCCGTGCGAGTTTAAAACCAGCCTATCGACCGAACGTGCTGTCTGACCTAAACTGGTGTGAAATCGTCCAGGAGTTTCCCGAGATCCAGTTTTACGATTATTTCAAAGATCAATCACACATGGCTGAGAAATTCGTATTGCCCAACTACGATCTGACATATTCGTTGTCAGCTGCACTCTGCAGCCCCGATCGATGGACAAAAGCGCTGGAACGCTTTCCACGATGTTCCGCAGTGTTTTCGCCGGAAGTTTATGATGGCTGGTTCAAGGATGATCCATCAAAGGTCATTCAGTTCAACGGTGTGACGATCGTAAGTGGTGACCGGCATGATTTGACGTTTCTGAATCCTCAGGGTGTGATTCTGGCATTACGTGCCAAGGGCCATCGCGCCATCAGGTCCAACCCTTTTGTGTACGGTTCTGAGGTGATTTCATGATCTTGATTATTGCCGAGATTCTGATCATTGCTGCAGACCTGATTGTATTGATTCTCATCTGGATTCTCAGACGCAAAGAATGACTAGCCAGGTCTGACTTGAAAACTTGATTGAATTTTAAGCCCTAGCCAGAATGGCTGGGGTTTTCTTATGCCATTATGACAAGTTGGACACTTGGTTTTCTTGTGGATTTTCGCGGTTTTTTATGCGGTTTTACTAAAGTCATGCGGGCTTGGAAAACTCTCGAAAAACCATAAAAAGAACACCATAAAGGCAGCTGAGCTGTTATAATAGTATTGTCGATATTGCATTTAACGTATGGCTCCTGAGAATCCACTGATATGCTTGCAGGACAGTCTATAATCACGAACTTGAAGCTCGATAAACCACTCTGTATCATCGATCTTGAGACGACTGGAATTGACACTCAGAATGATCGGATTGTTGAAATCAGCATCCTCAAGCTCAGCCCTGACCTGCCTACAGAGCATAAGACCAGGCGGATCAATCCCGGAGTCCCGATTCCACCAGCCGCGTCTGAAGTTCACAGGATATACGACCATGATGTGGCATCCTGTCCTCGATTTGAAGATTATGCTCAGGAGATTTTGAATTTCATTGGCGATTCGGACCTTTGTGGTTTCAACCTCATTCGTTTTGATTTGAAAATCCTGATTCACGAATTTAATCGGGCGGGGATTGCATTTTCGATTGATGGGCGACATCTGATCGACCCTTGCCAGATATATCACCAGCGTGAGCCTCGGGACCTTTCAGCCGCGATGAGGTACTACTGTGATCAAGAGCATTCCGCTGCACACTCGGCTGGCTCAGATGTCTTGGCAACGCTTGCCGTTCTGGAAGGACAGCTCAGCAAGTACGTGGATTTGCCAAGAGATGTTGCCAGTCTGCATGAGCATTTCCGCGATCCACGGGTGGTTGATCTTGACGGGTTTTTCGCTCTTGATGATGGCGGCTCCATTGTTTTCGAAAAGGGCAAGCATAGAGGCCGATTCCTCCACATCATAGCGAAGTCAGATCGCAAGTACCTGGAATGGATGCTGACAACGGATCTGATGGATGATACGAAACAGGTTGTTCGAAAAGCACTTGGGAAACCTCGGGAGACCTCATGACTGGTCTTGGAGCATAGAGTCTAGCTGCCCGATAGCTTTACCAACCCTCACGTCCCATGGACCAGATAAGAACGAACCGTCCGACTCTATCTGTTTATAGCTGCTATCGACGTGTCCTGAGCGTAGAGTTTGACAGTAGGCACTCAAAGTTGACTATTGCTAGTTTTACAACAAATCGTTAGTATCATAACCCGATCAATCACCAGCTTCTACAATAGTACTTCGCCGTAATATTTTCGATATTACTGTATGCGATATGGCTTCAGATCGCCCCAACCACCTCAAATGACCAGACTCAGTATCTCCTCTAACTTGCCTGCGACTCAGGTCGACTTGGATCTAATTCTAGCCTTGAGGCTGGCAGTTGCCCGATTTGGAGAAATGGACCGGTTTAAGTGGTGGAACACCAACGGAATGCTAGGCCAAATCGGCGAACTCGTTGCGAGCCGAGGGTTTCCAAAAACTCAGTCGTTTGCTCGTGCTCGTGTTGTGTTTGCTGTGGCATCGAATCGCTCTGACGAAATTTTTAACCCACCAGACTCTTACACGCTTTGGCGGCTTCCTCCAGAAATTGAAGAGCGTGTTGATGAACGATGGGCAGATTCGCTTGACACACCTGAACCTTGGATGGACTTGTTGTCTAGGATCGACTCTGAGATGGTGGATGGCAGAGAACTGCTCGATGCGCTTTCCAACCTTAAGCTGATTTCACAAGAGACTTCTGAATACGTCAAACGACTTCGCCGTTCTGATGACAACAGATCTGTGCATATCAAGCAACCTGGCAAAACAGCTGGAAATGCAATCGAGATTCTGGCAGCCGCCTTCAATTGCGGAGAGCAGGGCAAGCTTGCGGTGCCGTTTATTCGGCATGGAGATTTCCCAGCATGAAACCTGCCTCAAAGCATCTGAGCTCGTTTCTGGCCATCAAAGGGCCTTGCTGCGAACCGACCTACAGGGTCTTTTCATCTTGGGATCTAACCCTGTCTCAACAAGCCAATCTGCTCCAAATTCAAGAATCCAACTCGATTGGGGCACGCTCAAATGGTTGGCTTCAGCAATTGATTCGAGTTATCAAACAGCGATATAACACCGATGGGCCTGATCGTACTCTGGTCGAGCTTGCACAACATGCTTGGTCCATCGACGAATGGCGTCCTGCACAACTTTGGCACATCAGTCGTTCTGACCAACTTCTGAACCAATTCTTTGTCGATTGCCTTTTTAATTTTCGTGAGCAGGGGCTTTCCATAATCAATTCAGATATTGTCGTAGAATATTTGCGTGGGATAGTGAAAAAGTCTCTTGGCACCGCCGACGCTTGGACTGCAACCACTTACCGCCGATCCGCAAACGCCCTGCTTAAGTCGTCTGTTGATTTTCAGCTGATGAAGGGGCGTGTCAAGCGCGAATTCGACAATTATCGGCTGCCTGATCGTAGCTTTATTTATCTCCTGTATCAGTTGATGTCAAAGCACAAAAACACTAAGAAAATGATCGAGGCAGAGGATTGGCGGCTCTTCCTGATGAAACCTGTGGATGTTGAAGAGGAATTGTTGAGGCTTCACCAGTATGGGAAGTTACATTTTGAGCGGGCGGGGAGTTTTCTTGAATTAACGCTACCTCATCCGACCATCGACGAATTCATTTTGAACAAGGATTCCACACGATGACAGACTGGAAAATCCGGCTTCGCGAAAAACTGGAGCCAATCCTCCTACAAAACGATCCGCGTCCTGATCTCAGCGCATACAGAGAAATGCCCTTGTGCGTGTTTCTTTACAACCCTTCGGACGAATTTGCCTTGCGTAAAGAGCTTGGATTACTCCGTACCAGGCTGGAGCAAAAAGGCAAGCGGATTATCTCCATATCACTCATGGATTGTATGGTGGAGGCATTGGACACATCCGGTATTTCTGCCGTTGATCTTGCGGATAACGAGAAAATGCTGGGCCGTAATGGTCATAAGACCGTTGCCCAGACTGTCCACAAGGTGCTCAGTGAATTCGCCCGGCTCGATGAAATTGTGCTCAAGCATGTTCCTGTCGACAGCGATCCCACTCGCGATATCCTTTGGATCACCCGTGCCGGGGCACTTTATCCCTGCTACCGTACGTCCACTCTGATTGAACATTTTCAATCCAAACTCAACATCCCTGGTGTCTTGTTCTACCCGGGTGAAATCGTTCCCCCCGTTGGCCTGAGCTTCATGGGTGTTCATGAGGCAGAACACAACTACCGCGCCAAGTTGATTTGAAACGGATCTTTTAAGATGACCATTCAGTACGTTAAAGACATCTTCGCTCGCGACATCCACCGGGACATCCGGGAGGTGATCAAAGTTGACCAGACCGATGAAGCTGTCATCCGCTCCGAGATTGGTGAATATATTGTCACCAAAACGATCCTCAGCAATTTCATCGAAATTTTTGAAGCGTACAAGGAATCTCCGCTTAAGCCAAGCGACCGCATGGCTGTCTGGGTCTCAGGCTTCTTCGGGTCTGGTAAATCAAGCTTCGCGAAACTGCTCGGCCTGGCCCTTTCCAACCGCCCTCTCGGTGACCAGACCACCAGCGAAATGATTGCAAATCACATCGCAGACCCAAAAGTTAAAGTCCTTATCAAGGCCATCACTGAAAAAATTCCGACGGAAGCTGTCATCTTCGATGTTGCTACGGAACGAGGTGTCATGCATGGCAACCAGATGCTTACGGAGATCATGTATCGCCAGCTTCTGGACCATCTCGGGTACGCATCAGACCTTGACCTGGCGGAACTTGAAATCACGCTTGAAGGCGAAGGCCGACTGGAGGAATTTAAACAGGTTTATGCGCGGCTCTATCCCAAGAAACAGAACTGGGACGTGAGTAAAAACTGGGTTGCGCTTGCCATGAACGAAGCCAGCCGGGTGCTTCACGAAATGGAACCTGAGACCTACTGCGCTTTCGATTCCTGGGTTCGAGGTGCCAAAGAACGTGCTGATATCAGCCCCAATTTGCTTGCCGATCGCTGCAAAGAACTGACCAGACGGCGTGGTGAAAATCGAAGCCTTGTTTTTGTTGTCGACGAAGTTGGTCAGTTTGTGGCCAGAACCGTAAATAAAATGCTCGATCTCCAGGGCATCGTTCAAGCCCTCGGCCGAGTCGGTCAAGGCAAATTTTGGGTCGTAGTCACGTCTCAGGAAAAACTTAACGAACTGGTCGGTGGTCTGGACGACTCTCGGGTCGAACTTGCCCGTCTGATGGACCGGTTCCCGCTTCAGGTACACCTTGAGCCCAGCGATATTTCTGAAGTGACAAGCAAGCGTGTGCTTGAGAAAAAAGCCGAGGCTGAAACCCTGCTTGCGGCACTCTATGAAGACAAACGCGGAAGCCTTCTGGCAAACACCAACCTCTCCGCCGATATCCGATTGCCCCAGCTCACGCGTGAGTCGTTCATTGCCCTTTATCCGATGCTGCCCTATCAAGTCGATCTCGTGATTCACGTTGTCTCTGGGCTGCGAACTCAGGGTGGTGCCGGCAGTCACGTCGGTGGTGCGAACCGTACCGTCATCAAGCTGGCCCAGCAACTTCTGGCTCACCCCAAGTTCGGGCTTGGAGAGCATGAAATCGGTGCTCTGGTCACCGTTGAGCATGTCTATGACCTCGTTCGCGAAAACATCGACAGCACCATCCGTGAGAAAATTGACCGTATACCAGCCGAGGTATCCCACCCGTTCGCCCAGAAAGTGGCCAAAGCGATTTGCCTCCTCCAGTTCGTTAAAAGCATCCACCGCAACAGCGAGAACATCGCCTCTGTGCTTTATCCAAAAGTTGGTGGAGATTCGGTTCGAGCCAGTGTGGATCAAGCCCTTCAAGCACTTCTGGATGCTCATAAAATTCGGAAAGGCGACGATGGCTTTCGCATTCCAACCCCCACTGAGGATGACTGGGAAACTCAGCGAGCTGCTCTGAACCCGAAACGGGCTGATACGAATCAGATCCTCAAGGAAACGTTTGAGAAAATCTGGCAACCGCTTCCGTCGTACACTCTCCTGAATACCCGGCCCTTTAGAGGCAGCCTGTTTCTCGACGGCCGCGAACGCCTCAAAGGCGATATCGACTTTCAGATCACCATCGCTGAGGACGACAAAGCCGATTACAACAGCAGTAAAGAAGACACCCGGCGTCAAAGTCAAGTCGATCGAAAAGACATTTTCTGGGTGGTTCCCAGCAGCGAGCGTATCGAAAAGGAAGTCGTTGAAGTCTTTCGCTCTAAAGAAATGGTCTCCAAACGCGAGCGGGGCGCTCAAACCAAAGATGAATCCCGCCTGCTCTCTGAAGAAACCCGCCGTCGCGAACTTCACAAGTCTGAGCTCAAGAGACTCGTTGAACGCGCTGCCCTGACCTCTGTGGTTTACTTCCAGGGTAACGATCGTAGCCCCGACGACTCCACTCCGTCCGTAGTCAAAGCCGCCGAAGGCATCATGGCCAAAGCTCTGCCGGAAGTCTACGAACGCTTTGCGGAAGGGGCCGCCCGGGTCTCCAAAAAAGAGTTCGAAGCACTCATCAACAACGATGACCTGCGCAGCCTTCCTGCTACGTTCAACCAGCTCAAGCTGATTCGAAACGAGAAAAACACCGTCGTTCTGGTCACCGATTCCGGCCCTCTTAAAGAGATTCTTACCTGGATCAGCAATAAGTTTGACTATGGGATCAGCCCTAACGGCAAATCTCTCGAAACGGAATTCGGTGGTGCCCCCTACGGCTGGGATGTCGATGTGGTCAAGCTCTTCGCACTCTCCCTGCTCAGGGCCGGTCACGTGATTGTGACCAGTCAGGGAATGACCATCAACTCCGTGAACGATCTCGGCGCTGAAGACGTTTTTACCAACAACACCAAGTTCCGCTCCAGCACATTTCGGCCCAAAAAGAACCTCGACTTCGCTGAAATCGCCAAAGCGGCCGTCGCCTGTGAAAAAACCTTCGGAGAGAAGGTTCCCAGCCTTGTTCAGGGCGAAGTGGCCAACGTCATCCGTACGAAATTGAATTCTGGCCTTCGCGATCTTCGCTCTATACACAACCTTCTGGATCGCCACCAGCTGCCCGGTACCGATTTCATCTCGTCTGCCATCGCTCAGGCTGAACAGTTCACCACTGCGAATGAGGAAGATACCATCCTCGGCTTCTCAGATGCCCACGCCCAGCTCAAAGATGCCCTCAGCCGTGCTGCCGACTTGAACAAGTCGATCGCCGAACCCCAGCTTCTGATTCTCAAGCGAGCCAGAACGGCTATCGCGAATCACTGGCCTTTCCTCTCCACCGAAGCTGACACGACGGATCAAGATCGCCAAGCCGCTGATGAATTGGTCGACTCCCTGAAAAAAGAGACCTTCTTCAAACAACTGCCCTCGATTGACCAGCAATCGAACCGGATTGTGTCTCTCTATCAAGCCGCTTTTCATGACTCTGTTCAGAAGCGTGCCGGGGTTTATCTGGGAGCCCTCGACCAACTCTCAGCCACAGTCGGTTGGGATCAGCTGGATGAACAGAGGCAGGCCCTGATCGCGGAACCACTTGCCAAACTCTCCAAAAACGAAGCGCCTGACAACACGCCCATCCCTCAGATTCGTTCCGATATCGACGCCGCCGGCCAGCGACTGGCCGACTCCATCGCGGAAGTGCATCGGCTAGTGGAAGGTGACCGGATCGTGAGAGTCAAACTTGCCAGCCACTTCGCCACCGGTATCGACAACACGGAACAACTCGATCAGGCTCTCGATAGCCTTCGCACGGAATGCCTCCACCATATTGGCAAAAATAAACACATTTTGATTCAGTAAAAAGAACGAGATCAGAGACCATGGATCAAGCCACCCGCAACAAGCTCCAGAAGGCCACCCAGCAGATCCGCAGGGCTTTGGAGTCGGAGTTCTCCGAACAGCTCGAAGGCACGTTTGATATTCTCTCATCAGGCAAAATCCTGCCCGAGCCTGGTGTTCACCTCAGCCCTGCCCAACGACTGATTCGCCAAAAGCTGGTGGACTCCATCACCCATAATCAGGCCAGTGGGAAGTCTGTCTCTGAAGCCATCCAGGAATACACCCGCGAAGCGGCCTTTACCTTCCTGAACCGGTTTGTCGCTCTGCGTATGCTTGAAGCCAGAGGGATTCTTCTGGAATGTGTCTCCAAGGGCGATCAATCCAGCGGGTTTAAAGAATTCACTGGTCTCGCAGCCGGTCTGGCCAGCCTGCCTGATGGTGGTTACAGGCTTTATCTGGAATGCCTGTGCGATGAACTCTCTGTGGAAGTGAAAGTCCTGTTCGATCGCCGCGACCCTGCCGGCTTGCTCTGGCCTCGTCGGAATGCCCTCAATGAGATCCTCGAAACCCTCGGCCAGACTGACCTTACCGCCGTTTGGAAAGAAGATGAAACCATTGGCTGGGTTTATCAGTATTTCAACAGCTCCGAAGAACGCAAGCAGATGCGTGACGAATCGGCCGCCCCTCGCAATAGCCGCGAGCTCGCCGTGCGCAACCAGTTCTTCACGCCCCGCTATGTGGTTGAGTTTCTCACAGATAACACCCTTGGCCGTATCTGGTACGAAATGCGTCAGGGCCAGACCCGGCTGAAAGAGACCTGCAAATACCTTGTCCGCCGGCCCTCGGAAGTGTTTTTGGCTCAGGGCGAGACAGCTCCGCCCGAACAGGAACCACAGCAGGAGCTTAGCCAGGAAGAGCTTCTCAAGAAAACGGTTTACATTCCCTTCAGGCCGAAAAAAGATCCGCGTGACTTGAAAGTGCTTGACCCTGCCAGCGGCAGCGGCCACTTTCTGCTTTACTCGTTTGACCTGCTCCTGACGATTTATGAAGAAGCCTATGACGACGACGAACTTGGCCCTGCCCTTAAGCGCGATTACCCCACGCTTGCAGAGTTCACGCATGATATCCCAAGGCTGATTCTGGCTCATAATCTGCATGGGATTGACATTGACCTGCGGGCCACTCAGATTGCCTCTTTGGCTTTGTGGATGCGGGCTCAGCGGGCTTTTCAGGAGATGAAGCTGCCTGTTGCCAGTCGGCCGCCGATTCGCAGGTCAAATATTGTGTGTGCCGAGCCGATGCCGGGTGAAGCCCACATGCTCGACGAATTTGCCAATCAGCTCAATCCGCCCGTGCTGGGTCAACTGGTGCGTGTGGTCTTTGACAAGATGAAGCTGGCGGGCGAGGCTGGTTCGCTCCTGAAGATCGAGGAAGAGATCCGCGACGCTGTGGAGACGGCCCGTCAACAGTTCGGCTCGGGGCCAGTGATGGTGCAGACTACGTTTTTTGACGTTAACACGCCGGCCCCGCGTCAACAGAGGTTTGACCTTTCGGGCGTGCGTGAGACCGAATTCTTTGAACAGGCTGAAGCCCTTGTGCTGGATGCCCTTCGCATCTATGCCGAACAGGCCCAGACCAGCCAGAAAACCAAACGCCGGCTTTTTGCTCAGGACGCCGCCCGGGGGTTTGCGTTTATTGATCTTTGCCGGAAGCGGTATGATGTGGCGCTGATGAATCCGCCGTTTGGGGAAGCGACAAACGCGAGCCTAAAAGTTTTTGCTAATTATCCAAAAGGCACACCTTCGAATCTGTATTCCCTGTTTTTTGTTCAAGCAGCAAAACTAACTACTGATCAAGGTGCATTTGGTGCAATCTCTGACTCAACTTTTCTTAAACAACCCACCTTCACAACAACAAGACAAATGCTTCTTTCAAGCGAGGCACCTCTCTACACGCTGATCGATTTAGGGTGGGACGTTTTAGATGCAAATGTTCGAACAGCAATATCAGTTGTGATGAAGTCAAGCAACGGTTTTTTATATTCACTAAATATTTCAGACTACGAGAATAAAAGTGAGCAGCTATTAAAAGCGATATCAAATCGTAATTTAAATATCAAAAAACACTCGGATTTAATGTCTCTACCGAAATCAGTTTTTGCATTAAACCTCTCGGCCAAGTCTGGCCAAGAACTAATCAGTATGAAATCACTTGGAAGTCTAAGCTCCTTGCCATGGGGATGCGGTGCCAATGATTCGTTTCAACTTTTTCGTCTTCGTTGGGAGATTGATGTAAAAAAGATTGGTAGTTGGTGGGCTTTTTTGACAAACGGAGGTAGTTTTTCACCATTTTATCGTGAGAACTTTCTGGTTTGTCGCCGCGAGATGGAAAATGGTAGATCTGCGTTTATCATGGAATTTCGCGAAGGCAAAGACAAGCTTTATGATGCTGCTGGTCAAGAATTGTATTTTCTGCCAGGCCTAACATACCCAAAACGCAGCGATCTGTTTCATGCATCAGTCTTGCCTAAAGGGCATGTTTTTACACCTGAAGGGAAAGGCTTGTTTTTTAATGATGTGAATTCGTTATGGATGCAGCTTGGTGTTATTAACTCGACTTTCGTAGCTTCAATAGGCGGAATTGTTTGCGGACCACATAAGCAGCGTGGAGATGTTGAATTAATCAGAATTCCTGAAATCAAAGGTGCATCTGTAGAAATCATAGTGGAAGAGTCTAAAAAAATCTATGAGTTAGGTCGTAATTTGATGTTGTCCGAAGAAACTTCTACGTGGTTTGTTTCACTAGGTAATCCAAGTAAGCCAATTAAATATGTTAATTCTGTTATAGAATTAATCCAAGAACGCGAGGTCATGATTTTGGATTCTTTAAATAATGCGAATATATATATGAAATCTATTGATTTTCAAGTTGAAGTGGCTGTTCCCAAGGAGCTGAGTGAATTCTGTAATAATCGGGAACTTGAAAAGCAACGAAGCAAACTTTGGAATGATCTAGCACTTGATACTTCAATCTTAATTAGTTTTGCTATGGGCCTCCTTTTCGGCCGCTGGGACATCCGCTACGCCACCGGCGAAAAAGCCGCTCCGGAATTGCCTGATCCGTTTGCATCATTGCCAGTCTGCCCGCCAGGTCAGTTGCAGAATGAACAGGGCTTGCCGGCCGGGCCGGGCGACGTGCCTGAGGGTTATCCGGTGCCGATCCCCTGGGACGGCATTCTGGTGGACGACCCGAACCACCCCGACGACATCGTGGCCCGCTCTCGGCAGGTCATGGAGCTGATCTGGCACGACAAAGCCGCCGACATTGAACACGAGGCCGCCGAAATTCTGGGCGTGAGGGAGCTGCGCGACTATTTCCGCAAATCCGCCGCCGGCGGCTTCTGGCCCGACCACATCAAACGATACTCCAAAAGCCGCCGCAAAGCGCCCATCTACTGGCAACTGGCCACGGCGTCGGGCACCTACAGTGTCTGGCTGTATTACCACCGGTTCACCAGCGACACGTTCTTCAAGATCCTCAACGAATACGCCCGCCCCAAACTGGCCCACGAACGCCAGAAGCTGGACCGACTCAAAGGCGAATTCGGAGCCCAGCCCACCCGGAGCCAGCAGAAAGAGCTTGAGACCCAGGAATCCCTGATCGCCGAACTGGCCGAATTCACCGAAGAGATCCAGCGCGTGGCACCCCTGTGGCGCCCGAACCTGAACGACGGAGTGATCATCAACTTCGCCCCCCTCTGGCGTCTGGTTCCGCAAAACAAACCCTGGCAGAAGGAATGCAAAGCCTGCTGGGATAGTCTGGTGAAGGGCGAATATGATTGGTCGCACCTGGCCATGCATCTGTGGCCTGAACGCGTGGTGCCCAAGTGCCAAACCGACGCCAGCCTGGCCATCGCCCACGGCCTTGAAGCCGAATTCTGGCAAAAAGACGCCCGAGACCGCTACCAGCCCAAACCCGCCCCGGAATGCGGATGGGAAGTGGTGGTGAAAAAGCTGGTGGCCGAGCGCCAAAGCCCGGCTGTGAAAGCCTCCGTAGAGAGCCTGATTGAAGCCCCTGTATCGCAGTCAGGCGGCAAAGGCGGACGGAAGCGTAAAGGCACAGCGTAAAGAATCACGAAAGCAGTGAAACGATGAAGAGCTTGAACGAGAATCTCTGTAAAACGCTGGCGGATAAACGGATCAAGCAACATATCAGAACCTTGATCGAACTGGGGCAAGTTTGTCTGACGGCTCCTTATGTTACGAAACGGTGGTTTCGTATAATAAGACTGCGGTTGGGAGATCCTTATTATACGATCATGAAACAACGTTTCAGGCCTAGTCGGGCGGAAGCGTAAAGGTACACCGTAAATAATGAAAGGCGAAACGATGAAGAACTTGAATGATCATCTCTGTAAAATTCTGGCGGATAAGCTGATCAAGCGTCGGCTGGTGACCTGGTATGACCCGCACCGTGATTTTGAGCCATTCGTGAAGGAATTGAGAGGCGGCGCCCCGGCTGGCGAGTGCAGGCTTGAAGAGGTGCGGCTGAGTGGCCAGAAGGTGACTTTGTGCGTGGGCGGGGAGTCGTTTTACGAGGTCAAGTTTGCGGTGGAGCCGATGGTCAGCGGGACTGATCCGGAGCCTTTGATTGTTTACCTGCCGGGCAGGGTGCGTGACGATGATACGTCGGTTCTGATGGAGATTGAGCTGGCGGGAGATATCTGGGAACCTCAGTTCAAACGCGAAGCCCGCCGGGTCCTGAAAACACGCTATGGTGACGGCCAGATTGACCAGTTCCTGAAGTCGGATCGCGTCAATTATCAAGACATAGAGAAACTGATGGAAGGCGACGGAGGTGGAACCGGCGGTATTGGAGGCTCTCTGCTGGATCTGATCTTCCCGGAAGTCAGAGGGAACAACGCAGGGCTGGTGGCAGGGTGGCTGGTGAGTGCGTTGAAGGATGGAGAGATTCTGTCCAAAGGGGCGAAGCCGGAGTTGCTGCAATTATTGGGTTCGAGGCTCGGTTTTGAACTGCCGGATAATTGCGAGCTGAACGACGCCCGACGCAAGGTTTCAAGATTCGTTCTTCTGGCAGAATTTCGCAATGACCTGACCGGAAAGCCTCCGGAGCAACTTGAGTTGGTGGTTCAGCCGAAGGGTAAGCACCTGGATCTGGTGATTGAAGTGGCTCAGCGATTGCGTCTGAATCATGCCGATGCTTATGTGAATTTGGCGGATGAGGTAGAGCAGAGTTTGCATTTGGCCC
>CAMBEP010000043.1 GCA_945865635.1 Candidatus Kuenenia stuttgartensis
AGGTTCACAGTCCCGCCTGAGACCGTCATATAACCAAGCGTTCTGTTCGATACCAGCGTACCACCCGTGACATTCGCAAGGCCGATAACCTGACCACCGGATACGTTGGATGTACCGCCGGTGACTAACAGAGACGCCAGAGTCCCGCCTGTCTGGTTCAATATATTGGCTGACGTTGTCGCACCAACCGTACCAGACGTGATTGTTGCCGTACCAGCCGATTGAACATCCAGCGATGTCAGGTTCGCTGCACTTGTCAGTGTCCCATTGACGGTTGTTGCACCCGCTGACCCAGCAACCAGGTTCGCCGTGCCGGCATTAACATTCAACTCACCAAGCGTGCCGCTGGATGTCAAATTGCCTGTGCTTGTGATTGTTGTTGTGCCACCAACAATACCTGCGGAATTAATCGTCGTCGTGCCACCCGAAAGACTGGCTGAACCTGTGATGTTTCCAGAACTTGTGAAGGTTCCAGCCGACTGGGTCAGATTCGTCGCCGTGCCACCCGTCAGGTTCGTCGTGCCACCATTGACTGTCAGGGCCTGGAGCGATGCATTGGCTGTCAGATTCCCCGAACTTGACACCGTCGTTGTGCCACCAACAATTCCGCCATTATTAATCGTCGTCGTGCCGCCCGAAAGGCTGGCAAAGCCTGTGATGTTCGCAACACTCGTGACTGTACCGGCCGACTGCGTCAGATTCGTCGCCGTGCCACCTGTCAGGTTTGCCGTGCCACCATTGACTGTCAGGGCCTGGAGCGATGCATTCGAGGTGAACGCACCAGCCGTGACCGTCGTCGTCCCGCCCACTGTAGCTGGAGATGTGGCGGTCGTCGTGCCGTTGGTCACTGCCAGAGTGGTTTGAAGCGTGCCACCCGTGATGTTCAGGGTCCCGTTGCTGGTGACCGCACCACTCACATTGCCGCCTGTCACTGCCGTCGTTCCCGAACCGCTCACTCCAAGGGTCGTCAGGTTACCGGTCGTGTTTAGGCTACCTGACCCACTGATAGTCGTCGCACCAATCACAACCCCACCGACGTTGATGTTGCTCGTACCAGCCGAAACTCCCAGGGTACCGGATATGCTCCCAACACTGGTAAGAGTTCCGTTGGTTTGCACGACATTCGACGTTGAACCACCTGATAGAATTGATGTCGTTCCATTATTAACAGTCAACACACCACCAAGAACTCCACTAACATTCAGAGTTCCATTGACTGTGCTTGTACCATTTACATAACCATATTGTCCGATCGTCACGACACCAGGCAAATCAAGATCACCGATCAAAAGTGTTGCAATGGTTCCGTTCGAGGAGACCGTTCCGCTCACATTCAAGGTTGCATTGTTGACTTGCGTAAGGCCACGCACATATCCGCCTGCTGTAATCGTGGTCACACCGGACATTGCACTCAGATTGCCAGTCACATTACCAGCGATACTGACGGTTGGACTATCTCCATAGGTTGTAAAGACATCCCCATTAACAACTGCACCAGATTGAATCGTCACAGATGCATTCTCAGATGCTCCGACAGCGTATTGACCTCCGTTGACGATACCGTTGGAAGTAAACGAAGCATTCCCCTGAACTGCGACACTACCGATAGCAGCGGATGCACTATAGTTTCCAGATGGATTTAATGTACCAACGGAGTAATTATTCAGAATCAACGATCCAGCCATGTTTGCGGATGTATTGATCACGGCATTGTTATTAAGGACAAAACCAATATTAGCATCTGTCAACGTACTGCAACTGTTAAGAGTCAAAGTACCATTATTCACAACGACCGGCGCAACCAGGATCGTTCCATTATTGGTCACCGCAGTCGATGAACCATCAATTGTTAAATTCGTGACACTACCGAGATTTAAGAAAGTACCACCCGTAATATTGGTTTGCGTCGGGATACTCGCCGAAGCACCCACTGTGAAGCAACTCGTTCCCGATTGGTTGAGGACCGGAACCGTATTGGTAATCGTAAGGCATCCACCACTGAAATTTGCCTGATAATTCACGTTGGCCGCAGTGACCGTACCACCTGTCTGGGTAAGATAAGGTGTCATGTTTCCTGTGTTGGCGGTGACTGTACCACCGGAAACCGTCATGTTGCCAGCTTGCGTATAGCCAGGCAGATAATTGATCGAACTACCGCTCACATTGGTCGAACCAAGAACTGTTCCCTGCACATTGACTGTGCCAGCTGCACCAGAAAGAACCAGCCCATTCACAACACTACCTGCCAGAAGCGATACCGTACCACCAGACAAGGCCATGCTCGTTGATGTGCTGATATTACCAGTGCCAGTGATACAGACGGTTGGTGAACCGGAAAGCGATAGATTTGTCACACAAGAGGATATACATCCCGATGCTGAACCACCTATATTAAGGGTTCCTGTTGCATTGCCTAAAAAG
Organism: Candidatus Kuenenia stuttgartensis; assembly: GCA_945865635.1. Classification (GTDB taxonomy): domain Bacteria; phylum Planctomycetota; class Planctomycetia; order Isosphaerales; family Isosphaeraceae; genus QWQI01. Next base: position 2,422 of record CAMBEP010000043.1, read on the forward strand.
TTGAAAGTCGCAACGTTATTAATTGTGACGATACCACCCAACGTGGCCGTTGTCTGAATAATAAGCGAACCTGAAGAAGAATTGATAGCCGTGTTGGTGGAAGCAGTAAGAGTTAAGGCTCCCGTACCCGTGTTGGTAATATTGTTACCGGTAATGGCACCTGAACTTGTCAAATTACCTGATGAGGAAAGTGCTATATTTCCACTGACAGTTCCCGATGAACCAACATTTAAGGTTCCAGATACGACCGATATATTTCCTGCATAGTTGACGTTATTCGTGATTTGAAATGTCGTTGCAGCTGTGTTCAGAACAACCGCAGTTGACGAACTATAACCAGATTGTGGAGTAACGAAGGTCGAACCAATATCCAATCCATCCTGTGCGGATCCGCCTGGAAACAATCGTACATTAGTATTGTTCAAATTATTGGTAATAGTCCCCAAAATATCTTGATACAAATTCGTTGTAGTTACACCACCAATTGCAAACGTTAGAGAATTGTTATTCAAAGGATTCCGAATTGCGTTCGTTCCATTAACATTCAGGGTCGTTGTCACACCACCACCAACACCAGTGACAATAATATTTGTAATGGAATTGCTTGTAACTAGACCAAAGTTACTCGTACCTGCTACAGTTAAATTTGTTGCGAAACCTGTAATTGACGCTGTATCAAGCGGATCGTTGTAATCAATATTTATCGTACCAATAGGATTTTCAGTGATACTTACAGTCGGCAACCACCGTTGCTCAAGTATTTCGAGAGTATCTTTGAGCTGGTCGCGCTTCGATCGCTTGGCGACTTCCTGTAACTGGCGTTGGCGGCGCGAGGAACGCGCACCATTTTTGCCGTTTGAGTCGCTGTTACCAAAGAATTTACCAAATGCGTTGAATGCGGCCATTGTCGAAAACTCCTGAATCAAACTCTTGGGACGGTACTGTTGTTTTTGTTACGACCTGATCAGGCATGCCGCATGGCGTGCCATAACCGCTGTATCTGTAGGATGTGTAGGATTGTTACGATCAATACCGAAGAACTTCATGACTTTGTACGCTTATTTTAGCGACCTGTCACATTCGATTTGCATCTCATGGGAGCATGTCATCAAGCAACTCACGACACGGGATATTCTTGTTGTTCTGCATTCGTTGTTCCAGTGATCTCTCTGTGGTGCTACCGATAAAGCGATCTCCTGCTTAGTATCTATCCATGCCTGAGGCGGTGTTCCCAATGATTCTTACGCAAACCATCCACGGACACACTCTCATCTACCTGATCTACTGAACTCAACACTGACAATAGATCCGTATTTCGATGACTTATCATACGAATCATACCAAGAATGACAAGGATTTTGTTTTTTCTTCATCACTTTTGAAGAGTGCGATGTTGACGATTTGCAACATCGCAAAGCTCATCAAAACGTTCTCAATCCTGATCTATCAAGGGAATAGCTTATAGATTTTTGAAGACTTCTTGACATTCGAACCATCCGTGAACACATCACGATTACCATAGAAAAACCAGTTCTGCGGAAGGGTTCCAGCCGTGATCGAGTTAACCAGGTTATCATCAAACACCGTTCCATCAGGTCCAGGACTACCATTCGAGGAATACATCCGGATATTAGTGTAGTTGACGTTGCCAGGTGTTGTGACACTGACTCCAGTCGTTCCAATGGTTGAAGTCTTCGTCGTGAAGTTAGTGTTGTTGGTCACGCCACTCCACTCATTCATCATGGATCTAAGGACAAAATCCACATAATTGCTTGGAATTCCGTAAGCCGTACTCACGCCTCCAGTTTCAAAATCGACATAACAGCCAATGTCCAGATTCCAGCCAGCTCCACCAACCACAGTATCCTGACCAAAGCTTCCGATCAGGATATCGTTGCCATCACCACCTGTGATGTAGTCATTACCGTTGTTGCCAACGAGAATATTGTTACCGGTATCGCCTGTCAGACTATCACGGATAGACGATCCGAAGACATCGCGAATATTACTGGTCCGAAGTGTCGATCCAGATCCGATTCCAGTCGCTGCCTTATTCAAAAGGTTCACTGTCACGCCAGACGAGTAAGTGGAATAGTCAAGCGTATTGTTGCCAGTTCCACCGTTCAAGGTGCCCGATAGTGAACCACCTGGCCCCATTCGGATGACGTCATCACCAGAACCGCCAACCAGATTCTCTGCCGATGCAAAGCTGTCGATCACACCAACACTGGCTGTCGCATTGGAATAGTTGAAGTATTTCACGGTGCCTAGACTCGAACCGACGACATTTGCCTCGAGTTGATTACTGTAGGCAAATGAAGCATTTGCACCGTTTGTTCCACTGAAAGCCAGGAAGTCGTTGCCATTACCACCGTTAATCACAGACATGCGTGCAGAATTTGAAGTGATGCTGAAGGTATCAACCAGAACATTACCAATCAGATTCTCAGTGTTGGTGAATGTCAAATTCGATGAGTTCACGCCTCGACTTAGATAGACCACACCACCATAAGCCGAATTGACATCGAAGAAGTTCTTCTGGTTGCCGCCACGAATGGTGTCTGTTCCGGCAGCACCATCAAACGAGCTGACATAAGATCCTGTCGCCGTCATGGTCAGGGTATCATTCCCGCCACCCGCCTGGATCGTTACCGGTACAGCAGCACCGACATTGAAGCTGTCCTGGCCATTACCGCTGGAGATCGTACCACCTGTGATCATATTAGATGTCAAGGTGATTGTATTGTTGCCTGCACTGCCTGCCGTGGTTCCCAAGTTCGCATTCAAAGCAAAGTTTGCTGTCAAAAGCGAGACACTGGCGGTGCCAAGTGGCGTGAGGTTCAAAGTGGTCGGGGTGATCGTCAGATTATTCGAAGCACTTGATGCTGGGTAGTTGAGGTTCAACGTCAGAGGACCATTGATCGTACTGGCTGTCGCCAGATTCGCTCCCATGGCCACATTGTTCAGAGATGTCGTGCCCGTGTTCGTCAGATTCATGCCCCGACCTGTGCCGCCAAGAGTCAGATCAGTCAAAGCCAGAGAGATATTCGATCCAGTGACCGAAATTACGGTACAGCCTGATGCTGAGTTCAGTATCGCAGGTGTTCCAGCCACGTTGGACTGAATCGTAATCGACCGGATGGCTGACAAAGAGACATTGGCATAGGTCGCACCGGACTGGAAGCTCAAAAAGCCATTGGTATCAACCAGCGAGGCAGCATTGTCAAACAGGACTCCAGAGCCCACGAAGAGATCACCAAACCGGATATTGCCCGTCCAACTGGTCGATGTGATGTTTGCGCCGGATTGTAGTACGGTTTGACCGGTCGCCTGCGGGAACAATGCCGACTGATTGCCTGTCGGGGCGACCAGTGAGAAACTCATGTTCACTGCGAATGTGCCGTTGTAGGTACCATTCGCAATGGTGATGGTTCCATTGGATGAGACAGCGGCGACACCTCCCACCAGAGGCGTGGCAGGAACTGGGTCGTAACTCTTCATCTCGGCAAAGCCGTCAAGGCCGATCGTATAATTGGCATTGTTATACGATTGCACCGCTCCAAATTCGACACCCGCCCAATTCGCATTGACCACAACCTGAGTCTGAGTACCAAGTGCCAACGACCAGATCAGAGCAAAATCATTGTAAGGAGCTGTGGTTCCAAACTTGTAGGTCGTGTAGAGATCATGAGCCGAATCGTTTGGAATGGATAGAGGTACACCCGTGATCAGAGGTACAATACTCGTGCCGTTATTGTAGTCAAACTGGCCGCTAATGATGGCATTCGCGTCTGTGTTGTTCACAAGTGGCAGCCAACTGTTCAACGACCCCGGTGCCACAAAGTTACTGCTGATCGCAATATTTGCCACAGCATTGCCCAAAGAAATCGGGCCGCTCGTATTGAGTTGGTCAAATTGCCCCTGAGTACCGCCATTGACACGGTAATTAACTGTGTCGTTAGGATACAGAGTAATACCAGAGACCGTTAGGTTGCCGATTTGTTGGGCATCCGGCATCACCGTGCCAGAGATGTTCGAAACACCAATCAGGTTGATAGTCAAATTGTTCGCAAAAGATCCATTGCTTAGAATTTGGCCGTAAGTCCCTGTTGCAACGGACAATGTCGAGTTTGACGCTTGAAGTTGCGTCGTACCGATTGTGATGTTTGATGCCGCAGTCAGACCATAAGTCAACTGTGTCGTGACATTCGAAGCATTGACATAGGAGACTGGATCGCCTAGGGATGCACTGCTCCAGCTTCCGTAAACCACAACATTCGAGACTTGGTCAGGAGCACCGATCAGTACGAAATCATTATGGCCTGTACCACCTTCATAAACCGACAGGAAGTATTGACCACTGACAAGCTGATAACGCCCGCCATTGGCCAAGGTCGTCATGTTGCCGGTCACATTGGCCGAGAGGCGCGAAGATGTCGAATTTGTAGAATTGCTTAGCTGATTCAGAATACCATACTGAGTATTCAACGTTGGCACATAGCTGCTGATGTTTGAATAGCTCAGGACTGCATTACCCAAGCCCATCGATGTGGTCTCATTTGCCAGGTTGTACTGGGTGTAAGTACCTGCCGTCGATCCCCCCACTCGTACAACAAGCGTCGTGTTGGAGGACAACGACCAGTCACCTTCCGTATTCACAATTCCCGACGTAGTGCTGTTCCCTGAATTCAATGTCAGCGTCAAACCACCCGTGGCTGTGTTCACACCACCTGTGTAATTGGCGGACCCACTATTGGTCTGAATCCAGGCCGTGTCACCTGTTGTCGCCAGATTGACAGCTCGCTGAATGCTTGGAGTCAGAGATGTAGTCGTGTAGCTGTTGTTGGTGACATAGGTGCTTCCAGACTTGATCAGAACAAAGCCAAATCCTGCTTCGTCCACTCCATCCGTATTCTTGTCCACAATTTGGTAGGCTTGGTCGACTGTCAGGTTTGCACCTGCCGATACCCCGCCAAACGTGGCCGATGTTGCCGTAACAACTGTGCCATTTGACTTGTCCGAGATGTATGTCGACAGGCTCGATGCCAAATTGGCATTCCCAATGTTCAGAGTCTGACCCGTGGATTGACCTATCAGATAAATCCCTGTCGAATTCGATCCAGAAACGGTCAGACCTGTTATGGATGTCGTACCCAAGTCAACGCTATTCACCAACTCCAGACCAATCATGCTGTTGGCCGAAGTCCCACTCCCACTGATCGTCACATTGCTCAATGTGAGATTGGTGAGCGTTCCACTTGTCGTACCAACATGGATTCCAAAACCATTCACCGAAGAATTCCCAGACAGCCCATTATCGGACACCGTCAGGTTAGAAAGTGTGACGTTGGTGAACGTTCCATTTGTAAGATTCAACAGGATCCCACCCGAGCCTGCCACTGACGAACCGTTATCATGGATGTTTAGGTTTGAAAGCAGAGCATTATTCAACATCCCAAGCGAGATCCCACTGTTGGTGTTGTTGGCAAATGTTGAACTGGTGATCGAAACCCCTGTGAGACGATTCTGGTTGGTGTTGACCGTTGTGTCGGCCTGGGCCAGGATCCCATAGGAACCGTTGTTGAATGTGCTGCCGCTAATGGACAGACCACTGATCGACCCAGCACTCGTCACACTCAGGCCGGTTCCGGATCCGTCAACTGTCACTCCGGAAAGCAGCATTGTTGTGACAGGACCACTCACAAGAATTCCAGCCGTATGGGTCGTCATACCCACGGTGGTCAGATTGACGTTTGACGACGTTCCAGAAAGTGTGAGAACCGTGCCTGAAAGATTGTTGAAATTCGAATTCTGAATCGTCAGACCTGAGACATTACCTATGAAACTCGCACCATAACCACCCAGGTTGTTGAACTGAACATTGGTGAAAGTCGCGTTAGTCAATGTCTTATTCACAACAAGTGTGATCCCGTGATCAGAGGCGTTGCTGAAATTCGAACCACTCACCGTCAGATTCGTCGTTGAACCGTTGAGTGTAAGAACAGATCCATTGGCATTGGTTGCTGTCACGCTTGAGACTGTCACGGATGAGGCTGTGTCACCAAAGGTCAGAACCGAACCATTGGCATTCGAGGCCGTCACACTTGATATCGTCAGCCCGCTGACTGGGCCCTGAAGATTGGCGAAAGAAGCGCCAGAATTATCAAACTGATCGTTGCTCAAAGTTGCATTCGTGAGGGTCTCGCCCGAAGCCAGCGAGAAGGCTGTCCCCGTCGCGTTGCTGAAATTCGTGCCACTCACCGTCAGGTTCGTCGTGGTCCCACCCAAGGCCAGAACATTGCCACCGGCAGTGGCGAAGTTCGAATTCGTGACGCTCAGGTCGGTCAAGGCCAATGCGCTGAATGAAAGAACCGTTCCATTGGCATTCGTCGCTGTCACGTTGGATACGGTCACGGATGAGGCTGTGTTACCAAAGGTCAGAACTGAGCCACCAGAACGCGAGGCAGTGACGTTCGTCAACGTCAGGCCACTGACTGGGCCTTGAAGATTGGCGAATGCTCCCCCTGCATAATCAAACTTGTCGTTTGTCAAAGTCGCGTTGGTAAGTGAAACACCAGCACCAAGAGTGATTGCATCACCAGTGCCGTTACTGAAATTGGAGTTGGTGATGGTCAGATTGGTGGTCGTTCCACCAATCGTCATTACGTTTCCACCAAAGCTGCCATTGGTATTCGTGATCGTAAGATCGGTCACGGTCCCTGCCAGATTGAAAACGGTGCCGGAGACTTGATTGATCTCGATTTGATTAAGTGTCGCATTTGTCAGCGATCCACCTGTCGACAAAGAAATACCATTCGTATTTCCATTCATGGTCAGGTTGGTCAAGCCAAGAGTGGTCACTTGCCCTGCACTACCAATTTGGGCCGCCTGGCTCAGATTACTGAACGTCGTGTTCGAGATCTGCAGGTTTAAGAGTGTGGAATTCACAAACAATCCCGTACCGGAATTCGATACGCCAGAGAGCGACAGGCAACTCATCGTCACATTTGTTGATGCAACTGTCACTGTCGCCAAACTCGTGTTCGCAGCAGTAATCGTTGTATTGGCCGACGAATCACCCTGGATGTTCAGAACCTTGTTGACATTCAGGTTGTTGACATACGAACCATTCTTGACATAAATCGTGTAGCCATTGCTTGCTGCATTTATCGCACGCTGAATGTCTGCTGATGTGTTCGGAGTGTAATAGCTTGAAGGTGTCACAAACAAGTCTGAGGACTTCAGGCGAACCAGGCCGAACGAAGCATTGTCAATCTTGTCAACAATCTTGTCCTCAATCCCAAACAGTGTCGAACGCTGAGTCGTGTTCGAACCACTCAAAGTGCTAAGGACGTTGCCTGTAAACTGTGTCGTGCCATCAATCAGGAAGTCTTGCGAAGTCTGATTCAGAATGTAAAACCCAGATGCGCTAAACACATTGTTTGCACCCAGACTGATTCCACCTGTTGTGCTGGTCAGGTTCAGGTCATTCGTATTATTGCTGAATGTCACATCGTGAATTGTGCCATTGGCCGTCGCGCCGTTGAGCACAATGCCATTGGCCGCATTCGAAATCAAAGTGGCGGTAATGTTTGCAAAACCATCTGTGACCATAACACCTGTCACTGTGGCCGAAACATTGGAATTAAGATTCAACCTGCCTGTTGACGAGAATTGAATTCCTGTTCCGCTACTGGCCTGAATCAGACCACCTGCAATCGTCGCACTGCTCGCTGTGATGTTCACACCGATGTTACGAGCCGCAATCACGGGAACACTGGCATTGCCCGTAATGGTAAGGTTGCCATTCGTGCTGGTGTAACGAATCCCTTCGGAAGCTCCACCATTTAACGTCACACCACTGATCGAAGCATTCCCGTTGGAAACCTGAATCCCAATCGAATTGGTCAAATTCGGAGATTGGACTGTACCGGCTGAGATTGTCAACGAACCAGTCGAACTGAAACCAATCGTCGGTGCATTCGCCGAATTCGAAGTGTACGTTCCACCACTGATGCTCAGAGGTCCTGTGCCCACCTGAACAGCCGACACATCTCCATAAATGGTCGTCAGATTCGAAGTCGACTTGCTGATTGTGACAGAGGCCACACTTGGTGCCAGCAGACCATTCGAACCATGAATGGTTGTGTTTGCCGCAGAACTGTCAATCGAAATCACCGATGTAGCATTCGTTACATAAATGGCATTGGCATTGGTCGTGACATTTCCGCCTGTAATCGTCAGATTTCCAGTCCCGACAACGATGCCATCGCTACCGGTTACACTCGAATAAATCGTGCCACCCGTCATTACTGTCACAGGGTTCGTTCCCTGCTGAGAGATTCCAACTCCAAATCCACTGATATTCGCTGGAGAATAAATGTTGACTGAAGAGCTGTTAACGGAAATTCCAATACTGCCAATATTTAATGAATTCGTCGCATCCAGTGTCGCTTGGTTCAATGTCAAAACGGAACCACCAGTAGCTGATACGCCTGTCACTGCGATCGCGGACCCGACATTAAATCTTGTTCCGCCATCCAGAGTCATCATGGCTCCATTGGCAACAAATCCACCGTCAACTGTAAACCCTGCCATACCATTAGCAACGGCATTGACAGTCAAAGCATTGACGGTCACATTCGGGTAGAATGTGCCGTTACCGGGGAGGGATGATGTGTTTGGATCAAAACTTTGACTGTATTCAACCAGAATTCCTGAGATCGATGCATTCGAAACCGAACCGCCTGTGATAGTCAGCGGCTGATTCGTATTCGTGATGTCGTAGCCCACGTTATACCCGACGATCGTGTTGTTCGCCAAAGTCGCAACACTTGTCCCAGTCATCTTCTGTACGTAAACACCAATCGTGCTACCAGTAATATTAGCCCCCAGAGTGGCGTTCATCCCAGTCGCCAGGGTGAACGTATTGCCATGACCCGAGCTACCAATGGTCGGGGCACTTGCTGCACCCGTGAAATTCGAAAGCGTTGCTCCCGTAGCGTAGGAAGAAACATTGTTGTCAAGTACCGATACAGAACCATTGGACGCCAGGCTGAAATTCTGCATCACGAAACCGTTCGTCACGCCTGTCATCGTGCTGTTCGTCAGCGATATATAGCCATTGCCTATAGAAATCACACCGCCATCGAAACCATATCCACCAATATTCGTAAAGGTGCTGTTCTGAACTTGCCCAGTTGCCAGAACGGTTCCATTATTGTTCAGATAGACACCGGCATGAACCAGATTTTGCAGAACTTCATTGCGGACCGTCAAATTGCCGATCGGGGTCAAGGCTGTTCCATTGAAATTGGTCACGCCATAACTGACGCCGCTTAGCGATCCGTTATTCAACAATGGCGTGGTACCGTTCGATCCATCGATGGTCAGGCCGAGAATCTGAACATCACTTGACTGAACCAGAAACGCTGCATTCGAACCGCTGTTCGGAGCAACTGTTGTCACATTGCCTGGGCTGTACTCGTTGGCACCGATAATCACCGTGCCGGTCTTTGTCGAATCTATCGTGACGGATTCGGCAAACGTTCCGTTTTGGATATAAACCGTTTCGCCTGTCCCGACCATATCCACCACGGGCTGAATCGAACGGCCTGTAACCACAAAATTCAAGGTGTTGTACAAAGAGACATAGCCCAGTGTCGGGACACTGGAGTAATCAACCGTTCTTGACTCAATGCTGAAAACGGTTGGCAACTGACTCGTCGTAAAAGCACTTGCCGATGGCTTAAAACTATAGGAAGGTGACGTGCTGGTGAATGTCACGTTGTTCGCATCAAGAGTCCCCCGAATTTGGGTCACTTGATCATAGTAAGCATAGTTTTCGAGCTTGATGAAATCTGTGGTCGGATTGATCATCGTCGTCGAACCAAAACTGTCGCCAGTCAGCTTCGAATTGATCCCGTTGATCAATACACTGTATTGACCACCACTGACCACGACGCCTGAATTCAGAGTAAGGTTCAGATTCGGCACGGCAGACAGTGTGGAAGCCACACCTAATGTACGGATCCCGGAAGTATTCGAATTGTCTGTGCCGCTAAGTGTGATACTGGTATTGCCCAGCGTCAGATTTGCACCAGCAAAAGAGGAATTCGAACCATCGATCAAAATCGCATTCCGGAAAGATGTCGACGCATTGCTTGCCAGTATGCTCGCATTGCTGATCGAAGTCACACCACCAGTCACCAAGAGGGTTGACCCTTGATTACCCACATTCGATTCATTCGTGACAGTCGAAAAGGTTCCGCCCGAAATTGTCGATGTACCGCCCTGAATAATCGTCGATCCACTGAGCGTTCCGCTGGTCATCACCAGATTGCCCGCGGTAACCGTAAAATCCCTGGTGATCGTACCACCTGCAATCGTCAGTGTCGATCCGTTAAGTGTCGTGGAAGGCCCATCAATCGAACCTGTCAGATTCACGATAGCCCCGATAAAGATGGCCGGAGAAGAACCAACCAGGCTCCCTTGGATATTCACAATCTGTGCATTGCCGGCTGGTACTCCTGCCTCAAAACGTCCCGAGAGATTACTGCCATTGCTTAAAGTGAAAACCACATCATTCGTAAATGCCGAAACCGATGTGGAAACACTTAGATTGGCCGATGTCGAAACCACTAACTGGCCACCCAAAACCGACAACATAGCACTATTTGTCGGGGAGAAACCTGAAACCGCAATGTTTCCTGCCAATGTGAGTCTGCTTGAAGCCGAGGCTGAATACCCGACGTCAACAAGCTTGTCGCTGACAGGATCAGTTAAAGATGAACCAACCACGACAAAATCACGGATTGTGTTAGTCTGAGCAACATTGTAATAATTGTCCTGAACGCGGAAGACGAATCCAGATCCACCAATGGGCAGAATAATCGGCAGATTACCGACCGTATCACCAGCCAAAGTCACATTGCTGAAAAGAATCGGTGTTTCGTTGTATGGTGTGCCACCTTGGACAAAAACCGTATCGTCCGCAGCCGAGGCATTGATCGCAGCTTGAATATTGTTCTGATTTAGGCCCTGTTGATTATTGACAACATACAGGTTCGTACCATTGATATAGATTGGGCCAAGAAGATTGTTCAGGTCTGATGCTGCACCCTGAAGAAGATTGGCGACAGCAAATGGCTGCGTGGTCGGGCTGTAGGTGGTGCTATTGTCGATCCAGATATTACCCTGGGCTTGAATCCGCAGGGGATCAGCCAGACCACCACTGGAATAAATCCCGTTCTGATTCGAGATGAAATAGCGTTCCGAAGCCCCTGCCGTGATAAATGTATTGTAACCTGGAACCGTGGAATTCCCAAAATTGACGGATCCAGCCGTAAGGGTCGCGACCACGCCATTGGCATTGCTGATCGACGACGCGTCAAACGTCGAATTGATTGCTGAAACGGTGCCACCTGTGATCAGTAAAGTCGGGCTGGCAATGTTAGTCGTCTGTAGAGTCGTCCCATTTCCATAAAACGTACCACCGGAAATCGAGACACTACTTTTCAGAAGACTCCCACCCTGGCTGATCAGATTCCCAGCCGTGATGTCGACACGACTGTTGAAAGTCACGTTCGTCAAAGTCGAGTTGCCACCATTGACTTGGTAGAGCTGACCATTCATCACAGCGCCATTAATATTCGCTGTGCCATTGTTTAATGTGAAATTCGCACCAATGGCCGCTGTACCATTGCCCGGAACAATAGTCAGTATTGTTGAGCCACTGACTACGACAGGACCCTGCAATTCGGCATTGTCTGTGATGTTCGTCACACCATTGGTGATGTTCAGAACACCCAGAACCGTTCCACCTGTACCCGATGTGGCATCACGATTGATCGCCAGAAAACCACCTGTCTGGTTAACCGTTGTCACGATACCCTGCATCGTCGCACTGCCGCTGTAAAGCTCAAGGTTCGACAGGGTGAATCCCCGGTGGAACAAGAGATTGCTCGAACCTGTGCCGTTATGCAGTGTTGCAGAATTGAGCGAACCACCGGCGTTGAATGTTCCACTAATTCCGTTGGTACCATCCAAAACAGCAAGTTTACCACCCGAATTGATCGTCAGATTCCCACCAGATTGCGTCAGTGTTGTGTTCTGAAACGAACTCGGACTGTCGACAATGATCGACGAATCGTTGCTCGCATTGACTGTCTGCAGGCTGCCTGGAAAAGCGTTGGTCAAGGTGACCGACGAATTGACCGATGTCAGACTCGTGATCCGAAGCGCAGAGGCAGAAACGTTCAAGCTCGAACCCGTGACACTGGCCAACGAAAGACAACTTGCCGTGGTTCCTGAAAAAGTCGAGCCCGTTCCAATCACACTTAGGTTTGAGGTGATGTTCGCACCGCTGAAAGTGACGGTCTCAATACTGTTTGAAACCAACGGAACGACGATCGGAGACAATCCGGCTGGCAAGGTGATCATTTGAGAAGTATGGTTTGAATTGAGATCGTTAAAAATTACCGATGATACGTTTGGTTGGAGCGATGCAGGAGGCGAAAGGCTGGACCCCGTGAAAGTAAAATTATTTGTTCCTGCCGACCCGGGGGCGGGTGTCAGTGTGAGGTTGTCGCCGTCGCTGCTGAACGTGAAAGTCAGAACGTTGCCACTGTTCACCCAGCTCACGGCAGGAAGCCAGCGGTCTTCCATCTTTTCGAGCACGAACTGATCAAGTACCTTGCGAGTTTGTGTCTTACGTGTGGATTCCTGACGGCGTTTGCGACCGTTTGAAAAGCCAAAGATGTTACCGGAATTTTTGCTGTTTGATTCGAAGCTGGTCATTGATGATTACTCCTGTGTTCCACTCGTGAGATCCAACCAAACTCTTGAAGGAAGATACTTATACACTGAGAATCTGATCTATTTCAGGTGCGGCCTGTGGCTCACATACCCGTCTGGCCTGAACTGACCAACTCTGATTCCGATTCTGTAGGGCAAGGCCACATACCTTACCCCACCCTGCCAATTTGAACAAAATCCCTGTTCCAATTACGACCCGGGAGCTCCAGTAGTCTACAACATTCTGGCCGCTCCCGTTTGATCAATCTCTCATCAGAGAGCAGATTTTGGATTTTTTGCAACACGACGCCGGTACAGACCGGTCGAAACCAGCGACACCACACTCACCAGACCCATCGCAATCGTAGACGCCTCAGGCACCACGGTGAATTGAAGTGTTCCGGCATTCGTTAGTGTGATAGGAGTAAAACTAAATCCATCTCCGTAAGTAAAACCGTTGGCCGCACCCGCCAAGCCAATGGTCACAGTCGTACCTACATAGCTTAACTGACTACCAGGAGAAATCACAAACGCAGCCAGCAGGACTTTGGTCGGATCTGTCAGAGTGATTCCACCTCCAGCGCCACTGGAGAATACCGCTTGAGCAGAAGGAGACGTTGAGCCGCGTTGAAAGGCGGACCAGTTCGTCCCGCCTAAACTAGTTGAACTTGGTTTAAGTATGTAAGGTACTAAGGCAGCACCACTTGTTGGAAATGTTGTGTAATTGAAATTGGCAAATGTCAATCGTGCACTTCCGCTTGCGAGCCCGCCACCAGCATTGATAGTAGTCTTTTCTGATGTGTCATAGGTCATCCAGACATAGACCGTTTTTGCCGTCGGATTCACACCCAGATCCAGTTTATTGGTCGTGGTGTTATAGGCTGTTCCATTGACATCTGTTACCAGAAATTCCAATGCTTTGCTTTGCTGAGCTGTACTGATGAGCAAACCGAGTAGCATGATTGGGATGTTGATCCGCATCATAAAATCTCCAGGATGAAAGTATCGTGAGCCACTACTGAGGAAATATCGAGGCGAATCAGCTTACGACTCGGCCATCTACGCTTGATCCATTGTTGAATGCCGTATAAAACGCATTTAAGTCATTGATAGTTAGCGATCCATCGCTGTAAACCACAGAGTTATTCACAAGTGCATAGAAGCTCCATGAAGCCCAGGAACTTGATCCATCATTAAAGGCTGGATACAATTTGTTCGCGTCATCATTGTCAATCGCACCATTGCCGTTGGCATCACCAAAAAGGCGATAGTATTCCGACTGGGCTTGCCAGGTTGCACTTCCTGCTGTGTAAACAACATCGTTGACATCCTTGATATTCGATGGTGTTGCCAAAACAACTTGATAATAGCCGTTGTCAAGCGACCATAGATCTGCGGTCGGTGCCGCCGTCGTACGGAACGTCAGCATGTATGTGCTGTAGTAATTTGCAGTTCCAGCACCGGATGTACTGGAGATATGAGCCGTCACTCCGGTTACGGTCTGGAACGCACCAGTTGAGTTGTCACCCACCCATTTCTTGATTACGAAATCCGCATCCGTCAGGGCTGCACCGTTGTTGGCAACGGGCACATTGCTGAAATTGTATTGAAGCTGTTGAACTTGCGATCGTTGAGCCGTGTTATAGGTCGGCTGGGCCGGGTTGATGGCTGCCGGAACGGTTGTTGTATTCGAAGGATTCAAGCCGGCAGGGCCGTTGACAACCACACTTGAATAGATTTGGTTAAGAACCAGCCAGGATGTACTTGTGGCTCCTGCACTCAAATTCGTTGGAACCGGGTTTTGAATGTAATTGGTTGTTCCACTCAAGGTGTAGCTTGGGTTTACGGTCAATGACAAATTGCCCGTGCCCGAGGCAGAGACCGCTATGATCCAATCCGTGGAGTAAGCAGCACTTCCAACATTAGTTACGGAAGTTACGAACGCCGAGACTGTGTTCACTGTCGCATAAGAACTCGTCACAAAGGCGAAGTAATTGTTCACAGTACCAGCGGCACCTGCAAAATTCACCACATCGGTAAATGTTGCCTTGTAATAGACAGTCACACCAGAAAGACCAGCTGCAACCGCTGTTGTGACAGCACCACCAATGTTTGTCGAGGGCACGATCGCGGTAATCGCCGGTATGATGGCATCCACACGAACAGTATTCGATGTGATCGCTTGGGTAATATATGTTGTTGGAGGTGATGCACCGTTATAGACCGCGATGTTGCTGCCGGCATTCAAGGACAGCGTAAAGTTGGCCGCAGCATTCGTTCCCGGGTTCCCGGTACTGACATTGATCGTGAACTGCTTGTGGTAATTGGCCGGAGCTGTACCATCAGCGATCGCAACGATCGACTGAATCAGGTTCCCCGTGAGGGTACCAGTCAAGACACTCAGGGTGTATTTGGCGGCATTGGTGGCATCTGCGTCACTGACGTAATAGGAAAACGTCAATGTGAACGCGATGGTCGATGGTGCCACATACTGAAGACTGTTGAACGATGTTCCGCTGGTCGTGGCCAGTGCGGTTGGTAACGCCTGTGTCAGAACCTGAACATAGGTCGACGAGGTGGCTGGCAGGGATGTGGAGAGCTGATTGCCGGCGACATCGCGAATCTGCTGGGTATTGGCGTTGGAGACCAATTTCAGATAAATGTTGTCGCTGAAATTAGGCGGGGAGTTCCCAACCGTACCGACAGTCACGTCAAAAATGGTGGTGCTGACTGGCGTCACACCCGCCACCGTGAAATAGGTCAGGCTCTGTGCAGCACCGGAGCCATTGACAGCTAGAAAATCGGCTGCGACCAGTGTGCTGGTGATCGGTTCCGAAAAGGTGAGTCGGTAGGTCAGTGGCATGGAGCTGGTTGGCGTAGCGGTGACGGCGACAAACGAGCTGATTGTCGGGGCCGTGACGTCCATCACCTGGGCCAGAGTCTGAATCGTCGATGCGGAAACGCTGCCGACCGATGTGCTGGCAGTGGATGGAGCCACATAGGCAGAGCCGCCACTGACACGATTATCCGCCGGGTTGCCGTTATAGCCCCAGGCCTGAATGCTGTTGCTGGCCGAATTCATGGAGACAGTGTCGAGAGCGCCCGTTTCCAGCCGGGAGGTGCTGACGCCGGCCGAGACAGTGCCGGTGATACCAAGCTTGGCGGCGTAGGTTTCAGTGCCATTGACCTGACCACTGTCATCATCGCCCCACCCCATAATCGAGGATCCATCACTAGGCACGACAAACACAAATCCAGACAGTAGAGTGGCTGAGTTTACACCCGCTACAGCCTGATTGAAAGTAACACCTGTACTACCAATCAGATCGCTATCTAGGGAGGGATTCAGGGTTAATGGTACGGTGCCCATGGAATAGTATGAGCTGTCGGCCCTGACTCCGACCAGGAAGTCGTTGGCACATGATGCCTGTACCAAGCCGGAAATTGCTGGATCGCCGACATCGGTACCCGCAAACAGAGGTGAACCGAACGATGCGTTTTGGCCCCAGGTTGTCAGTGTCCCATCCGTTCCATAAAAGGTGGATGGCGTTAATCCCGAATAAGTACCCAACGCAAACGAAGTGTTTGGGCCGGCACCGATCGAGAAGTAGTTGCCCACCACTGGCGAACCAGACACAACCGAGTTCGTGTCTGTACCCCACGAAACGATGTCTCCATTGGCCTTCAGAGCCAAGCCATGATTATCACCCGCTGCGATTGCCACCACATTGCTGCCAGCACCTGAGACGGAAGCCGGCAGAGCCGTTGCACCTGTTCCAGAACCCCATGCGGTGACTGTTCCGTCGGCTTTCAGGGCAAGCGAGAACGAGCCACCGGCGGCCACATCCACCACATTGGTCAAGCCAACTGGCACGGAGGTCTGGCCCGATGTATTGCCACCCCATGCGGCCACTGTACCACTACGCTCTTTCCAGGCAAGAGTTCCGGAAATTGACGATCCGCTTTCCGTGACAGTCTGTGTGGGATCAGCCGGATCATAAAATTTTATGGATGCTGTAGACTTGAACCCAAGTGTGTAATCGCCCGTCGCCAGGGCCACACGCGGCAAACCAATCACAAAATATGTATTCTGGGATGCCTGCGAGCCAACCACGCCCACTTTGAATTTTGTAGGCAATCCGTTGGAAAGGTCGATCGCCGAGCCGCTGTTTCGCGTAATGCTCAGGTCTTCAGCCGTGAAGGTCGTGAAATCGACAACCCAGGTGGGGTTATCGGAATTAGACAGACTCACGCGGGCCCGGTCGACTGTGCCAACTGGCAGA
Source organism: Candidatus Kuenenia stuttgartensis (assembly GCA_945865635.1). Classification (GTDB taxonomy): domain Bacteria; phylum Planctomycetota; class Planctomycetia; order Isosphaerales; family Isosphaeraceae; genus QWQI01. The sequence continues at coordinate 19,500 of CAMBEP010000043.1, forward strand.
TAAGAGCTTGTAACGGAGTCATACGGTGATGGCATCCAGTAAGTGGCTGTGGTGGTCATGACCACGCGGTCTTCGAGCGAGATCACTGCCGGTGCGAGGTGGTGATTTCTGCGTGCTTTTCGATTCGCAGCAGCCAATGATTTTCGTGTGTGAGCAGCTGACATTGAGAAGAGACCCTTCATGGAACGAACCTCGCGTTAAACTTTTATGGTTGTACAAACATTCCCTTGCGGGCCCGATGTAGATGATGAGATTGAAGTCGCCAAGGGAATCCTTGGGCATAACAACACGATTTCCGGTAGTCGAGGAGTGTCTGGCAAGTGATGTCTCATGAGTGGCGAAGATTCTTGTTGCAAGTCTCTTGGAAACGACCGGAATCAACCAATCTGTCCTGAAGCGTGGGGGGGGTTTGCTCAACCCTGTCTCAAGGTGTACCGAACCACAACCGAAGAGGGCAACCGCAAACATCTGGTGCAGAATCAGAACAGAACCGGGAATCTGGCTTAAACTCTGGAATCACTTATCTGAAGAATGCGGTTTCGATGTATGCGAGATGTTATAATCACCAATTTCGCTTCTTCATGCAAGTAGTCTCTCCAAAAAAAAAAGATTTTCTCAAGCTTTGTCGCTTTTTGGAAACACGGCCTAAATAAGTGTGGCTTTAAGACGACACGGCCGCCCCTTGACCGATCGCCCCCTGCGCCTTGGTCTAACCCGGATGCCGTCCCGCCAGATTGAACACAACAAAACCTTTTTAAGCGCAAACTGCATCTTGCTAATGCCTTACGCGACTCTTGAGCGTATGTCTTCATTGATATATGCTAACGCCTGCGTAAGGTGTGCTTGATCAAGTCTGGTTGGCTTCCTGTTTTTCTCTTTTTAGGCATTCGCTTTGCTTTGAGTCTAGAGGCTTTTTCGATGACCTTAGAGCCATGTCTTCTGAGGCCTTCCCAAGCAAGAGGACATGACCTTTGATCGACCTCGATCGTGGTGGCAATGATTTGCTTTAACCAGATCCATGTGAGGATGTTCCATCATTTTTAGAGACCAGAACAGGGATTCCTGACATTTGGGATCCCGATTCTTACCTGACCAACGGAAATGAGGCCCATGATGTGTCGAACCCGGATTCATAGTCTTTACCATAAAGGCTTTACACTGATTGAACTGCTGGTCGTGATTGCGATTATCGCGGTCTTGATCGCTTTATTGTTGCCGGCGGTGCAGTCGGCTCGCGAGGCGGCCCGGCGTGCGCAGTGCGTGAACAATCTGAAGCAGATTGGCTTGGCCATGCACAATTATGAGTCATCCAATTCTTCATTGCCGCCAGCCAAGATCTGGTCAGCGACAGCGGCGTCGGTCACATCGTTGCCCAACGACTCGGCGGGTCTGGGCCAGGTGTTGAACACCACGGCACTGACATTGATTCTGCCGTTTCTTGAGCAAAGCACACTGGCAAACGCCTACAATTTCAGCTTACCTTCTTGTCCGGCGGGCAATTCGGCGCCGAACTTGAAGCCGGTGGGTGGTGTGTCGTCTTATTTGGCGAACACGACGACGACATCGACGATGGTCAATGCCTATCTATGCACATCAGATATCCCATCGATGCCTTATAATGCGACCACGCCATCGGCGGCATCGACAGCTTATGCCGGATATCTCTCTCAAAGAACGAGTTACATGCTCCCAGCAGGCCGATACTATGAAGGCTTTAATGGGCCCAGGCTGGCTGGAAGGCCGACTGACGGAGGGATTTTTGCGGGTTCGGACCTTTCGACCCGGTTTGTGAATATCAGTGATGGGTTGAGCAATACGGTGATGGTTTTGGAATCGAGACTTGAGAAGACGAGTGTGGCTTATGGAGGATATTGGGGCCAGGGGTTATGGACATCGACCCATGCTTTGGTCTACAGCAACAATCCGGGAATTACGACCTCGTATAGCAGTGCATGGCCGTCTACGATGCCGAATGGGCCGGCCACGCTGGCTCAGGTTTCGGCAGCGAACAACCCGCGTAAGCTGGGTTATGCCTGGTCGATCGGGAGCATGCACCCGGGCGGGATCAATGTATCGTTTGGTGACGGCAGTGTGAAGTTCATCAAGAACACGATTGACCCGGCGATCTGGTTTGCGATCCAGACGATTGCCAACGGCGAGGTGGTCAGTTCGGATTCCTTTTAAATCCAAAGGCATCCAAACGCATGGTGATTTGTCCTTCAGGGTGAGGTCGGCTTCTGGCTCTCTCTTTTTGATGGCCGCCGCCTTGAATGATTGGCAGATTTGGACAAACCAACGGTAACACCCGATACAGGAAATGAGTTCATGAAGTCAATCAAATCGCTGGTTTTTCCTACCTTGGCGGTCATTTCGATGATGGCTTTGGGGTGTGGTGAAAGCGGCCCTAGGCTGGTGAGTGTCAGTGGAAAGGTTTCCGTGGATGGCAAACCGATGGAGGGGCTGGTGCTTTCGTTCCTGCCCGACCCTTCCAACCCCGGGGCACTGCCTTCGGAGAATGAAGTGGCTGGCGACGGCACGTATACGGCTTACACGCAGGGACGCAAGGGGCTGATGCCGGGCAGGTATCATGTGGTGATTCTGCGTGGCCCAGCGGCGGCGGCGATTGTCAAAGCCGAGCAATCCGCGGCCAACAATGAGACCTTCAAGGACGACCCGTTTATGGCGGCGGCCAGTGAGGCGCCGGCCAAGAAAAAAGATCAGAAGGTGTTGAAGTTCTTTGAGATCGCGTTTGATAAAGTGGTTCCTGAAGAAGGTGGAATCATGGACTTCGACGGTGAGATGAAGAATGCGACGCCTTATAAGTAATGAAATGATAGAGGAATGGGTTGGGATTGGGAATCTGCCCGCTGGGCATTCGAACCGCTGCCTTAAAAAGGCGGCGGTTTTTTTAGGTAACACTGGATGTGCGGGAAACCGTCTGGCGGGTTATGATGATTTGTAACGATTTTTCGGATGATTCGCACAAATACAAAAAAAGATGTCATGAAGGCACTGATGAGCCCACGAACGAGTTCGATGATCGACCGATTCATGAAACTGATGGTTTTGACCGGCTTGGCGGCGGGTTGCAGGCCGGGCGGGGAGCCGGGCTATCTGCCACCGAAATTGGAGCCGGTTTCGGGCACGATCACGATGGACGGCAAGGCTTTGGAGGGGGTGGTGGTCCGTTTTGTACCGATGGCTGAGGGGGGCTCGATGACGATCGGCGAAACCGACTCGAAGGGCCGGTACAGGCTGAATTATGTGGGCATGGATGGTTGTGCTGCGGGCGACTACAGGGTGTACCTATCATACAAGACATTGTTTGATGGAAGGCCGATTTCGCTTCAGTTCCAAACATCTTTGATTGTGTCGAAGGAGGGGATGGAAGCGCCTGAACGGATGCCAGAGGGATATGCGCCATTGAGTTCGACCTTACGGGCGACGGTTCCAGCAAGCGGCGGGGAAATCGACTTCAACCTGAGCGGCCCCTTACGATAAGGAATTCTTCGAGATAAATTGTTTGACAGGATGTTTATTGATTGTGGTGCATGCAAGTTGAAGTTAGACTTAGGGACGAGTTCTTTTTTGGAACGGCAACAGGTTCGCGGTGTTTTGCTGCGGACTGAATCATCACGTCCCATAGTTTCAGGAGCCTAGTGGCAATGAACTTCAGCAAGCGTTTGACATGGCTCAGCCTGGCCATGATTCTGGTCTCAGGCTGGCCGGCGATGGCGGCAGAGGGTCGCCACAAGATTGTTGTGATGGCTTTTGGCGATGATGAATTCGCCATTGTGGACATTGCCAAGGATACAGGCAAGCTTGTGAGCGTGCAGGCCCAGATATTACCGAACGCCCAGATCGGGGCCGTTTCAGAAAAGAATGGAGTGATTTCCATTGGTCTCAAGACGGCGACTGGTTCCGAGACCTTTGAGGGCAAGCCCGGCAAGGACGGCAAGATTCGCGGCCTGTTTACATTTCGCGGAACATCGTATGCGGCCGAACTGGTCCCTACAAAAGACGAAAAAGTGGCCGAGATGAAGTCGGGCCAGGTCTCACAGGAGATCTTTTCGTTAATGCGTGAGAATGCCCAGAAAGACCCAAAGACCCGGGCTGAAGCCTTCCGTAAACTGATCGATAAATACGCAGGCAAGCCTTATGCAGCATCGATTTATGCCCAATATTTGAGTCTGTCGGATCAAGCCGATATGACCGAAGGCGACATTAAGAAAACGCTTAACGAGTGGTTTAGCAGTGCCAGGGAATATGGCGAGAAGTGGTATGACCAGTCGCGTGGCAATGCGGTTAAAGCTTTGAAGGGCAAGAAAAAGGCGGCGGCCGGGGTACTTTTGGACTTGGCTCAGGATTTGGACAAGACATTGAGCGAAGAGACCGACCTTGAGACGAAGGCAGAAATTGCGGCCGTCCTGAGCGAAACAGCCCGCACGCTTGGCAAGTCTGACTTGGCAGACGGTGTCGACAAGCGGTTGAAGGGCTATGAAGTGAAGCTCGACGAAAATTATGCCAAGAAAGTGCCGCCCTTCAAGCCGCTGAAAATGGCTGAAAAGAAGGGTGCCAAGCCCGTAGTGATGGAACTTTTTACGGGTGCCCAGTGCCCGCCCTGCGTGGCTGCTGACGTTGGATTCGATGCCTTGGGCGACACCTACAGTCACACCAACGTGATTCTGCTTCAGTATCACCTGCACATCCCGGGCCCTGACCCGCTCACTAACGACGACAGTGTGGCCCGCCAGAAGTATTATGGATCAGAAATTGGGGGCACTCCTTCGACCTTTTTCAATGGCAAAAGCGATGGTGGAGGAGGCGGTTCCATGGCGGGTTCGGAAGGTAAGTACAAGCAATTCCGCTCCATCATTGATTCGGGTCTGGCGGCCAGTCCGACGGCCACAGTCGACTTGAAAGCCAGTCGCAAGGGCGATCTGATTGAGATCTCGGCGAAGGCGAAAACCACCGGAAAACCGGGTGAAAAGGCTCAGCCAAAGCTCCGCATGGTGATCACCGAGAAAGTGGTCAAGTATATTGGCAGCAACAAACTGCGATTCCACCACCATGTTGTGCGCGACATGCCAGGCGGAGCCGAAGGTATGAGCCTGGACAAGGCCGGCACGCTGGATCAGTCTACGAAAGTGGATGTCAAAACGCTTCGTGGAGAGATCGAGAAGTATGTCAGCGACTTTGAGAAAAAGTCGACCTTCTTCGGTACCAAGCCAGCCATTGACTTGAAAAAGCTGAGCGTGGTCGCTTTCGTACAGGACGATCAAACCAAGGAGATTCTTGGTGCATCCTCCGTCGATCTGGTGGAATCTCCCTGATCGTGCCACAGACTGACTTTTAATGCACTTGCGAGGCCGAACCCTTGAGATTCAGGGGATTCGGCCTACTTCTTTTCGCTCCCGAAAGTTAGAATGGGAGTGCCTCAAAACGGGTCCAGCACTTCGGGCCCGGGCCCTTGATCCCAAGTTGTTAGTGAGCCGATGCCTTACGACTTAAGCATGACAACGCCTGGCAGATCCGACCGACCGTTTCGTGTTGCGGTGGCTCAGATTGCGCCCAAACTGGGCGATCTGGCTGCCAATCTGGAAACTCACAAACGGATCATTGCCGAAGCGTCCCGGAATGGTGCTGATCTGGTGGTCTTTCCGGAACTCTCCCTGACCGGCTATTTCCTGAGGGACTTGGTCAGTGATGTGGCCCTGACTGCCGATTCCGGGATCATTGCAGAGCTTTCGCAGTTGTCGGGCCAAACCCGCGTGGTTTTTGGGTTTGTCGAGGAATCGTCGCGCAACCTGTTTTATAACTCGGCTGGCTGGCTTGAAAACGGCTTGCTCAAGGCCATCCACCGCAAAGCCTATCTGCCGACGTATGGAATGTTTGACGAGCGGCGATACTTTGCCGCCGGTAGTCGCGTGCGGTGCTTCGATACGCACCTGGGCCGGGTGGGAATCTTGATCTGTGAGGACGCCTGGCATTTGGCCAACACCGTCATTCTGGGTGCCGATGGTGCAGATCTGGTCATTCTGATGGGCAATTCGCCGGCACGTGGGGTAAACTCTTCGGAGCTGGCCAGTCAGGCGGTCTGGCATCATATCGCCCGTAATGTGGCCTTGTCGCTCAATGTTCCGGTGATCTTTGCCAACCGGGTCGGCTATGAAGATGGGGTCTGCTTCTTTGGTTCCAGCCAGGTCTTGGCTCCCGGCGGTTCGACACTGGCCCAGGCCGCCCAGTTGGACGAAGAGATTCTCTGGGCCACCATCGACCCTGCCGCCACTCGTCAGGCCCGGATCCGAACCCCTCTGGCGCGTGACGAACGCCTGGAACTAACACTTCGCGAACTGGAGCGGATCGCCCATGAACGCGGCCACGCCTGACCCCAACCGGCCTTTGGCCGACACCAATCCGCCCTGCCCCCATTCTGTCGATGCACAGGACCCACTCGTCCTGAACTTGCCATTGGTGCGTAAGATCCTCGTCGGTTTTATTCGCAATGAAGTTCTCCGCACCGGCCTGAAACGGGTCGTTTTTGGGCTTTCAGGCGGCATCGATTCCACCCTGGCCGCCTATCTGGCCGCCGAGGCGCTTGGCCCTGAGAATGTGATGGGTGTGCGAATGCCCTACAGCAGCTCGTCGAGCGAGACCATGGAACACGGACAGCTTGTGGCCGAAAGGCTTGGAATCGAGTCGAAAACCCTCTCGATCGCAAATCAGGTTGACACCTATTTCGCCCAGCTCGATGACGATGCCAGCCGACTGCGACGCGCCAACATGATGGCCCGCCAGCGCATGACCATCCTCTACGACCAGTCCGCCGCTTTCGGGGCCTTGGTTCTGGGCACTTCGAACAAAACGGAACTGCTTCTGGGCTATGGCACTTTGCATGGCGACATGGCCAGCGCCCTGAACCCGATTGGCGACCTTTACAAAACACAGATCTGGGAGCTCTCAGAGCACATGGGCGTGCCGGCCGAAATTGTCAAAAAGCCCCCTACTGCCGACCTTTGGGCTGGCCAGACGGACGAATCCGAGCTGGGCTTCTCCTATGCCGATGTGGACCGTCTGCTGGTCCGTATGGTCGATCTGCGAATTCCGCTGGATGTCCTGGAAAAACAAGGCTTTACGAACGTATTTATCGAACGCGTCACCCGTATGGTGCGCACCACCCAGTTCAAGCGACGCCTGCCTCTGATTGCCAAAGTCGGCCCACGCACAATCGACCGCGACTTCCGGTATAGCCGAGACTGGGGAACTTGAGCCGGAACTCGTCAAAGTTCCGGCCCATGCTTCCTAACCGCAAAATTCCAGCAATCAATAATCCGTAGCGCTAATCACTTCACTGCCGGCGCGTGTTCCCAGAGCCATCCAGACCACCTGGTTGATCGACGATTTGACGAATTTTACAGAACTGTCGCCAAACAGGATGTTGCAACCGCCTGGGTGGGCGCTGGTTGAGTTGGAATAGGCTGAGCCGTCGGCGTTATAGTTCGCCCCGTTGAATCGGCAACCATTCCAGGGATACTGCGCACTGTTGGGCGGAACAATCGTGTTGAACATCCCGATACCAACCGCGCCAATGCCCCAGCGATAGCCCTTCGTCGGAGTGACCGTTTTGGTTGTGCTTGTCCACATCGTATTGCAGGCTGCCATGCCTTGCAGAGTCAGGGCCATGTTGCTTTGTGCATCACGCAGTGCGCCTGCACCACCCGGATCGACTGCGTTTGTCAACACGTTTGACCTGTCGCCAACGCCCTTTGCGCTTGACATCGATGCCCGGTCGTCTGCCGATGCACTGATGAACGACGATGCATCGCCGCAAAGGCTCTCCGCATAGGCTACCGTATTGGACGTACCATCCGTCACACTTGAAATGAAGCAAGGTGTCTGGTAGGAGAACATGCCTGAGGAATCGCCCGTGGTGGAACCCCAGGTCGAGGTGCCCATGCATGCCAGATAGCTGTTGATCGAGGTCAGTCCCGAACTGGGATCCGATGGGCACAGGAACGAAGCCACCCGGGTATTGAACCCCGTGTAGTTTGCATCCCAGCCATACTGGGCCCGGTAACGATTCCAGGGCGACAGATTGAAATTGATGGCGTTATAAAGATTTCCACCCTCAATGTGTGGCAAAATCAGCGAGAGCGAGCCCCAGCCACCCCAGTTGATCGGCCCGCCAGCTGATCCGCCGGAACCATTGAATCGGGCGTTCAGCGAGACACCCAGCGGATAGCAGCCAAGCGACGATTCATAATTGTACATGGCAAGCCCGATTTGCTTCAGATTATTGATGCACTGGGCCCGACGCGCGGCTTCCCGAGCCGATTGGACAGCCGGCAGCAGCAGGCTGATCAGCACGGCAATGATCGCGATCACGACAAGTAGCTCAATCAGAGTGAAGCCCTTGCGTGATTTTTCTGAAACCTGTTTATTCACAACCATTTCCATCTCGTTCTCCTTGATTTGACTCTCGATTATATGACTCACTGAATAAGCTTGGTCACGATCCAAATCCTGGGCCCTCGTTAAAATGAGGCCGATTCCAAAAGGGATCAAAACCTGTCTCGGCCGAAGCTGGAGAGGACATTGCAACACGACTTATTTGTTCTTGGCTGTTGTCTTTTTCGCGTCCGCTTCCTTGCCTTGCACTTCGCCTGCCTTTTCGACTATGTCGATCGGCTTGGCCAAAGTTCCTGAGACTCGCTGCTCGCTGTTCCCACCACAGCCTGTAATGCTGCCGGCTGTGATTGATGTCAACAATAAAAGAGCTATGGTTCGAACGTGCTGAGCGGATATCATCGTGAAAGTCTTTCACAGTTTTCAGGATTGAGGAGTCTGGGCGAACAATTCACCTTAATCCATCACAAAAGATTTATCAATCCATCATATTTTGAGGATACGTGACTGACCATCCAAAGCAAGTAATGACGACAATTGTCATCCATTTGCAACAAAAACACTCCGGAAAGCCTCCAGCAAGACATTCGGTTCGATTGTTTGACAATTTCGCACTAACCCCTACAAATCAATGAGGTTAAGAAAAAAAACTCAATGCAGGAATTTTACCCGGCCTGTTTCCAACTCATAGACAGCCTGCTTCAAGTCGAACTCGAGCCCGCTCAAAAGCGATGAACCTTCCCACACCTCACGCAAACGTTGGGCCGACTGCCTCACATTCTGCTCAACGGCCCGGTTCACACGGGATTCTGCTTCCTTCCCGGTTTCCAATTCTGCCAGACCCGGAATGATATGATTCAGCAGGCCCGCTATGTAATGGCTTTCGTGCGCCAGTCCGTCGATCATCTTCAGGGCCGCCGTCACAGCGCCACAGCCTTCATGGCCCATGATCACGACTAGCGGCGTTTTCAGGTGGATCAAGCCATATCCAATACTCCCCAGAATGTCGCTGTCAATAATATTGCCCGCAACACGCACCACAAACAGGTCGCCAAATCCCTGATCAAACACCAACTCAGGCGGCACCCGGCTATCGCTGCATGCCAGAATGGTGGCAATCGGCTGCTGGCCACTGGCCAGGTGCTTTCGCCAGTCGGCCGCCTGGTGGGCATGGCACATCTGCCCCGAGACAAACCGCTGGTTGCCTTCCATCAGTTTCTGCAAGGCCTGACCACTCGTCAAGGCCTGATTCGGTTCCACAAGTTCACTTGTCATCGATTTTCTTTCCATTCGCATTGTCGTTAGAATTCTATAGAATTGACATACGACTGTGCAATTCGATGACTTGTAAATTTCTGGTTTTCCACATTTAACATTTCGCCAACAAGTCGTCGAGATTCCTCGCTTTGATGAACCGTGCCTTAGGTAAATTGTGATTTGCGAGTTCGGCAAAGTGGGCTTCGCCGCATCTGATCTTCGCACTTTCCTTTTCGCGCAGGTCGTCGGTGAAGAGACTGCTCTTGGTTTCCACCACAAAGTAGACGCGCTCGGTGCCATCTTTGTCCACCAGAACGGCCCAGTCTGGGTTGTAAGGGCCGAGGGGCGTCGGCACTCTGAACCAGCCGGGGAGCTTGGCGTACACCTTGATCGCCTCGTTTCTCTCCAATTGCTCGGCGAAGCTGCGCTCGGTGTCGGATTGGTAGATGACCTTTTCGTGGACACTCTTGGTGGCGGCGACCATGTTGCTGAGGTAGCCAAGTAGTTCTTTTGTCTCGAATAACTCTTGTCCGTAATATTCCTCTGCTCCGATGCGCTGGTATTTGATCCCATCCACGAGGGCCATGCGCTTGCTGCGGTTGATAATCTCGGTGGCGAGTTCGATGAACTGTTGAGGGTTGCGTTTGAAGTCATCGAGTCGTTCGCTCTCCACAAGGATGCGGTGGATGCTGCGACGCGTGAGCGAGGTCTTGTCCTGGAGGTTGGTCAGAATATCGGGCAGTTCGATGTCGCCTTCGTCGAGGGTCACGTGGGCGGAGGTGGCCGTTTCCGTCGCTTCGACACCAGCGCGACCGATGGCGAGGTCGGCCCTGCGCCATTGCAGACGGGTTGTAGTGATGCGCGGAGCTTCTCTGAGCGCCTGAATGCAAGCCACCAACAGCGCTTCGTTGTCGAACTTCACACGATAGGTGGTCTTGTGCTTGATGCGATCCCACAGTGCCTTGAACTCTTCGCTGTGCAGCACGGCCTGGCGGGTTTTCACTTGTTCACGCTTTTCAGCGTCTTTGATTTCCAAGCGTCCCGCCAGCTTGCGGAGAATCTCCTTCACCTGCGGCAGTTGGGCGGCGAACGGCTCGGGAAGGGTGAGCGTGCCATTCTTAAGGGCGGTGCGAAGCACGTCTTGCACCTTACCTTGGGCGTTCACGAGGCCAGCGGTTTTTAAATGCTCCCAGAGGACTCTCGATTGGTCGAAGCCCAGCGGCGCGGGTTGTCCGTCGGCTCCGGTGGCAGTGATTCCGGCGAATTGATGCGTCTCCACGAAGCCGAAACGGATGCCCGTTTCCTGCTCGATCTCTTTCTGGAGACTCTCGGCAAATTGCTCATAGCTCTCCGTGGCGATCACCGTCAGCGTGTTCACATCAAAGCCGTGCAGACGCTCGCCTTGCTGGTTCACGCACAGACGCAGGCCGCGCCCGATGGTCTGGCGGCGCTTATTTTCCGACTCCATTTTCCCGAATGCGCAGATTTGAAACACGTTCGGATTGTCCCAGCCTTCGCGCAGCGCGGAGTGGGAGAAGATGAACTTGAGCGGCGTGTCGAAGCTCAACAGCTTCTCTTTGTCACGCATGATCAAGCCGTAGGTGTCGTCGTCCGCCGCCGTGGTGCCCTTGCCCTTGGTGTCTTTAAACACTTCCACCGTCTTGGTGCCAACCTTCTTCTTGTCGATGGAGAAGTATCCATTGTGAACGTCCTCGGCAGCGGTGGTCATATCGACTTCCCTGAAGAGGACTTGATAATCCGGATGCTTAGCCAGGCGGCGGTATTCCTCTTCGAAGATGCGGGCGTAGTCGCCCTTCACCGGGGTGCCGTCGGCATCGTAGGATCGGTATTTCTCCACCGCATCGATGAAGAAAAGGCTTAAGACCTTGATGCCTAGAGGGGCCAGGCGCTTCTCCTTGTCCAGATGCTCTTTGATTGTGCGGTGGATCATCTGGCGATGCACGGCCAGCGGCTCTACCTCGCCGTAGGCTTGGCCGGGGCGGAGGTATTGCTCGCCTCCGGGATAGCGAAGCTCCATGAACTTGTCGTCCCTGGCATCACGGATGTCTTGCCCGATAATGTGGTCCCGGTAAATCTCCCGCTTGGTTACCTGTTCGAGCTGGTCAAGCGGTGACACCGTTACGGTTTGGCGGCTGACACCGTGTGCAGTGGCCATGTCCAGCTCCACCCTTGCGCCGACAACACTCCTGCCGCGGGATACCGGCTCGATGAACCGCACATAAGCTCTGTTGTGCCCGCCCTCCACGGTGGCTGCCGCCACTTCGATCTGCTTCACCAGCTTGCGCTCGTAGGCATCCACCGCATCGAGCTTGAAGACCATGTGGTGCGCGTGGTTCGGCGTCGCGGAATAGCGCAGGTTGCACAGCGGGTTCATTCGCTCCATCGCTTTTTTTCCCCTGCCATCGAGCCCTCCTTCCACGCTCTGCGGCTCGTCCACGATGAGAATGGGGCGCGTCGCCCGGATCAGGTCGATGGGCTTTTCTCCACCCGTCTTCTCGCTGGGGCGATACATGACGTTTTTCGACTTCTCACGGCGGGCGGCTTCATTCGCTTCTTCGGTTTGCGCCGCCTGCTCGTCGCCAAACTTGTTGATGGCACCAACGGTCATCACCATGATCTGAATCTGCGGACTGGTGGCGAAGTTGCGCACCTGGCCCAGCTTGGCCGAATCGTAAATGAAGAAGTCGAACGGCGCGCCGGCGTAGAGCGCCTTAAGGTGCTCCGCTGCTGTCTCGATGGTGTGATAGACGCCTTCCTTGATGGCCACCGACGGCACAACGATAACGAACTTGGTGAAGCCGTAGCGTTTGTTCAGCTCGAAGACGGTGCGCAGATAAACGTAGGTCTTCCCCGTGCCAGTCTCCATCTCTACGGTAAAATCCCCCGAGGCGAGCGTGGCCGAAGGGGCGAGGCCGTGGCGGAGTTGGATGGCGTGCAGGTTCGCCAGCAGCTCGTCGTCGAGCAGGGTCAGCCGGTTGCCGATGCCGAGGTCGTTTTCAAGAAACGACATTTGCCCACTGGCACCATCCCGCGTGACGGTGAACTCCGTCCGGCAGGTCTCCTGCCCGTGAAACAGTCCGCAGACCGCTTCGATGGCCTGAAGCTGGTAATCGAGGTTGGGTTCGAAGTGGAGTTTCATGGCTTCTTTTTTCCCTTGAGCGCCTTCCGCGCTTTGGATTCCAACTTCTTGATGCTCTCCACCGTGGGCAGTTCCTCGGGCATGGTGCCGCCGAGTTCCTTGATGGTCTGGCGGACCTTGGCTCCCACTTCCCGGTGGGCTTGGTTGGCCTTCACTTTGCCGGTGATTTTCTCGCGGCGCAGTTTGTCCTCAGCCTGGGTGGCGCGGAAGAGATTGGCCGCCAGCTCCGTGCTGCCCATGTGGTCGAGGATTTGCTCGCCTTTTTTAAGCCCTTTCCGTGCGTGGATGTCTTGCGCCCCCAGTCCGCCGTAGAGGCCCATGTAGCCGTGGTTCTGAAAGATGGCGTAGTCGAGAGGCTCGATGACGCCTGCATACTTTGCGGCATCGGCAAGCTGCGTGTTGTGCGTTCTCAAGTCCGACCGGATGGCGAGGCGGCGTTGCTCTTCCACTTCCTCATCGCTCAACTCCTGCCGCCGCGTCTGAAGGGCAAAATACGTCTGCCCTTGGGCCACGATCGCCTTGGCGGGATCGGCGTTCTGGATCACCAAGTAGCAGGCGTAGCGCGACATCATTACCGTCTGCACCGCGCGCTGACCGCCCTTCCCGATTCCGATCATATCGGTGACCTCAACGAAATGATCCTCCACCCGCTGGCCGCTGTTGAAACAAGCGGTGCGGGCGGATTCGATGACGGACTGGAAGTTTCGGTAATCGGCGTAACCGAGCACCTTGGCAAAGTCCCGGCTGGACCAAAATTCGTTCCCCGCAAGGTTCGTGCGGCGTATGGATTCAAAGGGCGTGATTTCGTTGCTCATGGCGATTACAGGCTACGCACGGTTTCGAGGCCGTGCTGGTGAAGGATGGCAGTGAGGTTGGTTTTGGCCACGTCGTCGGCGAAGGCGCTGTCGCGGAAGACGACGGTGGTTTCTCCGGCGGGCTTCAATGCGTGGTGCCAGGCCACGAGGCCGAGGGCGAGCTGCCGGGCGCGGCGTTTGCCATGCCAGTTGAGGCCGTATTTCTCCTCAGCATCGGTGACGGTCTTGTCCCCCACGAGCTGCTTGAGCACGTCGAGATTCACGGCCACACCGTCCGCCCCCTCGGTGACGAGTTCGGGGAAGAGCGCCCGGAGCGCGGCGAGGTTTGCGGCGGCGAGGTCGGGGGATTTGGTGGCTGGATCGTTTTCTGTAAGTCTCTGCATGGATTTGGTCCTTCGTTGGAGAATTTCTGAAAATCGAGTGTAGCCATCCCATCGCGCACGTCTTGGTGATTCTGTTTAAAACTGTTCACTTGTCATCGATTTTCCTTCCGCCTCAAAAATAGGTCAGATCGTCCGTTTGACGACGACTCGGACTGGCCCTTTCTTGACCACAACCGGTTTCGCAACCACCTTGGGCTTGGGTGTCGGCTTCAGTGTCACAGACTGCTGGCTTGTGACTGAGGCGGCTTTCACCGTGCCTGATGATGGTGGAATCAATGCGGCTGTAGTCTTGGTCACAACCTTCACTGTACCATCGGTCTGGATTTGATTCACAGTCAGATTCAACCAGCTTTGCTGGCTCAGAAGCTGTGGCCAACTCACACCTTGCTCCATCGTGACCGCAAATCCGCTCAGTGCCGTGGCCGCTGGTGTGTTGAAAACTGTCACTTGCGAAACCGGTGTACCCGTCTGATGGAGTAGCTTGAGCGATCCTGAAATGGTCGACAAAACCGGGAACGGATTCGAATAGGCCTGAAACCGGCCGTTGATGCTGGTCACTTTGGGGGCCACAATCAAATCGATCGGCGTGACCACGCTTGTGTCCGGTTCTGTGATCGTCAGCGAGGTCATGGCCGAGGCATAAAATCGGCCGTCAGCCGTTCGGATCTGCTTGAATTGCCCTTGAACCGCTTGATCCATCGCCACGGCACCGCCTGAGGCCACATCCACAATGGTTCCGGAAGTGGCTGTGTTATAAGCCCGCAGGATCCCGCCCGTGTCGGCTTTGAGATAAAGGCCGCCCGTGCTGGCCGGGACTAGTCGCTGGTCGGAAATCGTTGGCGAATAGATCGTCAACAAGGCTTTCTGGCTCGCCTGAGCAATAAACGTGCTGCCGGAGCTGATATTGCCTGAAATCGAGTTGGCACGCACCTCCAGCAGGGAGCCTGATCCAGAGGCTGTCCAGCTTTGCAAAGGGGTATCGCCTGTCGGATAAAACAGGTTGAAATCGACTTTATCAACGCCGGGGAAATACAATTTTGAGCCGATGGCAGAAAGGCTCGTCTGCGTGATCGACTTCACTTTGGGGAACGAGAAGGTGATGTCTGCCCCGGTGGTGGTGAAGCTTGACCGATCCAGAAAGCCCAGTTCGGTGTCGATCCAGTCGGCCTGCTTCACCCGATTGTCGGTGGTGTCGGTGATGCTGATCGTGGCGTTTTTCAGGCCTGCAAGCAGAGGGGTGGTGATCCACGAATTTTGGATGACGATACTGATGGAATCGCCGGACATCGACTTCAATTGCGGCATTTCTATGGCCCCGCCACCGCTGGCCGACAAGTTGATGGCCGACGATTGCAGATTGGCCGCTACAAGGTCGGGGAACATGACTTTCGCTCCGCCTCCGGTAGCGGTCACACTTAGGATATCAGAAGCGGCAACAATGGTTTTGGTGTCATGCACGGTGAGCCATGAGCCGTTGGATGCCTGCAAGCCAACAACTGTCGCCAAGTAATTCCATCCATCGACGCGACTAGCTTCGAGTTTCGTCTGCCCATAAATATCCAATGAGGTACCTGAATTCTGGGTCGCCAAAATGCCCCATTTCAGGATCACGCCTTGATTGATCACTGAGGCCCCTCCATTGACCCGCAGCATCATCGGTGATAATTCAATATGCTGGCAGTATTCGTATTTGCTTTCCAGACGTAGCGGTTCATTGGCCGTCAGCCTGGCGATATCCACATTCTGGTCAACCAGGATTTCACTGATTCCTGACTGGGCGGGAATCACTACTTCGCTGCCCAGGCCCGGCAATTGATCGCCCGACCAGTTGGCTGCATCGCCCCATCGATTGGTGCCGGCACCGCCGTCCCAGGTGACTATTCCAGGATTTGAGGGATTTGGAGCGGGTTTGGGCGATGGTGCCGCAGATCCTGGTTTCGCCATTGGTTTGGTCGTTCCGTCAGATTGAATCTGGTTCACGGTGAGGGTGTCCCAGTTTGGCTGACTATTTAATTCAGGCCATGTCACACCCGGTTCCATGCTGACGGAAATGCCGCTTAATGTTTTCACGGCAGGCGTGCTGAAAACGGTCACTTGGGAAACAGGCGTTCCCGGCTGATGCAGCAGTTTCAAAGAACCCGTAATCGACGAAAGCAGTGGAAACGGGTTGGCATAGGCCTGAAAACGTCCGTAAAGGCTTGTGAGCTTCGGAGCATTCATGAAATCGATCGGTGAAACAGTGTTCAGGTCAGGATAGTTTATGGTCAGCGATGTCAAAGAGGCGGCATAGAATTGATTTGGCGCATTGGAGGCTGCCAGGATCTGTCGAAACTGGCCTTTCACCAGTTGGTCCATTGCAATGATGCCGCCATCGGAAGTCGAAGCGATGATGCCTTCAACTTCGGTGCAATAAGCCCTGATGATGCCATTGCTGCTCGCAAACATCCGAAATAACCCAGGCCCGGGACATAAAGCGGGGTATTCGAGTTGAAGTTTGATAGACGGAACATAGAGTGAAATCAAAGCCTTGTTCGTTGCAGTGAGATCAAAGGTTCTTGCTGTCGTAATAATGCCACTGATGGAATTTGCCCGGACTTCAAGAATCGATGTCGGGCCATTTGCAACCCAATTATTATTTGATGAATACCAAGGAATTGCATAATTCAGCGGCTGCGTAATTTGATTAAATTCAATTTTATCAACGCTCGGCAGATATAGTTTCGAGCCGTTGATATTGAAATTTGTACCATCGATCACCCGGGCCTTGTTAAACGAAAAGACAAGATCCGATCCGCTTAACTGGAGATTTGAGAAGTTGAGTTCTGCAATTGACGGGCAAATCCAGTCCGCATTGGCCGTTCCATTATCCGTTGTATCGATTATGTTGATGTTGGCGTTTTTAAGGGAGTTGAGAACTGGCGAGTTGACACGACCGTTTTGAATCGATATTTCCATCCCGTCGGCCGACAGGGTCTGGAGTTGCGGTAATTCAATCGCTCCTCCATCATTTGCTGTCAGGTGCATGATCGAGCGATTTTTGTTGGTCGTTGTGATTTGGATCTGGACAGACTGAAGGTTGGGGAACATCACTTTTGAACCGCCGCCGGTGGCCGTGATGGTAAAGTCGTTGAGCGTTCCGACAATGGTTTTTGTCATATGTATGGTTAACCACGAACCATTCGTCGCCTGAAAACCGGTCAGAGTTGGAGGTGTCGCCAGTGGATAGAGCCAGAAATCTGATGTCAACTCATAGAGCAATGGCTCAGCTTCGATGGATATCTGGCCGTAAAGATCAAGCGAAGTGCCTGAATTTTTTGTGGCTATTGTCGCACTTTTGAGTGTCAGGCCACTATTGATTACGGAAGTGCCTGAATTGACACAGAATGTGATCGGATTGACCCGGTATTTGGCTTGAACGCGAATTGGCTCGTCCGACTGAACCTTTGCGACTTCCGTTTCCACATCCACAAGAATTTCTTTGAGCGATGCCTGGGCAGAAATGACGACGGAACTATGAATCCCGGGAAGTTGATCGCCAGACCAGTTCAATGGGTCAGCCCATCGGTTGTTACCGGCCCCTCCATCCCAGGTGCAGATATTCGTAACGGGCGCTTGTGCAGGCGTCCATGAACCTTTGTCAATATTACCACCGAGCACTGTCTCCAGCTTTGGAGCATTGAAGCGGTCGAGGGTCAAGAAATTCGTTTCGTGCTTAACCGTGTAATTCGAAAAACAATCCGTGTAGCCTGTGTAAAGGTACGTGTCCACCGTCAGAGTTTTCATGTTGGCCGCGTTAAACTGGCCTGTTTTGCCGTCCCAGCCACGCAATGATTTAAATTGACCGTTGACGATACGATTATAAGTGGCGATGCCCGTTTCTTTCAGGTCGAGCACCGTGCCGGAAGTCTGATTGACGTTGATTTGCAGCACGCCGCTGGTATCAGCTTTGAGATAAATGCCACCGTCGGGCTTGGTGTCGTAATCGTCGATTAATGACGTTGCATTCATATTCACCAACCCGCCATTCAGGGCTTCGATATGAAAAAAGTGGCCAGCGCCGAGATTGCCCCGAATATTTTTCGCCTGGATGGTAAAGCCCGAGAGCGGCCCAGAGCTTTGCCACGTGGTGTCCCAGTTCATGGAATCGAGCTTGACATCGCCCTGCATCGCGAATTCGACATAGCCCGCTGTGACATAAACACTGGTTTCGCTGATATCCGCCAGATTTGCAAGCCGCATGGTCTGCCCGGCGACGTTATAATCCAGCTCGCTTTGAATGAAAGACGATAGTTTCGGCGCGTTCCAACTGGAAATATTTTTTGAGGTGAAGCTGGTATGATTCACAGTGACATTTCTGATGCTGGCCAGCAAGGGCGTGTTGAAAACACTTCCCCCTAAATCGGACGCATAGAGACTGATTTCTGTCTTCTTCTGGCGACCTTGCTGCAAGTCTTCAATTTTGGTTAGTTTGGGCAGGTCAATGGTGCCGATGCAATGATTCATGTCCGCAGGCTGATTCGGGTCAATTGTTGGCTGGAACCATTCCACGGAACTGGCCGATTGATGCTTGGGCTGGTAGAACTCAACGGAGATGGCCGAGGGCTGCAATGTGATGGAGTTTAAATCTGGGAATGAAATCACGCCATTGTCAACCGGTGAAAAAAACAAGCTTCCTCCGACCGAAATATTGGCCATGCCTTGCACTTCGATGCGTGAGTTTGCGCCTCTGGCATGAAAATCGAATGATTGGATGTTGGTCAGAGTCGGATTTGTGAGAATCAGTTTCGAGCCAGATTCCGCTGTGAGGCAGAGCGCATTTTCTGTGGGGAATGTATACGCATTGGCCGGAATCGGAGTTGAAATGGCTTTGAGGCCAATTTCACCACCAACGGCAAGACTGGTTCCAGCCCCGACCGTTTTCAGGACCACCATGGGCTGATACGGCAAGTCGCTCAATATGCCTTTGGTGAGCGTGGAACTGCCAGCGGTGACTGTTAATGACCCAGTTATGGCACTGTTGTAGGGGGGTAAGAGGAGTGGAATTTCAAGCAACTGGGCATCGCTGCGAATGCTGCGAAGTGTGACATCGCCGACCAGGATCAACTGGCTATCATATTTGAAGGCCGGCACAATAACATCGTCATTCTTGCCCGGAACGGTGTCCGTGCTCCAGTTGGCCTTGTCCCAGAAGTAATTGGTGCCAGCTCCGCCGTCCCACGTGATCACCGCTGGAACGGCCCGGTCTTCGAGCGATTCCATCAGGAACTTGACTTGGCGTGACTTGCGCACTTTTTGCTGGAGTGAAGCGGACGACTGAAAAACCGAAGTAACCGAAAATCGTGAACGAAGTGACATGGGTGTGAATCCTTTCACAGCAGTGGTAGTTAACTCAAAAGTAGCGATAGCGGAATCATGCATAAATCTGAATATTCGTCAAGCGGCTTTTCTTAAAGTTGGATCATCCCTTGATTTCAAACGTGAAGAGACAAAAACGGCTGCACCGGTTTGCGAATCCGGTTTGGTGTGGGTGATGATTTCGAGCCCTACTTAATATCCGGAGAGGTCGCAGCGAATCCCCCTTTCGGATAGGATAAAGCGATCAAGAGGTAGGAATTCTGCAATCTCGGTGATTTGGTGGGACACACACGCCATGGCCAGCAAGTCGGACGGTCTAAACCTGGGCGGGCTGATTCGTCGCGGTCGCATTGCGCGGCCACGTCGTGTTGGCGTGGTCGGGCCCTTTCATGCGGGCAAGACGGTCTTGCTCACCAGCCTGATCTCGCAGATCAAGCATCATACAGCCGGCCGGCTTGATGTGTTTGGTCCCGATGTGGGACTGGCCGAACTGGCGTCGAGCGCAGACGCGATGGACGCGCTCGAGACACGCTCGGGCTTGGCCCCGTTTGATTACAACACGGCCCGCGACCGCCTGGCTCATGGCGGATGGCCCGCCAAGACCGTGGCGGCGTCTGAGTATCGCTCGTTCATCGTGCGGGCCGACGACCGCTGGCGGATGTATGACCTCTCGCTGATCGACTGGCCCGGCGAGCGTCTCGCGGACCTCGCCATGGTCGGACACGGCTCGTTCCAGCGATGGTCGGACGCCATGCTTCATGCCCTCGACCTGGAACTCTTCCGGCCCATGGCCCAGCCCTTTCTTTCCGCCATGAACCCGACAGAGACCGACACGCTTCCGGACAGCTCGGCCACGGAAAATGAGCTGGCCATGACCTACAGGCGCGTCCTGTCGAGGTTTGTAGACGCCGCCCTGCCCTTTGTCACCCCATCCAGCTTCCTTGTCGATATCGAGAACCGCTATGCCACCGAACAGATGGGCACCAGCAACCCGACCTGGAGTGTGGACGAACTCGCCCGCCTGGCCATCGGTACCGCTCCCGGCGAACC
Organism: Candidatus Kuenenia stuttgartensis; assembly: GCA_945865635.1. Classification (GTDB taxonomy): domain Bacteria; phylum Planctomycetota; class Planctomycetia; order Isosphaerales; family Isosphaeraceae; genus QWQI01. The sequence goes on from CAMBEP010000043.1 coordinate 39,926, forward strand.
CTTCTTCCCATTGTCGGCCGCCTGGCGCCAGACCGCCCCGCAAATGGCTGACCGGCTCACCAGCCGGTTTGAAAGCTATGTGGCACAAGTCGTCAAGCCCGTGGCCGATGCCCTGAACCTCTGCGACCACATCCTGCTGCTTGTGGATGTGGCCCACCTTCTTGAAGCCGGCCCGAGCGGTGTGGAAGGCACCACTCGCCTGTTTGAAGAACTCCTGGGCTGGATCAACCCCGGCACCACCAGCACCGAACGAACCCTTGACTGGATGGCCTGGCTGGCCGCAGGCGATAGCTTTCGGCTGGGCGGAGTCCGGCAAATCACAGTGCTTGGGACACAGTCGGACCGGATCCATGCCGACGATCGACAGGCCGCCGAGGGACTGCTCCACCAGCTCATCGAGCCCCTTGTTCGCAAGTATCAGGTGCAGAAGCGTCTGAAGATGAAATACGGCATCGTTGCCGCCGTCAATGCGACCCGCTCTGAACCCATCGGCCCTGACCAGCGCCGCAAGCTCACTTTTCAAGACTCAGGGGCGTCGTTTGAAGCGGCCGCTTCCACCGTCCCAGCCACCTGGCCCGATTCATGGAAGGCCGGCGACTTCGCCTTCCCCAGGCCTCACCCGCGCCTGCCCATGAAACGCACACAGGCCCCAGAACAATTCGGGCTCGGACAAGTCCTCCAGTGGATCCTGAAATGACCGGCAACCAAGGGAAACCCAAATGAACGATCCACTTAAACCCCAGCAAGGCGACGGCTGGCTCGGTGTACGACCCAAACCGGAACAGGCCCTGGCAGAACCCACCCACACCACAGAAACGACCGCCCCTGACCAAGCACAAAGCCTGGGTGTGCCCCGGCCAAATCTGGCACTGACCAAGCTCGACGAACCCACGGCCAAGACCCGATGGGCTGAATCCGAAGCAAATGAGCAAGACTCTGACCTCGCAGACCAACTCGTTGCCGATCTCGAAACCGGCGAAACCGGCCTCGCCCGTTGGATCAAGCCCATGGACGCCATCGGCTGGACACTCGTCGTCATCTTCGGCTGTATCACCGCACTGATCGTACTTGCTCAAGGCCTGGCCGTGCTCGATATGGCCTCGCGACTGCCCAAAGCTATGGCCTATCCCCTGATAGGGCTTGTTCTTATACTAAGCACCATGGTCGCTCTGGCCATCGCCCGACTGGTCATCGGCTATACCCGATTGCGTCGCAGCCCACGCCACAGCCTTCAGGCACTGGCCGAACTCCGCTTCAGGGCCCAGATTCGGGGCGAATCTGCTCTGAAACTTGCTGCCGCACGAACCGATCTGGAACGGTTTCTCCGCCAGTTTCCTCTCGATAAAGCTCAGGAAACAAGCTGGACCAAACTCGGTATCGATGGCAAAGAACTGGCCCGAAAACTGCGACAAGCTCGCGCCGAACTCATCGACCGATCCCGCCATGGTACCGATCTGGACTGGATCCGCGCCCTCGACCGACAGTTTCTTGGCCCTCTCGATTCCGAAGCCGATCGACTCATCTGGAAACATGTCAAACAAGTCGGTGTGCGCACCGCCGTGGTTCCTCTCGCCTTCTGGGACGATGTCGTTCTGCTCCTGGCCCTCACCCGCATGACTCGCGGCCTTTGCCTGCTCTATAACGTGCGCACCAGCGCAGCCGGCACCGCCGCACTCATGGGCTGGTCCATGGCAGCACTGGCTGTGGCCACCGAAATGGAACACATGCACACGACCATCCAGACCCAGATCCACGAATTACTCTGCAATCACCTCGGTCACGCCGCCGCCAAAGTTGTCGACGCCGTCGCTCCCAGCGTCGCAGCCGGTACCGCCAACGGGTTCTTCACCTATAGAGTCGGCCGAGCCGCGATCAAACACCTCAGACCTGTCGAATCCTCCAAAATGAAAGCCTGATTCGCCTCGCCCTTATACCAATTGAAATAAAGGCTTACGACCCTCCAACACCAACCGGGAATCCGAACTGCCACCAAAGCACGTCAAACCGCCCGCGCCAGCCTCATCTCTGCCTGCTTCTCCCGCGCCTGCTTCATAATCCGGGCCCGTTGGGCCTTGGTTTTGCCCTTGAGGAACCGCTCCAGACGCCTCTGGAACTTGTCGCTGAATTCCGCTTGGGATTCTTCGGAAGCGACGGCCTTGTTGTTTCGCACCTGCGCTGCATCCTCATGTGTGGATTGAGTTTGTGCGATTTCAGATTCGGCCGGTTTGGCCACATTGGTAGCGATGTTTCGGGCCGATTCCAGCAGCGCATTGAGCTCGCTCAAGGTGCCTTCGAAGTCGGCTTCAATCTGTTCCTCGGTTGGCATGGCAACCATCGATTGCTCCAGCTTGGCTTGCCTGCGTGCCTCACGCTCGGCGGCGGCGGCCTGGCGATGTTCGATCAGGGCACGGTGACGCTTCAGGCCGTCCAGCCGGCGCACGAGTTTGTCGGCCCGATTTTCGGTGGTGATTTGATAACGAAGGGCAAGCCGCGCATCGGTCGTCAGTTTCGGGTCGCC
>CAMBEP010000044.1 GCA_945865635.1 Candidatus Kuenenia stuttgartensis
TCCGACAGAAAAACAGCATAATCGCGTTCATCCATGCGATTCGGTCTTGCCACGAAATGTAGGGTGGGGTGAAGCGATTCACCCCAGCCTACAGTGGCATGATCAGGCGATAAACTGATTGAGATTTTCGATCTCAGGCATCTTTCGCAACTGTTCCAATGCTCTGACATAGCGTTTCTGAGCGAGCTCAAGTAATGATATTCCGTGGCTTAGGCTGATTCCAGACGACTCTCAATTCCGGCTTCAGGCCGGCGGCCATGGCCAGAATTTCCACAGGGTGGTGGCTTCGTTTGGGGATCCCCTGCTCCATCTGCATGCGGCAGCTCAGGCATTCGGTCATGCCTACATCAATATCGTCGTCTTTCAGACGGGTTCTGAGTTGGTGTCCGATCCGCAGGCTCTTGCGGAAGTTGGAGCGTGAGAACCCAAAAGGGCCGGCGATGCCGGAACAGCCCTTGTCAATAAATTCCAGAGAGATGCCCGGCACTCGCTTGACAAGGTCAAAACCAGGCTTACCCACATTCAGGGCTCGCAAATGGCAAGGCTGATGATAACCAACCCGGCCATTGAGCCGGTGCCTGGATTCCGGCAGAAGGCCACGCTCGGCCATGCCTGCCAGATAGGTGCTCAGCTCAAGCGTATTATCTGCGACGAGACGGGCGTCAAGGTCGTCAGTCAATCGTGGGTAAAAATCGCGGATTACCATGGCCGATGTCGGCTCGATACAGACGATCGTAAAACCGTCGCGCACCGCATTCCCAAGTACCCTCAGATTGGCCCTGACCAGCTCGCGGGCCCTGTCCAGGTCGCCCACCACCAAGGCGGGCATGCCTGAAGATCGCTGGCGACCGGGTACATAAACATTCACACCGGCCCATTTGAGAAATTCGACCGTAGTCTCGGCCAGATCCTGATCAAAGTGATTCGCCAGAATATCCAGAAACAGGGCCACGCGTGGGCCCGGCAAATGGGGTCTGGGCCGACACCAGCCCCGCGAATCCGCTTTATGGATAAACGACCAGCGCCGCACCGCCGGCAATCGCCGATGCTTGGATAAACCCGTCACTTTCTCAAGCAGCCAGCGAGACTGGCCGTGGCTTAAAATGGCATTGGCAATCACTGGGAAAAAGCTCGACATCCGGGCCAGAATGTCGACTCGTGAAAGCCAGAAATCTTTCGGAGCAAGCCCATGATTGGCCACAGCGGCCGCCTTGGCTTCAATCATGAGGCCAGAAATATCAACCCCTGCCTGACATTCGGACCGGCACATCTGACAGTGAAAACAGGCCTCGGCAGCCTCTTTGATTTGCTCTGAGCCCCACAATGTCGGGTCGATCGTGCCCGCCGTGACTTGCCGAATCAGGCCTGCCAATGCCCTTGGTGAGGAAGATTCCGAACGGTCGCCCCGAAAACTCGGACACATCCGGCTCGACGGCTCCATTGACCGGCAAGCCCCACACGAATTACAGGCCGATGCCGACAACTGAGGCCCACGCTCTTGAGGCCAATTCAGGTCAGGCTCCAAAACCGGCAAAAATGGGAACGAATCAATTGTGGTCTCTGCCGAAAGCATTGTGAGAGCAGTTCTCGGCTTAGAGTCCGCGGATCCGAGCATCGGATTGGGACCTGCCGGAATGGCCAGCACCCGAAGCTTAAGGCCAGAGCGAGGCTCGCCCGGCAAGGCTTCCGGGTTGAGCCGGCCACCTGTGTCAAATGTCGTTTTAATCTCCCGCCAAACCGGTCGCAGGTCTGCAAACTGGCGATTCAGCGAAGAGCCGCGAACTCGCCCCAGCCAAGGCTCGAGACCTCGAATCACACCATTCGACCTGAAAGTCAAATCGGCGAGCGAATCCAGCCAGTTTGTAATTTGATGCTCATCAATCGACTGCTTCGGCTCGAAAATTGGATCGACCACAATCCGGCCCGTTTTCGGAGCCACGGACATGGCCACATTCAGTCGAGCCGTCTGTGACGCCGCTGCAATCTGTGACAATAGACCCGAAACGGCTTCCGGCCTGACCGTGATGGATTCGAAAACCGGTCGTGTCAATGACGCCCCAGACCGACCACCCAGCGCCATGCGTGCGGCACCTCGCCACTTGCCAAGCGGATGATGCCTCAGCGACGAAACCTGTGTTCGAATATAGACAGACTCAGAGCTGAATCGGGATTGCAGACCACGAAGGATTGACTCGGCAGAATCTTCATCCTCAGTGCCCCAGCAAAGCACAAGGGCAATGGGCGTGGGCTCCGGGAAAAACGACTTCAATTCGGTGGCGCAATCGCAGGCCAGGGCAATACTTCGCCAATCGACCATCTCGGCCGATTCCAGACTCTCAGAATAGGGCAGATCGAGACATTGCTCCGCCGCGCGTTCAAGCAGGTCATAGCCGATCACGGCCCAGGCAGACCATCTGCAAATCTCGACTGTTTTCAATGTCGCTTCCAGAATCACACCGAGCGACCCACGCGAACCCGCCAAAAGCCTATGCGGGTTCAAAGTCCTGAGCCGATTGTCGATCAATCCAGCCAAGACCATACCGGCATGATCTAAAAGCACAGGTTCGGAGGAAGCTTCGCACAAGTCCACTCGCCACTGAGCAATGCGTGTGAGCCGATCCATCATGCCATCGCCCAAGTCGTCTGTCTCCGGCCGCTCTTGAGTGCCCATAATCGGCCTCGGCCCAAGATCCATCACGGATCCATCGGTCAAAGCCACCCGGGCATTCAAAATCTGATCCGCAACGGTGCCTTCCCTGGGGGCTGTCGATCGGCCCAGGCTGCTGATCCATCCGCCGATCGTCGCTTCCTCATAACCGGCCGGCACGGCTTGAAGCCTTCGCCCACGTTCGGCCAGAATCGCGTTGACTTCCATCAAGGTGGCACCCGCTTGAATGCGGATCCAATCAGTGCCAATTTCCACGAGCCGGCGAAGATGCTTCGAGCAATCCAGAATAATGCCAGCACCAAGGCACTCGCCCGTGACACCCAATCCCGCCCCCCGGGGGTGGAGACTCAATCCCTGCCCGGACGCATACACCAGTACGGCAGCCGCATCGTTCTCATCCCGAGGAGAAACCATGCAAAGCGGCTTCTGTTCCCAAATGCCAGCATCACCGGAAAAGGCTGCCAATGTCACTTCGCTGATGCTCAGATCACCGCGCACGACATCTCTCAGATCGTCCCGCACCAAGTTCTGAAGCTTCTCTTTAGCCATGACGACGACTGATAACCTCTTCCAACCGGGCTCATTTTTGCTTCCGCGACGCAACCCTTTAAACCCTGCAGGAGCCAAAACCAAGCCGTTTCAACCCCTGGCAGCCTCGGCCTGCCGCTCCTTGAGTTCGGCGACCCGCATTCGCTCCTGACGAAAGGTCTCGCCAACTTCAAGGTCAAATGGCCCAAATCGGCCAAGCGGCTTGACATCCGAACCTCGCATCTGTCCTAAACATCGGTAACACATGGCAACGTCGGGCACTTTTTTCCACAAAATCAGGTCCAAAAGCGCTGAGCCCATCAAAACCGCATAAGCCGCCAGCGGACGGACATAATACCAGTAATATGTCGCCCAGACAAAGCCCGCGATCACAATCGTCACGCCCAGCCCCTGAGGGAAGTCTTTCTGGATGTAAAGCTTTTCTGTGCCACAATAAGGGCAATGACAGACCCCTTCAGCCACGACACTTCCTGCCTTGGCCTGACGCACATACCGACAACTTTGACAGACGAATTCGGACGCGGTGTCAGCGTTCTTCACACGACCCACAGACCGACATTCCGGACACTCAAATGTCAACTCCATCGAACCCCCTGAAATCACACCCGTCTTGCCCCTGCATGCAATCGCAATGACTCAATAATCGCATAAATTCAGGCACTCTGACAAGCCAGCCGAACCAGAAGATTGAGAATCCAGCCACAAAGACTTGCACTTATCCCATTCCAGACTCAGACAAACATCCTGAAACCTGACCATGCCAGAACCCCCTTCACACACAAACAAAAATCCATTCACCGCTTAACATTGCATGACCCAACACCCTGGCAAATAGATAAATCCCAGAAATAAAGAAAGATAATTTGAGCAGCCAGGAACGACAAATCTTTTCTGCCGATGATAGAGGCATCCCAAGCCTCTAGCCTCTGTTTTGAGCGAATTGACACCACCGGTGAGCCCCCCAACAGCCCATTTCCCGATGATTTCAACGCACCCTGAAAGGATGCCAACCTTTGCAATGTGGCTATTGACATCGCAAAAAGTATATAATTGTCGGCCCGATGCCCTGATTGGGCTCGCTCGAACCATAAACACGGCCAAATTGAAATTTCGAATATACTTTACGCGATATCAATGAACAAATTGCCAAGGGCGCGTTGAAATCATTGAAAAAACAGGTGTTTGTCTCTCGCTCGCTGGAGGTGTCGCTTCGCTCAAAACACTGGCTGGAGGCTTGCTATAATGCCTCCGGCATCATTCTGATACGATGAATCATGTGTGGCCGCGACAACTATAACATATGCCGTTGATGCCCGATAAAAACGGAAATTCAATTCTCAATGGCATGTGGTACAAAGCGACTGAAATTTGATGTGATCAGGCCGTCATCCTCGCGTATGCCCATCCCTGCCGCATTTCCACCGACCACCCAGCCACCAATCACTGGCCTGAGCCCCTGGAAATCCGGAAGCGGTGCAAAGGCCTGATAAATCCGCCGACTGAAAGGGCCATCGCCATAGGGGCCATCCTGACTTTCAATGGTTTTGCCATCAGCGGTTTCAATCAGAACATTTGCCCCCTCACGCCCATAGATCGGCTTGGATACAAATGAGCCCACCGATCGACCAGGCTTCTCCCATCCTGCCCACAATAAATTGGGATGGTTCGGAAACAACTCCCAAAGCATCGGCAAAATGGCTTTGCTCGACATGATCATTTTCCAGGGCGGCTCTAGCCAGAGACAATCCGATGTGCTTATCTCCCGGCCATATTTCTCGCGAATCATCCATTCCCAAGGATAAAGTTTAAATATCATTTCAATCGGATCATTGGCCAAATCCATAAAACTGCCAAGGCCCGGATTATAGCCAATCGCCGACATGTCAATCATGCTGCATTCAAGGCCGCCTTGACGAGCCACATCAAGCATGTAAACCGCTGTCATCATATCCTCAGGCTGATTCGTCATTGCTGCCACATGCAATTTCGTGATCCGTTCCGAGGCTGCAATCTCCATCCAGGATTCAATCAGTTGTTCGTGAATGCTATTGAATTGATCCCAACCCCGCCCCCGCCCACTTGCAACTTGATCTTCCAGCCAGAACCACTGAATCACCCCCGCCTCAACCAACGATGTCGGCGTGTCGGCATTGAACTCAAGAAGTTTGGGCGGCCCATTTCCATTCCAGGAAAGGTCGAATCGGCCATAAAGCGAAGGCGAGTCTGATTCCCATGAATTTTTGATCAAATCTGCAAATGCAACAGGAATGCCAAACCTCTCCCACAGACCACGCTCAATCACCACCCCCGTGGCTTCAACACAGATACGGTAAAGCTCGTTGATCGCAGCTTCCAGAGTTTCAATTTCCGCTGAATTCCATAAATAACACGCCGATTCATTCCAATACGCTCGCCCATCAAGCGAATGAATCGACAGACCTTTCGATTCCACTTTTTCCTGCCAGTTTGGCCGAGGCTCAATCGTGATTCGGCGCATGGCTCCGTCCCTTTTTAAATCGGATTACCGCTCGAAGTCTCGCCATTTTCCACCATCAGGTCAAGCCACTCAGCGCACTTCCGATCGAACCAAAGCCACTTCGCGAACTACCACCTGTGGCTGTAGAGGTCGCCGCCCCCCGGGATGGGCCTGAAGCCATGCCCGACGAACCGGCAAAGCCGCTCGTGGGGCCCATCGCCGACTGGCCACCTAAACCACCCCCTCGACTCATAAACCACATCCATGGCCAAATACTCGGCCCCCTGCTCCGTGTTGTCGCCACCTGGCCTGCTGTGCCAGTTGCTGCTCCTGAATCCGTTCCGGCAATCTGGGTCGCAGCATCGACATCGCCGCCATCGGCCCCCTGCCAGGAGTCGGGCTGGTCGCCGCCATTGTCGTTGAAATAGAGAGCGCACGAGCCTGTCGCAAGCATGGCAACAGAGCCCAGCGCAACGAGCGTAATCAGCTTTGACCGTCGACGCTTGCGAGCACTTATTGCAACTTCGTTTGCATCGTAAGTGGCAGGCGAATCCGATACGTCCAGCGGGAAAAAGTCGTCTGTCATAGCGATATTTCTCGTCTCTTCGACAATCTCAGTTCCATGGACTTTCAAAAACTGACGTGGTCAACACCTCCTATTCGTAACATATTAAGGGATATTAGGAAAGGGCGCAGACGACTCCCAAAATGATTTAAGCCCTCCTCTCGTCCAAACCTGGACTAACATCATGTCAAGTCTTGTTTTCATGTAAGGGGGGGGACTTGGTTTGATCGGACCACCGACGACGGAATTCAAGCCTTAATCTTCGGCTCCGATATTTTGAGATGCCTTCGAGCTTGATCCAGGTGGTGAGTTCCGAAATTTCAAGAATTCCGGTCATTGGAATCTTGCCGATTGAGGCGACAACTGCTAGAATGTTTAATAAGTCTTGCTGAATGGTCTTAAGTCGTTGAGTCGATTCAGAACATAAGACACCCCCTCTAACTGCCTCATGCCCGCCTTGCCGCGATCTCCTTTGGCATGCACTGGAAAAGCTTTCCCATGTTGCTCAAGCCGAATCCCCACCGCTTTGTGATGATGATTTTGATGGCATTCAGCCCATTGGCGTGGTGTGGTTATGTGTTGAGTGCGCCGGCGTCAGTGATTTTGATCAAAAGCCCGACGGACCGCTCGCAACTTCTTGTTTCAGAAAAAGTTACAGATAAAGAATCAGGCCGGATCTATGACTTGGACCTAACGCGGGAAGCGAAATATCTGGTTGAAAATCCGACCATAGCGCGAGTGGATGACCGTGGCGGGGTCATTGGCCTGGCTGACGGGAAGACGGGAATCACGGTCACAAAAGACTTGCAGGTTAGGGTTTACGATGTTATAGTCAGTGGTCTTGGCAAGCCAGTGGAGCCCACTTTTGAGTCTGATGTCCAGCCGATTCTGACGCGTTTAGGCTGCAACAGTGGACCATGTCATGGCAAGCAGCGTGGTCAGAATGGGTTTCAGCTCTCGCTTTTTGGATTTGACTCGGATTATGACTACAATGCGGTTGCGACTGAGAATCGGGGTCGGCGGGTCTTCCCGGGTTCGCCCGAGAATAGCCTCCTGCTTTTGAAAGCATCGGCGAGAATGCCTCATGGTGGGGGCAAGCGTCTTGACCCGGCGAGCCCATATTATGAGACGGTTTTAAGCTGGATTCGTGCTGGGATGCCGCATGCTGCGAGCAGTGCTGCCAAGCCGGTTTCGGTGGCGATAGAGCCGAAGCAGTTGACTTTGAAGCCGAAGGCTTCAAGCCAGTTGCGGGTTATGGCGACTTACAGCGACAAATCGGTGCGTGATGTGACGCATCTTGCGGCATTTTCGTCGAGCGATTCGGTGATCGTAGCGGTTGATTCTGATGGACTTGCAACGGCGGGCCCACTTCCAAGCGAGGTGGCGGTTTCAGCGCGGTTTGAGAATATTTTCGCCTCGTGTGAGGTGACGATCCCCCTGGCAGGGCAGGTTCCGGACGATTATTACCGCAGACTTCCAAGATATAATGAGATTGACGGCCTGGTTTATGGTCGATTGCAAAAGCTTGGGATTACAGTTTCCGGTCCGGCGGATGATTCCACATTTATGAGGCGAGCTTATCTGGATGTGATCGGCAGGTTGCCCTCGGCAGAAGAGACACGTCTGTTTTTAGCAGACCCATGTTCAGAAAAGCGCGAGAATCTGGTGGATGCTCTTCTGGAACGGCCGGAATATGCGGATCACTGGGCCATGAAATGGATCGATCTGCTTCGCCCAAACCCCTACAGGGTAGGCATTAAAGCCGTAATTAATCTAGACGCATGGATTCGTGATCAATTTCGTCGGAACCGGCCTTACGACGAGTTTGTGAATGAGATTTTGACGGCATCTGGCTCAACTTTCGATGTTTCGCCGGCGACATTCTTTCGGGATCGGCGGGAGCCTGAGGAGATCACTCCGGTGGTGAGCCAGCTTTTTCTGGGGATAAGGCTTGACTGTGCCAAGTGCCATCACCACCCGTTTGAGGTTTGGTCGCAGGAAGATTTTTATGGATTGGCGGCCCACTTTGCGAAGGTTGGGCGTAAGGGCACGGGTTTGTCTCCACCGATTTCAGGCAGTGAGGAAGTGGTATTTTCAGGCAAGTCGGGCCGTGTGGAGCATCCGCGTACGGGAGTGACGGTTGAGGCCAAGCCACTGTTCCAGTGGGCGAATCAAGGGCCTGCGGGGTTGATCGCCAAGGGATTGAAAAATGCGTCCGTGCCCGTTTCGGACGCTGATTTGCGTGATTCTCTGGCCCGGTGGGTGACAGCGCCCGAGAATCCGTATTTTGGGCAGGTGATTGCGAACAGGATTTGGGCCGATTTGATGGGACGTGGGATTGTGGAGCCGGTGGACGACATTCGGGCGACCAATCCGCCTTCCAATCCGGAGCTGATGAACTGGCTGGCCAAGGATTTTCGTGCCACAGGTCACAACTTGAAGCATCTGATGCGGCGGATCATGACGAGTTATGTTTATGGTCTATCGAGCTTACCCGAGCCGCGCAATGTGCGTGACACGAGGCTCTTTTCAAGACATTACCGAACGCGTCTGAGGGCAGAGACGTTATTGGATGCCGTCTGTGACATTACAGGCGTTCCCGAAAATTTCAGTGGAGCCCCGCCGGGAACTCGGGCGGCGGCTTTATGGACATTTCGAACGCCCAACGTATTCCTGGATACATTTGGTCGGCCCGACCCGAATCAGGATCCGCCATGCGAGCGGCTTGGCGAGGGGACAGTGACACAGGCCCTGCACTTGATGAATGCGCCAAACATTCAAGAGAAGATTCAGAGCGACCAGGGCGTGGCGGCGAGCTTGGCCAAATCGGACCAGTCGCCCGAGAGGATCATTGAAGAGCTTTATCTGGCATGCTTTACACGCAAGCCGACGGTGGCGGAGCAATCGATGGCGATCAAACTTTTTGCGGATCCAGAAACACGCAGGTCAGGCACAAAACTGCGCCGGGTTGCTGTTGAGGATCTGCTCTGGGCTTTACTCAATACAGCGGAATTCGTCTTCAAGAACTGATTTTTGGAATTCCAGTCCTATACTGAACTTACGGAGGAATCGAGTCTTATGTCCATCCACTATAATTGCGAACGGATTGGTCGCCGCGATTGCCTGAAGCTTGGCCTTTCGGCGGCCACTGGCTTGGGCTTTGCGGATCTTCTTCGATTGAGGGGGCTTGCCGCGGATTCTGCCAAGCTGGCTCCGGCTTCGATTGCGAAGCCGAAAATCATGAGTGCACAGCCCACCTCTTGTATCCTCATCTGGCTTGACGGTGGCCCGACACATTATGAAACCTTTGACCCCAAGCCAAATGCTCCGAAAGAGATCAGGGGGGAATTCAACCCGATCCAGACCAGCGTTCCGGGCATACACTATAGTCAGGAGCTGCCCAAACTGGCTTCGATTGCAGACAAACTGGCGATTGTGCGTTCCATTTGCCACAATCAGGGGAACCACGGGGCCGGCAATCATTATATGATGACCGGCGCCCCGACCCGCATACCTGTGGGCTGTGGTGCGTTTGTGAGTTTTCACCCAAGTCTTGGCTCGACGGTTTCTTACATGCGCAAGGAAGAGCTCGGGGCTTTGCCCGGTTATTTTTCGATGCCATCGATGAGCCGATCGGGTGGGCCGAATTTTCTGGGTGCGAAATATGCGCCTTTTGTGGTGGGTGATGACCCGAACCGGCAGAATTTTCGGGTTCGCGATGTGGCTTTGCCGAGCGGGCTGAGTGAAGGCCGGTTTGGGAGTCGTCGTTCGTTACGTGCCGACTTGGACACGATGGCACGGTTCAGCGATCCGGCGGCGGGCGATCCGGTGGTCTCTCAGGACTCGTATGTTCAGCAGGGTTATGATCTTGTAACGAGCCCAAATGCTCAGGCCGCATTTGATATAGGTCGCGAGAGTGATCGGGTCCGGGACCGCTATGGACGAACCTCGCTGGGCCAGAGGGCCTTGCTGGCGCGTCGTCTGGTAGAGGCTGGAGTGCCGTTTATCACACTCAACGAGGGTGGTTGGGACCATCACACGAATCTTTTTCCGGCCTTGAAGAAGCGATTGCCTGGTTTTGACCAGACGGTGTCGACATTGATTCAGGACTTGGATGAGCGAGGCCTTTTGGAGACGACCCTGGTCTTGGTGCTCGGCGAATTTGGTCGGACTCCCCAGATCAACAAAGATGGTGGGCGCGACCATTGGTCGAGCGCGATGTCTGTGATGTTTGCAGGCTGTGGCACACCAGGGGGTCAGGTGGTGGGTGCGACGGATCCGCGCGGTTATTCGGCTGTGGAGCGTGTGCTCTCGCCCGAGAATTTTGCATCGACGATTTACACCAAGCTGGGTGTGGATCCCAACCATATTCTCTATACTCCGCAAGGTCGCCCGACGCACCTTGTGAGCGATCCGACTCCGATTAAAGAGTTAATGGGTTGAGAGGCCGCGAATTCCATGATACCTGCTGCAACTTTTCTGATCAGTTTGGCGATGGTTGCAGCCGCACCCAAAACCACGCACTTTTACCCATCGGCAGTAACACGAGGTGTTGCACCTGTTGTGGTTGCCGCTGAGGGCGATATTGGGACGGATCCAAAAATCTGGATCGATGATTCCCAACTGGAATTTACAGCCACCGGCAAGCCGGGCTTTTTCCAGGTTTCCGCGAAGCCTAAATGCCGGCCTGGCTGGCATGTGATCCGGCTTTACAATCAAGAGGGCAGCACCAGTCCGATTGCATTATGGGTTGACGATCTCCCAAACTTTGTGGAAAACGAGCCCAATAACGCGCCTGCTGAGGCCACAGTGATTGGCCTCCATTTCAAAGGCGGTTCGGCTCAGGTTCATGGACGCCTGGAAAAGAATGGCGATGTTGATGGTTATCGGGTTCACATTCCGGCGGGCGCCACTTTGGTGGCTCGAACAGAAGCGAACAGGACACTTGGTTCGCCGATGGATTCGACCCTTCAGATTGTGGATTTGAAAGGGTTTGTGCTGGCTCACAATGATGATTCGCGAGGGGTGGACCCTGAATTGACCTGGACGGCCCGTGAATCGATGGACGTCGTGGTTCGTCTGTTTGCATTTCCCTCAGAGCCAAATTCAACCATCTCATTTTCGGGCGGATCGGCCTATATTTATCGGTTGACATTGTCCAATGGGCCTGCTCTGGATCACTTGTCGGCCGTTGCATTCCAAAAGACGGATCAAAAGCCTGAAGTCAAGGGGTTTAACCTGGTGGATTCGACAATTGGTCGCATCAATGACGCTTCAGGTGCATCGGGTTTTGGATTTTTGAGTGTCGAGGGTGCTGAGCCATTACTTGTTCCCCGATCGATAATTCCGACGCTTAATGCGGATGCCCCGAATGCGGATTTGAATTTAAAGGCACCGGTTCTGGTGGGTGGCACGATTGAGACGTCGGGCCAACGCAAGCCGTTTCAGATGGTGGTCAAGAAGGGCGATAATATTCAGTTTCGGATATTTTCGAAGGCTTGGGAATCGTTGCTGGACCCGGTTTTGAAGATCAGGGACGAGAAAGGGCAGGTAGTTCTTGAGCAGGACGATGCCGCCGATAACGGTCGGGACGTGGATCAGCTTTGGGCCGTCTCAGCGGATGGCACGTATTCGATTGAGATCACGGATCTGCATCGGCGTAGTGGCTTACGATATTATTATGGAATGGAAGTGACACGCGAGGGCTTGAGCCCGGAACTGAATGTGTCGGCGACCAACCTGATATTGAAGGCGGGTGAGAAGGCGGAAATCGCGGTCACTTATGACAAGCGGGCCGATTTGGAGTCGCCCATTAAGATTCAGGTCCAAGGCCTTCCTAAAGGCTTCCCGGAAGTGAAGCCCACGGAACCGGCGCCAGCGGCACCATCCGATCCGGCCAAAAAAGGTACTGGCCGGCGAAGGCGTGGGAATCCAGCGGCTGGTCAAAACGCCATTACCATTCCCATTCAATTATCGGCTGATCAAGTCAAAGCGATTGGTGCATGGTCGGGACCAGTTCGCATTATTGCCACAGGGAGTGATGGTCAAAGTCTGCCAGTGCGATTCAATGGCATGAAGGGGTCCAAAATGGGGCTTGACCATGTCTGGCTGACAATTTTAGCCGCCCCTGAGACCAAACCCATGCCCACCAAGCCCATGTCAAAGTGATTTTTTTTGAGACATCATGGGTTGACTTGGGTTTCAACCCAGCCTTTATCTGGCTTGAAATCGTAGATATAGCGGTTTTGGGGGTCGCCTTGCAGGATAAGGTGGTCGACCCGGGCCACGCGCATGACCAGCACGGAAAACGAGTCAGGTGGGTTTAAGGCATGGATTACGCCATGATGAACCTGAAAGGCTTTTTCGTTGGTCGGGTCGCGAATTTCAAGCGGAGTTGGCCAATAGAAACCGACTTTGGCCTGGGTCGAAAGCGATTGCCAGGCTTTTGATCGGATTGGGCATTGAGTTTGGGTCAGGATGGAGATTGTGCCCGAGAGGCGGAATTGTTCTCTTGGGCCTGGAAAATACCAGCCAATTTCCACTTGAGGTTCAAATGCGAGTTCCTGGATTTTTGAGCTTCTATGGTCGGTGGCCATCCAGAAATCCATAGGATGATCGTTTGTATGGTCTTTTGATAATTCCCCCAGACAGCCGCGCATGACAAGAGTGCGCAGATGCGGCTTGCCAAGGCTGTCGACAGTGGCAATCTGGGCGTATCGACTGATTGGGTCGGACGTGGATTGATCGATGCATTTCCGAATGGCGGTGGCCCATGCAGGAACTCCCCATCGGGAGAGTTCCTGAAAGGCATCGGCTGGTTTTTCCGGGTCGATTGGGCCCATGGGATTAAGCTTTCGCGGGCTTGATGTTGTAGTGATCGAATACAATCTTGGCGGCATGGGCGCAGAGAAGATTGCCCGCGTTTTCAGGGATCCAGCTTTTATCTTCGTTATCGGTGGTCAGAACGCAGAGGGCGACAGGGCCTGATGCGGTTTCGAAAATGCCAGAGGCAGTTCGGGATGCGTCGACACTGCCGGTTTTGAATGCGATTTTTGTGCCATGCGGCAAGAATTTGGGAAATTTCTCGTTGTCGTCGCATGTCAGGAGGTGGGCATACATCTCTTTTGAGGCTTCAGGGCTGACGAGTTTGCCGCGATTGAGTTCCTCAAATAGGCGTATCATTTCATCGGCCGTGGTGGAGCCCAAGCCAAACTGTTTGGATCGCTCAAGAGCGATCGAGGTTTCGCGCTTGTAGACTTTGGAATGGAGTTGGGTGTTGGGGTAGCCCATGGCGATCATGGTTTTTGCGGTTGAGGGCAGGCCGATGACGTCGACGACCAGATTGGTTGCGGTGTTGTCCGAGAATTTGATCATGAGTCGAATGGCATCGCGCAGAGCCAGAGTGGCTCCGGGAGTGAAGTCGTATGTCAGGATGCCTGCGCCTGGGACTTTATCCTCTTTTTTGAGTGTGATCATCTGATCCAGAGAGACTTTTTTCTCAGCCGCCTGGCGATAGGCTTCAATCATGACAGGAAACTTGATCAGGCTGGCGGTGGGCATGGGCGTTTGGGAATTGAGGGCCCAGGATTCGCCAGTTTTCAGGTGTTTCAGGCTGATTGCGACTTTGCCTTTGTGGGCATCAGCCAATTTTTTGAGCTGATCCGTGGGAAGGTTTTTGGGGGATTCCTGAGCGGAAACCGGTCGCATGGGGAATAGAGCCGGTGCCATGCAAGCTGCAAGAAAATGGCGACGATTGGCTGGGATCATGGGCGTCAGGACCTTGTGTTTTTGAGTTGAGAAATGGCATTCAACAGAGGAAGGTGCGTCAATCATTCTGGATTTTCGTTATCATAACCGAGATGAGTGCAATAGATCAGGGGTTAGTCACACCCGGAGGTGACGAACACGAATTTAGGTCAAAGCCTGGGGCTTTCTGGGACTGGCCATCTGTGGTCATGCTGATCATGGCCGTGGCGATTTTGGTCTGGAGTTTCTGGCCGGTCGGCAAAGCGGTGGAAGATGCGGAGCGGACAGTAGGCGTGGGGCAGACATCGCCGGGGCTATGGTGTGTTGTTCCCGGGAATGGTGAGCCGCTGTTGGGGATGACACCGAGGGGCTGGTTTGTGTGGATGGTGATCGGGCCAGCGGATCTCTCAGAAAAAAACCGGCTTCAAGAGGAGTTGGAAAAGCTGGAGCAGGTTTGGGCAGAGATGGCGGACCTGGATCGATGGAGGCGGGTGGTGATTGTGGCGGACCAGAATCAGGGTGTAGAAATGGGCGAGCAAGTTCCAGCCCCGGCGATGATTCCGTATGAAGTGGGCCTGGCCACGAAGCGCACATGGGCCACTTGGGGTCAGGCAGGTCGGGTACGGCATGTGCTGATCGAGCCGTCGGGCCGAATCTTGATGATTGAGCCTTCGGAGGAGGATCAGCCTGGCGTATTGAAACGGATTTCTGAGGAAATACGGCGACGGCTGCGAGCTTGGGAAGGGAATTTTGACGACCAGCCGAAGTTTTCAAGCCTCGGGCCATCGTGGGGAAGCCATTGAAGCTGGTTTTCGTGAAAGTATAAAAAAAAATGGCGGGAGCTTCTGTGAAAGAAGATCCCGCCATGAGGAGTTAAAGCGATTTGAGGGCTTCGGCTTTGAATCAGACTTTACCACGCATGAAGACTTGCTTGTGTCCGTGGACGGGATTTGCGTGATTGTCCAGATTGCGGCGATGGTTGATCACGGCTTGAACATTGGCAGGGCTGGCGGTGCCGAAGGCGATTCCCTGACGCATCTGGTAGTACTTGTTAGGCATGTACTGGCCAAAAGCGACACTGTTCTTGATCGGCTTCCAATAGATCTTGTGCAGGGAACGAGCTGTTGGCAAAGAGGATTCACCATAGAGGGGCGGGTTGTAAGTCTGCTTGTAATCCTGAGCATAGCCGACACCGCCGGCGACGGGGTTGGTGCCGGGTGTGGGGTTTGATCCACCCACAACATAGATGGAGGCTGTGCCCTGCCATCGGTTGTTGGATGTGGTCAAGCCGCTGATGATCAGGGTGCCTGCACCATTGGTCAGGTTGAGGTTTGACCTAGGGGTGATTTGGACGAGGGCATCAGGGATTCCATCTCCATTGAGATCGGCAGGCGATGTGGCCTGTACTGTTGCACCTTTGTAGGCGACGCCATTGACAACCACGCTGGAGGAAACAATATCGCTGAGCGGTGCGAATGTACCACCGGTCGGTGCATTGGCAACGGAAAGGACATAGATCGATAAAGTGGCAGGAGTTGTGGCGCTGATACGGAAGGGCTGAGGTGTGCTTGGGAGGGCGTCCACGCCGATCTGGGTGACAATCACATTGCTGATTGGTGTGGCCAAAGTGAGTTTGGCACCTTCAACCAGATATCCGATTCCGCCGAGGTTGCCGCCTGGTCCGCCGATTGCAATATCGGCAAGGTTGTCAGAGTCGACGGTTTTCGAGCCGGTTGTTTGTGGCTGATAGTAGCCGCTCACGCCCGCACCGACCTGCTTGCCATTGGTGGCTGTGGTGGTCAGGATCAAGGAATCAATGTAGGGGTTGGTTTCCGAATTGACGAGGCTGACATTACCGTAGAGGCCGGGGTTGCCTGGAATGAGATAGGCCCGGCCAATGTTTGATCCGTATCCGGGGGCCCCGACCAGGATTTCGGAGTATTTGTCGGTGTTGACATATCCTGTGGCTGAGACGGAGTGGCCTGTATAGGAGTTTGTCGCTTCGCCGATGAACTGGGCTGCTCCAAGTTGGGTTGGGATGTTGTCAAGCGATACGCTGCCGACATAGCGGCTTGAAGAGCCCCTGGTGCCATAAATGATTGTGGCCCGCCCGGAGTTGATGGCGATCCCGTTGGAACCGCCGTAGGTTGGGGATCCGATCAGGAGGTCGTAATTGCCATCTCCATTGAAATCGCCACCGAAGCTGACGGAATAACCGGTTTGATCCTGATTGCCTGAAAAGTTGATGCCCGGAATGGTCGAGGAAGGGTTTGCATCCGCAACCCTGCTCAACAGAATTCCCTTCACACTTGTGGTCGTATTGAGACTTTGATTCATCGATAGCAGGCTTGAAGAGCCATAGACCAATGTGGCAGTCGATGCTCCATAGGACCCAACAATGATATCGCTGATACCATTATTATCGAAATCTGTGACAC
The DNA here is from genome assembly GCA_945865635.1 of Candidatus Kuenenia stuttgartensis. Lineage (GTDB taxonomy): Bacteria > Planctomycetota > Planctomycetia > Isosphaerales > Isosphaeraceae > QWQI01. The sequence continues at coordinate 16,443 of CAMBEP010000044.1, forward strand.
CCACGCTGCCGCCGGTCTGTCCATTCACGCTTGAGCCGACCAGAACGATGCCTGAAAGGCCGTTGGTCTGGCCGATCGTAGAGAGGTCAATGGTGGTCGCTCCGCTATTGACCACAGCGTTGGGCACGACATAGACGCCACCATTGGCGGCCGAATTGCCAAGCGTAGCGGTTCTGGCACCGATGGAAATCGCCGGGCGAGATTCCTGGAAGACGTTGCCGGCCGAGGAGACGGACGATCCCGTCCGGCTATTCTGGAGCGAATTCTGGAGAGTGACGGTTTTGATGTTGTAGGTCGAAGCAAGTGTCATATCCACATTGGCAGGTGCTGAAGACATGGCCGTGGATCCGTAAACAAGATAGGCCTTGCCGGTTCCGTTGGAGCCTGGGGTATTGTTGTTGTCGAGTGCTTCCGGTGCACCGATCAGGAAGTCGGCCAAGCCATCGCCATTGACATCGCCAGCGGCGGAAACTGAGGCACCAAATTGCGATGTCCCCTGATTCTGGGCCGTAAATTTGATACCCGTGATGGCTGAAGCATTCGGTGCAAGCTGTTGGACCGTGGTGTAGCGGTCGCTATTGCTTAGAGCGAGATAATCCTTCGGGTTGGATCCGAAGACGAGTGTGGCATAATTGGAAACGGGATTGCCGTAAAGGAAGTCTTGATAACCGTCGCCATTGACATCGCCGACAATTGCGACACTATTTCCGAGGCTTGAGTTCACACCAACGGTTTCAGAAACTTCCACGCCATAAGGGCCCGGGGCCGGGCCTGCCGTGAATGAGAGGTCGACAGCCATCAGGGCACGCATTTCCAAGGACTCGGCCGTGGGACGCAGGCTGCGGCGATTGATTGAACTTTTCCGTTGGGAAACTTGATTCATATGCATCGGGAGACTCCATTCTCCTGTGCTTTGGGGCAACGACCAGAAGTTGGTCATTACTCCCCAGCGGCAGGAATACCGCATGGTTCCTACTTTGATAATTGGCGTCACTGTAAGAATCAGGTGGCGATTGAGGGCGCATTCTGAGTCCATTCATCACGCCAATAACGATTTAATTTCTAGATCGTCATCTGCAGGAATCCAACTGTAGGGCTTTTAAAAACTGGCTTCAAGAAGATATCCACAGAAATGATTCAACCCTTTCGACCTGTTTAACCGATACAACCATCAATTGCGTTGCAGACAGTCTCTCAACAGGCAAGTCGGCTTTGAGTGCCTTGAAGCACTTGGAGAGTGGACCAATCGCCATGTCGAGCAGGTGTCTGCAATGTTCAGGTGTATTTTCGATACTCTCCTCTGTCATACCGTTCCCGCAGTAACCGGCTCGGGGTCGGATCGAGGTTCAGGGTCATGATCAAACGTTCGTTGAAGCGACGCATTGGCCGTGCTTTACCACTTGCCGCGTTTTCCATCGCGTCGATTGGATCGTCGGGCTGTACTCGCGAATTCTTCCGTCAATGGGCCAATCAGGACGCCACTGAGGCGGTCTTTGAAAAGAGCCGTGACCCGCGATACCGGATCGACATGTTCTCGATCGAGCCGCCGGCCATGTCGCGGTATGCGGATCCGTTTGATCCGGACCATCCAGCCGCCCCGCCGGATGACGTTGCCGCCGAGGCACTTTCGCCAGTTCCGCAGGTGCCTCGCACCCGTCTGCTTTCACCGATTGAAGGCACGGGATATCTTGAGATGCTTGACCGCTGGTCTCAGGACAAGGCGGCCTCGAATTCGCCGGATTCGGGCGAGCTGATTCTTCAGACTCCACGAATTCCAGTCACTCGCCCTGAACCCCGGGTTCCGAACGATCCTGAAACCCCGAATCAGACACGCGATGAAAACCGGGCTTTTCGAGGTGAAAACCCGAAAAACTCGGGCACACCCGATGCAATCGGCCCTAATCCGTCTGTTCCCGCAAGGCCTGATCAGACCAAGGATTTCCCGGGTACGAACACGCCCAAAGTGCCGATGCCTCGCCTGCAACCCGCCCCAGGGGCAAATTCGGCGAGAAATATCGGGCCAGCTTCCGGCAAAGTGTCGCCTAAAATAGTGAACCTTCATCCGGAGCATAGTCCGGCATTGGCTGCTCAATCCGGTCAACGAGCAACTGGTGATGGTCCTGGCCCGGATGCTGGTTCCATTCTTGCTTTAAGCAAGCCCGCCAAAGTGGATGGTCTGGACTCATCGAGAATTCCTCGTTCGAATCAATTAAAACCAGGTTTGCCTGTCGAGCTAGACACGGTGAGCCCCGAAAGACGTGCGATGGTCAGCCAGTTTGCTGCGTCTCAAAAGACTGGAATCCCTTTGCCGATCGATTCGTCTTCGGTGGCATCGCCGTTGATGGATTCCAGCTTGATTCGGACTCAGACAGCACCGGCCGGCACAACCGTCAAGCCTCCGGCAACGACAAAACCACCCGAGGCCGCCAAACCGTCGACACTGCCTGATCCCCTTGAGACCAGGAAAACTGAAGCTGACGCAGCGACTTCCGCTGGTGGAGAGGCGTCCACTGCGGATACGACCACCCAGCTTTTGGATATCCTGAACCCTAAAATTCAGGATCTGGATCAGGAGTTGGCGGCCGGTCTGCCCCGTGGCAGCAGTCCCTATCTGATCACGCCTGACCAGGCCATGAATCTGGCACTGGTCAACAGTCGGGATTATCAGAACCGCCTTGAAAACGTATACTTGACCGCTTTGACGGTCACCCTTCAACGCTTCAACATGGAGCCTCAGGTCTTTGCTGGTCTGAGCCCGACCACATCATCAAGAGCTGGTGGATCGCCCGCCAACTTTGCAAATAGTTTTCTGTATCGTACACTTGAAGCGCCAGGTGGTGGAGCGAGCACGCTCAGCCAGGGGCAAGTGGCCGGTGTGGGCAAGGTCTTTTCCTCAGGTGCGAGTGTCGTTGCGGCTTTTGCGAGCCAGACGGTCTTCAACCTGACGGGATCCAACCCGATTCAGCCCACGGTTCAGTCGCTGATTCCGATCTCGATTGTCCAGCCATTCCTGAAGGGTGGTGGCAGGGCGGTTACGCTTGAGGGCCTGACTCAGGCCGAGCGCAACATGCTTTATGAGGTTCGAGCCTTTGCCCGGTATCGGCAGGACTTTGTGGCCAAGCTCATGCTCGGGACTTCGTCCGGTGCTTCGTCCAACCTTGCGATCAGTACAACGGGTGCGACAGCGGCCGGTGGTGATCCGGTCGTTGGGTTCATGCCACTGATCCAAACCCTGATGCAGATTGAAAACAACCGGAATCAGGTTTCGAGCTTCGAAACGGTGCTGGCTTTGCAGCAGGAGCAGGTTGGTGGAGAAGGTTCAAACCTGACACAGCTTCAGGTGGACCAAACGAACAACAACCTTCAGAATGCCCGTGTCACGCTCCTGACGTCTCAGGTTACGTATCGTAACCAGCTTGACAATTTCAAGATGCAGATGGGGCTTCCGCCAGATACGCCGATTGTTCCCGACCTTGAGCTGATCAAGCCATACCGCAAGTTTCTTCGTGAGCTGCGAGACTGGTCGATCCGCAAAGATCGTGAGCTGCCCGAGCTTGATGTGATTGTCGGGCGATTGCCCGACCTTGAAGAGCTCGATGTGAAGATCGATGACCGTTCGATTCTCGATGTGATTATCAATGCCAAGTTTGACAGCGAGGAGGAGTTGCTTGAAGCGGCCGCCCGAGTGGCACTTGAAAACCGGCTTGACCTGATGAATGCACGGGCCCAGCTTTATGATGCCTGGCGTCAGGTTCGGGTGCAGGCCAACTCGCTCAAGGGTGTGTTCAACATGGGCGTGACCAACCAGGTCTTCACCTCGCCCTATACGACCAACCCGATGGGCTTCATGAGCAATGCCAAGCAGTTCTCGCTGACGATCAATGCGGAGCTCCCGTTGATCCGGCTTGCGGAACGAAACAACTTCCGGACCTCTCTGATTACCTATCAACGTCAGCGTCGGGCGCTGATGCAGTCAGAAGATCAGTTGAAGCAGTCTATCCGTCAGAACGTCCGTCAGTTACAATTGATCTTCCAGCAATATGAGATTGGCAAGAAACAGCTACTCTTAAGCTTCCGCTCGCGTGATCAATCGCAGGAGCAGCTCTTTGCCCCCCCAAGTTCTGGTGGTGCAACGGATACTGCGGTGACCGTTGTGAACTTGAATCAGGCGACTGGTTCCTTGAACTCATCTGCAAACGGTCTGGTGAGCTACTACGTACAATTCCTTGGACTTCGACTACAATTATTCCGAGATCTCGGAATCATGCCCTACGACGAATGGGAGGCCTTCTATGAACTTTTCTCTCCCAAATCAATCTACTCCGTCCGGATTGACGGAGCCGATGAAACCGGCCCTGAATCTGCCGCCAATGGACAACCTGTCCAGTAAGGGCACCCGCCGCAAGCCGATGGGCTTCGGCAAGAAAATGCTGATTCTCATGCTGTTTGGTGGTGGGACCTGCACGGCACTGGTTCAGACCGGTGTTGTCGCAGGGCCTGATATCAAGGCCATGATGGGTAAGGAGGTGATCCAGGTCATCTCCTACAAAATCAACAAAGGGACTTTGGCCATCACGGTCAAGGAACGAGGGAATCTGGAAAGCTCGAAGAACGAAGATGCGATGAGCGAAGTCGAAGGCTCGACAACAATCATCAAGATTCTTCCTGAAGGCACCCGGGTCAGGAAGGGGGAACTGGTTTGCGAACTGGATTCTGCCTCTTTGAAAGACACCCTGACCAACCAGAAAATCACGGTTCAGCAAGCCGAAGCCTCTTATCAGAACAGCATGCTGACACGCGAAGTGGCCGAAATTGCCAAGGATGAATACATTCAGGGCACTTACATGCAGGATATCCGTCAGGCTGAGGGCGAAAAAGCCCTTGCGGAAACGGACATGCTGCGAGCCAAGGACCGCCTCTCGTGGTCTCAGGAGATGTTCAAGAAGGGCTATCTTTCGGCCACTGCCAAAATTGCGGAAGAGGCAAACCTGCAGCGGGCCACGTTCTCCAAAGAGCAGGCCGAGACGAAAATTACGGTGCTCAAAGAGTACACCAAGCGCAAGATGCTGACCGACCTGAACTCAAATATTGAAAAGGCAAAGTCAGACGAATTGGCCAAAGAAGCAACTCTGAATCTTGAAAAAGAGAAAGAGAACAAGCTCACCGCCCAGATTGACAAATGTAAGCTGGTGGCTCCGAACGATGGATTGGTGGTTTATGCCAACGATCCTGGCCGATTTGGTGGATCCAACCAGCCCCAGATTGAAGAAGGCGCCCAGGTTCGTGAGCGTCAGCCGATCTTCCGCCTGCCTGACATCAACAACATGCGGGTCAACACGAAGGTTCACGAATCGCAGATTGACCGGATGGTCAAGGGGCTCAAGGCGCGGATTCGGATCGACGCCTTCCCTGGCGAGGTGATTGAAGGAACCGTTGAATCCGTGGCCCCGTTGCCTGATTCCTCCAGTTTCTTCAGTTCCGACGTTAAGGTCTACACCACACAGGTTTCGATTGACAAGCCGAATCCGGCTCTCCGTCCGGGCATGACCGCCCAGGTTGAGATCCTGATCAATGAGTACGAAAACGTGCTTGCGCTTCCGGTTCAGGCCGTTCTTCAGGTTGCCGGCAAAGATGCTGTCTATTTGAAAAAAGGCGACGAATGGAAGCGTGCTGAAGTTGAGCTTGGCGATACGAACGACCAGTTGATTGAAGTCAAGAAGGGCCTCGCCGACGGCGATGAGGTTGCCCTTGCGCCGATGAACTTATTGACCGATAGCGAAAAACGCGATCTTGTCGGGCCTGGCAAGGCTTCCGGCAAGGGCAAATCGTGGGGCGAAGCCGGCAAGAAGTCTGCAGGAGCCGAAGGCGGCAGTGTGGCCAAGGGTGAAGGCAAGGCTGAGGGCAAGGAAAAAGCCAAGGGCAAGGGTGGTCGTGGTGGTGCAGGAGGTGGCGGCATGTTTGGCTCCGACCCTGCAATGGCAGCCCTGATTCAGAAAGTGCCAGCCGAAGAGCGTCAAAAACTCTTCCGTGGCTCTCCAGAAGATCGCGCTGCTGTGCTGAAGACAGCAGGCGCAACACCTGCCCAGATCGCCCAGCTTGAAACCATAATGAAGCAATTCGCCAGTGGTGGCGGAGGCGGCTTTGGTGGTGGTGCCGGCGGACCAGGTGGTGGCGGTGGCGGCTTTGGTGGTGGTGCCGGCGGACCAGGTGGTGGCGGTGGTGGCTTTGGTGGTGGTGCCGGCGGACCAGGTGGTGGCGGACGTGGTGGTGCTGGCGGTGGTGGTGGTCGCCCAGGGGGCGGAGGCCCAACCCAATGATAGAGCAGGCCAAGACTGACCTGACGAATGTTGTTGTTCCACCGGAGCTCTACCGCAGTAGAGCTTTTGTGGAGGGCAAGCGCCCCATTGTTAGCCTGACGGATGTACGTAAAACCTACATCATGGGCAAGAAGGGGCAGGGCCCTGAATCCGGGGCTGTGATCGTGCATGCCCTGCGAGGTGTTTCGGTCGATTTCTATCAGGGCGAATATGTTGCCATCATGGGGGCGTCCGGGTCCGGCAAATCGACCATGCTGAATTTGCTCGGCTGTTTGGATCGCCCCTCGAGTGGCCAGTATTTCATGGGTGAGAATGACGTTGCAAATATGTCTGACGACGAGCTTTCCGACGTTCGCAGTCGATACATTGGCTTCATCTTTCAATCCTACAATTTGATCCAGCAGTACACAGTGCTTGAGAATATACAGCTCCCCCTGACCTATCAGGGGTCGGGCGAGATTTCCGATGCACAGAACAAGTTTACCGAGCAGCTTGCCACAATGGTTGGCCTTGGCGATCGCCTCGACCACCGACCGATGCAGCTCTCAGGTGGCCAGCAACAGCGTGTTGCGATTGCCCGATCGATGATCAACGACCCGTATATTATTCTGGCTGACGAAGCCACTGGGAATCTTGACACGGCAACGAGTCATGAAATCATGACCATGCTGGGCAACCTTAACGAAGCGGGCAAGACGATCATCATGGTGACCCACGAGGATGATATTGCTGGGAACGCCAAGCGGATCATCCGCATGCGTGACGGCAATATTGTCGAGGATGGTCCCTCCCAGCGAATGATCGCCGCCGCAGCCGGGCTAGGGGCTCGCGGTCCACTTGTAAACGTCCCATGACTCTATTTTTCCGATCAGGTGTGTTGATTGACCTGGTTTTAATGTTCCGGACAGGACAAGGGGCCATGCCGCTATGAATCGCATCTGGCGAAGTCTGAAAATGGGTATGAAAAGCCTGCTCCTGCACAAGTTGCGGTCAGGCCTGACTGTCTTGGGGATCATCTTCGGAGTGGCCAGCGTGATCGCCATGCTGGCCATTGGTGAAGGCTCCAGCCGGGACGCCCAGAAACGTTTTGAAATGCTTGGCGTGACCAACATTATCTACCGGTCTGTCAAACCCTCCGACGAAGCCCAGGCCGCAGGTGGCCGGCCGAGCCGGATTTTGAACTATGGCCTGAAATACGACGATTTTGACAGGCTTGTGGCCACAGTCCCGACCATCAAAAAAGCACTTCCGATCCGCGAGATCAAAAAAGAGATTCGTCGCTTGAATAAAGCGGTTGATGGTCGAGTGGTCGGCACCACATCGGACTATATGGACTTCAACCGCCTGGAAATGTCGCGTGGCCGATTCCTCTCGGAAACCGACAATCGCGACTACCAGAATTATGTCGTGCTTGCGGCCGGTTCTGCCGAAACTCTTTTCCCGTATGAAGATCCGATCGGGAAGTCGATCAAGGTCGGTTCTGACTATTACACCGTGATCGGTGTCACTCAACTCAGGCAATCCACAGCCGGTATTGGTGGCTCCTTTGCGGCCCAGGATTACAACAAGGATGTTTACATCCCGATCAACACGTGCCGTCTGCGGTTTGGGGAACGGATCATGAACAGTCGTGCCGGTTCCATGGAAATGGAAGAGACACAGCTTTCCCAAATTACGCTTCAGGTGGAAGACACCAAACTGGTTCTGCCCACCGTTCCCATCGTGAAGGCCGCAATTGAGCCTTACAACATGCATGATCGCAAGAAGGATGTGGCCATTACAGTGCCCTACGACCTTCTGCTTGAAGCTCAAAGGTCGGCCCGGATCTGGAGCCTTGTTCTGGGTGCCATCGCTGGAATCTCTCTGATTGTGGGTGGCATTGGCATTATGAACATCATGCTGGCAACAGTCACCGAGCGAACCCGCGAGATCGGTATCCGCCGAGCTCTCGGCGCCAAGCGGAACGACATCGTCCAGCAGTTCCTGATCGAAACGATCGTGCTCTCTGGAGTGGGCGGGGTTCTGGGGGTCGTCATTGGGATCGTCATCCCGACTGTCATCACCCTTTATTCCGAGGTCAAAGCCGTGGTCACACTGCAGTCGATCGTCATCGCTTTCAGCGTCTCGGTCATTGTGGGCGTCATTGCCGGACTCTATCCGGCAAGCCGTGCCGCCAAGATGGACCCGATCGAAGCCCTTCGTCACGAGTGATCATATTTTTCAAGGCGGCTTCAAGCCACTTGCGTCCGGATCGATCGTTGATTAATCTAGGATGAATCTGAAAACGCCGGGTGTGGGTTGACCACATCCGGTTCTGCTTTGATCAGTGATCTATCGGGCTCCTCATGATCATTTCGGGTTTTTGAGACTGACAGCGAGTCGTCTCTCAAAGTCGTTTTGAAACTCTCCGTGTCGATTACCTTCAGCGATTGTTGAAATATTAGGAGACTCAGGGAATGGCGATTGACCGTATCCCCATGTCCAAAGACGGTTTCGAGAAACTCAAAGCGATTCTGGATCACATGAAAAATGTGGATTCACCGCGCATCGCGAATCAAATCGCGGAAGCTCGCGCTGAGGGCGATCTTTCTGAAAATGCCGAGTTCGATGCTGCCATCGAATCCCAAGGCATGCTTGAAGCTCGCATGAGAGATCTCGAAGGTAAACTCGCATCCGCACAAATCGTTGATATGACCAATATCAAGACGGATCGGGTCGTGTTTGGCTGCAAAGTCACCGTCAAGGACATGGACTTCGACGACGAAGAAGACTACACCCTGGTCGGCCCCGGTGAGGAAGACTACGAAGTCAATAAAATCCTTGCCACCAGTCCGGTCGGTAAAGGCCTGGTTGGTAAACAGATCGGCGATGTGGTTGAAATCCCCATCCCTAAAGGTTCACTCCGTTTAAAAGTCATCAAGATCGTTGTTGCGGACTGACCTTAAGGTCGCCCGCACAATTTATCCAGGCGAATTGTTGACAATGCCCGGGGTAACCAGTCCCCGGCTTTTTTATGGATGATATTGATCGCCCCCCCTTCTTCTGACAGGTAATTTGAATCCGTCTAGATATGGCAGATAAGCCGGTCGCTGCGTCTGGGATTGCCTTTGAGGCTTGGGCGCTTCGGATTGATCATGCATGGATGACCGTTATTTGATAAGTTAGACTTAGTCACAGGAAGTCAAAGGCAGTGGCCTGGCCTCTTGATCGATCAGAAACAAGAATCTTGAGCTTCCCTCAACGAATAAAAAATGCTTACAAAACGAATCATTCCGTGCCTTGACGTTCATCAGGGTCGTGTCGTAAAGGGCACAAACTTTGTCAACCTGCGTGATTCTGGCGATCCCGTTGAGCTTGCCTCGCGTTATGATGAGGAAGGTGCCGACGAGCTGGTCTTTCTGGACATTACGGCCAGCCACGAAGGCCGCGACATTATGCTGGATGTGGTTTCGCGCACGGCGGAAGTCTGCTTCATGCCGCTCACGGTAGGAGGTGGCATTCGCAATCTGGACGACATTCGAAGGCTCTTGAACGCGGGGGCAGACAAGGTTTCGATCAACTCAGCCGCAGTGCGAGACCCAGATCTGGTGCGTCGGGCGGCTGAGCGGTTTGGCAGCCAGTGCATCGTGGTAAATATTGACCCCAAGAGGATTTGGAAATTTATGGAGGGGGTGAGCAAGCAGGTCTGTGAGGTACACATCAACGGTGGCCGGCTTGCGACGGGGCTTGAAGCCGTAAGCTGGGCCAGGGAGGTGGAGCGTCTAGGAGCTGGCGAGATTGTATTGACATCGATGGATGCCGACGGGACCCAGGCGGGCTATGACCTGGAAATTACCCGTGCCGTGGCCGATGCGGTATCGATTCCCGTGGTGGCATCAGGCGGAGCCGGTTCGATCGACCATTTTGAGACGATCCTGCGTGATGGGCATGCCAGCGCTGCTCTAGCCGCAAGTCTGTTTCACCAGCGACAGCTCATCATAGGAGACTTAAAGTCGGAATTGGCACGCCGAGGTTTGCCGATGCGTCTTCTGGCAGAGTTGGGGTGCTGAACGGTTGAGAGAATTTTGGAGCTTGATCATGAATAGGGCTTATAGATTGTAACGGCAACAGGAAAAGGTTTTTGTGAAGTTCTCAGGCGAGCGGAATTGTATTCGATGCCGGAACTGTGTAAATTATTGAGTACATGCAGAGATGAGAGATTGACGATGGTCTTCGCTCCGCCCAACCGTATCCTCTAAATTTACCATCGCACTGCTCTTGCAGGAGATTCGGATATATGTCGATTGCCCCGGATATTGCTGTCGGAACGTCAGCAAACGAGCCCGAAGCCAATAAGCTGTTCCGCATGTGTATGAAGCATAAGGGGTCTGACCTTCACTTGAAGGTGAACCTTGCGCCAGCGATGCGTCTTGCAGGAACTCTCAGGCAGATGCAGTTGCCGCCCTTGACTTCGGCAGACATGGAACGGCTGATGTTCCCGTTGCTGACAGCCAAGCAGAAGCAGATCCTGGAAGATGAAGGGGGCGTGGATTTCGCCCACATTCTTCGCGACGAGCAAGGCAACGAGACCCGATTTCGGGTCAACCTTTTCAGAGCGCGTGGTTCATTGGCTTTAGTGGCTCGTCGGGTTAGCGATTCGATTGCTAACTTTGAGCAGCTTGGCCTGCCTCCGATTTTGGCCGAGATCACCAAAGAAGACACCGGAATCATCATTCTGGCTGGTGTGACCGGTTCAGGCAAATCGACGACAATTGCCTCCATGCTCCAGTATGTGAATGAAAACGAGCGATGCCATATTCTGACGGTCGAAGACCCGATTGAATACACTTATAAGGACGCCAAGTCGATTGTCAACCAGCGAGAGATCGGCATTGACGTTCTCGACTGGAACATTGCATTGAAGCATGCGGTGCGTCAGGATCCTGACATTATCCTGGTGGGTGAAATGCGTGACCAGGACACATTCCTGGCCGCCCTTCACGCCGCGGAAACAGGCCACCTTGTCTTTGGAACCATCCACGCCTCGAGCGCACCATCCACCATCAGCCGGATCCTTGACCTGTTCCCCCAGGAAATGCACTCGGCGATGCGTCAGAATCTGGCCTTCAACCTGAAGGCTGTGGTGGCTCAGAAATTGCTGAAAACGACCAAAGACTGGGCCGAAAAAACGGGTGCGACACGGATTCCGACCTGTGAGATCATGAGAAGTAACCCGACCGTAAGGAAACTGATCCTGGCGGAGGAAGATTCGAAGCTCTCCGATGCGATCCGGATCGGACAGGACGAAGGCATGATGGACTTTACCGAGAGCTTGCGTCAGCTTGTACTGGCCGAGAAGATCGAACGGTCCACCGCCTTTGAAGTGGCCCCAAGCCCCGACGCTCTGAAGATGGCCCTCAAGGGCATTCAAGTGGCGGCTCCGGGAATTTTGTAATGCCCATCAACTTCCGACCGGGTTCAGGGCAAGCTTTTGGCTGGCCCTGCATGTTCCTGAAACCAATCCAATCACCGACTACCTGTGGAAAGCACAACTTATGCTACTCGTTCGGCTCAAAAGTTTGCAAATCATGACACTGGCCATAGTTGGTGTGCCTTTTTTGGCCCTTGATTCGGTTCAGGCGGAAGCGATTCTGCCATCCGCGTGGCTTCTGGCCCAGACGGCTGAAGTGGAGCGGATTACCGGCTTTTACATGAACATCGCCATATTTCTACCGGCACTGGCCTTGTTTGTGATCTGGGTTCCCACCGTCTGGTGGATTGATGACGACTCATTTGGCCTTGGCCTTGAGAAACGGGCCGCCTGGATCACAGCCAGCGTGCTCACTGGTATCATAGGCCTTCTGGTGATGTTGCTGGTGCCGTATTTTAGTGCAGGCCTTGCGGCGATGAGTTTTGCATATCTTGTGCCGACACTGGCGTATGTCGTGAGCCGCAACGGTCAGGTGGCTGATGTGGATAAAGTCCTAACTTTGTACCATTTCGGTAACATCGCCAATGAGTTTTTCGGCAAGCTTGGTGCGAAGAAAAAAGTATTCAACCGTAACAAGGCTTCCGCCAATGCCGGAATACCGGTCGAGTTCGTGGGCATCGACCTGAACACGCGCAAGATGGACATGTTCCGGGTTGCCAGAGCGAAAGAATTTGAGCTTTTCGAAGAGGTTCAGGGCTTGGTATACGATGCGGTCAGCCGTCGCTCGACGGATATTTATCTGGAACCTTCTCAGGATCAGCTTCAGGTCCGATATCGGATTGACGGTGTGCTGGTACAGGCCGAGCCCTTTGATACAGAGACTGGTCCGGAAATTGTGGACATTATCAAAACGCTTTCGGGCATGAGTGTTGAAGAGAAGCGAAAGCCCCAGGAAGGGACGTTTTCGGCCAAGGTGGAAAACCGGACGGTCGAGGCCCGGGTGGCTTCGGCCGGCACGAAGGTGGGCGAGAAGGTCGCGATTCGCCTGTTTGACAAGCGAATCATGGTCACCAAGCTCGAACTGCTGGGTTTAACCTCGAAAGAGGAAGAGAAGGTAAGGGCTTCGGTAGAAAAGGATATGGGCTTGGTTTTGGCCGTTGGGCCAGCCGGGTGTGGCAAGTCGAACACGATCTATAGCATTGTCCGCTCACTTGACCCGATGATTCGGGACATCAAGACACTTGAAGAAGTGGTGGAACAGCAAATTGACAACGTGGTTGCGGAAGAATTCAACCCCAAGGCTGGCGAGACGATTGTTGACAAGTTCAAGAGCATTCTTCGGACCGATCCGCAAGTTGTGATGCTGAGCGACTTCCGGGACGACGATCTTGCGAAGGTAGCCCTTCAGGCGGCAAGCACCAATCGGCTTGTGTTATCCTCGTGTGTTGGAACGGATGCCGTCAAGGGCATCATGAGCCTGATCGAACGAGGCCTGAGCCGCGATGCGATTGCCGAATCGCTGGTACTGATAGTCTCCCAGCGGCTTGTTCGCACACTTTGCGAAGGGTGCAAGGAGCCATATCAGCCGAAGCCTGAATTCCTCAAAAAATACAATCTGCCAGAGGATACGGAAGCATTCTACCGTCCTCCGACAGAGCCATTGCCACAGGTTTGTCCTGAGTGCAGCGGTGTTGGATTCGTGGGCCGGACCGGGATCTTCGAAGTGCTTGAGGTGACAGATGCGATTCGCGAGATCATCGCCAATAATCCAACCGAAGCCGCCTTGCGTGCCGCTGCGGCCCAGCAGCGCATGATGGGGCTTTCGCGGAATGGTTTGAGGCTTGTGCTGGAAGGCCGAACATCGATTGACGAACTCATGCGGGCTTTGAAATAAGCCTTGGCTTTGAATGGGGTTCGGGGATTCATTCACTGAACAATATCTGGCATAAGAAAAAGCATTTTTGAGGAGTTGTTGGCATGGATATGATTTTTGATGGTGTGGCAGTGCTCTTCCTGTTCTTCGCTTTCATAGCGATTTCATCGGAAGGCCTTTGGGGATCGGCTCTGGCATTTTTCAACATCGCATTCTCTGCTCTTGTGGCGATGAGTTTTGCCGACAAACTGGCTGGGATCATAGTCAAAAGCGCATCGTTCCTGAGCGGGTTTGCTGACTGTCTGAGTCTTGGCGGCATCTTTGCCGTGACTCTGATTCTGCTTCGATTTGCGACCGATTATCTCGCGCCCGGCAAGTTGCACCTGCCTCCTGCTTTGGAGGGGATCGGCAAGATCGTCTTCGGCGCAGCCGCAGCCGGTCTTTTGGTCGGGTTTCTGATGGTCATTCTTCAAACCGCGCCGGTTCATAAAAAGATTTTCTGGGGCATGTATACACCCGGAACTTCCAATCCTCCATTTGGGCTCGGGCTTGATGAGAAGGCCCTGAAGCTTGTGGAAGTCGGCCTGACAGGTCCATTCAAGGGCAAGAACGCCTTCAATGCTTCGGATTGGGTTACAAAGCATACAGCCGCAAGACCTTACGACAACACGGCTGAAGAAGCAACAGATGCCAAGGCGAAATCAGGCACTGGAACAGGCGAAGCGGCTCCTTCGGCTTCGGGCGGGCCCGACTCGACATCGCCCCGTATTCCTGGTGGTACCGGTGGAGCTGCCGTAGGATTGGCCCCAACCGCTCCCTGAGAGTTTTTTTGCTGACCAACACGAATCCTCTCTCAGGGCCGCTTTCGGATAAAGCTTTCAGGATGCTTGAAAAGTGACTTGAAAGCTCGATCCGTTTTGACCCAGGGCAGGATGCCAAGGTGTTCTTTTTGATTGAAGAGCATCTGTTGGATGACTCGTAAGTATTTGCGAGTGATTGTCAGCTTCAGGCTTCACCTTTAGGAAAAGCATGCGGGCCTGGCTCGATTGACTGTCTGAATCTGGAGAAATGGATCTCCTGCTCTCTGGAACGCCATTTTAAAAGTCTGATCCTTACAAAAACAGACCATGCCTCTCTATCAGGTGCCCGAAATGAACCGAATTCTGAGCTGCTTCTCCAACTCATTTGGCCCACTTGGGGTTTGGTCCGCCTCTGAAAATCTTCGAGCTACAGGGCTGACACATCTTGAGTTGGCCCTGCGCGGTCATAATTTTGGTGGCCTGATTATCCCGGAAGAGTCGGTTGTGACGGAGAAGGCTGATGATGCAACAGCCCAGCGTTTCGTAGAGCATTTGGCCCGCCATCAGGCTGCGGTCTCCGGATGCAATGTTGGGGGTGCCAATCTCCTGACTCAAGAGGGAGTGACGACGACTTGCAATCGGATCAAATTTGCAGCCCGCTGGTTTGGGGTCAAGATTTGCGTCACAGGTGCAGGCCAGCCGGCCAACGCTGATGAGTGGTCTGTTATTGCCGGCAATTTGCACACCATTGGCAATGTTGCTGCCGATTGTGGAATTATGCTTGCTCTGGAAACGCACAAGGGCCCGACCCAAAACGCTTCGGCCATGCTCCAAACCTTGGAAGCTGTTGATCACCCGGCGGTTCGTCTGAATTTTGATACAGGAAACATTGCCTATTACAACCAAGGCATGACACCTATGGACGAGCTCAAAAAAGTGGCTTCGCTAGTGGTCAATGTTCACGTCAAAGACAATCGTGGCCAGCTTGAAGACTGGTTTTTCCCGGCTTTGGGCGAGGGCGGGGCGGTCGATTTTACTTCAATTCGCGAAACACTCGATGCCCAGAATTACAAAGGTGCTTATACCGTTGAGCTGGAAGGCATCGGCGGCGAGCCGGAACCCGGGCTGGAAGAGCGTGTTGATCGGCTCCGTAAAAGCTATGAGTGGTTAAAATCATGCGGATATTGATTTGGCATTTTTTTGAAAAATGATTGAAAGCGGGAATTATAGTTGTCGCGGCCACACATGATACATCGTATCAGAATGATGCCGGAGGCATCAAAGCAAGTCGCCGGTGGTTGAGCGAAGCGACACCTTCCGGTTATGAGATGGGGTAAAAGCTGCTGGCACCCCGGCAGGGGTGCAAGACCTTATACCGAGTTGTCGTCCGGTGGTGTCGTCGCTGAAACGCTCCTCAACCACCGGCTACTGGCTGCGAGGCCTCCGGCATCGTCGCGATCAAAAAGTGTCATTAATGGTCGCGAAGAGTATAGGCGACACATTTTTTTTTGCGTCTCTACATCCACAATTCAGGCGTTTTGATTGGGTGGGTTATCTCAGCATTTGAATGATGGAATCAAGCTCTTCTGAACAGATCAATATCAGGTATTCCTGTAGCTTGATATGAAGCGAAACGAACAGGGTGCAAAAAAGGACAAAAAGATACATCAATGGGAATCTCATCAGCAAATGGAAGCTGTGAAGCTTGGCTTGCAGATCAGCAATCCGGCATTTGAGTATCCACTGGATAAAGCCTCCAAGGTTTATCATCATGCCGATATAATAGGTGATGACCAGAATGAAGGAGAGTGCGTGCCAGATTTGGTCGGCGCGGACTTTAATTTCATTATATTGCAGAACGGAGTGATGGAATTGGTTGTTAGCAATGGAATCGCTCAGCTTGGGGCCCAAGAGGCTCAATGGCCAGTAGGAAGAGGTCAGGGCAAGGCCGATGCAGAACATATTCCAGGAACTGCGATTTAAATCGAATGTGGAATGTTTGCTGGCCCTGCCAAATATTTTCTCAATCAGGCCGATTCGCAATCCATGATCGGGAACGATCACAATCGAGTTCCAAAACTGTGTATAATCGTCGAGTAATTTCTGATAAAATGGCCAGAGCTCACAATTGGGGTTTTCCGTCTGAATCAATGGACTGGAGGCCATGAGGCCGTTGTGTTGGATATCTTCGAGGCGGACGAGGAATCCAAGGTTTTTTGGATCCAGGCGAGTTGCAACCTGATAATCGTGAAATGCAGCCGAGGGGATGCCGAGATTCATGAGCATTTCTGCCCTGAAGGCCCTGGCACCGGCATGTAAAGGCTCGCATAAAATCTGCAAGGTAGATTTCAGGTGTTCCGGGCTGGTATAAAAAATGTATTGATAAATAAATTGGTAGAGGTCCGTTTCCGTGATGGTGCCATTTAAAACAAGGCCGATCTGCTCTTCAAGAACTCCGCTCAGGCCATCGCCAAGTTTCTTCAGCTCAAGGCCCCGCAGAACGTGCGCAGTGGGTTCTTTAGGGGACTTCTTGATAGATTCCGTCATATCTTTCAGGGCTTTATGACCATTTCCCAGCATGGAAAAGAACATGCCCCTGTTGAGCTGCCATACGACTCGGAATTCCTCAGGGCCTAACTCCATGGCTTGATCCATGGCTGCGATTGCATCCGTCAGCCGATTATTTTTCGCCAGTAGCCAGCTCCATGCGGCATGAGGCAAGCCGTGGCCTGAATATTCGAGAAGTGCCTTTTGAATCAGGTCTTCAAGCTGGGCTTCACCTTCCGGGGTTTCGGCCATTTGGCTAAGGATCTTGAAATCCCTGATTTGTTCAAGGCTTTCGGGCAGTTTTGAATCAGGGATTTTCATGGACACCTGCGGAATATTCGTGACGAACTCAATAGCTGTCGGAGCTGATCAATTCACCATCAGCTCGATTTCCCAAGCGGTTGAAGATCTGTGGCTGTAGGGTATTTTTCAGGAATCGAACGGATCCGTCGCCGAAGCAAAAATTGGAACCTCCCGGGTGGCTACTCGAATATCCGCCGCAGAACCGCTGGAATCGCAATCGGGCTTGGTCCGGAGTCTCATTTTTCTGAGTGGCAATGGGTTCAACCTCGTCGTTGGAACCCGGAATTCCCGTGAAATTTGGAGCTCCTGCGGCCGTACCGTCGGAGGCGATCAAGGGCGGGAAGCCGCTGGACGCGTTGACAGGATGGCCTGTATTTCGCAATGTCGCCGATGTACCGCTGGCCCAGCCAAGGTCGGCAGCGGTTTTGTGCTCGCCCAGAAAAATGGTGTAACTGGAACCGTCCTGGATTTCTTCAAGCCGGGTCGCTGAATTCAAATAAAAGACACCCTTGTTGGTTTTATCGACCGGGGCTTCCGTATCGTGATAATTCGCAGCGTAGGAGCTGGTCGCGATCCTGTCGACGCCGACGGTCATGCCGCGCCAGGAACCGGCATCCGATGGGCACATCAATGTGCTGATCGTCACTCCTCGGACTGTCAAATTGTGTGGGTCATAAAGCCCCACATTGAAATTGAAATGTCGCTGGGCGGACTTCTGTTCAAAATAGGGAAGGAGTTGGGTGATCCAGTTGAAGTGCGAGCCTTTTGGAAGATTGTCAATCGGGCCAGTCGCATTAATCACACCCGGTGGAAAAACATAATGGGCGGATTCATAATTATTCATCGCCAAGCCCAACTGGCTGAGATTATTCACACATTGAGCCCTTCTGGCCGCCTCGCGGGCTGACTGCACGGCGGGCAGCAGCAGAGCGATTAAAACGGCGATAATGGCAATGACAACCAGAAGTTCAATCAGTGTAAATCCGCGACGTTTCATGTTAAGGCTCGCTGAGTTTAAATCCTGGCTGGAATGGTTTTGTGAAGTGGGCTGATTCATGCTGCTGGTCATGGAAGTTCCAAGGCCTCTCTTACGAAGTTGGAAGTGGAATCCGATGGTATCTGAACCGTGATTTTATGGCCATTTGAGGGCGATTTTGTGGCTTCGACCAGGATTGAAGCCGGCTCAGCCAAAAAAGAATTCTGGCTTGGTCTGATTACGCGATTGCCGGAAGGGATTTTCTGGCCCGAGACTTTCAATTGCATGAGCCGGTCTCGCTCCGAGCGCGCCATGTTGCGTGCGATCGACTTGCGGACCTCCATTTTCCATGCCAACTGGCCGCGTACCTGACGCTGCACAAGCAAGCCCATGAATATCGATAAAAGCAGGATCGACGCAAGCACTGGTATCAGTGTCAGGCCCGAATTGCTGGTGGCGATGGAGTGCAATCGCGGTCGTCTGATCATTTGATCGCCTCCGACGAAATCGATGAATTCTTAAGCAGATCGATGCCAATGGCGGCTTCGATCCGAATCGGCCGATTTTCTGAGGCTACAGGCATGTTGAGCCGTTTGGTTGCGGCAGAATCCGGCCAGAATTCCAGAACAATCATCGCAGCTGACGCTTCTTTGATTGCAATTGTGGAAAACCGACCGCGTTCCAGCCCCGTCAGGCCAAGAACCCGGCCTTTGCTGGATGATGCGTTGGTAATTTCGAGCCGAAACGGGTGATCAGCAATTTTTATATGAATTGGCGACTTTGAGGCCCCGGATGGTTTTAAAATCAGGCTATTGCCGTGATCGCTGATCTCGAATCCGCTTGATTCATGGGCCAGATCCCGAATGGTCTGGGCCGCATGAGAGAGATTCCATTGGCGTGCCAATTGCAGGTCAGCCGTGTTCATACGGCGGATGATCCCGACGAGCATCAGGAAGAGTAGGCCCAAGACCATGGTTGACATGGTCATGACGGCCAGCATTTCGATCAAGGTAAAGCCACGCCGCCGCCCAGGGTGAGTTGAGTCGATTTGTGATGGCCTGCAGATGAGTTGTGTCATGATTTTTTGGCCCCTGGGTAACGATCTCTCCAAAGGCGGATCAAAAGGCTTTCGGATTGACCAATCTGACCTTTCACCCGAAGTTGTTTGAACTCTACGGGGGCCGTTTCATGAGCGATCTCGACCTGAAAATGCAGGTCTGGCAGGTTGGTTGCCTTTACGAGGTCTGTTGCGATTGATTCTGCGAGGGGCGCCGTGAGTTTCTCAAATGCAATGGTTTCGAGCCGTTCCAGCAGGTTTTGGGTCGATTGCAAGAGGGCAATTCTTTGATCCTGAGCCTTACGGATTTTCACATCCGTGCCAAGCACCCAAAGTGTCAGGCTCAGGGCAATGGCAGCCAAGGCGGCACCTGCAATGCCATCCACCACAAGGAATGCCTTGCGATTGCGGCCTGTTTTTTTGTGGATACCATTGTTCGGATTGGTATTCAAAGGGGTCATGGTTAAGATGCAAGCCTCCTGATCAAGTCAACGAGAGGTGTGAAGAAGGCTAAACCTACCAGAAATACGAGGCTCGCCATGAATAATGTGAAGAGAGGGCTAAAAAGTTCGGCGAGCAGGCGATAGCGGTACCAGAGTCTGCTTTCTATGGAATCGGCCAATTGCTCGAGTGCCCAGCAGGCTCTGGCTGATTCGGCTGACGATTTTAATAACGGCACTTCGGACGATTTTACCAGCCCCTCGGAACGCAGTGCTTGAGTCCAGTCCACACCTTGAAGCATGGCTCGACGTGCCCTGAAAGCCCTGCGCCTGAGCTGTCCACGCATCGACCAATCGGCGAAAATCAACATACAATCGTCGATCGGCAATTCGGCCTGGATGGTATCAGCCAGCCCACGCAGCACGCTGGCACGTTCACTGGTTGTGATCCATGGTACAAATCGGCCCAGAAAGCCCATTCCCCGACCACTGTGAAAAAGAGACGGAATATAGATGATGGCAATTATTGCCAAAATTCCAAAATTACTCAGGAAGAAAGAGATCATTGAATTTGAGTATATGGCTTGAAACGCAATGAAGGTTTTCGGCAAAGGCATGCCGAAGTCGTTAAATATGGCCTGCATTTTGGGCGAGATGAAATAGCTCAGGAATCCGCCCACAGAGATGATCTGCATGGTGACGAACAGGAAATAAACGGACATGTCAACGATGGGCCGCAGGGCTTCCATTCGATTTTGACGGACCCTAACGATGCGCTCCATGGAATGTGTTGTACTGCCAGCGAATTCGGCAACACGAAATGCAACCCGCTGGTCAAGCGGCATCACGCCAGAGGTGATTGCAACAGCATCTGATAGGGGGACACCGGCTTCCAGTCTGTTGGCCAACATCATCAGGCGACGGCCATAACTGCGCCCACACTGAGGTGCAAACGCACGCAAACCCACCTCCAGTGGCAAGCTGGTGCGGCGCGATATGGCAATGAGTTCAAGAAATGCGTCCTGAAAGCCTGACTTACGCCTGGCCAGGGTGAAGCTCAGGCCGATGATCATGCTGATGCCAAAAAAGAATGACAGGATGAGCAGAGCGGACAGGTGATTTTGGAAGAGCTTCAGGATACTGAAGAGAATGGCAAAGGCCACAGTTGCAAGAATCAGGCTCTGGATGGTGAGGCCACCGCCACGCTTGGAGCGAGACCTGCGTTTCTGGCGGATTCGGCTGAGCGAATCTGACATATCAGGAGAATTTGATTGATCTGGATTCATGGATGATTGGATTTTCGTTGCGGCATGGATGGAATCATCCAGAAAGCCGGCTGATCATGGTGATCAGGGGCAGGAAGATCGCCAGAGTGATCAAAAGAATCAGCCAGCTTACAAAAAGCACGGCAACGACGCTGAAAAGTGAGCTTAGAAATCGGGTTTGACTCCGGCTTCGGGCCTCAAACAGGGCCGCGCTGACTTTCAGTCCCTCGGCACCTGAGCCGCCACTGGCCTGGGACCATCGGACCAGTTGGGAGACGCCGTCCGGAATGGACTTTTGAAGCTCCAGGGCTGTAGCCAGATCATCGCCATGCCGAACAAGGTCAATCATGTCTTCGGTCGCCAGGGCCAGTTTTCCGGTAAGCATCATTCGGCAGATGGTGAGCGAGTCCAGGAGTGGGCAACTGGCTTCCACGAGGTCGGACATCGTGCGGCAGAACTGGGCCAGATCAAGCCATTTGTGAAGCGAACCGTTGATTCCGCAGGAGACAACCCAAAGCGTACAACAGGCTATGACAGGTGGGATAAAAACCCCGGCCAAGCCTATTCTTGCGGTCAGTTCAGCGAGTGAGATCACGGCTTGCGAAATGCCTGGCAGGCTTACGCCGAAGTCGCGAAAGATGGGGACCATTTGGTTTGACACAACCCACATGACACCACCGAAGAGAATGGAGCAAAAGAAGATGAGCAGAATTGGATAGGATAATTTCAGCCAGAAGGTGCGTCTGAGCTGGGCTCGTTCCTGTTGATATTTGAGGATCCGAAAGAGGGTCTGGCTGGGGGTTCCGGTGCGCAGGATTGTGCGGACGATACCGCTGGCAGAGGTGCTGGAATGGGCCTGGGCCTGATCAAGAGCTTCTTCTACAGAGAGACCTTCAGAGACCGCCTTGCCAACGAATTTTAAAGCCTTCGAAAGCTCCTTGCTTGGGATATCCTCAGCCATGCCCATAAGAACTTCGGGTAGAGGGAGCTGGGATTTTGACAGTTGTGCGACAATTTCTGTGAGGCGGCCCATTTCCTCAACGCCAAGGCCAAATGAAGGGCGAGCTGGAATGGCCTGCGGCAGCGGGTCGATCATCGCTGAAACTCCCTCAATAAACGGATCGTCGCCGAGATTGCGATGGTCATCAGGAGAGGCTCCGGTAAAGTGCCGTGAGCGGCAAAAACATCAGCAGCCCGTAGGTTAATGTGAAAACACCACCGATCAGCACAAGGCAAAGCAAAGGCAGCAGGTTGGAGCTCAGAAGCATCCGGTTTCTGGCCTGGCGGTTATAGTTGTCGGCAATCAGACGAAGCGTGGCCACACGATCGCCTGAAGCGCCCCGCCAAGTGACGGCCCAGGCGCCCAGGACAGGCACTCCGGCGGCCTTCCAGTCGTTGATTGTGGGCTGATGCCCAGTTCGGAGAAGGGTCGTCAGGGATTCCATTTTGTTGATCAACTGGCGCTGGCCGCCCACTCTGGCCGCCAGTTCCACGGCTTCGGCCTCGGGTGTGCCGTGGTCGATCAAGAGAGCCATCAAGTCGGCCCAGTAGGCGATTCGCGAGTCTCGCCAAGCCTTGCCCAGAAGCGGGATTCGCTCTGCGTACCGCTCAGCAAGGTGGCCAATCTGCGAGCTGAGAAAAATCAGGAAAAGAAGCCCCAGGCCGATCACACCCGCCCAGATTTCAGGGGAGAACACGGTGGTAAGCCGATTGCCGAGATGCCCCATGGCAGTGAGCCATGCAGGCACATCAACCCGAGAGTCGAGCATTGTGACCAGCATGACGGGCAGAATCCTGGTCAGGACAAAGAGGCCAAGAAGGGTCGCAAAAACGGCGACGATCAAGGGGTAAATCAGAGAAATGACGGCCAGTCGCCGCGATTCCTGACGCAGGCGAGCCAGGCGTGAGAGATCATCAAGCATTTCAGGCAGCCTGCCTGAATACTGCCCGGCACGAATCAAGGCCGAATATTCACCTGGAAGGGTGCTTGAAAGCATTGTCAGGGCGGATTCCAGGCTTTGTCCCTGCTGGAGTTGGGATTGGAGCTGACGGAGCAGCGAACCTGCTCTGCCTGGCCAGTCGGCCGCCACGGCGCTCAGGCCGGCTTCAAGCGGCAGGCGAGCCCGAACAATGCCCGAGAGGAGGTCGTTAAAAACCGACAAGTCTTCAGCGCTGAGATTAGCAGCAGGCTTTAAAAAAGTCTTGTCGCTGCTCTTCATGGTCATGGATCCTTTTTGCGATCATTGCTTGAAACAAGCCTTGGGACCACAATCAAAAGACCGAAAGAATTTGGATAGGGAATAAGTGTAGTAGATACTATACTCAATTTTTCCGTCAATACGTGCAGTTGAGCAATTCAACAATGTTTGGTGAGATTCACCATTTCATTGCGTGCCTGCATTATACTCTTCGCGACCATTAATGACACTTTTTGATCGCGACGATGCTGGAGGCATCGCAGCCAGTAGCCGGTGGTTGAGGAGCGTCAGCGACGACACCACCGGACGACAACGCGGCATAAGGTCTTGCACCCCTGCCGGGGTGCCAGCAGCTTTTACCCCCATCTCATAACCGGTGGTGTCGCTTCGCTCAACCACCGGCTACTTG
>CAMBEP010000045.1 GCA_945865635.1 Candidatus Kuenenia stuttgartensis
TGACGTCGATACGGAACTGAAAGTTTTCGACCGCCTGGAGGTTGGTCCAGCCGAAGAAGTCGGCGAGGAAGACGATACCGGCCATGGAGTAGAGTTCTTTGGTGGAGGCGCCGGCGATTTTGCTGAAATTTGTGGCCAATTCAGTAACGGGCATTTTTTCGAGGAGGATATGCCGGAACACGCCCTGCCATCCCCCGGCGATAATTTTGAGGCCAGCCGGAGTGATGAGCCCTTCGTAGGGGTCGAAAAGTCGCTTTTGTCGAGGATCGATTGTGTGAATCATGACGAACGTAACCCCTTGTAGTGAATAGGGATATCATACCAAAACCGCCATCTAAAATCAAGTGCAAAATATTGATTTAATACAAGAATATAGAAGAAGTTGCGGCGTAAAAAGAGGCTTGTTTAGTTTTGGCGGGGACGTCTATAAGAGGTTAAAGCCATTGGTTTCCTTTTTTTGATATTTCAAATGACAGTCTATCAGCGGCTTTGAGTCAATGAAGTCTGAGTAAGAAAAAATTTTCGGTCATCTCTGGCAAGCCAGTTCGGATCGGAATCATTCACCCTCACGATAGACAGGAAAACCTAGATATTCAAGCACTTGCGAGAGGCAATAAAACAGCACGCAACTCACCAGAATTCCAATCAGATAGCTGCCAATATAACCGTAATCCTGGTCATACATTGCCAAGAAGATAAAATCAGAGAAAACCGAATAATTACGTGAACCATAGGGATGATTCCAGAAGCCACGCACAAAAAAGTCTGCCAATAATTTGGGTGCCATCAAAACGATGGAAAGGCAGGCAAAGGCCAGTAAGCCTCCTAAAGTTGTCAACCCAACGCCGGTGATCCGCCATCTCCTGGATAATTGGATTGGATTCTCTGTTACAGATTGTTTTGATGGTTGGACAAGCTGGCTGGAAATGATGATTTTTTCACTTCGTTTTGGAGCAGTCATCTTAGTATCTCTCCGACACCTTGGTCTTTACGCATAAACTGGGCTCGCCATGCAATTTGCTTGGGCTGAAGGTTAGGCCGAAACATCATGAGCAGAATCAGAGGGAGGTAAAGCAGGATCAGCGTTCCACCTTTTTCAAGATACCAGAATTGGCTGGCGATGAGCATTGCGGCAGACATTGAAATCAATTCGCCCAGATTCTTTTCGATCGGCCAGAAAAAAGCACCGATGGCCATCAGCAAATAGGCTACAACGATTGGCAGCCGATAGCTTGGGTCAACACCTGTCCAAAGACTCGAGCTCACGGGTAATTCGCGATCAAAAAGCAGGCCGGTTTCGCTCAGGCTGCGTGCACCCAAGGCTCGCACCCAAGTGGCAAAGTCGGGCAGGTCGATTCCGATCAAAGCGGAGACCAGAACGAGCGAAAGCCCGGCCAGAGTGAATCGCCATCGCTTTCGCCCGCGATAAAATCCGATCCAGATCGGGATGATTCCCAGACAGGCGGGCATCCATCCTGCGGCGAGTCCGATAAGCAGCCCGGTGATCCAAGGCTTCTTGTAAAGCGCAATGGCCGCTGTGATCAAGGCGGCTGGAATGGCCTGTCCACTATCCACCAGTGCGATTCGTGTATAGGGCAAAACGACATAGGCCACAGCAGCGGAAAGACCTGTGATAGGCCTGAGGAAGTGACGCCAGCCGATCACAATCAGGCAAATGACGATGGTCAAGTGGCTGATGGTGGCGAGAATTCTTGACAGGATGACCTGAGGCGGATTGCTTCGGAGCTGAAATGGCATGGGCGTGGCCTCGATCATGGCCTTGCTCATGTCCTCTAAAGGCTTGACGGCTATGTTTTTGGACGCTTCAGCGGTTTGCTTCTCAGTTGGCTTTAGGCCGGTCTCGGCGGGGTTTCGGCCCTCGCCGGCCCTGACTGGTAAGCTCACCGTTTCTGCAATCAGCAGAATCAGGATCCCAGTCCCAAAAAAGGCGAGACCAGCAGCGTTCAGGTTGGGTTCTAACAGTGGCCTTCTGCCCAGCCCGACATCCGAAAGGCATCGGAACAGCCAAAGCAGTGAGCCTGCAAGCAGCGAGCAATATGCGACAAAGGAGTTGGATTCGCGACCTGACCCCTCAACCAGAATCATCATGCCTGGAGCCAAGGCAAAGAGCAGGAATAGGTCAATGTTGCGTAAGCTGATGACTCGACTGAACTTGAAAAACAAAGTCATCAGGACGAGCAACGAAACCATCAACCAGATTTCGCCACTTACGTCCAAATCTCCAACCAAAGCGCCACTCACGTGCGGGACCTCTATTCCAATAGGATATCTACTTGGTCATTCAATTTCAATCCAAGATCAGTTTGACTGCCCCGGTGGCCAAGGTCAAGACATTGCTGTCTCAAGAGAGATCGCATCCAAAGCATTTTTGGCGGCCAACTGTTCCGCATCTTTCTTGTTGGCACCCCAGGCAGGGTCATATTGCCTTGATCCAATTCGCGCTGAGACGAGAAAGCATTTCAAGTGGTCAGGGCCTTTTTCTTCAACAAGAACATATGTTGGAGTACGCCCAAACTGCTTTTGAGCAAGTTGTTGGAGTGAACTTTTGTAGTTCGCTCCGATGTCGCCTGAAACCGTCGCCTCCACCTCTTTTGCCATGTGGCGCACGATCACTTTACGGGCTGCTTCAAAGCCTGAATCCAGATAAACGGCTGCGACTAGACTCTCAAACATGTCGGCCAAGACAGATTCCGGGGCATTTGTGGTCGAACCCATCCCTTTGCCCAGAATCAGAAACCGCTCCATTCCAAGTTCCCGGGAGATTCGTGCACAGGTTCGACGCGACACCACAGCCGATTTCACCCGTGTCAAATCGCCCTCAAGATATTCCGGGTATCGTTCATAAAGCAGAGCACAAATCACCGCACCCAGAATGGCATCTCCCAAAAATTCCAGTCGCTCATTCGATGCAAGCCGACTGTCAGCACCAGAGGCGTGTACCAGTGATGCCTTAAGATGGTTCAAATCCTGAAACCAATGGCCGAGCGACTGCTGGCACTGGTCCAGCAAGGGGGTCTCTGTGATGGGATATTCCGAGGGCTGAGGCCCCTCGCTCTTGGCTGACATGATTACGGGTTCCGTCAAGATCTTGACAAGACCATCCACATTATTCTCTTATCTTATATATTACGCTCAGATAGCATTGCGGATCAAGTCAGCAATCAAGTCTTGGAACGTAAAGCTGTCGAGTTGTCAAGGGTATAACTCCTACAATCGTTTCTGCAAGAAATCTCACTCTGCTTTTCCGGAGGTATTCAAACCGTGGTTCCTGCTAAAGATTTTGAAAAACGGATGGTTGTTGAAATTGATGGACAGCCCCACATGATCGAACAAATCCACGTTCAGACACCCTCCGCCAGAGGTGCAGCCACGCTTTACAAAATCGCTGCCAGGAATCTCAAAACACGATCTCGTGTCGAAAGAGCCTATCGTGGCACAGATGTTCTGCCCGAAAGTCGATTTGAACGAAGGCCAGTTCAGTATCTTTATCGCGATAGCGATCAACTGGTTTTCATGGATGAATCCACATACGACCAGTTTACTCTCCCAGCATCAGGCATGGATGAACAAATTCCTTACATGACAGAAAATATGGCAGGTCTTGAGGTGATGGTCGTCGATGATGAGCCGATCGCAATCCAGATTCCCGACACCGTCGATCTTTTGATCGTCGATACAGCACCCGGTGTACGCGGGAATTCGGCAACGGGTCGCACCAAACCCGCCAAGCTTTCTACGGGACACACCATTCAAGTTCCAGAGCATTTGGATCAAGACATTATCGTTCGGGTCGACACCCGAACCGGTGAATACCTGGGGCGAGCCAATAACTGACTTTTTAATCAAAAGGCCAGCCAGCCACGCTCTCCAAAAACCGAGATCTTGAACCCAAATAACCCTGCAAATGAAAATCTCGGTTGTTTGGGTTCAAGACGACCGAGACTTTTCTCAGATTTTTACCTGCATATGGCTCGGCAAGGGATAAACCAATCAGAAAACTGTTGGGTAATCCTTTCAGCCACGTTATGATCATCGCGACCATTAATGACACTTTTTGATCGCGACGATTCCGGAGGCATCGCAGCCAGTAGCCGGTGGTTGAGGAGCGTCAGCGACGACACCACCGAGGACAACGCGGCATAAGGTCTTGCACCCCTGCCGGGGTGCAAGCAGCTTTTACCCCCATCTCATAACCGGTGGTGTCGCTTCGCTCAACCACCGGCTACTTGCTTTGATGCCTCCGGCATCATTCTGATACGATATATCATGTGTGGCCGCGACAACTATAAGCCAGAAAATCATGAAAATGCAATCCAGCCATGATCATCTGAACGAAAAATCAGAATTAAGGAATATTGAAGGAGGGCTAGAATTTTGAATCCATTTAATCCTACACCAGTCCTTGTGCGCCATGAGGGGCACACCCCTCGTGAAAAAAGTGCCTGTGGATGGAGAGACAGGCTGATCAGTTGCGAAGATACAGCACTTTCGCCTGCCGCATGGGCGCATGCTGTGGATATTGACGGAGCCAGGTCGCATTATCATAAGCGGTCTACGGAATTGTATTATGTGCTGGATGGGGACGGCACAGTCACTGTGGATGGCGCCGAATACGCTGTTCAAAAGGGCTCTCTGGTGCATATACCGCCGATGGCCGTACATTCCGCTCAGGGCCGGATGCGAGTCCTGGTTGTGGGCATTCCTGATATCGCTGACGATGATTATTTTGAGTCCTGACAAACATAAAACATTGCCGATCGGCGGTTATATCGCTATAAGGAATGGGCTTTGTGACCGAATTACAACCCATGCCTGACTCATCCAACCCAGGAGCAACCCATGAGAACCATTCTCGCAGCCATGATTCTAACCACTCTTGCAGCCACATCTTCTGTATCTGCCGACGACAAGGCCGGCAAAGTTTTTGAGATGCGGACCTACTACTCGCCTCCGGGCAAAATGGCCGAACTTCACGCCCGATTCCGTGATCACACCTGCGAACTTTTCAAAAAGCACGGCATAGAGCTGGTCGGTTTCTGGGAGCCTGTTGACGAAAAGTCGGGCAAGGGCGAAAAAATGGTTTACATTCTGGCTTATCCCAGCCGCGAAGCAGCAACAGCCTCATGGAAGGCTTTTGGGGCCGATCCTGCTTGGAAAAAAGCCCATGCCGAAAGTGAAAAGAATGGCAAGCTTGTCTCCAAAGTGGAAAGCGTTTACCTGAACTCGCTTGACTACAGCCCGATCAAGTAAGCCCAGAAAAACGAAACGACATTCATGGATATCCCCATCGATCTGGAATCGATCCAAGCCGCTGCCGACCGAATCGCACCCTATGTGGTGCGAACCCCGGTCCTGACGAGCCACTCGCTCGATCAAGCCAGCGGTGCGAGCGTTTTTCTGAAATGCGAAAACTTTCAGAAAATCGGTGCGTTCAAATTTCGAGGGGCCATGAATGCCGTCCTTTTGCTAGACGACTCGCAACGAAAACGGGGCGTCATTACTCACAGTTCCGGTAACCACGGTCAGGCTCTTGCCAAGGCCGGCCAGATGCTGGGCGTGCCGGTGTGCGTAGTCATGCCACGCACGGCTCCGGCTGTTAAACGCAGAGCAACAGAAGACTTCGGAGCGATTGTCGAACTTTGCGAACCTACCCAGCAGGCCCGCGAATCGACTGTTCAGCGATTAATCGACCAGCACGGCTATGAGATGGTGCATCCGTTTAACGATTGGCGAGTGATCGCAGGGCAGGGCACAGCCGCCTTGGAATTACTCGAACAATCTGGGCCACTTGATGTTGTGATCACACCCATAGGAGGCGGTGGTCTGGCCAGCGGAACATCAATCGCCGTGAAAAGTCTTTCGCCTGGAACCCGCGTGATCGGAGTGGAGCCTGCCCGGGCCGACGATGCCATGCGTTCCATGATTTCTGGCAAAATTGAATCCTCAGGCGACCCCAAAACCATGGCCGACGGTCTTCGTACAAGCCTGGGCGATAAGACTTTTGCAGTGATCCAGAAAAATGTCGATGAAATCGTAACGGCCACAGAAGAGGAAATGCTGGCCGCCTTAAGATTTGTCTGGGAGCGGTTCAAAATCATTATCGAGCCTTCCTGCGCTGTTCCAGTGGCTCCTGTCCTGCACCGAAATCTTGACCTGGCAGGCAAGCGGGTGGGAATTATCATTACAGGTGGAAATGTCGACCTGGATGCGTATTTTGATTCTCTCAAGGCCAAATTTATCGAAAGTTGAATCCAATGCCTGCGCCCGCAATTTATGTTGTTGATGCTTTCTGCGATACCCCTTTTACAGGGAATCCAGCCGCTGTTTGCATCATGTACGAACCTCGTGGAACAGACTGGATGCAGAATCTGGCTGCTGAGATGAATTTGTCTGAAACTGCTTTTGTTTGGCCTGGCGATAGCGGCCATTTCAATCTTAGGTGGTTTACACCGACTTTGGAAGTGGAACTGTGTGGCCATGCCACACTTGCTTCGGCCAGAGCGATTTGGCAAGCGAGAATCTCTGATCCTGAAAACACGATTATATTTCATACACACAGCGGCGAATTAAAAGCGATGCCTGACAAGGCTGACCCCCATTTTATCTGGCTTGATTTTCCAGCCAAATTCTGCGAACCGGTCTCATTACCGGCAGGACTCATAGAAAGTCTTTCTATTTCACTTGAAGCCGTTCGATATATCGGACGAAACCAGTTCGACTATCTCCTGGAAGTGGCAGACGAATCTATCGTGCGCGGGCTCAAGCCCGATTTTCATGCAATGCTCCAGGTGAATGCCCGTGGCTTGATTGTCACAGCACTGGCAGACCCAGTGAATACCAAAAGCTATGATTTTGTATCCCGATTCTTTGCACCACAGTCGGGTATTGATGAGGATCCTGTCACAGGCTCTGCTCACTGTGCTTTGGCACCATTCTGGGGCGATCGGTTAAACCGTGATGAAATGACCGGTTTTCAGGCCTCAAAACGCGGTGGACTTGTTCGGGTTGAATGCCGCTGGGAACGGGTAAAACTAGGTGGTCGGGCGATTGTCATGACTGAAGGCAGGCTCTCAGATGCGGCCTGGGGCATTTGAGAAATCCATGAAATGGAATTGGGGATGCATTGTATTTGAACGAATCCGACCCGCAACAGACACCAAGTTTCAATCAAGAGATCACTTCGACTTTAAAACTGGCTCTGCCAGTGGTTCTTGGCGAAATCGGCTGGATGGCCATGGGCGTGGCGGATACAATTCTTGTCTCTGACCTCGGGCCAGCCGCCATTGGTGCTTCGGGGATCGGTGGAAGTGTCTATTTCACGTTTGCCGTTTTCGGGATGGGGCTGTTTCTTGGCCTCGACACACTTGTCTCTCAATCGCATGGAGCTGGCAAGCATGATGAGTCTCGCCAGTGGCTTCGAACCGGCGTCTTTCTGGCACTTTTACTCACACCATTCCTGACCGTTTTATTTGCAATCGTCTTACAGACGGTCGATTATTGGGGGCTCACGCCTGAAGTGCTTCCAATGGCCCGCAATTATATGAAGGTGGTTCTCTGGAGCACAGGCCCTTTACTCGTCTATTCTGCAATGCGGCGATACCTGCAATCCATCGGGCGGGTCAGGCCGGTGATGCTTGTATTATTGTCGGCGAACCTGTTAAACATTGCCTTCAACTGGATCTTGGTCTACGGGCACCTCGGCTCACCAGCCTTTGGTGTTTCAGGATCCGCAGCAGCGACTGTAATTTCGCGGATTTATCTGGCGGTTGGGTTGGCCTGGATCATCTGGAAAATCGACCCGACAATCTTTCCTTCGAAATGGTATCAATCGATTGTCAAACAGGATTTGGTGAAACTCGTCAGACTTGGATTTCCTGCGGCTTCACAAATCACCATGGAAGTCGGCATTTTCAGCCTCGCCAGCACTCTCATCGGTCGGATGGCGCCGGTTTCGCTGGCCGCTCACCAGATTGTCTTAAATATCACAAGCCTGACTTTCATGATCCCGCTCGGAATTGCATCTGCCGCTGCCGTGCGCGTCGGGCATGCCGTAGGTGCGAATAAGCTGGCATCAGCGGCCCGTGCTGGCTGGGCTGCAATTTTCTTAACCAACCTGGTCATGATCAGCCTTGCAGCCGCATTTGTCTTGATTCCGGCAACACTGGTTGATTTATTCACGGCCGACCACGAAATTATCCGGCAAGGAGTCAGGCTGCTGGCGATTGCAGCCGTTTTTCAAATCTTTGACGGCCTACAGGCTGTCACCACGGGGTCACTTCGTGGCCTTGGCGATACACGCACACCCGCGATTTGCAATTTGGTGGCTCACTGGCTCATCGGTTTGCCAGTCGGTATTTATTTGGCATTTGAAATGCGAATGGAAGTGCGCGGAATCTGGGTTGGATTATCAACAGGCTTGATTGTGACAGGCTTCGTACTGCTGATTGTCTGGTCCCGCAAATCACGACAGAACCAGATTAATCAGATCTAAAAGTCAGGCGATCAAGTCTTTCACCACCGTGCCATGGACATCTGTCAGGCGGAAGTCGCGGCCAGCGTATCGGTAGGTGAATTTCTCATGATCGAAGCCGAGCAAATGCAATAATGTGGCGTGAAGGTCGTGCACGTGAACGACTTTCTCTACGGACTGGAACCCGAAATCGTCGGTCGCTCCGTGGGCGTATCCCTTACGGATCCCGCCGCCCGCTACCCACATGGTAAAACCATGATTGTTATGATCCCGGCCATTCATCTTTCCGGCATTAGCGCCTGGGGTAGGCAGTTCCACAACCGGTGTACGTCCGAATTCGCCGCCCCAGACCACAAGCGTATCTTCGAGCATTCCGCGCTGTTTCAAGTCGACAATCAAGGCCGCAAGACCCTGGTCGCACTCGCCGGCAAGCTTGCGGTGGCCGACCTCAATGTCATCATGGTTGTCCCAAGGCTGACCTTCGCCATGCCAGACCTGAATGTAGCGCACTCCACGTTCCAGCAAACGCCTGGCGGTCAGATACTGGCGAGCCTGTGTGCCGGGCCCATAAAGATCCTGGATGTGCTTGGGCTCGCGAGTGGTGTCGAAGGCCTCGGCAGCTTCTGTCTGCATCCGGAAGGCAAGTTCAAAAGACTGGATACGCGATTCCAAAGCCGCCTCATTCGCCCGACGTTCCGCATGATCGGCATTGAAGGCCCTCAACAATTCGAGCTGACGCGACTGCTGCTTCGAGGAATTGCTCTTGTTACGAATATTCGCAATAAGCTTTTCAATCGCTGTATTCTTTGTGTCAACATAAGTCCCTTGATAAATTCCAGGGAGAAATGCCGATTGCCAATTCTGGCTCTCCTGAATTGGGTATCCGTTCGGACACATCACCACGAATCCAGGCAGGTTTTGATTTTCTGTCCCCAACCCGTAAAGCAGCCAGGATCCCATACTGGGGCGTGGCAGGCGGGCTTCGCCGCAATTCATTAAAAGCAGGGAGGGTTCGTGGTTCGGTACGTCGGCTTTCATCGACCGGATCACGCAGAGCTCATCAGCACATTTTTCGCCCAGATTCTTGAACAACTCGCTAATCTCAAGCCCGCTCTGGCCATAGTTTGACCATTTAAATGGCGACCCAAGTGCGGCTCCCGTGCGACGCTCTGTAGGCAAATTCGTCATGGGCAATGGCTTGCCATGATACTTCTGAAGCTGCTCCTTACGGTCAAAAGTGTCGACATGGCTCGGGCCGCCGTTGGCGAAGATATGGATCATTCGCTTGGCTTTGGGCGCAAAGTGGGGCGCCTTGGGCGAGAGCGGGTTGATGCCTGAGGAGAGCTGTGTGTTGCTACCAGCGAGCAGGGGGGGCAGGCCATTTTTGGCAGCACTGGAATCGGCGGCCAAAAGGCCTTGTTCGTCGAACATCATGCCGAGAGCCAGAGAACCCATTCCCATGCCGGTTCGGTTGAGCCATTGACGGCGAGTCAGGGCCAGGTCGGCAGGATCGATATTGTGGTTATACATGGACATGGTCTGGTTTCTCACTCAATCAATATAGAGAAAGGAATTGGCCTGAAACATCGCCTGAGCCAGCCGGGCGGCCGAATTCATGGGTACAAATCCGGCTTTGTCACCAAAATCCTCGGCAGCGTTCCACGTCATGCCAGCAGAATCCGTTCTTTGGATGATCGGGGCCCATAGAAAACCATCAAACGAATGATCGCCAGCCGGGCCGCAATCGGCCACGAAGTCGATCGTTTCGCCCGTTTCCACCTTAAGCCCCTCACGATGGAAATCGGCCTTGCCATTCTTGACAGTCAGTTTGCCCAGAATACCCTGCCGGCTGCTGGATACCCAGCCTCGCACACCATCGCCTTTGTCCGAAGGGTGCGAGAGCGGCGCTTCAATTTTAATCGTCATCGGTTCCGATGCCGTCCACCGACGTATGGCGCCGGTTTTGACGGTCGGTCCGACATGCCCGCCTTGAGGCGTAAGGTGGTTGAAAGAGCCAATCGGGTGAGGCAAAGTATCGCCAAATTGCCAGGCCGTTCCGATGTATTTCGGATATTTCAAAAAGTTTGCAACTCGGCCTGAAGGTTCATCTACGGACCCAAACCCATACGCCCAAGAAGGTTTAGGTTCCTCGGAATCGCTCATGGCCTCAATTCTCAGGAACCCTAGAGCCGCCGTTTTTTCATTCGCGGTCAAAGGTCGGCCCCATGCCAGTTCTGCCATCTGCGAAATAGCCACTTCAGGCTGAGTTTTGAGCCTCTCTGCAAACCGTTCTGCAAATCGCTTCGACTCCTCCTGAACAAACGGGTGATTCATGAAATAAAGTGCCTGCTGGGGCACAGTGGTGATGAACCGCTTGGGGCTTGACGAATCCGGCCCTGCAAAGTCGAAAGTTCGAAAAAAGGTATCGAGATTCTGACGTTCTATTTGTGCGTAAACCGTACGTCTGGATGGATATGGAGCCACAGTCACATCGACGCTTGGGCCATAGACAGCCGGGTCAAGCCTGCCAGAAACGGCCAGGATGGAATCGCGCATGGGCTCCATTTCCAGGCGTTTGCGATTGGCTTTATGTACAAGTTGGTTTTCTGGGTCTTTGGCCAAGGCGTCAGGCCGAGGTGCAGAACTCTGACGGTATGTCTGAGACATGGCAATACGCTTGACAAGCGACTTGGTGTGCCATGCGTCGTCGTGCGTCAGTGAATACGCGAGGTAATCAAGCAATTCCGGATGAGATGGCGGATCGCTGCGTACACCAAAATCGGACGGCGATTCGACCAACGGCTTGCCGATCAGGTACATCCAGACCCGATTCGCCCAGACACGGGCTGTGAGTGGATTCTCGGCCGAGGCGATGGCCTGAGCCATTTCCAATCGGCCGCTGCCCTCTTTGAACGGCTTCCGATTTTCGCCTGCAACCAGTTGGAGGAACTGTCGAGGCACCTTTTTGCCGGGCCGACCTGGGTTGCCCCTGAGAAAGATGACAGGCTCGGTGGGCTGAGGGTTGTCATTCAGCACCATGGCTCGAACTGGGGCACCTGGGTGTGTCGCATTGATCGTGTCAACCTGCTTTTGAAGGTCGCGAAGCTTGTTTCGTTCCGCACGATTTACAAGCTTCTCAACATTTTTGGGCTCGAAATTCAAGAGACCCGTTTCGCCTTCAAATAATGCGATAAGCGGCTTGTCAGATTCTACCGAGGCTGCCTTGGGATCTTTTGGTTTTGAGGCAGCATAAGCCTTAAAGTATAGGTCCGACAATTCCGCCCTTGATTTCGGCGGATTCGCTTTTAAGGTTGACAACAATGCTGGCGATATCTGGTCGGGCTTATAGGCGTTGATTTTTGCCAACGCCTCCGTCGCAAACATTTCCGGCTTCAAGCCTGCCAGATCTCGCCAGGCGATCAGCCCTTTGGCCATCTCAGGCTTGTTCTCCTTCAGGAAAGTAGACCACCGGACACCAACTGCCCGAACCAGTTC
Organism: Candidatus Kuenenia stuttgartensis; assembly: GCA_945865635.1. Lineage (GTDB taxonomy): Bacteria > Planctomycetota > Planctomycetia > Isosphaerales > Isosphaeraceae > QWQI01. The sequence continues at coordinate 11,987 of CAMBEP010000045.1, forward strand.
TGGCTTAAGTTTACGGCTTGTGGAAAGCTCCTCCACTTTCCCTCCCCGACCCATCACTTCAAAATTCAAGTCGGCTGACGCGCCAAGATAGGCTCCAGAACGGGCATTCATCTCGTCCCGAAGTTCCTTACCCTTTTTATTGAGAAAGTTATCCACATTGGCTTTGGCCTTGGCTATGGTGACCTCATATTCCGAACGTTTCGCTGATTGGCCTTTGCTCTCAAGAATCGGGCCGTCCTTCGGTTCACTGGACGATGCAAAAACACCGTAAAGTGAGTAATAGTCAGCAGCCGGAATCGGGTCGAATTTGTGGTCGTGGCAGCGGGCACAAGAGATGGAAAGGCCCATGAGGCTGCGCCCCACCAGGTCAATCCGGTCGTCGATGATGTCCGCCTGATTGTTCAGAAAGCGCCTGCCCACTGTAAGATAACCCATGGCAGCAAGGTGTTTGTTGTCATCTTTGACTGGCAACTTGTCGGCTGCAATCTGCTCGATGATAAACTGGTTGTAAGGAAGGTCTTCATTGAGCGATCGGATCACGTAATCACGATAGGTGAAAGCATAGGGATAGCGTCGATCTTCAACAAAAACATACCCTTTGGTATCGGAATATCGGGCCAGGTCAAGCCAGTGGCGGCCGAAGCGTTCGCCAAAATGGGGACTGGCCAATAGGCGGTCGATCAGCTTTGATGTGGCCGAATCGTCGCTAGAAGGATCAGAGAGATAGGCTTGGATTTCTTCAAGAGTTGGAGGTTGACCCAAAATATCAAATGATAATCGCCGAATCAGGATGCGCCGGTCGGCCAAGGGCGATGGTTTCAGACCTACAGCCTGAAGTCGATTGGCAATAAAGGCATCGATCGGATTCGTCTGCCATTTCTGATCCGAAACGCTTGGCACTTTGGGGGCCTTGACCGGCTGGAACGCCCAGTGCTTGCTCTGGCCTCCAACGTTCTGGCTGCTTTGCTTGTCGTCTGGCCACGCGGCACCGGAATTGATCCACTGACCTAAATCACCCACTTGCGCCAGTGTCATCGCTGTGGTCTTACTGTTTTTGGGCGGCATCTTTGAAGCCTCGCCCACATGGGAAGCTGCTTGATATAGAAGGCTTTCAGCCATCTTGCCGGGCACCAGGGCCGGGCCGGAATCACCGCCTGAGAGCATGGCCGATCGGCTGTCCAAACGCAGGCCTGACGTTTGCTTGGTAGGGCCGTGGCACTGGATACATTTTTCCACAAGTACCGGGCGAATCTTGGTCTCAAAAAAATCCGCAGGCTGATCTCCAAGCACGCTTTGATGGTTATACGCCATGATTGCAAGCATCATGCAAAGCAGACTTTTACGTGACGCTGACCGAACTTTGAAGAGAGATCTGGACATGGCGATTGGGCCTATTTTTTCGATATGAATGCAGCCGAGAGTCCGGCAAACGACAAGGCAGGTGGCGGGAGACCTTCGCGTCGCAGCCTGTTTTTCGGATATCTTTTTTTGGACATCCAGCGACTTGTGATCTGGCTCTATTATGACCGTTATTCATGGATAGGACAACCCAAAACCAAAACACGAACTTCGAATCTTGGTCCATTTGCGATCGTCATTCGATTTTTGAGCCAAAACAAGAATCCGAAGCTTTTGGAAGTCAAGTATTCGATCCGATCTACAGGTGCATATGGACAAGGATTCCACCAAAACGATGCCCCCGGTGTAGAATAAACAATAGATTCAACTTCGCATGCGACAGAGAATTTCGATGTCCCTTTCCTATACTCTTTGCGGTCATAAACGACATGTTTTGATCGAAAAAGATGCCGGAGGCATCGCAGCCTGTAGCCGGTGGTTGAGGAGCGCGAGCGACGACACTACCGGACGACGACACAACCAACAATTCTTGCACCCCGGGCGGGGTGCAAGCCGCATTTTTCTTTGCATCCAAATCCGGAAGGTGTCGCTGCGCTCAACCATCGGCTACAGGCTTCTAATACCTCCATCATGCTTTAATTGTGAAATGTGTCATTTGTAACCGTCCAGACTATAAAAACCAATGCAATTGGAATTTTTGTGCCATTTCTCTTGCTTCGTCCGGGCCGCTCTACAGGTGGATGAGAGTAAGGCGGGCGCTAGTATTTGGCAGGGGCGAATTTGCTTTGCGTTACGCCCTTCATGTGCTGATGGTCAAACGGGCCTCTGGTCTGGGCCAGAGACCATCTCAATCCGTTCTTAAACCTTTGCTGCTTGGGTATATCTTGCAAGGCCGTTTCAAATACTATTCACTAGAGTCTGGGCACGACCGCTGTTTCCATATAAGATTGTTTATCATGGCAACTTTACTCAGAAACGGCATTTCCAGTGTCCAGATTATCAGCGAGGAATTTTCACCATGATAATTCGTCAACTTTCGACGTTAATCATTCGCAAGTATCCACAAATCATGATCATGGGGGTTGCTGCCCTACTTCTTTCGGCATCCCTTCCGGCCCAGAATGGTACCCCAAAAATGGTTCCCGAAACACGTAAATCCGACACAGTGCATGACTACCATGGCACCAAAGTCGCAGATCCTTATTCCTGGCTGGAGGATGACAATTCCGCTGAAACCAAGGCTTGGGTCGAAGCTCAGAACAAAGTTACGTTTGGTTACCTGGAATCGATCCCGGAACGGGGCAAGATTCAAAAGCGATTGACTGAACTCTGGAACTACGAAAAGTTTGGAGTGCCATTTGAAGAAGGTGGCCGCTATTTCTATTCACGTAATAACGGGCTTCAGAATCAGTCCGTATTGTATTGGTCCGACTCGCTGGCCTCTGATCCGAAGGTCCTGATTGACCCAAATAGCATGTCGAAGGATGGAACCGTTGCCCTTGCTGGAGTTTCCGTCAGTAAGGATGGCAAATATATTGCCTATGGAATTGCCGAGGCTGGTAGCGACTGGAATCGCTGGAAAATTCGTGAAGTGGCGACTGGCAAAGATCTTGGCGATGAGCTGAAGTGGATCAAATTCTCAAGTGCTGCATGGGATAAGCAGAACCGGGGCTTCTATTATGGCCGATATCCTGAGCCAAAGGCGGGCCAGGACTTGACGCAGTCGAACTATTTTCAAGAGGTATATTTCCACCGTATTGGTACGCCTCAAGTGGAAGATGTTCTGGTGTGGAAAGATACGGAAAATAAGGACTGGCGGGCCAGTGCAGCTCAAACGGACGATGGCCGCTTCCTGATCGTCACGATAGGGAAGGGTACAGATGATAAATATCGCTTGCTGTTTAAGGACTTGTACAAGCGGGATGCCCGCCCGCCTGAGCACTTCCTGGGGAATTTCGATGCCGACTATTCGTTTATTGACAACGAAGGCCCTTTCTTCTATTTTCGCACGAACAAGGACGCCCCACGCGGCAAGGTCATTGCGGTGGATGTCTTTCATCCTGACCCAGCCAACTGGAAGACGATAGTCCCGGAAGCGGACGAGACTCTGGAAGGCGTGAGCCTGTTGGCAGATAAACTGATTGCCCAATACTTGAAGGATGCTCATAGCCAAGTCAAGCTTTTCAGTTTGGACGGCAACAATCTTGGTGAAGTACGATTCCCTGGATTGGGAACAGCCGCTGGGTTTGGTGGTCGTCGAAAGGATAAGGAGACATTCTATTCGTTCACCACATTCACCTCACCGGCAACGATTTACCGATACGATGTGGCAAGAGGCAAAAGCGAGCTGCACAAACAGCCGAAACTGGCCTTCAATCCTGGCGATTATGTGACAGAACAGGTTTTTTACACTTCGAAAGATGGCACGAAAATTCCGATGTTCCTTTCCTACAAGAAAGGCATGAAGAAAGATGGCGCCACGCCGACGTATCTCTATGGATATGGTGGATTTAACATCTCCCTAACACCATCATTCAGCCCAGCCAATCTGGCTTGGATGGAATCAGGTGGCCTGTTTGCGCTGGCCAACCTCCGAGGCGGTGGCGAATATGGAGAAGCTTGGCATCAGGCCGGCACGAAGCTCAGCAAGCAGAATGTGTTTGACGACTTTATTGGAGCTGCCGAGTGGCTGATCAAAAATGGTTACACCAAAACCGAAAAGCTCGCCATTGGCGGAGGCTCCAACGGTGGTCTTTTGGTGGGGGCTTGCATCACCCAACGGCCAGAACTTTATGGTGCAGCACTTCCGGCAGTGGGAGTGATGGACATGCTTCGGTTCCATAAATTTACGATTGGCTGGGCTTGGATCGACGATTATGGAAGTTCGGATCATCCAGAGCAATTCAAGGCTTTGAAGGCTTTTTCGCCGCTGCACAATCTCAAGCCTGGAACGAAGTATCCAGCCACGATGGTGACAACCGCTGACCACGATGATCGAGTGGTTCCGGCTCACTCATTCAAGTTTGCAGCGGCTTTGCAATCAGCGCATGCTGGAGAAAAGCCAACATTGATCAGGATTGAGACCAAAGCGGGCCATGGCGCTGGGAAACCGACGTCAAAGATGATCGAAGAGGCGGCGGATAAGTGGGCATTTCTGGTGAAAACATTGGGGCTGACTTGGAAATAAGTGGCCATCAGCCTGGTTAAAAATGAACAACACCAAGTGGGAGAATTCGCTGTCAGCGAGTTCTCCTGTTCTTTTTTGATGGGAGGCGAACCAGTTTTAAGCTTAAGAGGAGTAAATCTTTGGGATGGATATGGAGAGATTGCTTAATAATTCAGGTTGACTTGAAGTTTCGGACTTGATATGTTGATCGGAAGCATGGGATTTGACCAAAGGATGGTCATGAACCCATGGGACCGGTTCACAAGATGTTAGAACCGGACGAAAGGAATCGATAATGAACATGTCCGAACTTCGAACACCGATGCGTTTCGAGTCTGTTGGCCAAATTGGCAAACGGATGCGAGCTGTATTTGGCCACACGTTGTCGGCAGAATCGCTGGGAATGACCAGGATGGCGTCCGAGCGAGCAACAGATAGTTGGTCCTATAAGAAAATCTCTGGTTCCAGAGGTCAAAACGGCTTAACGTTCAGCATTCTGGAGAGATCCACATTGGCTGATCGAGTTTGTGGCCTCATCAAGGACGATCACGAGGGAAGAATCATGCACCGGATGCGACAGAGCCTCATATTCTCGATGATTGGTTTTATGGTAGCCACCTCCGGCATTGCTCGTGCGGCTCTGATACAGCCGAACACGACCCGTCAATACCCGGATATCGCCGCTGATGTCAACGGCGTTGTAAATTACAACTACTCCAATGGTCAGGGAACATTCACGATGCGTAATACGCCGTTCCTTCTGGCCACCGGCCCGGATGCCGCTCAAGAAGCGACTATCCTGCCCACGGCCGATGGAACCCGTGTTCAAAATCTGAGCGTTGCATTGGATTCAACCGGCAATATTGTCAATAGTGCCTCAAACAGCTATTCGCTTTACGGCACGACAACCGTTGCTGGACAAACCTTTACAGGCCTTCTCCTGCAAGGTACGCCAACATCATTTGGCTCACAGGATAACGGCGCATTTGACATGTTTGACCTTGGTATCAAGGTCACAGGTGGTTCACTCGCGGATGCATTTGGCACAAATGCCTATATGCTCGTTCGCCCTGAACTGCAAAGCTCTTTCACAGGAGCCTTTGACACCAATTTCTCGGCTCAGAAAGCCACAAGTAACACGCGGGGCAACTATACCCCACCTGCTCCTGTACCAGAACCAGCCACTTGGATGATTCTCGTCGGTGGTGGTGCTGGTTTGGCCATGTTTAACAGGCGACGTCTGCGACTGGCTGCCCAGAACATGGAATGACCATTCATCCAGGGCCATCTCAAATCTGAGGTGGCTAAACGATGATCGAAAAAAAACGCTTTAAACCCTCGCCTCGTTCTCGGCAAGCCTGCCGAATCGAAGTTCGAGGGTTTTATCGTTCCTTGGTGCACACGACGCAGACACCATAAGAATAACGACCGAAATTTATCCTGTAATCCCAAGTGGCCAGACGTCCCAACATGCGCCGAAACCAATGGTTTGGAGCCCCAGCCTTATAAAAAGGCCAGCTTAACCAGTCAGCGATCGGCATCAAGAACAAACCACCAAAATCGAAATCGATCGAGGACCAGCCAGTCTCGCTTATGATTGACTTTAATTCACTGACATGAAAGTGCTTATGCCATTCCACCGTTCGGCCTGTCGAGTCATAACCGAGATCACGCAGGCCGCGGCCAAAAATGGTCCTGTAAAGTAAAGGCAACCGGTGCCTGACGTTATTTGAATCCAGCCAAGCGAACAAACCGGCATGAGGAACTGTGAGAATCAAAACGCCACCAGGTTTTAAGGTGCGTTTCATCTCTTCAATCGCTGCCTTCCAGTTCCGTTCAGGCAGATGTTCCAAAACCTCCAGGCAAGTGACACAGTCAAATTGTGAATCTTCGAACGGTAGTCGTTCTGCTACAGCCTGACCAAAAATGATGTCGGGCAACAGGTTGTGGATCTGTTTCAAGGCATGACCATTAATTTCAACGCCAGCCAGCAAGGCATCAGGGTAAACTTCGCGACACCTCAACAACCACGCCCCGACGTTGCAGCCTACGTCTAGAATGGACAATTGAGCTTTATCGGGAATGTGGCTTTCGACATGCATCTGCGGCCTCATCTAAACATAAAAACCGGCGGAGCAACCCATTTGCCCGCCGGTTTAGAATATCAATTTTTCCAGGCTTTAACAGCGTTCCAGAAGGGTCTTGTGGCGTTAATCCGCCATCAGCACTGCTGAGAGTTTACCTAATGCCTCATTCTCAATTTGGCGAACGCGTTCACGGGTCAGACCAAGAGATTCGCCAATCTCCTTGAGTGTCTTAGGCTCGGAATCGTTCAGGCCAAATCGCATTCTGAGCACTGTGGCTTCGCGTTTGTCCATCTCGCCCAATCGATTCATGACAATTCGAAGGTTGTCCGCCTCAATCATCTCCACATCGGGAGCTTTCGTGCGTTCATCCATCAGCATTTCGCCAAGCGTCCAGCCGTTCTCACCTTGATCCGTCTGAGGCACAAGGTTGTAGACATTGATCGCTTTTTTGACGATTGCTAGCTTCTTTTTAGGGATATCCAGCACCACAGCGATCTCTTCGGGGGTCGGCGTTCTGCCGAGAGTTTCCTGAAGGTCGTTAGAAGCTTTTCGCCATTTGGTCAACAATTCCACCATATAGGCTGGAATTCGAATCGGCTTGGCGGTATTGACCAAGGCCCGCTTGATGGATTGCTTGATCCAGTAACTGGCATATGTTGAGAACCGCGTGCCGATGGTCGGGTCAAACCCTTCAACAGCTCGCAGCAAGCCAATGTTGCCTTCTTCGATCAAGTCTTGCAGTGCCAGACCTTTACCAACATACCCACGTGCAATGTTGACGACTAGCCGAAGATTGGCACGGATCATTCGATCCCGAGCCGCTTTGTCGCCCTTACCTATCAATACAGCAAGGTCTTTTTCCTCTTGAGCATTGAGCAGGGCTGTCTCGTTGATTTCCCGAAGATATGTCTCCAGGGGACTTTGCACCGTATCACGGCGATGACGTCGAACACGAGCCATAGAAACCTCTACCAGCCAAAAGGAACACGAAATGGTTGACGACGGGTATATGCCTTGCAGGCTCTCCCGGTCCGTCCCAACTCATCTTCCTGATGATTTCACACGTCGTATTCGTGTGATAGGCCTGTTGCGAGATCGATTCCTCAACCCCTGACTGCAACAAACTTGGACTGGACAAGATTCTCGACTTCACATGGAACGATAACAAAGCTGGTGATGACGCCAACTTCAGAAAATGGTTCGTTAAGTCTTAGTCCGCTCTCTTCTCGCTGACACAGATCAGTTTTGAAGTTAACTTGACAAGTTTACTATCGTCAGAAAGAGATGGGGACTTTGGGAGACTTTGAAAAATCAGGTTGTTTTTTAGACTAAATTGGAGCTAAATCCATGGTGTAAAATCAGCAAGAAATTTGACTAGATCAAAAAAGCCCCTTTAGCCCAGTGATTGGGCCAAGGGGGCGGGATTCATACCGGACCGTGTCGGAAGTGTATTAAGCTTCGGCTTCTGGTTCGGCTGGAGTTTCGGCAGCTTCTGGTTCTGTGGCAGGGGTTGAGTCGCCACCGAGCGAGAAGAGAGGTCCACGACCGCCCAGTCCACCCTTGAGCTGGGTTTGGTCGGACTTGCCTTCGCGAGGTGAGCCGGATTCGTCTTCAGAGCCTGGCTCTTCGCCACCCTCTTCTTCGTTCCAGCCAGCCTTCTTGCGAGAGAGACCAATTTTACGCTCGGCTCTGTCGACTCGCAGCACACGGACTTCGATTTCGTCGCCAACCTTGACAACTTCTTCTGGGCTCTCCACCTTGTGGTCGGCCAGTTCGCTGATGTGCAACAAGCCTTCCAGGCCTGGTTCCAGCTCGACGAATACGCCGAAGTTGGTGAGCTTGGTGACCTTGCCCTTGACGGTGTCGCCAGGTTCGTAACGATTTGGGATATCGGTTTCCCATGGGTCCTGACGCATCTGCTTGAGCCCCAGGGCGATTCGCTTGCGCTCCTGATCTACATGAAGAACTTGGCAACTGACCTTCTGGCCCTTCTCAAGCACTTCGTTTGGATGACCGATCTTGCGGGTCCAAGACATGTCCGAGATATGCAGAAGCCCGTCGATTCCTTCTTCGATTTCGATGAAGGCACCATAGTTGGTCAGGTTGCGAACCACACCTTCCACCATCGTGGTTGGAGGATACTTCTGGGCCACCTGATCCCATGGGTTGAGCTGAGTTTGCTTCATGCCCAGCGAGATTTCCTGCTTGTCGCGGTTGATTCCAAGAACCACGACTTCGATCTTGTCGCCAGGGCTGACAAGCTCGCTCGGGTGGTTGATCCGCTTCGTCCAGGACATTTCGCTGATGTGCACCAGGCCTTCGATGCCTTCTTCAAGCTTCACGAATGCGCCATAGCTCATCACGTTGACGACTTCGCCAATCACCTTGGTGCTGACTGGGTACTTCTCAGCCACACCTTCCCATGGGCTGGCAGACTTCTGCTTCAGGCCAAGGGCAATCTTCTCGCGTTCCTTGTCGACATTCAGAACGATCACTTCAATCTGGTCGTCGATCTTCAGCATGTCGCTCGGGTGATTGATCCGGCCCCACGACATATCTGTAATATGCAGCAGGCCATCAATGCCACCCAAGTCCACAAACGCGCCGAAGTCGGCGATGTTCTTGACCGTACCTGTGCGGACCTGATTGATTTCGATCTCGGAAAGAAGCCGTTTCTTCTGGTCTTCGCGTGTCATTTCGATCAGCTTCCGACGGCTGACCACGATGTTGCGACGGCTTTCGTCGATCTTCAGGATCATACACTTGACCATCTGGCCAACGAAATCCTGAATATCCGGCGGACGGCGGATGTCCACCTGGCTGGCTGGCAGGAAGACGTTTACGCCGATATCGACCAGCAGACCACCCTTGATCTTACGGTTGACAATCCCCTCAACCACATCGCCTTCATGATGCTTGGCGATGACATTTTCCCAGGCACGCATACGCAAGGCTTTGCGGCGGGAGAGACGAACTTCGCTTGTCTCGTCTTCCATATCCTCGAGCAGGACTTCGACTTCATCACCAGGCTTCGGTGGCTCTTCGTCTTCCCACTCGTTGAGTGGGACAAGCCCTTCCGCCTTGAAGCCGATATCCACGATCACGCGGTCGCCATCGACTTCAATCACCCTTCCAGTGACAATGGAGCCGATATCAAAGCTCGGGCTGCCAAGCTGCAGTTGGTCCATGCTCGGGGAGTCTAACCCCACAAGAGCAGCCAACTCTTCTTCTGTTACATCATATTCGTTGATAAGGTTGCGATCGACCATCGACTTGAAACCAATGCCGGCCAGGCATCCCGCTTCAATTGAGCGACTTTATCTCAGTCCCGCTCAATCAGAATTCGCGACGACCACCGGTTCCTAGAACCTGAGTTTGTGCTTGGACCTATTCGCAAAAAGAACGCATCCTCTTGCAGATAGTAACGGAGTATCATCAATATATGTGATGGAAGCCAACTTCACAATCCCGTTATCCAAGAATCAAGCTCAGAGGCTCAAAGTCACCATGGCGGATAATCACTCATTTGACATCGTCAGTGAAATCAACGAGGTCGAAATGCACAACGCTGTGACACAGGCCCAACACGAAATTGCCGTAAGATACGACTTTAAAGGCACTAAAGCCAACATCGACTGGGACAAAAAGAACCATACCCTAACCCTGCTCGCAGACCACAAGGGTCAGCTCGATACCGTCATACAAGTGCTCAAAGAGAAAATGGCCAAACGCGGTGTCGCCGTCAACGCCATCAAACGTGGCAAAATCGAAGAGGCCTCACACGACAGCGTCCGGGAAACCCTCACCATGCATCGCGGCATCGAAACCGACGACGCACGCGTCATGGTCAAAGCCATAAAGAACTTGGGTATGAAAGTCCAAGCCCAGATCATGGACGAAAAAGTCCGGGTGACCGCCAAGAAAATCGATGAACTCCAAGCCGTCATCGCTCACTTCAAGGCCAATAACCCCGGCTTCCCACTCCAATTCATCAATATGCTGTAAAGCCCAAAACCACTCCAGAATATCGCTCGAATCTGTTTCGCAATACGACCCGTTCTCATTGACACACAATGAGTTATGGGTCGATAGGTTGTGCCGGAAAAAGATCGGCCTTGCGGCAGTCGTCGGTCCTTGGGCCGCTGATCCGAATTTTGCCTGTAAAGCCCAAAAACTCTCCCGAATATCGCTCGAATCTGTTTCGCAATACGACCCGTTCTCATTGACACACAATGAGTTATGGGTCGATAGGTTGCACCGGGAAAAGATCGGCCTTGCGGCAGTCCTCGCTCTTTGGATCGCTGATCCAATTTCCACCAGCATACTGCCTGGCTGGAATAATCGCTACAATTTGCAAATCGTGAGTAATCGCTCAAGCGGATCGGTACGTCATGATTTTCCAGCAATTCCGGTCGTTCCGACGTGTCGATTGAAGAATAGGATGACTTGTGGTCTGAAGTCTCAAAACTTCCGACCACTCCGGCATCGATCACAAGATCAGGACTGCTTCCCGAAGGAGTGGGATCATGGCTTTTTTCAATGGTCGCGTCAGTTTTGTCAGATTCGCTGTGGAAGGCATTACTACCGAGCCTTTTGGTACCGATGCTATTGATAAATTGACGCTCAACGCGATCGGGAAATACGGAACTGTCGAGTCCCAGGACGGTATTCGCGTCGGTTTTAATGGCGGTCGCCATTTGCTCGACTCGGAAATCAGCTTCGAAAACAACGTTTTCGACGAATCCCTGCACATCGGCATGCGCTTCGATGTCGACAAGATCCCGTCCAATATCCTCAAGGCCTATACCGAAATTGAAATCAAAGCCCTTTCGGCTGGTAACCCCTCTGGCAGACCTACAAAAGAGCAAAAAGAAGAAGCTAAGGAATCCGCTCTGGCCCGGGCCTTGGCCGAGTCCTCCGATGGTCGATATCGCCGTATGGCTGTTCACCCGCTTCTGTGGGATAAATCAAGCCAAACTCTTTACAGTTCCGCTGGTTCGGCCAATGTGCTTGACCGCGTGGCGCCCCTGTTCCGCGATACGTTCGGGGGCGATCTACATCTGGTCACTGCAGGTCGATTGGCCGCTGGTCTCGCGGCAAGGCTCGGTCTGACAATGCCTTATGGTGATCCAGCCAAATTTACGGTTTTTGTTGAAGGCCAGGAAGAAGGCGCAATCTCATGGGCAAACCCGGAAAGTCTTCTGCCAGATGTGCTGGGCAATGAATTTCTGATCTGGCTCTGGCACACCTTGGCCACACGCTCGGATACCATTGCTCTGGCCGATGGTACCGAAGTCACCGTCATGATGACCCGAACCCTTCAGCTTGACTGCCCCAAGGGCGAAACCGGCCGCGACCAGTTGAACGATGTTGGTCCCGCTCGTATGCCTGAAGCTCTTAAAGCATTACAATCAGGTAAGTTGCCGCGTAAAGCCGGTTTGATTCTGGTGCGGCATCAGCAGCAGTATGAATTGACTTTGCAAGCTGAAACTTTTGCAGTGGCAAGTGCCGCTATGCCGAAACTTGAAGAGGCTTCCGGGCGTGAAGCAACGCTGGCCCGCATTGAGCAGATCCGCCACATGACTGATACGCTTGACCTGCTCTATGCCGCATTCCTGCAAAGCCGACTCGGGGAAAACTGGGGCGAGAGCGTGGGCGAAATTCGCCAGTGGCTCAAAGCGGCCTGACCAGTATCGACACTTTTCAGAAATTCTGCAGGGGATCGGCCCGACCAGTTTCGAGCCGGTCCCATGCTTTGACAATGACTGGACAGACCCGGCAGGAGGCTGGGAACTGTGGGAAACTTTCATCAACACTTAAAATGTTCCAGCACCTTCGGGGTCACCTATGCCCTGACGACTTGGACGCTTATCGGAATTGACTGGCTTTACGGTTCTGTCGCGTTAGTTCTTTCCATTTTGGGTGGAATGCTGCCCGATCTGGACAGCGATTCCGGTAAAGAAATTAAGCATATTAAAAGCATTTCAAGCGTGATGGGTGCGTTGATCTTCTGGGTGGCATCCGGTCGGGTCCAGCCACCTATGGCTTTTGAAATGAGGCTTTGGATTACTCTGATTTCTGCCGTCTTTTGCTCCAAGGGAATTCGTTGGATTTTGGCCCGGCTGACTGTTCACAGAGGCATGTTCCATAGCCTTCCAACCTGCGCCATCTGGGGTTGCTGCATGTATTTATATTATCCGCACCAGAATCACTGGGTGCGGGTCTATATGGCGTCCGGAATCATGGTCGGTTATATGTCGCATCTGTTTTGCGACGAGTATTTTAGTATCGAAAGTTTCCCCAACCTGAGAGTCAACAAAGCCTTTGGAACTGCGATGAAATTCTGGTCGGATAAATGGTTTTCAACCTTGCTCTGCTATGTCATTCTTGGCCTGAGTGTGAAGCAGGTTTCGGATGTTTGGCCGAAAGGGCAGAATGGGCAGTATATTGCGATAGAGCAGCCATCTGAATCGGTCAACCGGATCACGGCCATCGCCAAAAATCGAGTCATGAATGCGTATCAAACCATGAGGGTGAAAGGTTTGATCGGATGGATTGAGGAGTTGCTGAGCTCGGCGGAGTCGAACGTTAAAGAGAAAGTCCAAATTGTTCAAGCCAATGGACTAACTAAAGATGGCCTTAAAACAACCTATACGGAACTCAAGCAGGAAACCAAAAAAGCTGTACGCAACAACGAAACCATTGGGACCTTAAAGCAGATCGCGGTTGAGGCCAAATCGACCGTCAGCGCTGAGGCGAAAGTCGACAAAGACGCCGGAGCCCAGAGGCCCTTGCAAGATCCAGCAGTGCTGAAACCTGTATCAGCCATAGAAGCCTCGGTGGATGCGAAGACGCCTGCCACCCCGCAACCTTCATCTGCCGTCGAAGTTTACAAACCTCGCAAGCGGCCTACGGTTCCATCCGACGAAGGCGCTAGCCGCACCATTGCACGCCAACTAGCAGATCGGGACCGATCAAACGATGGCCGGATCCCCAACCGCCGGACATCCACCCAGCCACGATAATGGAATCTCTCTAAAAGTCATGCTTGAATTCCGGACATGTAGCTTGTTTGTGAATGGTTCAGGCCAGTTCATTGATGTGCCCGCCATGCAAATCGTCGCCCAATGGAAGAAAATTGGCGCGGACAAAATGCAGATAAATGGTATAAATAAATTAATCGGTATCTTTTGACCATCTTCCAAAGGTTGATCGCCGGTAAGTATTTCCAACAGCGAAAGCCTTACCGCCACGGAGGTTCCTAATGTTCGGACTGAAGCAGGCAGGACTGGCTCGAGTGGTTTTGACAGGCGTTGTCGCAGTATCCATGACCCTCTCTGTGGCGATCGCCCAGCAACCGCCCGCCGCTGCCGGTGGTGCTGGCCAGCAGGCTCCAGCTCGACTGAGCCCAGAAGCCGCAGCCGTGAAAAAAGCCAACGAAACCAAAAAGGGCGAGGTTCTGGCGACCGTCAATGGCGACAAAATCACACGTGGTGAAATTATCCAGTTTTTGAGCAAGTACCAACTGCCACCCAATTTCGATGCCAATCAGCTCTATAAGCAAGCCATCGACGTGATCACCAATACCAAGCTGGTGGTACAGGCGGTGAAAGGCTCTAAGGTCAGTGTGAGCCCCGCCGAAATTGATGCCGAAATTGAGAAGCTCAAGACTGCGCTCAAAGAACAGAAAACGGATCTTGCCAATGTCCTGCTTGATAGTGGCCGGTCCATGGAGGAACTGAGGTCTGAGCTTGAGCAGTTCCTGCTTTGGAAAAAATACGTCATCACTGTGGGAACCGATGCCGCTTTGAACAAATATATTGCCGACAACAAAGAAATCTTCAACGGCGATCAGGTCCGTGCCAGTCACATCCTCATCAAGCTCGATCCAGATGCCGCACCAGCCGCCAAAGACGCTGCCAAGAAAAAGCTGCTTGATATCAAGCAACAGGTGGCCACAGGCAAATTGACATTTGCAGAAGCCGCAAACAAGTTTTCTGAAGACGAAGGCAACGCTGAAAAAGTCGGGGGCGACCTCGGCCTTTTCTATCGAAAAGGGCAATTTATCGAGTCGTTTGCAGCAGCGGCATTTGGGCTTAAAAAAGGCGATATATCGGATGTTGTGGAATCTCCCTTTGGGCTCCATCTGATCAAGGCCACAGATCGCAAGCTTGGTAAGCCCGTGAATCCTACCGATCCGAATGTCCGAAATGCGGCCTTGGATGCATTTGCCCAGGAACGCCAGGAGCAATTGGTTCTGGCCGCCAAAAAGACCGCCAAGATTGATATCAAACCCATGCCGAATGACCTTTTCCCACCGGCTCCTCCAGCACCTCCGGCGGCACCTGGTCAACCAGCCGCCAAACCGGCGGCCAAATGAGTCTGTTGAATCCATCATCCTCGATTTTCTAAAACGACTGAAGGATGGGCGCATGCCCATCCTTTTTTCCCGCTTAATTAATGTTTCGGGCAGAAATGCTTGCGGGAACTTCAAGCCCGTGCTTTTCGACAAGCTCCTTGTTCGTCAGTAATTCTTTGGGCAAACCATCAGCAATCAGTCGGCCAGCATCCAGCAAGAGGACGCGATCGCAGATTTCCAAAACCATTTCAAGGTCGTGCGTGGCGATGAGTTTTGTCATGTTTAGAGACTGAATCAAGCCCAGAAATCGACGTCTGGCGCGTGGGTCAAGGTTGGCCGTTGGTTCGTCCATCACCAGGACACTTGGCTTGCAGGCGAGCACGCCCGCCAGGCAGACCCGCTTGCGCTCACCAAAACTCAGGTGATGCGGCGGTCGTTCTGCAACGTGCTCAAGCCCCACCTGGACCAGGCATTCTTTCGCCCAAATCAGGGCGTTTTTTCGATCCATCCCATGATTGATTGGACCAAAGGCGACATCCTCAAGAACCGTCATGGCAAAAAGCTGGTCGTCCGGGTCTTGAAACAGGAGCCCGACACGACGGCGAATCTCAGGAGCCGTACGAGTCGTGACTTTCAAGCCCTCGATCCAAACACCGCTTTGATCATCGCCGGCGGCCGTTGCGGAACTTTCGCCTGAGTGGCTGTGTCCGTGGCTGATCGATGCCAGCCAACCGGCTTTGGCCTGTGGGAAAATTCCGTTCAAGTGGAGCAGGAGGGTAGTTTTGCCAGCTCCATTAGGGCCGACCAAGGCTACGGTCTGGCCTGTCGGGATGCTCAGGCTGAGGTCATCCAAGGCATTGACGCCGTCTGCATATCGATACCCAAGTCGATTCAGTCGTATGGCTTCAGTGCCCTTGGGGTCACTCGTCGTGTTCACGTCTGGGCAGCTCATGATTCTGTGTTGGAACGTTACAGGCTCAAAAGATTGCGACTGAACGGACCGGGTTTCAAGCCTTTTCCCGATCCGATTGTAACGTGTTTGAGCCGCTTTGCCAGCCACGGGAAACCATGGCATCGTTAAGCCGTTCGGCACGTTCCAGACTTCTGACTAAAAGTGTCGATAAACCGCCCGACTGAATCAGCCACAATCCCGGTAAGGATTGTCGCACCATTCGCGATTGTCTGGCCCGTCGCATCCGATGGCCCTGGTCATGCAGCAGAGGGCCATATCGCCCCATCAGTGAAATGGTGGTCAGCAGCTCATTGGGCAAACCCAGTCGCCCAAGATGCTGAAGAATCGCTAGCTGGCCAAGCTTTTCAGTGAGGGCAGCGACGGTTCCAAACAGTATTCCGTTTTTAATGAGAATTCCAATCATGAGCGCCATCCAGCCAACCTTGGTGCGGAGCGGATGGCCCAAGGCCACAAAACTGGCCAGAAATACGATCGTCATTAAAAAGCCCTTCCAGCGGCCCCACATGCATTTGGGATCGATCCCAAACAGGCCTAATGAGAAAAGCAGCAGCAGAGTTTCCGCAGCCAGCCATTGGGTTGATGTGATCGGGGTCAGGGCGACCAGTAAAACCCATGCAAAAACGGCCCTGGCTGACCATTTAAAGGTGCTTGATGGGGCTTGGTCGCGAGATGGAAAAGCCAAAGCAGGCGGGTTCGGATTCATGATTGACGGTTCGTTTCCAAACCTGGTCGCGAGCCTTGGTTTTGTCTGGCCAGAGAGCTTGAAAACCACCAGCCAGCAACAAAAACGGACGTGGTGCCAATCAGGCCGGCCGCGACGGTTGACCATCGGCCATCGGGCAGGCCTGGTATGGAATAGTCTGGGAAAGGAGCCCGGTAAGTGCTTTCTGATTCGGACAGGAAACCAAACTTTTTGCCGATAAATTCGAGCCCGTCAGGGTCGGATGAGGCCAATGGTGCCAAGAGTACCAGAATGGCTGCCGTGATCGTCAGTCCGCCTGAGAGCCAGCCAAGGCGGTGACGGATCTTTACAGGTTCAATCTTTTCCTGATGGGAATGAATAAAATCAGGCCGTGACCAGACTACGCCTCGCAGAACCATGCCTGTGATCAAGGCTTCGCCCAGGGCAATCACACAATGCACTAGAACCATCCAGGCAAGAACTTCACCAAAACTTCCAAACCCCGAGGAAAACGCCAGCTCAAGCGAAAACGCCGCTGCGGAAAGTATGACGGAAAACCAGGCGGCCAGCATCGTCGCTGTAATCACTCCGATTCTGCCAGAGCCAGCACGCAGAATGAAGCTTAAAACCGATGCCGATGCCACGGACCCAATCAGCCCCATGTTTAGCCAATTGGCCCCCAGGGCGGTAAGAGCGCCATCACCCATCAGTACAGCCTGAACAATAAGCACGGAGGCCATCACCAGACCGCCACCCCAAGGACCCAGCAAAACCGCGGCCAGGGTTCCGCCCATCAGATGGCCAGAAATTGGCGCGAAGCCCAACGGGAAATTGACCATCTGGGCTGCGAAAATAAAGGCGGCCACCAAACCCATTCGCGGTGTCTGCTCAGGCAAGGCCGTCCGGCGAAACTGCCGAACGCAAATCGCGCAGCCCGCGAACGCCGCAACCCCACACGAGGCGCTGACTATCCCAGAGAGGACTCCGTCAGAGATGTGCATGAAACAACCCGTATGATTTGGATGAAGCCAAGGATGGGATCGAATGTGAGATCCTTACAACAGGAGTTTAGTGTGCGTATGAAGAATTATCAAGTTCGTAACACTCTAGACAAGCCGAAATCGGGAATAGTGTTGAGGGGTTGTGCAGGGTCGATCGATTAACCCCGGAATCTGTTGGTACATTTATTGAAAGTTGGGCTTGGATTTTCAATCAGATTCAATCACATCCGATGCTGGCATGATGGTTCAATATTTGCTACATTAACCCAAACCCTTCGCGGGACCATTGCCCTCTCCACCCTTTAAAAGCTCATGAAATGGGAAAGAATCCGATGAGAATTCTGATGACAGGCGGCTATGGCTGCATTGGTGCCTGGGTTGCAAAGCATGTAGTGGACAGTGGCGGAGAGATCTGGATTTATGACATTGCCGAGGACTGGCACAGGATCGACCTCTTGCTGGATGAATCCGCTAAGAGCCGGATTCATGCACTTCAGGGCGACGTGGCAGATGCCAAATCCGTTCTGGCGGCTGTGGATCAGGTCGGAGCCACGCAGATTCTGCATCTGGCAGGCCTTCAGACACCGGTATGCCGATCGAATCCGATTCGAGGAGCCATGGTCAATGTGATCGGGACTCTGGCCGTTTTTGAAGCTGCCGCAGCTCGTAAAGATTTAGTCAAGCGGGTGGTTTATGCCAGTTCGGCAGCCGTGCATGGTTTGCCATCATCAGGCGACTTGTCCGAGAGGCTTGCGGACAACGTGCAGCTCATTCCACAGACCCATTACGGCGCCTTTAAGGTTTGCAACGAGCAGAATGCACGGGTGTACTGGTCGGATTCAGGCGTGACGAGTGTCGGTCTTCGCCCATGGACGGTCTATGGTGTAGGCCGAGATTTTGGCATGACCAGTGAACCCACAAAAGCAGTGAAGTCTGCCGCCATCGGCCAGAAATACCATATCACATATGGGGGTATTCAGGATTTGCAATATGTATCTGATGTGGCAGGTACGTTTCTTGCGGCACTGGAGCGGCCATTTGAAGGGGCGGACATGTTCAACCTGCGTGGGCGGGTCACAGAGATATCGGACTTTGTCACAGCACTTGAGCAGGCCATGCCAGAAGCCGCAGGGCTGGTGACGCACGGCACAAGACAATTGCCAGTCGCGCCGAGCCTTGACGACAGTCGGCTTCAGGCGACATTCGGGCCGCTACCGCAAACCTCCCTGGTCGAGGGGATCCGTTGGTCAGCGGACCGGTTTAAAGCCCTTCAGGCGGCTGGTCGACTTGACTTGTCAGACCTGACTGCTTGATCAGACTTGATCATGATGGGAGGGGCCATCCGTTTCGAATCAATTCGGCGGATGGCCCGAAAGCCTGAAGATAATTACGTAAATATCAAGATATAAGAATATGCCTCTATGAATTTTCAAGATTTCTGTACGTATAAATTGACAAGCAATCGTCAATATATTAACTTGATGAAACCTGCCGAGTCTCAAACGGATTTTCTTTTGGCTACAGGATTCATGCCATGCCGCCCGCCAAATCCAGTCGAATTATCAAGTCCCGCACCGTATCCCGAAATGATTCGCGGGAGTCGCTTGCTGACTCACGCAAAACCACGAACAAGGGCAGCAAGCCTGGTAAAATCGTGAGCAAGACCGTGAGTAAAGCCGCGCCGAAGCGGGTTGCTGTTGTCAAGCGTCGTGCCACAGGCACTTCGAAAGCCGCAGCCTCGAAGGCGTCTTTTACCGTGGTTGGAGTGCGTAGAGCCTCGATTCTTTTGAAGCAGGTTTCCGATCCCACTCGGCTTCAGATTCTGCTCTTGCTGGCGGCTTCAGAGCATAACGTAGGTGCGATCTGCAATGAGCTTGGTGGCCAGAGCCAGCCCGCCGTGAGTCACCACCTGGCAAAACTGCGAGACGGACGATTGATTGAGCCTCGTCGTGAGGGCAAGAATAATGTCTATGCTCTGACGGAAGAAGGCCGACTCTTGGCCCATACGGTGAAATCACTCACTTGGCTTAAGGGTTGACTTGCTCGTCATAATTCTAAAAGAGCGTGGCTGATCCCTCGGAATCATAACGGATAACTTTATGGTTAAAACCCTTGCCCGTGTGGTGAAGGGTTTTGGCTTTTAAGGCATGACGTTGCTTCAGATACGAGTCTTGTGAGACCCATGGCCAAGAAAAAAGTGAGGGTCCAGTTTCGCAAAAACCGCCAAAAACGGACGCGCGACAACGATCTGACAAAAGAATTCAAGAACGATCCCTCATTATCAGCCGACATGGTGGGGGCCGAACGCGTAAGAGCCAAGGGCGAACTCTCACGCTATCGAACGATTGTTAAAGACCAGATTTCCAGCGACAGCGGCCTTAGACGTGGCTCGAACAATCGAAGCATTGATGTCACAACTTGCAAGCTCGGTACCATTCTTCGTGTTCAGGGCTTACACAACACAGTTTTGGCCGATGACGGAAATCGCTTTAATTGTCAGGTGCGACGTATTCTGAAAACCATGTCGATTGATCAGCGCAACCCCGTAACGGTTGGCGATCGCGTCTGGATTCGACCTGAGCCTGATGGTTCGGGCTGGATCGAACAAATTGAACCACGGCACGGCACACTGATGCGGGGCTATCGGCGACGCGGCCACCTGATCGCAGCCAATATCAGCCAGATCCTGATCGTGAGCGGGTTTGAAGAGCCCGGTATCAAGCCAGCCCTCATCGACCGGTATCTGGTCGCAGCCCAGCGCGGCGGAGTGCGCCCAATCCTGATCTTTAACAAGTCAGATCTGGCCGATATGGGGCAGGCCCAATGGGTGATCGGACTTTATGCCCAGCTTGGCTATGAAACGTTGGCCACAAGCATTACGACAGGGCAGGGGATCGATCGCCTGCGGGCAATCGTTCAGCGCGGAATCACAGCCTTTTCAGGGCAGTCAGGAGTGGGCAAAAGCTCGCTGCTCAATGCCATCGAACCCGGCCTGAACTTAAGGGTCAGAGAGGTTTCCACCTGGACCTTCAAAGGCAAGCACACCACAACCACTGCGGAACTGATTCAGCTCGCCTGTGGAGGAATGGTGATCGATACGCCTGGCCTGCGCCAATTTGAACTCTGGGAAATTCCGCCCCGAGAAATTGAAGGGGAATTTATCGAATTCCGCCCCTGGATTCCACATTGCAAGTTTCCTGATTGCACCCACAGAAAGGAGCACGGATGCGCCGTCAGATCAGCTGTTTTTGATGGGTTGATCACAGAATGCCGGTATGAGTCGTATCTCAAAATGGTGGAACAGGAAAACGAAAAAGAGAAGTTCGAAGACGAGTAAATTTTACTCGTTTTTACCCAAAATGAACCGTGAAGGGGGCGCAAACCATGGTTTATTTGGATTTCTAACGACTTCGCAATCATCAATCAATCGTGACCCCTTTGAATCCGCTTTTCCTGTGATCGGGCTTCAATTTCGCTGGTGACTTGAAACGTTTTTTTTCTGCAACGGATTAAGTCTGATGAGGCTGGCTGAATGTTTCGATGCAACTTTTTTGGGGCGTCTCTCCATGACCTGCTTTGTACGGATAGATTGTGATTCTGGCCTTTCCAGCAAAATGGGTCCGCTTGTTCCAACTAGCGCACTCAAAAATTGTTTGACAAGGGCCCTGGCCTAGGTGTCGAAGGCGATGTTTCCGTTAGGTCTTACAATGACTTGAGACCCAACAGGCACGCACTGGTTGAGAACCAATGGATCACTGGAGAAAAACTTTTTGAAGCGAGAGCATTGACAATGTGCGGTTCAAGCAGTAATTTCTTGAGATCACTCTGCTACTCATCTCTCGAAACAGATCTCCAACCAGTTCATTGCAGCTAGGCATCATATATCCACATCGAGCTAATTGGCATGCGTTCTTATATGAACATATGTCGTTTAGTTCCCAATGAACTCATCCGGTTGATCGAAGTTTCTAGGGATTGGAAATATTGATCTAACCGCTTCGGCGGGCTGATTCCGATTGACTTTCGAGTGAGCCGGTTCAGCCAAACTCAAACCGCCTCGCGTTCGACTCGCCATGATGTCGGGGGAACGCGAGGTGGTTTGTTTATTGAGGCTTTGTCCGACTCTGACCGTAGTCATTCAGGATTTGCTTTAAAAAAACACCACAATTCTGCGGAATCCAACCCACTAAAAAGGTTGGATTCAGGCATAAAAATGGTGTGGATTGACAGCTTTTAAGCGATCAATTCGGGGATCGGTTTGCCATGGTCGACAATTGGCGTTGGCCGTCCGTTGAAGTCTTTGATCATGGTTTTGGCGGCATCGATTCCCAAGTGATGGTAAATGGTGGCGAGGAAGTCGCCTGGCCCGCAGATTCGTTCGATGGAATCTTCGCCACGTTTGTCAGTGGCCCCGATGAAGCGGCCCGTTTCGATTCCTCCACCCGCCCAAATATTGGAAAATGCGCGAGGCCAGTGGTCGCGACCTGGCTGGGTCGTGCCAGCAGGGGCACTGGCGTTTCCTGCTCCGGTGCTTGGCGAATACTCGATCTTTGGGGTTCGTCCGAATTCGCCTGTGACCACAACAAGCACGCGTTTGTCGAGCCCGCGTGCATAAATGTCTTCAATCAGCGCTGAAACGGCCTGATCGTAGGCTTGCGATCGGAATTTCATCGCTTCAAATACATTGTGGTTCACCGCATGATCGTCCCAGTTCTGGACACGGCCACACAATGGGCCATTCAGGCTGGTGGTCAGAACATCCACTCCGGCTTCGACCAGTCGACGAGCCAGCAGCAACTGCTGGCCCCAGGCGTTACGGCCATAGCGATCACGCGTTCGTGGGTCTTCACGGCTCAGGTCAAAGGCAATTTTGGTCTGCGGGTTTGTCAGAAGGGTCATCGCCTGAGATTCGAATTCATCCAGTGCAGAGAGCTCACGGGCTTGGTCAAAGCTTCGCTCAAGCGTATCCAGCCGCTGCCGAAGTGTCGATCGCCGGCCAATTCGGCGCACTTCGTCCATATCCGTCAAGCCAATGTTGGGCACAGAAAAACTGGCGGAATTGGGGTCGCCTGAAACGACGAACGGTGAATAGGCATCCCCAAGATAGGCTGGCCCGTTGTATTCCAGTGGCGGGTTGATCCCAACATAGCAGGGCAGGGGATTCTGACGCGGGCCTTTTTGCGACATCAGATAATTTGAAATGGTCATCCAGTCCGGATATTTTGGCTTCGGCTTGTCGCGAGTGTCGGGGTCGCCTGAGAGCAACTGCATCGACCCGGCAGGGTGACCGCCAGCCGTCTGCCGCATCGACCTCAGAACAACGAGTTTGTCCGCAATAGCCGCCTGGCGTGGCATCAGTTCGGTGAATTGAAGCCCGGGAATCTTCGTTGGAATGGTTTTGAAAGGGCCGCGATATTCGCTGCCAATTTCAGGCTTGGGGTCATAGGAATCAAGATGGGATAGGCCACCCGGCTGCCAGACCATGATCACGGCTTTTTTGTCGCTGCCAGCATTCGAAGATTCCGCTGCCTGGGCTTGATATTTCAGGATACCTGGCAAGCTCAGGGTAGAGAAGCCTGCCAAGCCAGCCTGCATAAACGCGCGCCGACCGCCCGTGGCGATTTGGATCGGACCAGGGCAGGATCGACTCGAATGGTTGGGGTTTGAGCTTTTCATTTCTTCTCCACGGGTTTGATACGAATCGTTATTGGCTCGCTTACCACGATATCTGCAATATCTGTCGGCTGAGCTGCTTCTGTCACTCGTTTGAGCTTTTCCTTGGTCGCATTGAGAGCGTCCGTCGCGGATTTCATTTTCGAATTCATGGCGGCCACCGCTTTTGTCATCTGATCTTTTTTGGCCGGAGGGGCAGTCTGAACATCGCCGGCAAGTTTTTTGAGCTCGGCTTCCAAGGCTTTGACTTCAATCGACATTTTTTGGGATGCGGCTTCTGTTGCAGATACTAATTCCGCTTGATGACGATATTTAGCGACTGCCCCACCCATAAATGCAATCAAATATTCCCCAGGCGGCGTTTTGAGCTTTTCCAGGTCAATCACAACATCCATCGTATCGGCTTTGATCGAGAGATCAATTTTTGGAGAGTTGTCAAAGCCGGCTCCGATGGCTTTGATCTGAATCTTGTCGCCTGAAAACTCGCTCCGTCGCTTCAGAACAAGAGGGATGGTAATCTTCTCGCCCGATTTCACCTCAATCAGAGGTGTTTTTGAGGTCAGTGTCAGTGGTGCCAAGTCCGATCCACTGACTGAGACTGGAACATCCGCAAGTAATCTTGGGCTTGGGATTTCGCCCCAGGAATCGGGGATCGGCCATGCTACGGATGCCAGTCGGCACGGTCGAGTGATCGATTGGCCGCCGATTTTTGATCGACCCACAAACTTTGCATTGCTATAGCCGCGAGGCGCATCCTGTTTCGCTGTGATCAGCATCAGCCCGCGCGATTGACCTGCCGGTATTTTCAGGCCATGGGCTGTAACCCCTTCAGGCAAGACTTCCATGGCGATTTCAATTTCACCATCAAATCCATCGCGGCGAAAGGCCACCACTTCCAAGGCGATGGTCGCACCGCCTCGCATCGCAATTGGCTTTGACAAGGCATTGCGGTCGCCATTTCTGAGCTCCATATGCAGGCCCCACGCGACCAAGGCAAAATCAGGCTCCGCCTTGCGGATCACCAGCCTGTAAATATTGCCAGAATCACTGCGTGTCCCACCAAACAAATCTGTGACCTGAAGGCGATGGAGACCGTCCTGCTTGATGACCAGCTTGCCCAGAATGTCAGAAGTGCCTGCGTTGTAAGGTGGGCCATCATAGGCATAGCCGTTACTGGAAACTTTGACAGGGCTTGGGATATCCGTCAGCTCAGCGACGTCTGTCAGATTCTCCGCAGTCCCACTCTTGGCTTGGCTGACATGCTGAACCAGAATCGCCGGATCGGTCGGCAAGCCGAATCGTTCGGACGCCACTTCAACCCACCATTCTTCGCCCTTTTTTGCTTCGAATTCAAAAATATCGACATCCGCAGCCGGAAAAAACTTGCCTGCTATATCGCACGGAAGCGAGATTCGCTGCGTGTGTGCGGCATCATTATTTGGCTCGAATTCGGTCTGTTTCGCCTGACTGGCCAGACCTAAAGGCGGCCATGAGAAGGAATTCACCGGTTTGGTCGATGCCTGCCGCTCAATTGGCTTGCCAGCCGGTTGTTCCCAGAGCCCGAGCCGATAATAATAGGCTGGGCCGCCTTTGAACGTGAGTTCATGGAGTTTGATCAAATATTTGCCGTCCTTGGGAACTGTAAAATCAAGGACTCCGCCGCGACGCTCGACCATCAAATCCCTGCCTGTTGAGTCGGCAATGATCACGGTGGCGTCAAGCTTTGAGTCGATTCCACGCGTGGCGCAGTCCACTATCAGACGCTGGCCTTTTTTGGCCTGAAACGACATGTGATCAATCGCCCGGTCGCTGATCGTACCGTTGCAGATGGAGTTCAGAGGCAGTTCCAAAGCGGTTGAAAGTGACTTGTTGGGCTTGGTTTGCACCACCTCGTTCAAGTTCCCTACAGCAAATATTCTTGATGAGGAAATGCCCAGCCGAGTCATCACTCGTGCTTCATAAAGCCCGACAGGACAATCCCTGGCAATACGGACAACATACTGATCCGCAACAGGCTTGCCTGTTGGGTCGAGTTTGCGCTTGGCGGAGAGACGTGGATCGGAGAACATCAGTTCGCCAAGGTCGTCAAGATGCTCGCCTGTGATCTTGATTTCCAACTCCGTTCCGACCCGCCCGCCCATTGGCATGGTTGTCAGTAACCGAGGGGCTGGCAGGCCAACCGATTGGGCCAGCACAAGACGGCTCAAGCTTATCAGCACGGCCCCAGCAATTGACGCTCGATAGAAACGACCTGAGATCATCGCCATGGCATTTCCTTAGTGATTGAAGAGAAACTCTTTTGTATTGATCAATGCCCAGATCAAGTCCTGGAAATTCTCGCGAGCCGCCTTTTGTGCATCCACTGGCTGGCCTCCGGAATTTAAGCGAGGTTGGGCGAGATACTCCAAAGCCGTTTTGAGCTCATCAGAGCGCGGTTCGCGGGCGAATGCAACCATATAAAGCTCTTTGATCTTTGCCTCGGCCGGCCGTTTCTCGTTGGCTAGTTTCTCAGCCCGACCGTTCGGGTTACGGAGCTTGCCCCTGATGTCCGAAGCGTTTATCAGATGTAGACTTTGGCCAAGACTGGAGGATTGAACCCGCTCGCATTCGCAGACACTTTCGCCTTCAGGTCGACCAAAAACGCGCAGAAAGGGCGAAGCATTATTATAGCTGTTGTCCGGCAGGGCGACAGCTCGGGTGCCGGCTGGCAAATTTGCGAAGTCCGTCTGCGTGGCGGCAAGTTGGTCGATCGAGTCGAGCATGACCTCGGCGGCCAGGCGTCGTGGATAGTATCGCGAATAATTTTGTCGGTCGCCAACATTGAATTTGTTCGGTAAAGCGCTTAACTGATAAGTGTTGGAGCGAGTGATCGACCTGACCAGCTCCTTGAGGTCAAAACCGCTCTCTATGAAATGCTTCTCCAAAGCGGCCAAAAGCTCTGGATTCGAAGGCGGGTTGGAGTCCCGAATGTCATCCTCAGGCTCGATCAGAGCCCTCTGGAAAAAATGCTTCCAGTAGCGATTGACAAGGGCTCTGGCAAAGAATGGATTCTTGGGCGAGCCCATCCAGTCGGCCAGTTTCAGTCGAGGATCCTCATCCGCCGCAATGGTCGGAACCTTGTCACCAAAAGCGGCCGGCTTCAAGGCAATGCCCGTCTTGACATTGGTCGCCGCGGCCATGCCCCGCTTGTGGAAAATGAGGTCCTCGCCACGTGTGCCGGATGGCTTGCGGCCCACTTGCGAAAAGAATGCGGAGAGTGAGTAATAGTCGTCCTGGCTCCAGCGCTCAAAAGGGTGGTGGTGGCACTGGGCGCACTGCATGCGCACACCAAGAAAAAGCTGGGCAACGTCTTCAATTTGATTCTTGGGCTCTTTCACACGCTTGTACCAAGCCACTGGCGGGTTGCCGATCACCGTTCCGGTTGCAGCCAGCAGTTCCCGCACAAACTGGTCATATCGCTTGTTGGCGAGCAGGCTGTCGCGTACCCATGCATGAAAGGCGAAGTTGGAGACAATGTCGCTGGCGTCGTCGCGGCGGTTTTTCAGGACGGCCGTCCATTTGCCCGCAAAAAAGTCGGCGTAATCAGAACTTTGCAGCAGATCGTCAATCCATTGATCGCGCTTGTCGGCACTCTGATTTGCTAGAAAGGCCTTCGACTCGTCTTCTGTCGGTAATCGCCCGGCGAGGTCAAGTGTCACCCGGCGCAGAAAAGTGGCATCATCGCTCACGGCAGACGGTGGGATTCCAAGCTCCTTGAGATTCGCAAAAACAGCCTGATCCACAAAATTTCTGACAGGAGGCAGGCTCGCAACCGACGCCCCAAGCGGAATCGAAGCATTGAAGACCGCCACATTCGCCTGATATCGCACCATCACAGCCACTTTGCCGGGAATGTCAAGCACTTTCACAAGCCCGTTCTCAGTGACTTCGGCCATGGCCTTGTCGTTGGATTCAAAAAGGGCCTGGCTCGTCACATCACGCACCTTGCCATCAGAATAATGGGCCAAGGCCTTGAGTTGCTGTACCTGCTGGCGACGCAGCGAGCCTTTGCCAGGCTGGAGCTCCAGGCGGACCAGTTTCGGACTGCTGGGACCATCAAAATTGGCGCCCTGGCGAATCCAGTCGCGAATCACGCCGTAGCCCTCAGAACTTCGGGCAAGGCGAATTCCACCACCATGTTTCCTCTCGCCAGAAGCTTTCAAAAGCAAGAGGCTCTGCTCAGGGCTGACCAGCGACAGGCGACGACCTCGCCCCTCCAATACCAAATGCTCGTAATCTTCAAGAGCTTCAAAACCCAGCAACGAAA
>CAMBEP010000046.1 GCA_945865635.1 Candidatus Kuenenia stuttgartensis
GTCCGCCTGTCGTTCGATTTCTCAGTCAATCGATCATCGTGCGCGCACGACCCATAAACCTGGCTGATTGGAAATAAAAAAACGCCGAGCCCCCTGATCGCGCGAGCCACGTCAGGGGACGTGGCCTACATTGGCATATTCAAACGAAAACACCGGAAATGTCGGCCCGATGCCCTCATCGGGCGCGCACTACAAATAATCCACGATAATCCGAATTCATTAAAAAAAACGCCTGGCCACCTGATCGCGCGTGCCACGTCAGGGGACGTGGCCTACATTGGCATATTCAAACGAAATCACCGGAATTGTCGGCCCGATGCCCTCATCGGGCGCGCACTACAAATAAAATCCGACAATCCGAATTCATTTAAAAAACGCCTGGCCCCCTGATCGCGCGTGCCCGGTCGGGATTGCATTTAAGGCTGTCGCGGTGCCTGAGCCATCAAGTAAAATTTATATTGGGAATTGCAACTCTGATCATGGCTGTGATTGCATGTCGGCAGTGAATTTGGTTTGAAAAAACGCTGGGCCGAATGTCAAATTCATGTTCAGTGGGTTTGGAGCAATAAGGCGCCAAGGCGAGAGGGTGTGGGGAGTGGGCAGGAGAATGGATTTTTGGGATTAGTCCTGGATATAGCCGAGTTGCTTGAGTTTGGCGACGATTTGTACGACGCATTGGTCGACGGTGATCCGGGAGGTGTCGAGAGTGACTTCGGGGTTGAGAGGGGCTTCGTAGGGGTCGTCGACGCCTGTAAAGCCGATGCTTTTACCCTCGGCAAATGCGGCACGGGCTTTGGCGTAAAGGCCTTTGACGTCGCGGGTTTCGCAGACTTCGATGGGAGTGTTGCAGAAGACTTCCACGAAGTTGCCATGGGAGGACTTGCGGGCATTTTCGCGAGGGGCTCGGTAGGGGCTGATGACGGAGCAGATTGTGGTTCCGCCCTGAGCGGCCAGGAGGCCGGCGACATAACCAACGCGATGGATATTGGTGTCGCGGTCGTCTTTGGAGAAGCTAAGGCCTTTAGAGAGGTGGGTGCGAATTTCGTCGCCGTCGAGGAAGGCGACGTTTCGGCCGTATTCGGCCAGTCGCTCGACCAGGGCATGGGCGATGGTGGATTTGCCTGACCCGGATAGGCCTGTAAACCAGATGGTCAGGCCCTGCCTGTTTTTGGGCGGGCAGGAATCAGCCAGGATGGAGGCCACGGCCGGGCGGGTGAACCAGGCTGGCAGGGGGATGCCCTTGGCCAGGTATTGGTCGCGCATGTGGGAGTCGGAGATTTCGGCGGTCTTGGTCGAGGCCGGGATTTCGTCGAGTGCGGCGTATTGGTTGGAATCAGGCAGATAGACGATCTGCTTGAAGTCGATCAGTCCGACGCCGATTTCGTTGGCATGTTGAGTGATGGCGTTTTTGTCATCGGTGGGGCCGAGGATCAGGTCGGTGCAGCCGTAGTTGCGGCGTACGATGGCTTGCAGGATTGAGTCTCGCGGGCCGGCCCAGCGCATGGCCAGAGGGAGTAGTGAGAGGACGACTTCGCCGGGAGTGTAGGCAGTTTCAACCAAGGCCTTATAGCATCGAATGCGGGTGTAATGGTCCAGGTCGCCGGGTTTTGCGGGGCCTACGACGGGGTGGATCAGGAGTCCTCCGCCAATTTGACTCGCGGCACGTCTGGTGAGTTCTTCTTCGGCGCGGTGTAGGGGTTTGTCGGTTTGGAAGGCGACGATTTTTGACCAGCCCAGGGCATGGAATCGAGCGCGTAATTGGGCAGGGGTGTGGCGTAGGTCGACGAAGTCGTAGTGGGGCGGGATGCGTATGACTTCGAGCCTGCCCGAGGCATAATGGCCTGAGCTGCCATTGAGGTAAGCGACGGCCGGGTGGCTGGCGTCGTTGGTGCCGTAAGCCAGCCTGGCTTCGAGGGCTTTATCGATGGCGTAGATTTCATCGACATGGAGCAGGCCGACGAGGTTGCCATAGATGTCGCGCAGGGCGAGAGGTTTGCCCACTTGGGCCCCCTTGGCGGGATCGACACTGAGGGTGACGGGCAGGGGCCATAAGGTGCCATCGGCCAGGCGCATTTGCTTGACCACGTTTTCGTAATCAGTTTGCCCCATGAAGGTTTTGAGGGGCGAGAAGCCGCCGCCGGCGAGTAATTCGAGGTCGCAGAGGCTGCGCTGGTCGAGCGTCAGGCTGATGTAGTCTTTGGAGGCGGCCTTGATTTGATTGGCGCGGGCTTCGGAAACGATCAGGTCGACCAAGGCACCGCCATAGGGCGTATTGAGCTTTGATTCGTAAGAAATGGCTGGAATTCCTTGAAAACCCTATTTTGCAGAGAGAGAAAAGTGCGCTGGGTATGGACAAAGCCTGGCGCAGTTTAAATCGATTCGTGAATCATATGGTCCAATCGCGAGTGGCGTCCTCAAAGGCCAGATTTGCAATGGAGGTGCCTGTGAGGACGGCCTGCTCGGCTTCACGGAGTCTGGCCCAGACTGTGGCCAGGGCGCGTGCCGAGGGGCCTTCGCGGTCGCGCAGGATGGCCTCGGGGCCATCAATTGCCGTGAGGATATCGGCCAGGGCTATTCCTTCCGCCGGCTTGGCCAGAAGATATCCGCCCATCGACCCGCGAACGCTTGAAACCAGGCCTGCACCTTTAAGCTGCAAAAGGATTTGCACCAGATATCGTTCTGGAATCTTGTGAAATTCTGCGATTTCGTGAATTCGTGCCGGAGAGTCGTTAGGCGCGCGTTTGGCCAGCTCAATCATCGCCAGGCAGGCATACTCGGCTTTGGCAGATAGTTTCATTGGAAGTGCAAATGCCCTATTGATAGGCGTTTAAAGGCTGCTGCTGTCGAAGGAATGGAGCCCGCATTCGGTCTTGGCCTTGCCTGCCCATCGGCCCGCGCGATCGTCCTCGCCGCTGGCAACCGCTTTTGTGCAAGGCCAGCAACCAATCGACGGGTAGCCGACATCGTGCAGAGGGTTGTATGGTACGTTGTGCTGAACAATGTATGTCCAGACATCTTTCTTGGTCCAGTCCAGCAACGGGTTGATTTTTACAAGGCCAAACTTCTTGTCCCAACCGATTTTAGGCGTGTTCGACCGATCGTTGGTCTGGTCGCCACGGATGGCGGAAATCCAGGCGTTCCACCCCGCGATGGCACGTCTCAGGGGCAAGATCTTGCGGTCGTGGCAGCAGCGGTCCGGGTGTGTTTCGTAGAGTGGTCCGCCATGAATCGACTCATATTGCTCTACCGTCGTATCTGGCCTGACCATCTCGACTTCCATACCATACTTGGCCGCTATTCGATCTCGCAGTTCGAGCGTTTCCTTGAATTGGTAGCCTGTGTCCAAGTTAAAAATCCGCACTTTGGGCTCGATCTCGGAAAGCATATGGATGATTGCACATCCCTCTGCCCCAAATGCTGTGGCCATTGTGAGCTTTGGGTAAAACCGATCCACGGCCCAGCGCAGAACCTCTTGCGGGCTGACTCCAGCCAGTGTCTCATTGATCTCGGCCAGGTCTTCCGGCGGTTGGGCTGACATGGCTTGTTCTCAGTCAAAGTCGCGATGATTGGGGCAAGCCATTATGGCATCAACCCAACTTTCTTCGTAGGTTTACCACATGGAATGTTAACAATTTACAGCATGATTATCAACTATGGTTTTTGTGGAAGTTCTGTGCCGTTGCTGGCAATTTCTGTCGTAGCTTGAAGAAAAAAAATGGTTGTTTATCAGCCTTGCGTCGCTTTCGTGATGGCGAGTGCCTTTCAGGCAGGCCTTGAGAACGGTTTTTCCGGATTGGGTAATTCATGACCTGCAAACGGCTTTGAATCTCTTTTTTTGTATGATTCCCGAACGAATTCAAGTCGAAAACCCGATTCTGCGACTTTACGAATCCAAAATGTTTAGCAATAATAGAACAGATGGACGACTAAGTACATGCCGTGTGCATGGTTGGATTCTCGAAATCAATCAGGAGAATATTGATGAGTGATTGGAATGTCGGCCAGAATTGGCATGATCTTGCCACTCGTCGAAGGTTTCTCCAGGTCGGGAGTTCTGGCTTGGTTGGTGTCGGTCTACCGGGACTGCTTGCGGGGCGTCGGGCGACCGCGGCTGGCAAGTCGGATGGTCGGGCCAAGTCGGTGATTGTCATACTTTTGAGTGGTGGTTTGGGGCAACAGGATTCATTTGACATGAAGCCCGACGCCCCTGAGGCGATTCGGGGCGAATTCCGGCCAATCTCTTCAAATGTTCCCGGAATCAATATTTGCGAACATTTTACCGGGCTGGCGGCCAGGGCCGACAAGCTGGCGTTTGTGCGGTCCATGGCGCACCCTGAAGGCAATCATCTGGTGGCCGTTCACCGGGTTTTAACGGGCCACCCTTCTGCTCCGCGTGGTGCAACTGACCTGGATCGGGTGGCATCTCGCGATGACTTTCCGTGTTATGCTGCGGTTGTCGATCATCAGAGGCCGCGCAGGAATGGGGTTCCGAACGGTGTGGCATTGCCTTTGAGGCTTGTGGAAGGCCCCTTGACCTGGCCTGGGCAGGATGGTGGGTTTCTTGGCCCGCGGCATGACCCATGGCAACTTCGGCTTGACCCAAACCGTCCAGAATCGCGTGACGACACACTGGCTTTGCCAGATGGGCTTGATGTGGCACGCCTGCATCAGCGACGTCACTTGCTTGGCCAGACATCGCAAGTCACTTCCAGCGATGCATTTGTAGATCAACAGGATGCGGCACTGGCCTTATTGGGCAATGATCAGGTGGGCCGGGCCCTGGATCTGACCCGCGAAGACCCGAGGCTGGTAGACCGATACGGTCACCACCTTTTTGGCAGATCTTTATTGATGGCCCGCAGGCTCGTGCAGGTGGGGGTGCCGATTGTTCAGGCCAGCATGGGGATTGTCCAGACCTGGGACACCCATGTCGGGAATTTCCCCCGACTTAAGAACGACCTGATTCCGCCGCTTGACAGAGCGGTTTCCGCCTTGCTGGACGATCTCAGCTCTCGGGGCATGCTTGAGGAGACTCTGGTGGTCATGTTGGGCGAGTTTGGCCGGTCGCCGCGCATTCATCCACTCAATCCGGGTGATAGCCCGGGAAGAGACCATTGGCCCGCCGTCTTTACAGCCATGTTCGCTGGCGGTGGCGTTATGGGCGGGCAAATCATTGGAAAGTCTGATAATCAGGCCGCTTACCCTGTCACCCGTACATTCGGTCCGCCGGATCTGGCGGCCACGATTTACAATGCCCTGGGTGTCGACCCCGCCACACAACTCAGAGACCGGCTTGGCCGACCCATGCGGCTTTGTAGTGGAGAGGTGATCTCGCCGCTTTACACAGGCTCGGCCATTTAAGGAGCAGGCCAAGACTCCGTTCCTGATTTGGCTGAGCCTTTGATTTAAAGGCCAAAGGTCTGGCCAAAGATGGCCCATGGTGCGCCAGATGGATGCGGATTGTATGGAATTGCTGACGGTTTTAAGCCAATGTATAGTATCATCAAACGTATCTTCAGCAGAGCGTTCCGGTTAGAATAAAGGTTCGGGCCCATGGCGATGTTTCCGCAAAAAGACGACATTAATGTGAGTAGTGTTGAGAATCAGGCCGTGAACCGATCGCCACCGACCGTTCTTCCGGTTCACGATGAGCCGATTAAGTCCTGTGTGCCTTGGTTTTGTTTGATATTCATGCTGAATTTACCATTTTCATTCTCTATGGGAATGATGGTGAACGCGCATCAAAACACCTTGATCATGCTGATTGGTTGCGCCATTCTTCTGGCGATTGGCTGTTTTATTGGTAAACGAAGACAACGCATCGCGGTTTCGCTCACAGTGGGCGGGCTGATCGTGGCACCCACACAATTTGCTCCTTTTCTCCAGGTGATGGTTGGCCTTGTGGTCGTTGAGGGTTTTGGGGTCGCAACCGGGCTTGTCGAATCCGACGAGTATGGAGCGGCCATTCATAATGGCATCAGCCCTTGGGCATGCCTGATCTTCACCTTGCTCACCGGCCTGATCTTGATGGGCATTGCTTTGATTCTCGGCGAAGTGATCCGGCTCCTCTTCTTTTATAAAAAAAATTCGAAGACATTCTAAATAAATTAGTTACGGCGATTTTCCCAGTAGCCGACCGCTATTTTTTAAGTTTGTAGGAGTTACGCAAAAGCCTCGCATTGAAACGCTGGTTTGCTCCGGTATTTCCGCACCGC
The DNA here is from genome assembly GCA_945865635.1 of Candidatus Kuenenia stuttgartensis. Classification (GTDB taxonomy): domain Bacteria; phylum Planctomycetota; class Planctomycetia; order Isosphaerales; family Isosphaeraceae; genus QWQI01. The sequence continues at coordinate 6,216 of CAMBEP010000046.1, forward strand.
ATCGCGGACAATCGATCGTTTTAATTCGTATTGGCTGACACCAGTCCGGAAGAACTTCCAAGTGAGCCGAACCAAGGCACGAAACGCGAGGCCAATGTGGTTCTTTTGCGATCGCCATGTGCGCAATTGGCAGGGTTCCACGTTGCACGTTTGCTCCAATATCCGGTGGTAATCCTCCACCGCCCAACTCCGCTCAGCCAGCGTTAAACGCTGCAATTCGTCCATCTTAAGGTCGTTGGTCGCCCAATACCCAATTTTCACCGTCTTTGGCGACAATCTTGAAGATTTTGATCAACCCGAAACCCTTGAGATGAATGATGGTTCCCTCGGCTGAATGCTCGATCTGGCTGACTTGCTTAGGGCCACTCCGATCCGTTGAAACTTTCCGGTTCGCCTTTAACCGGTTCAGAAAAATCCAGCCATGGGCACGAACCCGCTTCAGATTCTCCAGGCTTGAATACCAACTGTCGAACAACACCGATTCAGGCGTAAAGCCCCTTTGTTTGGCCTTGTCCAGCATCTCCTGAAAATGGTCGTTCTTGGTTTTCTGGTCTACCGCCATGTCGTAAACCCTTTAATCCATTGGCATCATGAATTCGCCATCGGTCCAAATCATGCGGATCAGGTTAATACCTTTGACCACGGCGTGATGCTTGCCCGACCAGTGATGCGTAACCGGCTTGATATTCTGGGAATAAGGCTTGTCGAGCGTGGTTTGTCGATCACGAGAACGCCATGTTGCTTGTGAATCAGTGGTTCAACCTCCTGATACAAAGTTTCCGGATCGGGCTCCAGGCGATGCAACAGGCGGGTGTAAGAATCGTGAGCCGCAGGCAAACCCCGACGCGGATCGCTGCGTGAAGCCTCGCAGCAACTGACAGCGACGGGGCTGGCGATCAGAAAGTCGATGTACGGGATTTCATGGCACTTGGGCTTTCGCACAGCCTGATAATATGGGCAAATCAGGCAAAGCGTAATACGTTCATTCGTACACTAATCGCGTAATTCCTAAGATGCACAAGTCCTTATTTAATATGAACTTATGTAGAATTAATGTTTTAATCCAAGAAACTCCGGCTACCAAAATGAGCTGGGTTTAGTTCTCTTGATGCCAAAGTATGGTTGGGCGAGCCTGCACCAAAAGCCAGAAAACTGAGGCTCACGATATCAGGAACGGATTCCTGGCAAGTTCCTTTGAGGTTTGTGACAATGTAATAGAGTGGCCTCTGGTTTGGTTGAGAGGCTTATAAAGACAAACACCGGAACCTCTTCCGATAAAAGAGGAGGTTTCGGTGCAAGTTGAATCAGACAGTCGAATAGACGAGTCGGATCAAGGCCCGAGGCCACCGTGTGTGCGGAACGGTGTTAAGTGCGACGGTTGGTCGAGAAACCAAAATCTGTCCCAGTCCTCTTGCGCCATCCGCAAATTTTCCGAATCCACGAGTAGTTGTTCTACCCGGTGAGGCGTATATGCGGCATAGTGAGGCAAGGGCACCGGAGCGCACCCCTCGCCGATGGCGAGAACGGACAGCAACAAGGCTAGTACCGCGGTTGGCTTACGCATAGGGCTCCTCCCAATCAGTGCATCCTGCTTATCCCGTCGGTCTGCCCGCACTCCATTGCTGCGGTTCCGACATATTCAACTTATCGACCAGTACAACCAGAAGACTTGAACAACTTTACGGTTTTGAGGAAAGTTCCGATTAATCTGTGCGCAAAAATCTCTGTTTTTGCAGGTTCAGGCTTAAAAAAAGGGCCAAGGCAGTAATGCCCCAGCCCAGCCAGACTTCAATCATCCATTCCGCGAATCAATTCTTTGATTCGGCAAGGGCTTTGGCGTTGATCTTCTGGATCAAGTCTTCCATCTCTTTGCCTGGCTTGAAGGTGACGACATTCTTGGCAGGCACCTGAACCTTGGCATTGGTTTTTGGGTTGCGGGCCACGCGTGGCTTTCGACGGCGAACCTCAAAAACACCAAAGTTACGCAGTTCGATTCTATGAGGACTTTCCGTCAAGGCCTGAATGATTGTATCCAAAGTTTTTTGGACAATCTCCTTTGCCTTGAGCTGGGTGAGCTCATCGGTGGAATCAGAAATACGCTTGACAATCTCTTTCTTGGTCACGGCCGGGATCTCCTCAAACCGTCAGTGGAAATGGGTACGAACAGAACTCTGAATGCATACGACGAAGATGAAAATGATAAGAGCCAGGAAACTTTTAGGATGGGAGAGACCAAAAGATTCATACTCCGAACCAACACAGCCACACAGGTTATGATCAGGGCTCGCGCTGTTGCTCGTCGTAAAAACAACAGCCTCACCCGGCCATCGGCTGGTTTCCCGCCGATCCCCCTGCTTCGAATGGTCGCAAAGGCCGCGGTCGATTGGGCGAAAATCCCAAAACCAGCACGCTTGCGACGTTATTTCTCTTGATTCAATCATTGCCAGAACAGTTGGCTCTGGATTGGTTTCTGTAAAATCTTGGCCAGTTACGTGAACTTGGTGACCCAAGAGCAAGCTCATAAAGGTGTTCGAAGGCCCTTCGGCAGTTTGGCTGTCGCCGGGCGATGAGGGTTGTCCTAACGGAAAAGTGCCGGGTCCTGAGATTCGCTCTATCATACACGAACCATCAGCGCCGATCGGACTCAACATCGAACTGCATCCGCCAGCAGACGATTGCAATCGACCAAACCCGCTCACACCTGACTCCAGAACACGCCCTGACTTGAGTGCAACTCCCAGAATCTCATTTGATGCCAACCAACCATCGACCAATGTCTCATTCCCCAACATCATCAAATTCCTCAATCCGGCCATTCTGCTCGATCCGGCGCACGCTTCAATTGATCCTGAATCTGTACCAAATCCCAACTCTGACCATGGTTACAACCCGGGCAATCGTTCGCAGCAGAATCCCAATCCTCACGCGTTTCAAGATTCGAATTCCAAAACGGCCAGCTTCGACACTGATCCGGTCGATCTTCATAAACCTGACAACCTGCCTGCCTATCCCAGAATACGCAGTCCCGGTTTGGCTTCTCCGTCAGGCTCAGTCGGCCACGAGCCATTCGCAGGTGCCGCCGACCAAAATCCTCAAGGCTCATCGATAAACGACGCGCCAAACGCTCAATCTCAGGCTCGCTTACCCACACAAAACCAGGTGCACCCGTGCAGCATCGACCACATTGTGTGCACTCAAATCGGAGACCGTCTGCAAACCAGATCTGTTCCACGACACCAAAGCCTCGTCTGGGAAAACTGCTTCAAGTACTTATCTATAGCAAATTTGCCGCATGAAAACAACTCCCCGGATTTAGGACTTGCATAAAAATTAAGATAAGCATTTCCTTAGAAAATTCCTAAGTGTTTTCTGTGTAATAGGATGCGCTGTGGTCAGGAAATCTGGAAAAGCTGGATTTTTAAACAAAAAATTCTCCAAAAATTGTATGGACATAGACTTGTATCTCGTTTTTGGTTGCTTGATACGGATTGTAAATTTGGGTTGAGGACTCAATTTGATCGGTATTTTTTAAAAAGGCCTGATTTCGATCTGGCCCTGATTTTTGAAGAGGGGAAGGTTGGGTAGGTGGTGGTGGGGGTCAGCGGACCCCAAATTCGCGATCCGCTTTTTGGCGGGGCTCAAAATCGCTGGGCGATGGCGCGTGTGAAGCGGGATTTGACAGTGGCACTTTATGAGACTGAGAGTCTTTTTCGGTAACGAGTTGCGACCATTGTTCCAGGCTTGTCAATGTCTCGTTCCTGAAGGTGTTTCGCGAAAACGCGAATGAGATGTCGAACAGGTTTCTGTCGCCTGTCCATCGCACTGGCAAGGCTTTAGATTTTGAATCGCCAGCAAACGACAACAATGAGGCACCTTTGAACAGGCATCCAGCCGCATCCATCGACAGGACCTGATTTGCAATATCGCCCCGCACAGAGATGAGATTCGTTCCGACCAGGCTCACATGGTTGAAGCCGATTCGGGCGCGGTCGAGGTTGAGTTTCGACAGATTCAAGTGAATCAAAGCGGCTTGAGGGCCGACTCCAGAGGCCTTCTTTCCTGCGGGCGGATGGGTTCCTGCCGGTTCCGTGAGGAGGCAGTCTTCCAGGTCGATCACCGTATCATGCAGCATCTGGGCGTCGATGGCTGGCTCGAAGCCATGAATCCAGGTATCCCGAATCCGGATACTGCGGGAATTGATGCGGAATGCCGTTTTTGCCTTGGAAATGGAATCTCGCTGAATCAGCTTGCATTTTTGTAAGTTCAGCTCACCGAATGAGATGACAAGTGGTACATCCGGGGCCTGGCCTTTGGCCTCGATCAGGAGGTTGCTGAAATCGAGACTGGAATCGGCCCGGATCTGTAAGCCTTTCTTGGAATTGGACATATCCAGAATGATTCGGGCCGGGTCGGAGCCCGTTCCTCGGATTTGGAGGCGAGTACCAACGATTGGGGTGTTGTCGTCGACCACCCAAACCCAAGGCGTCTCGATGTCGTCGACCCTGATTTCCGCTTTTTTGCCTGAGATTCGCCTGACGGCCTCTGTCAGGTCCACCAATGTCTCTTCCTGGCCACCCGGATAAACGATCGTAATCCCTTTTGATAAAACAGGTTCAGGCGTATTTTTGGAGATTGTGTTCGGGTTTGAAACGGTCTCTTGGGTCGGCTTGAATTGGTTTGGCCGAAGTGCGAAACCGGCCAGCCAGACGATTCCGGCCATGACGGCGATCAAAGCCAATAGTTGCCCCAAGCCCAGAAAACTGAGGGGGTTCCAGTCGTCGGAGTTGCGGTTTTCAGACTTTCTCCGAAGCCCGTCGGTGCGATAGGGCAATTCCAGAGAATCGGCTCCGAGATCGATCTGGATTGCGTCAGGGTCTTTGCTGGCCCCAATCGGCGAATTTTTGTCGGACCCCTCCCCATGCCAGGATGCCTCTTTGCCTGCAAGGCCCCAAGGTTCTTTTGGGTCGTTTGAAGTTCCAGAGGCCCCTTTGGTGATTGGCTCGGTACTTGAAGGGATTTCGAATGTCATGGATTTGGTGAGTTCGGCAGAGCCTGTCAAGGCATCGCCACTGACCAGCGGGCTAAGTCTGTCTGCCAAAGCTCTTGCGCTTTCAAACCGGTCGTCGGGCGTTTTTTTCATGCATAAATTGACAATTTTCACCATCTCGCGCGAGAGGCCCGGAACCAGGCTCCTCAGGGCCATGGGTTCGCGCACCTGATGCGCATAGATCTTCTCGGGAAGACTTCCGGCAGGGAATGGGACTTGCCCGCATAACATATGGTAAAGCGAGCATCCTAAAGAATAAATGTCGCTTTTTATGTCCACTCCGTGTGAGTGCCGAGCCTGTTCTGGGGAAATATAATCGAAAGTGCCCACGGTCGACCCTTCATTGGTGACCTGGGCCTCCTGCTCCTCAAAAATGGCCAGCCCGAGGTCGGTCAGCTTGGCTCGGCCTTCCATGTCGATCAGAATGTTGCGTGGATTGACATCCCGGTGGACCATTTTCTTTTCCGCCAGATGTTGCAGACCCAAAGCCACATCGCGACCGATTCGGGCGGTCTGGGCCACATCCAGCTTGCCGTGAATGGCGATCAGTTCGGCGACTGTCGGCCCTTCAATATATTCCATGACGAGATAGGGCGACTGATTGTAAACGCCTACATCATAAATACGTACGAGGTTTTCGTGCTGGAGCTGGCCACCCACTTGGGCTTCGCGCTCGAAGCGTGCCAGAGATCGCTCGTGATTGGTTCGATCCGGATTCAGAACCTTGATGGCGACCAATCGGTTGAGTCGACGGTCTTTGGCGAGAAAAACGCGACCCATCCCGCCCTGGCCCAAGGTGTCAACCAATAAATATTTTTCAATGAAAAGACTGGCTGTTCTGCGAGTCAGGACGCGCTGGGCCTGCCAAAGGGTCAGAAAGCCGTGATGAATGGCAAGCCTTGCCAGCCGATTGTCAATCTTGTCGGCGGTTCGCTTTTCGTCAGGAATATCCGAAAGGCATCGGTCCAACTGCTCAATCGAGAGCAGGTGATGCTCGGAAGTATCTTTCCAGAAAATCGAGTTTTCCGCGATCTCGCGGGACATAGGTATTCATACCGGATCCATTTATCTGAATATCTGACACAGGTCAGATTATATCAGGAAGGCCGGACTGGGTCGAGACTTTGCGATATTTTCCAGAGCGCCGGAAGGCATGAGTTCGGTGAGTTTGGCGATTACGTGGGCTGCGACTGTGGCTCGACAATTTTACTGTTCGAAACGACCGCTTCGATCACCATGTTTCCGGAGGGACGCGAGATCTGCGAATCAGGCGAAGAATCGCCCTCGGTTTCGCCGGCTTCCTCGCCGGCCTGGCGAACAAATTTGCCAGGCCCCACCTGCGACCAAACCATGGCACGATCCGTCCCACCAGTGAGCATTTTCATCTCTGCCAGAGTCACCGCTTTGGGTTTGCGTGCCTTGGTTCGGGCTTTTTTGGTCTTGGAGGATGGGATTTCCAGAGTGCCAATTTCCGAAGATGCTTCGGCAGAAGGGTTGCTGGAAGCCGATGGTTCCTTTTTCGGATTGCTCGAACCTTCCTGGCGTATCAGCGATGAGGAACCAGCCAGTGTGGCCGTCGCCTGGTTGACCGCAAACCATCGAGGGCGCTGACTGGGTGTCATGGTCAGCCAGGCCATCGCCCCGAGATACCAGGCAACCAGATCCGGGTTGACCGTATGCAGCATCCAGGCCGATGCCGGGGTGATCACAGAAACAAAGAAAACCCAGACGGGAGTCCATCTCAGTTCTGGCTTTGCGCTATTCATGTCGAACGCTGCCCGCATGGATTTCGCCAGTCAATCATGACGGTTCGTGGGTCTTGGGAGTGCCATTCGCCACTGATTTTTGAAACGACTCTACCCATAGGTTTCGGATGATTGCTCGCCTGTTGTTTGTAAGTAATGAGCGGAAGTTGCTCTGAATCATCCGCCTGTAGGACTTGTACGCAAAATCTCAGCCGCCCCCTGCTTCAGGAGCAATTCCGCCAGGTTTTGCCCTAAAGCTTCCGGGGCGTCCCATTGGCCCCTGGATTCGGCTTCGATCATGGTTTGCCCGTCGATGGAAAAGATGCGTCCGGCAAGCGTAAGGTGGCCGTCCTGAGCCTCTCGACCCCAGGCCGACAGGGGGATCATGCAGCCACCTTCGAGCAATCTCAGTAGATGTCGCTCGGCAATCACAGAGGCTCTGGTGTGCAAGTGGTTCAAAGGCTTCAGAATCTGACAGATTTCCATGTCGGTTGACCGACACTCCAGGCCCAGCGCCCCTTGACCAACAGCAGGCAGAAAGACTGGAGGAGCAAGAACTTCAGTGATTTTCTGATCAAATCCAAGCCGATTCAGGCCAGCGCATGCCAGGACGACGGCATCCATCTGGCCATCAATGGCTTTATGGAGTCGAGTTTCGACATTCCCACGAATGGGAACCACGATCAGGTCGGGCCTGAGATTTAGGAGTTGGGCCTTGCGTCTCAGGGAACTGGTGCCAACCTTGGCCCCGAGCGGCAACTGGTTGATAGACTTGTATTTGGGAGAAATCAGGGCGTCGGCGACCTGCTCTCGGGCGGGAATGGCGCCGAGCGTAAGGCCGTCCGGCTGGGCGGTGGGTAGATCCTTGAGGCTGTGAACGGCGATGTCCACTTCATGGTCGAGCAGGGCCCTCTGGATCTCTTTGGTAAAGAGGCCCTGGCCGCCGACTTCGGCAAGCGGCGAATTGCGGTCCCGGTCGCCTGCGGTAGAGATTCGGATTAGATCGACGCGCAGGCCGGGATGCTCCTGAATGAGCTGGTCGCGGATAAATTCTGCCTGCCACAAGGCCAATGGGCTTGATCGGGTTCCGATCCGAACAATGCGTAGGTCGTTGTTGTGTGGCGTGGATTTGTCATGTGTTTTCATGATTCGTGCTCAAGAGTTCTAGCCATGGTCGCAAGATAGATCTGTTTTGCGCCGGCGGATCGCAAGGATCTGGAGGCCGAGATGGCCGTTGCGCCCGTTGTTAGAATGTCATCGACCAAAACCACGGTCGACATTTTCCGAAGCTGCCGGGTGGCAGACTTTGTCACATCGAACAGATTTTGTGTCACTTTCAATCGATCTTCCACGGTAAGGCCTGATAGGTATGGGGTCGCTTTGGTCCGTCTCAGCATGGAGGCCTGGCTTCCGCCCGTCGACTGCCATCTTTGGGCCAATCTGGAGCAAAGAAATGCTGCGGGATCATAGCCTTCCAGAAATCTGCGAGACCAGTGCCGGGGTATCGGGACAATCCAGCAAGGCCCGATTCCTTCGGCCCATTGGCCATGGAGTTTCCACCAACTTCGGATCATTTGGTCTGAAATCCAACTTCCATGGCTTTTTTTTGCGATCAGGCAGGCGGATCGGATGACGCTTGAGTAGCGTCCGAGAGGGCGCAGGTCAAGCCACGGCAACTTCTTTTCAGATGAGACCTTAACGTCTCTTGCAAGAGCATGGCAGCCCATGGTGTGGCGGTGACCGGCGGGCACGGCACAAACGGGGCACCAGCTCTCCGTCCAATACTCTGCCTGCTGGTTGCAAGACTCGCAGCTCCAGCCATTGGGAGCGAACTTGCTGCAATCGGCGCAATAGCTGGGAGCCACAATTTCGCCCAATGCCGCCAGCGTGGCTTGAACGCTTTGGATGAGCGAACTTTTTTGAGGTAGTGAACCAAAAATCTGGATCATGGAACAGGACCATGGGCGTCAGGCGATTGGCTTTTCTTCGTGGTGGAGGGGCGGGTTCCGGTTTCCAGATACGCTTCAAGTTGATCTTTCAGATTGGTTCTGGCTCGTGAGAGGATCGATTTCACAGCCGATTCCGATCGGCCCATGATTTGGGCGATCTGCTGGTAGGACATGGCTTCGAACTTGTTCAGGACGATTGCCAGCCGCTGGTCCTCGGTAAGACTCTGGATGGCCTCTTGAACGACCTGGGACAGCTCCAGGCTACGCATCTGGGCGGAGGGGGTGCCTTCTGGAGAGATCGCCGTGTGATCCGCCAGGCCAGGGCGTGATGTTTGACCATGTCCGATTGGGGCCTGAACCAGATGGGTCTTGGTGCGTCGCCGGTCGCGGATCAGGTTCATGGCCAGATTATGGGCGATGGTGAAAATCCAGGTGCTCAGCAGATAATCCGGGCGATAGGTTTTGCGTGCCTTGAAAAGTCGTAAAAAAAGCTCCTGAGTCAGGTCTTCTGCCTCTTCGCGGTTGCCGACCATCTGGTAAATTACCTGATAAACCCGCTTTTGATAGAGCACCACCAGCTTTTCAAAGGCGTCTGGAATGTCGGCCCCAACGGCAGCCATGACCTCTTTCTCGGCCTTGTCGGCGATGATCCGGTTTTGACTGGTGTTCGGGTCGTTCATCACCGCCAGCCTTCACTTGAAACATTTTACGAAAATCAATCCAGTACATTGAGAGCCGATTGATCCGTACGCCGCCTCAATTGCCCGCAAGCGGCGTCGATATCCCGCCCCCTGCGCTTGCGTATCGTGACACTCAAGCCACCCGTCTTGACCTGGTCGCGAAATGCCATGACATTCGGCATTCCCGGCCCTTTCCAGGGCAGCTCTTCCACGGGGTTGTAGGGAATCAGGTTGACATGCGCCTTGCGGCCCCTGAGCAGCCTGACGAGCGCCAAGGCGTCCTCAGGCCTGTCATTGACATCACCTAGCAATATATATTCGTATGTGATCTGTCGGCCAGTTTTTTCGAAATAATAATCGGCGGCGTCCATCACCGACTGCAAGCCGATGCGCTGATTGACCGGGATCAGCTCGTCCCTCAGGCCCGGTGTGGCCGCATGGAGAGAAATCGCCAGCGGATACTGTCGGCCCATGTCGGCCAGCTTGCGAATTTTTTCAGGCAGGCCGACCGTGGAGATTGTGACCCTTCGCTGACTGATATGCAAGCCGTCCGTAGAGCAGATCCAGTCCAGGGCCGGGATTAGTTCTTCAAGGTTGGCCAGGCTTTCGCCCATGCCCATAACCACGATGTGGCTGACGGTCGACTCCGCCGGGAGCAGGTTACGCAAAATCAGGATCTGCTGAATGATCTCGCCGGTGCTGAGATTTCGCTTCAATCCACCCAGACCGCTGGCGCAGAAAACACAGCCCATACCGCAACCGATTTGCGAGCTGATGCAGATTGATACACGATCCTCGTCAGGCATGAGAACACATTCGATACGTCCGTTGTCGTGATCTTCGAGAACGAGTTTCTGGGTGCCGTCAAGCGAGATCTGATGCTTGGCTTTTTTCAGGGAAAACAGTTCGAAGGAAGCATCGAGCCTCTCCCTCAGATCTTTGGGCAGGTCGGTCATCTCCTGAAAAGTTTCGGCGCGGCGGTCTACAAACCACTTGCGAATCTGTCCTGAACGGAACTTTGGCTGGGCATTGGCAGTCAGCCAATTGAGACGGTCCGATTCAGAGATTTCAAGCCACGAGGGTTTCATCAGATTCAGGTTCACCAGTCAAATCAAAAAACGGTTTGAGACGAAGCCCCAAACCGCTTGAAGTTGTTATATCAGAGCGACTTGGCAGCAAATCACCTGAAAAAGGCAGAGGCTTCGGAATAGTAGGTCAGATCCAAAGTCTTGGATGCGGCAACGCCAGCCTTAAGCGTGGTTTCGATAATCTTGGTGCCCGAAAGGGCCACCATGGTACCGAATCGCTTTTTAAGGACCAGCTCGCCCGCAGCCAGGCCCAGGCGGGTGGCCAGGACACGGTCGTAAGCGCTCGGCGAACCGCCGCGCTGAATGTGACCCAGAATGACGCTTCTGGTTTCGCGCTTCAGACGCTCTTCAATCAGTTCGGCAACACTCTGGCCAATCCCGCCCAGGCGGACGTGACCAAAGGCGTCAGTCTCCGATGATGTCAGGACCTCCTGACGGTTAGGCATCTTGGCCCCTTCGGAAACGACCACGATGGCATATTTCTTGCCGTCGTCAAGTCGCTTCTGGAGCACTTCACAACAATGGTTGATGTCGATCGGAACTTCGGGCACCATGATGTAATCCGCACCGACGGCGATTCCTGAGAAACAGGCGATCCAGCCAGCCTGTCGGCCCATGGTCTCAACCACCATGATACGCCTGTGGCTGGCCGTCGTTGTGCGAAGCCGCTCGACGGAATCAACCACAATGTTCACAGCCGTGTCAAAGCCGAATGTGAAGTCCGTGACCGAAAGGTCGTTGTCAATCGTCTTGGGAACGCCGATCGTCGGCAAACCATAGACATCGTGAAGCCGATACGCCACGCCCAGTGTGTCATCGCCACCAATGGCGACCAGAGCGTCGAGACCAAGTTCACGGAAATTCTTTTGGATGGCCGGAACATCGACTTCCGTGTTCTTGAACGGGTTGGTTCGCGATGAACCAAGTATTGTTCCGCCAATCCCAATGATTTCATCCGTTTCGCGGACGTGAAGTGGGCGAGTCAAGCCTTTGATCAGGCCACGCCAGCCTTCCATCAGGCCCACGCACTCGCCACCGGCATTGGTGACTTGCTGCACCACAGCCCGAATGACCGCGTTCAGACCTGGACAATCGCCACCACCTGTGAGCAATCCGACCTTCATGGATGAACCAAAGCTCCAAAGAATTTTCAGACCATCTGACAAACACTCGCCGGGAACCAGGCCCAGCGTTTTTCATCGGAGTATTTGCCTACAATAAAATAACGTATGGCGCACAGATTAGCCAGAGTCTACCGAACAATGGAAACGAAATCTAATTTCGAATTCCCTCAAAAACCCACCTGTGCGCCACTCAGAAGGAATTATTTCAGGCGACGATCCTTGAACGTGGGCATGAATTCACGCTCCAGCCAGGTGGTGTCAAAATGGCCTGACCGGAAGGCTTCGTCCTCCATCAAAATCTGATGGAACGGAATGGTTGTGGCAATGCCCTCAAGCCGCAACTCCCTCAGAGCACGACTCATTCGGCTAATGGCCTCGTCGCGGGTGTCCGCATGGACCAAAAGTTTGCCAACCATCGAATCGTAATTCGTAGGCACCCGATAACCAGGAACCGTGTGGCTGTCCCAACGCACACCAGGGCCGCCTGGCACAACCATATTGGAAATCACTCCAGGCGATGGCCGGAAATTCTCGTTCGGGTCCTCGCAGTTGATTCGGCATTCAATGGCATGGCCATTGCGCTTGATGTCCGACTGCTTGAGCGTCAGTTTCTCGCCCGCGGCAATCCGGATCTGCCACTTGATCAAATCAAGCCCCGTCACAAGTTCTGTCACAGGGTGCTCGACCTGAATCCGTGCATTGACCTCAATAAAGAAGAATTCCTGAGTCTTCGGGTCATACAGGAATTCACAGGTCCCCGCATTGTGGTAATTGACGGTCTTGGCAAGCCTCACCGCCGATTCGCAAATCTTGAGCCGAACATTTTCCGGTACCACCGGGCTTGGTGATTCTTCCACCAATTTCTGGTGACGCCGCTGAACTGTGCAATCACGCTCCCAGCAATGCAACACATGGCCGTGCTGGTCTGCAAGCAGTTGGACCTCAATATGACGGGGGTTATCCAGATATCGCTCCAGATAAACGCTGGAGTTGCGGAATGAGGCCTCGGCCTCGGCCTTCGCCGTGCGGTAGGCCGTCAGAAATCCGGCTTCATCACGAACAACGCGCATCCCCTTGCCACCGCCACCCGCCGCCGCTTTGATCAGTACCGGAAAACCAATCTTCTTGGCCAGAGACTGAGCCTCGGCTTCGTCATCCACAGGCCCGTCGGAACCCGGAACGCAGGGCACCTTCGCCTTGGTGGCGACTATCTTGGCCTCGGTCTTGAGACCCATCCGGCGGATCGAGTCGTGCGAAGGGCCGATGAACTCAAACCCACAACTGCGACAGATTTCCGCAAATTCCGGATTCTCGCTGAGAAACCCGTAACCCGGATGGATCGCCTGCACATCGGCCACTTCCGCCGCCGCTATGATGCGCGGAATGTTCAGGTAGCTTTCCGCACTTGGGGCTCCACCAATGCAGATCGATCGATCTGCCAGGGCAAGATAAGCGGCTCCGCGGTCCGCTTCCGAATAGACAGCCACGGACTCTATCCCCATCTCTCGACAGGCACGAATGACTCGAAGTGCGATCTCGCCACGATTGGCAATCAGAATCCGATTGAACATCTCGAAAAGATCCGATGGTTGAGGCAGTGCGGAACGGTTCTTGGAACAGTCAGGCGATCAGTTCTGTGTGATCCGGAACAGAGGCTGACCATACTCCACAGCCTGGCCATTCTTGACCACAACCTCCGCAATCGTTCCGGCCATTCCAGCCGGAATCTCTGTGAAAACTTTCATCGCCTCAATAATGCAGACCGTCGATTCCTTGCGGATCGATGTGCCCACATTCGCTAATGCAGGCGTTTCCGGAGAAGTTGAAGTGTAAAACGTGCCCACCATTGGGCTTCGAATATAGACAGCTTCCACTTCCGGGGCTTTGGCCACTGCCACGGGGGCCAACGCAGGGGCTGCCACCGAGGGTTGCTCCTGAACCACCACAACATTTGATGCCGATTGGGATTGAAGCGAACCGCGACGAAGTCGGATCTTCTGCGCACCTTCACCCAAATCAATCGCCGACAGACCATATCGATGCATCAGCCGAATCAACTTATGCAGCGTTTTCAGATCCGGGCCTTGTGCTTCGGGCAAACCGTCCGACATAGATCAACCCCCCTGAGAAACAGGATTCAAAACGTTAATGACACAACAGTTGTCATCATTAACACCGATCTGGCGACCAACCTTCGTGCGGATACACGACAAAGCTGGCCGGCTCGGGCAATCGAGCCGGTTATTCCCTAATTACCTAACAGAATTCGGCATTTTCGGCAATGTCAAATTGCGAAAAGTTGGAATTATTTGATCACCAATCCCCACCACCTGAATCCCCGCCACCCGAATCGCTGCCCGACCAGTCGCCGCCACCGGAATCGCCACCCGACCAGCCGCCACTGCTACTGGAGTCGTCCTGACGGCCCCAGTCGCCTCCATCATCGGCTCCCGACCACTGACCCGATTCTGTCGACTGGCTCTCGCCTGATCCACCTGAGAAACCCCCGCCCGATTCCGAGCCCTGGCCCAAACCAGCGTGATTCTGATCATGACCGTGACCGCTCAGCTTGTCATAAGCCCAATTGCCTAAAACGGCTCCGCCCAAACCACCCAGCATCCCTGAAAAGAAGCCGCCCCCGCCGCCTCCACCATATCCCGGACCACCGCCATAGCCACCGCCATAGCCCTGCCCACGACCCATGCCCGGACCACCACCACCACCACCACTATAAGAGCCGCCGCCGCCCATGAGGCCCCGGACAATACGCACCAAAATGAAAAGACCCAGACCCAGCATGAGTATCGTTATGATGCCGATTCCGCCCTGGGCCTGACGGACTGGTAAGGCCTGGTTTTGGACAGCGTTGTTTTGACGAACCCCCGGGGCCGGCCTGGCGGGAATTGAAGCTTCCCCGATCGGGAATCGTTCGGCAAGGATAACAAGTTTTGCCACGCCTTGCTTGAGCCCGGCGTCCCAGTCGGTTTTTTTGAATTCGTCGCTGATCGCCTTCCGGACCTGGTCGCGGTCGTCGTTGGTAATTCTGCCCTTGAAGCTGTTGGACCAAAGCATTTCGATCTTTCGATCGTCTTTCAGAATCAATAGATAGAGCCCATCACCCGCATTGGACTTGGCAAGATTGATGGCGAGCTTATCAGGCGCCTGGCCTTCAGCCGACTTGCGAGTCTGGATTGTGATCGGCAATTTCGATTTGGTTTTGACCTTGAAAAGGGCGTCTTCAGCATCCTTTATGGCCGACGGGCTGAAGATTGCCGCCTCGTCGATGATTCTTGAATCCGCAGCTCCAGCCGGCCGAAGGCTCGTCCATGGGAGGAGCAGAAGGCCAGCAAAAGCCATCCAGTGGCGGATATTGTGATGGTCGCACGATTTTTTGAACATGATTTTCAAGCCTTTTGAATACTTGGAATGAGAGCAGATATCAAACCATCGGGTTTGGAAACTCAGGAGGTATCACTCTGCAAACGATTGTTCGCTAATACGACAGGTTTGTTAAGTCTATCGCTGGGGAAAAGATAAAAATACCGAACTTGTCCGAGACGCACAGGGGGCCAGTAGGAATTGGATCTGGAAATCTCAGGAGCGACACAAGCCAGATTGGCGTTCTGGATGAAAGGCATGACGGCCTGGGGTGGTGTCTCAGGACTTGGCTTTTTCGGTCTCTTTCTTGGTCTCGGCTTCGTTTTTGGAAGCCACAGCGCGGCCGCTTGCCTTGAGGAGACGCTCGGATTCCGCCCGGTGCAGGTCGGATTTGGGTTTGTCGCCCACCTTCTCGTAAGCCACGCTCAGTGCCATGTGAAGGGCTTGACCATTTGCAGAGTTGGTCACGCAGGTTTCCAGATCTGCGATGGATTCAGGATATTTTTCCATCTTCAAATAGATCAGGCCGCGGTTCTCGCGAATGCTTGCTTTGGTCGGGTCGATGTCGAGCATGACAGTCAGAAGGTCTGTGCCCAGAGTGGATTTGGAATCGCTCCTCATCTCGCCGATGGTGGTCAGATTGTTAAGCAAAATATAGAGATCAGGAGCTTTTTTCAGAGCGGACTCCAAAGATTTTCTGGCCTCGGCCTTTTTGCCCTGCTTGAGTTCCTGCAAGCCCGACATAGAGTCGAGCACAGAAAGATTGGCACCCAGGACACGAAGTTTAAGCACCTGGTTCGGGTCGTTGCCAAGGTCTTCAATGGCAAGTTTCCAGAACTCGTTGAGCAGCATGGGGTGGGTCGGGTCGAACGAAAGCCCTTGAACCAGCAGATTGAGGCGCTGGTTCAAGTCCTCAATCTTGGTGCCGAGGGAATCGGCCCAGCGTGCCAGAACAACGCACATGGCCCGTCTCAGCCGATTGGATGGATCGCCAATGGTAATGCCCGTCTGAAGCATTCCAGCGGCTTCCTGAAACTGATTCAGCAGGAGGTCGGCGTCCGCCAGTTTCAGTCTGGTGTCAACATTTTCGAAATTCTGGTCAAGCTCCACTTTAAGTCGGGTCTTGGCCGAATTGAGTAGCTGCTTGGCCTCAGCATCCCGCTTGAGACTTATCAGAATCTGACCCATGGGAAGGCCCATGGAGGCGTCGCGATCGAGAATCAGGCCGTAGGTTTTGAGAGCATCTTCAGGCTGCTTGCGAGCCATCTGAAGCCTGGCCTGAAGACGCAGGTAACTGGGGTCATCGGGTTTCTGTACGAGCAGCGACCGGATGTGCCGCTCGGCTTGATCCAATGTTTCGGGCGACGGATTCTGTTGAGAGAGAAGAACTTCGGCCAGATTCACGTGGGCCGGGGCATAGCCTGCCTTGTCGGGTAATGTCAGGCGCTGCAAGAGGCGAAACGCGCGATCGGCATCGCCCGCCCGCTCGCTGATGATCGCCAGTTGATAAAGATATTCAGGCTTGGGGTTATCGCCCGAAATCTGGATCAGATTTTCCAGACAGTTCTGAGCTCGCACCAAGTTGTTCGAACTCAGGGCCCTGTAGGTTTCCAGCTCATATTGCGAGCGTCTGTTGACTTCGTCAGGAATGACGATCAGGGCCAGGCCGACAAGAAAAATGATGCCCAAAAAGGCCACGGAAGGGGCCATCATGATCCAGGCCTTGGAGAAGAAAACCTTTCGGTTTGATCTTCGTCCACGAACTTTCCCACTGCGTTTGGAATTGATTGCGGTCGACATATCAAAAGTAACCGGATGTAGGTTCGATGTTTTTACAGGTTCGACAGGAATCCGTATACTGGTATGATAGAGTGAATTGTAAGATGATACAAGTGCGATTACAAGTAGAGCGGTTTGCGAATTGGTCAGATGTAGGGCAAACCGTTGCGGGGCACTCCAGAAAAAGCGGCTTCCAGAAATTCAGGGCGACGAATCTTCCGGCCATTAAAGGTGTTATCAGAACCATGTCACGCTTGAGCATCGTAGGGATTGGCGACGACGGGCTAGTCGGTCTGACGGACCAGGCCCGGCGAATTTTGTCCGGGGCAGATCTGGTGATAGGCACGGCCAATGCGATGTCGCTTCTGGTCGACCTGCCGGCCCGCAAATCGACACTTGCCGCAGATATGAACGAGGCCCTGGCACAGCTCAAAGACGTGATTAAGGCTCATGCCAGGCCAGTGCTTGTGTCAGAAGGCGATCCACTTTTTTTCGGTGTGACCCGTTATTTTTGCGATCGTCTGGGCAAGGAACTGTTTGAGATCTATCCGCATGTGAGCAGCATGCAACTGGCCTTTGCCCGGGTCAAGGAGAGCTGGGACGACGCCTATTTGACAAGCATGGGCGGGCGGGCGCTGGAGCCGACTCTGGACCGGATCCGGACCGCCGAAAAGGTCGGGATCTTTCCCAGCGAAGAGATGCCACCCAAACGACTTGCGCGTGAAATGCTGTCGCGCGGGATCGACTATTTCCGGGTCTATATCTGCGAGAATCTGGGGTCGCCGGATGAGCGTGTGACGCAGGCCCAGTTGTCGGAACTGGCCCGGATGGACTTTCATCCGCTAAATGTGATGATCCTGATCCGAAACCTGAACCAGCCGTCCCGGCTCAAGGGAATCGGTCGCAAGCGGTTGTTTGGCAACCCCGACGAAGCTTTTACGCAATCCCAGCCCAAGGCAGAACTTGTCACGCGCACCGAGGTGCGGGCCATTGCCCTGAGCTATCTTGACCTTCGCCCTGACAGCATCGTCTGGGATGTGGGTGCGGGGAGTGGTGCGGTGACGATTGAATCGGCACAACTGGCTTACCGTGGAACGGTTTACGCGATCGAGCCCGAGGCTGCGGATATTGGTTTGATCCTGAGCAATTGCGAAAACTTTGGGGTGGCCAATGTGCGGACGATTCTGGGGCGTGCACCGGAGATCATCAAGGAGCTGCCGGACCCGGACGCCGTCTTCGTGGGCGGCACAGGCCGGCGTGTAGATCATGTTCTGACAGCGGTTTACGAACGACTGACGCCAGGTGGTCGGATGGTGGTCAATGTGGTCACGATTGATGGTCTGGCGACGGCCCATGAGACGCTTCAGCGGTTGGCGGGCGATGTTCAGCTCTGGAACATTTCGATTGCCCGGGGCATCAACCAGATGGATCGGGTCCGGTTTGAGGCCGCCACGCCGAGCTTTCTGCTGGCCGTCACAAAACCGGATGACGTGACTTGATTTTCCAGAACTTCTCTGCGAAAATCAATATGTAAAAATTCCAGGTTTCGTTGTGAATTCTGGAATTCGCTTGACAAATGGCCTCCAACATTGTTAAACATGATGTTGGTTCACGAGAATCAAACCAAGTGGTTCTTGTTCAGCCAGTCAAATAGGATTGTCAATCAATTTCGTCTTGGAAGTGTCAGCGGAATTGATTGGTCTATCGGGTTCGAGCACTTTTGATTTGGGGGGCGATTAGCGCATGCGTAACGATTCAATCATGAGGTCACACAGGCGGAATTTTCTGACTGTTGGCGCTCTGGGTGGTTTGGGTTTGACCCTTGGCGATTTTCTTAAGTTGAAGGCACGCGCTGATCTTAAGGAATATGCCAAATTTCCTGCCACTGCAGAATCTGTGATCCACATATTTCTGCCTGGCGGCATCGCCCATCAGGAAACTTTTGATCCAAAGCCGTTTGCACCGGTGGAATACCGTGGTGAACTGGGCACGATCAATACCAGGATCGAAGGCGAAAAGTTCTGCGAAACGCTGCCCAAGACGGCACAGATTGCCAACAAGCTGACGGTCATCCGAAGCATGACGCACGGCGAAGCGGCCCACGAACGCGGCACGCACAACATGTTTACAGGGTATCGACCAAGCCCGGCTCTGGTTTACCCGAGCATGGGTTCGATCGTCAGCCATGAATACGGCCCACGTAACAATCTCCCACCTTATGTCTGCATTCCGTCCATGCCGACAAATTTTGCGGGCACAGGCTATCTCTCCAGCTCATTTTCGCCATTTTCACTGGGTGCGGATCCAGCGGACGGAAACTTTCGGGTTCAGGACCTGAATCTTCCGACAGGAGTGGACGAGAAAAAATTCAACACACGTCGCAGTGTGCTGGATACGGTCAACGATCACTTCGCCCAGAAGGAAAAGGCCGATAATCTCAAGGCGATGGACACCTTCTACGATCGGGCCTACAGCCTGATTTCCTCCAAGCCGGCACGAGATGCGTTTGACATCAACGCCGAGCCGGCCAAATTGCGCGACGAATATGGCCGCAACCAGGCGGGCCAGCGCATGCTGATGGCCCGTCGTCTGGTTCAGGCGGGTGTACGTTTTGTGACCCTCTCCTACGGTGGATGGGACATGCACACTGGGATCGCCGGCGGTATGCGTGGCTCGATGCCTGCCTTTGATCAGGCCTATGCGGCCTTGATCAGCGACCTGGACCGATCTGGCCTGTTGAAGAAGACACTGGTCATGGTCTCTTCCGAGTTTGGCCGGACACCGAAGATCAATAAGGACGGTGGCCGTGACCACTGGCCGAAGGTTTTCTCTGTGGTTTTGGCCGGCGGCGGGATCAAGCCTGGCTCTGTTTTTGGAGCTTCGGATTCGACGGCCACAGAGCCAGAGCGCGACGCCATCGGACCAGAGGATTTGGCCACAACCATCTACCATGCTTTGGGCATCGTTGCCGACAAGGAACTCATGGCACCTGGTAACCGGCCGATTGAAATCGTTGACGGCGGCAAGGTTCGTAAAGAACTGCTTGGCTGATCGCTCTTCCGATCGTCAGTCGCCCTTGCAAAAAAAAATGATGGGCCGGAATCCGATGATTCCGGTCCACCATGGAAGCCGATCAGGCGAGATTGTTTTTTTGGGCCGTTTACGTGTCGATCAGGCTTGGTTTCCGGGATTGCTTCGCAGCCGGAACCGACGATAAAGCCAATCGATGACGGCTTTTTGAAACGCGGACACTCAAGTCCTTTACCTGATTGCATCACTTTTTGGGCCGATTCGCCAGAAGTTGTTGTCAAAGGTCTATTTTTCCAAGCCTTGCTCCCGGTCAGGGACGACAGCTTGCAATCACCATGGCCGTCACAGCTTTTTGAATCCTGTAAATCACACCTGAGGATGCTCGAAATATGTCTTCAATTTTTAAACGTCTGGGGCTATCGCTCTGCGTGGTCGGTCTCTGGGCATTTGCGGCCCAGGCGGCATCACCGGCCCTTTCGGCGGTTCGGCCGCCGGGTGGTCAGCGAGGCACTCAGCTTATTGTGGATCTGACCGGCGCCCGGCTTGGCGACACTCAGGAAGTGATTTTCTTTCAGCCGGGTATCGAGACCATCAAGCTTGAGAAGGTCAACGACAATCAGATCAAGGCCACGTTCAAGATCAAGCCCGACGCAATTGCAGGCACTTACAACATGCGGGTGCGCACAGCCACAGGGGTGAGCGAACTACGCAGTTTCAGTGTCGGGCTCTATCCTGAAGTGAGCGAAAAAGAGCCCAATAATGACTTTACGGCCCCTCAGCCTGTCAGCCTGAATAGTGTGATCAATGGCATTGCAGAGAATGAGGATGTGGATTACTTCATTTTCGAGGCCAAAAAAGGTCAGCGAGTGACGGCCGAGGTGGAGGGGATTCGCCTTGGGATCACGCATTTTGATCCTTATGTGGCGATCATGAACATGAAGCGGTTTGAGCTGGCTTCGAGCGACGATTCTGCTTTGGTGTGGCAGGATGGGTTCGTCAATGTGGTGATCCCTGAGGACGGCAAATATGTCGTACAGGTCCGGGAATCGGCCTATGCAGGCAATGGCGGCTGTCTTTATCGGGTTCACTTGGGCACGTTTCCAAGAGCGGCCTCGCTGGTACCCTCGGGCGGCAAGCTGGGCGAAAAAGTGACGGTTAAATGGCTTGGTGACCCACTTGGCCCAATCAGTGCGGAATTGCAGTTGCCCGCGGTGTTCAATCCTCAATTTGGGGTTTTTGCCAAGGACACACATGGCCAGTCGCCACATCCGAACATGTTCCGGCTCAGTCGCTGGGGCAATTCGATCGAGGCAGAGCCCAACAACGACCACAACACCGCCACGGTTTTCACAGCCCCTTTGGCCCTTAACGGTGTGATCGAGAAGCCTGGCGATGTGGATCACTTTCTTTTCAAGGCCAAAAAGGGTGAGACATTCGACATATCGGCCTATGCGCGGCGGATCAGGTCTGCACTTGACCCGATCATGTATATTGGCAAAAAGGGTGGGGGCGCATTGGTCGGCAATGACGATGCGGCCGGCCCGGATTCGGCATTCCGGTTTACGGCACCTGACGATGGGGAATATGTGATCTGGCTTGTGGATCATCTTGGCAAGGGTGGCCCGGAATATTTCTACCGGATTGAGATGACGCCGGTCGAGGCACGCCTGCAACTGACCCTTCAGAGTGAAGAACTGCCCCGAGGCACAGGGAATGTTGCGGTTTCGGTGCCCAAGGGTGGTCGTCAGGCGATTCTGGTTTATGCCACTCGTGAAAACTGGGGTGGCGACCTGAAAATTGCTCCTTTGAATTTGCCAGCCGGCGTGACAGTGGAATCAGACATCATGCCGGCAAGCCAGGGGGTGGTTCCTGTGCTTTTCCGGGCCGATGCCAAAGCGGCCAATGCAGGGACACGTGCGAAGTTCAGCGGCACACCGGTGGACGAGAAGCTGAAGATGGCCGACCAGCAGTTCTCGCACATGACCGTGATGGTTCATGGCCAGAATCTGGTGAATTTCTGGTCGCAGACGGTGGATACGATGGCCGTGGCGGTGACGGACGAATCGCCATTTGAAATTGAGGTGGTCGAGCCTAAGGTGCCGCTGGTGCATACCGGTTCGATGAATCTGAAAGTGGTGGCCAAGCGCAAGCCCGGCTTCACGGCGCCGATCAATGTCTCATTTCCCTGGCTGCCGCCTGGTATTGGCGCATCGGGCGGGGTGGTGATTCCTGAGAAGCAGAATGAAGCCTTGATTCCGATGAACGCCAATGGTGGGGCCGAGCTCCGCAACTGGAAACTTGTGGTGAACGGGACGGCCAACACGGCAACGGGCCCATTGATGGTGAGCAGCCAGCTCTTTAATCTGAAGATCACTCCGCCTTATGTGACACTGGCGTTTCAGGCAGCATCTGTGGACCAGGGCAAGGCCATCCCTTTTGTGGTCAAGGCGACCAAATCGATTGACTGGGACGGAGATGCGACTGTTCAGCTCATCGGCTTGCCGAACAAGGTGACCACCGATCTGCTCAAGCTCAGGAAAGAGACGCCCGAGCTGATTTTCAATGTGAAGACCGACGCCGTTTCGCCGGCTGGGAATCACCAGAACCTGTTTTGTCAGGTGATCATCACCCAGAATGGCGAGCCGATTGTACACAATCTTGGTTCTGGTTCGTTGCGGATTGATGTTCCGATTGTGCCCAAGACACCAGCCCCGGCTGCTGCGGCCCCGATGCCTAAGCCCGTGGTGGTGGCGGCACCCTCTGCGGCACCACCAAAGCCGTTGACCCGGCTTGAAAAATTGCGACTTGAGGCCAAGGAACGCAGTCAGGCAGCGGCCAAGACGGGAGCGTCGAAATAATTATGATTTACTGGAACCTGTTCAAGCAGAGTGCATTACGATCCAATACCTTCAGGAGCCTTGAGGCAATGTCCATTCGTTCCGTGATTCGACTTCTTGGTATCTGCTGTCTGACAAGCCTTGGATCGATCGAGGCTGCCGAGCCGGTGGTCAAGCAGTTGCTGGTGTTCCCGACCGAGGTTGGCATCACCAGTGCTCAGGATCGTCAATCCATGGTGGTTCAGGCCATTTACGACAATGGCCTGACGGACGATGTCACGCTCAAGGCCAGTATGACTTTGGAGAATTCTGCGTTTGCGTCGCTGGAGAAGGCTGTTTTGAAGCCGGTTGCGGATGGTTCGACGAAGCTGACGATTCAATACGCTGGCAAGTCGCTGGTGGTGCCTGTGAAGGTGGCGTCATCCAAAGCGGTTCGGCCGATCAGTTTCCGCATGGACATCATGCCGATTTTCATGAAGTCCAACTGCAACACGGGGAGTTGCCACGGGGCGGCTCGTGGCAAGGATGGATTCCGCTTGAGCCTGTTTGGATTTGACCCTGAGGGGGACCACCACAGACTGACGCGCGAGATGCCGGGTCGTCGTCTGAATCAGGCTGTTCCAGCGGAATCGACATTCATTGAGAAAGCGGTTGGAGCCGTCCAGCACACGGGCGGCAAGCGGATTGAGCCGGGCGGAGAGATGTATCAGACCCTGATCCGCTGGATTGAGGCGGGATCGCCGAATGATGATGTGGCCAAGTTGCCGAAACTGGTGAGTGTGGATCTGGCCCCCAAACAAGCGGTTTTGGATGGCAAGGGCTCTAGCCAGCGGATGACGGTTTTGGCGAAATATTCGGATGGTACGGATCGGGACGTGACGAGCCTGGCGGTATTTCTGACCAATAATGAGTCGACCGCGGCAGTGAGTCAGGATGGAGTGGTGACGGCGGGCGATCGCGGCGAAGCTTTTGTGATGGTGCGGTTTGAGACATTCACAGTTGGTTCGCAGTTTTTGGTTCTGCCGAAGGGTTTGAAGTTTGATTACCCACAGGAGGCGGACGCGAACTATATTGATGGCCTGGTGGCCAGCAAGATGAAGAAGCTTCGGATGTCGCCCTCGGCCCTGTGCGATGACGAGACATTTTTACGACGTGTCTATCTGGACATCATCGGGACCACGCCGACGGTGACAGAGGCATCGGCGTATCTGGATTCGAAGGCGCCTGACAAGCGAGCCAAGATGATCGACGAATTGCTTGGTCGCAAGGAGTTTACAGAGCTCTGGGTGAACAAGTGGGCCGAGATCCTTCAGATCCGGTCGAGCGTTCAGGTCAGTTACAAGGCGATGTTCCTTTACTATAACTGGCTGATGGAGAAGATTTCCAAGAATACGCCGATGGACAAGATGGTGCAGGAGCTGTTGGGTGCCAATGGAGGGACCTTCAAAAACCCCGCCACGAATTTTTACCAACAGACGACCGATCAGCTTGTACTGACCGAAAGCGTGGCGCAAGTCTTTATGGGGATGCGAATTCAGTGTGCCCAGTGCCACAACCACCCGTTTGACCGATGGACACAGGACGACTATTACGGCTTCTCTGCCTTCTTCAGTCAGATTGGCCGCAAGGGAACAGACGATTACCGCGAGACGGTGGTCTTCAATTCCCAGGGTGGCGACACCCGACACCCTGTGGGCGGACGCGTGATGCCGCCGAAGTTTCTGGGCGATGAAGCGCCCAATACGGTGGGCAAAGATCGCCGGGTGATTCTTGCCGAGTGGCTGGCCAGCCCGCGCAACCCATTCTTTGCAAAGAGTTTCGTAAATCGTGTCTGGGCCCACTTCTACGGTCTTGGGATTGTGGAGCCGGTGGACGACTTTCGGGTCTCCAATCCAGCCTCGAATCCGGAGTTGCTGGATGAGCTCGCAAAGCGTTTTACAGAGAGCAATTACGACCTTCGTAAGATTGTGCGTGAGATTTGCAATTCGCGCACTTATCAGCGATCCACCCAGCGTAATGATTCGAATCTGACAGATGAAAAGAATTTTGCGCATGCCAATCTGAGGCGGATTCAGGCCGAGTCGCTTTTGGACACAATATCCGTGGTGACGGATACCAAGGACAAGTTCAACGGCTTGCCGACGGGCAGCCGGGCGGTTCAGATTGCGGATGGCGGATACAGCACCTACTTCCTGACGACCTTTGGCCGGGCCACACGCGAGACTCCCTGTTCGTGCGAGGTCAAAATGGAGCCGACACTGTCTCAGGCACTTCACCTCTTGAATGGCGACACCGTTAACCAGAAGATCAAGACCGGTGGTGTGATCGAGAAGCTGATGAAGGATAAGCCGAAGCTGGAGGATCGGATCAGCGATCTTTACATTCGGTGCTTTGCACGCCGACCGACGCCAGAGGAGGTTGCGAAGGTGACCAAGGCTCTGGCGATTGAGCCGGACCCGAAAAAAGCGATGGAAGACCTCTTCTGGGCGCTTCTGAACAGTCGCGAATTTCTATTCAACCATTGATTTGACAACGTGAGGAAACCCGACGGATTTGTCATAATAATTGACAAATCGGAAGTTTGGCGCATTGTATTTCATTGTGTGAAACTTTGCTGGTTGGGTTGACTCTGCTGATTGACAGCTCGAGTGAAAAGGGATCGTTCATGACTCGCCAATTGTTTTGGATGTTTGCTGGATGTCTGATTGTGGTTGCGTGTCCGGTTTTGGCACAGGACAAGGCCAAGCTGAAGGTGACGTTTCAGGATCAGGCTCAGGCGATTTTCAAAAGTCGCTGCAATTCCTGCCACAATGCGGACAAGCAGAAGGGTGGCCTGAATCTTGAGACTTACGCCACAGCGATTGCGGGCGGGTCATCGGGCAAGGTGATCGAGCCGGGTGATCCGGAGGGGTCGACTCTACTCGGCCTGATCATGCAGACGGACGAGCCCAAGATGCCACCGATGAGCGCCAAGATTCCGGAGGCTGAAATAGCGATCATCCGGCTTTGGATTGAAGGTGGAGCGCTGGATACATCGGGCAGCAAGGTGGCGATGAAGGTCAAGCCGAAGTTTGAATTCAAGGTTGACCCGAATTCGATTGGCAAGCCATCGGGCGAGCCGGCCATGCCAGTTGCGGGGCTTTCGACGGAACCGATTGTGGTCTCGTCCAAATCGACAGCGATCACGGCACTTGCGACAAGCCCATGGGCCCCGTTGGTGGCGGTTGGTTCGCACAAGCAGGTTTTGATTTATCATGCGGAAGAAGGTCGGCTGATGGCTGTTCTGCCGTTTCCCGAGGGGTTTGTCTATTCGCTCAAGTTCAGCCGCAATGGCGACTTGCTGCTGGCAGGCGGCGGCCGTGGCGGTCAATCGGGTCTGGCAGTAGCCTGGAATGTGAAGACAGGCAAGCGCGTGTTTGAGGTGGGCAAGGAATACGATGCCGTGCTTGCCGCCGACATCAGCCCGGATCATGGTTTGGTTGCGATTGGCGGGCCGTCCAAAGTTGTTCGGGTTTACAGTACGGCGGATGGCCAGCTTCAATTTGAGATGAAGAAGCATACGGAATGGGTGACATCGCTGGAGTTCAGCCCTGACGGTGTCCTTCTGGCATCAGGCGACCGCAATGGCGGGTTGATTGTCTGGGAGGGCCAGACGGGCCGTGAATTTTATGATCTTCGCGGTCATTCGGCCATGATTACCGATGTGGCCTGGCGGCTGGATTCGAATGTTCTTGGCTCGGCAAGCGAGGACGGTTCGATTCGGCTTTGGGAGATGGAAAACGGTACTCAGATCAAGACTTGGGGCGCACATGGTGGAGGAGTGGCCAGCGTGGCTTTTGCGAAGGATGGCCGGATTATCACCACTGGCCGGGACCGGGTGACACGATTGTGGGACGCCAATGGTGGCAAGCAGCGCGACTTTGAAGCCTTTGCAGACCTGGCACTCGACGCCCGCGCCACATTCGACGGAACGAAGGTCATTGGCGCTGACTACAATGGCGAGCTCCGCGAATGGAGCATGGCCGACGGGGCGAGAGTCATGACTTTGGCTTCAAATCCTTTGCCGGTAGTCCAGCGCATCGTTGGTGTGAAGACTCAGCTTGTTCAGGTGAATTCGCAAGTCGATCAGGTGACCAAAGAAATCGCGGCGATTGAAAAGCCTGCTGTGGCTCAAGTGGCTACACTACAGGCAGTTCAAGCGAAAATGGCGCCTCTGCAAACCGCTTTGGCCCAATCAACGGCCACGATGAAATCGGCTGAAACCGTGCTGGCCGCTGCGACTGCTGCGGAAGTGAAAGCTCAGGCGGATCTCTCTTCAGTGGCATCGCAGGTGACCACAGCTCAGGCCGCTAAGAAGGCGGCTGAAGAGGCATTGGCCAAGGCCATGGCCGTGAACACGGCTTCCATTCAGTCTGTTGAAGCATCGCGTGCAGCGATTACTGCAACGGCCATGGAAAAAACCAAAATTGATCAAGCCCTGGCGGAAGTGACAGCCGCGTTGGCCAAAGCGCCGAACCGGGCGGAAGTGGATAAGTTGACCGCCAAGCTGAATGATCTTGTGATTCAAAGTGTTTCGAAAACAACGGCTCTAGCCGCAGTTGCGATCACACAGGCTCAAAGACTCAGTGAATCAGAGGCCGCTGTGGTGGCACTGGCAGCGGCTCAGAAGGCCGCGACAGAATCGCCAGTCAAGATTATGACAGCACAGTCGGCCATGCCTCCAGCGCAGTCGAACCTTCAAAAGGCTACGGCTGCTAAAGTGCAATCTGTCAAGGTGTTAGAGGCTGCCAAGGTTGCAGTGGTCGCTGCGACAAATGTGGTGAATGGTGTAAAGCCTGAGCTTGACAAGGCCATTGCTGCCAAAACTGCTGCTGATGTTGCAATTGCAGCGAAAAAAGCCGATTTGGCCAAAGTTGCAGGTCGCAAGAAAGCCTTGGATTTTGAAGCCAAAGCCTTGGAGGATGAGCTGAAGGCCAAGCCCGCTTCGAAAACGAATGTGGCCACCACGGCCGTCCTGAAATAATCGGTCCGGATTCAATCCGAGACCTTGGAGAGAATCGGTTCGACGATCAAATGGATCAAGGGGGGGGAGGGGCAGGCCAAATGGCTTGCCCCTCCCCTCCCCCTCTGTTTTATATTCTTAACCCTTGATTATATAACTTCTTACAAGTAGCTGGCTTTGTCTGGTGCCGACGACCTTGACCGCTGTTTCGGCCTTGATGAAACCTTCGTCGGTGAGTGCATCCAGGGGCTGGTTGGCCACTTCCACCGTGCCGCCCGGCTTCAGGTCGGTCATGGCGAAGCCGACCTGACCTATCAAGGCCAGGAGGTCGGACTGATAGCCATTTTGGTCGTTATAAGTCGATGGATGATCGCTTTGGCCCGGCGGCTTGAGCATGAAAAAACGGGCCATGGGAGTGTGTGGCCAGAGCATGGCTGCCAGCAGGACGACGATTGGCATCAGGGCCAGTTCGATCATTAAAAAGACGAGTCCTGTGAGGTACGAGACCTGAAAAGCGCTCCAGAGCGATGTCCCGGCAAGCCCCAGGGCCATGAGCGGGATCAGGCCTGCCGAGGGGATGAAGACTTCCAGAAAGACCATGAGCAGGGCACTGATGAGCAGGAGTGTCGGCCAGATGTAGATATTCACGACTTGAAAAGGTCCTCATCAAAGTGGAAGGGGTCGCTGGCCCGTTCGATCAATCGTGAATCGGGCGATCTCACATCTCTGACGATGACTCTCAGGCCGCGTGTCGCTACCACCTCCACCGACTGCTGATTCTCAAGTGAGCCGGTCTGGGCGGTGGCGTCGACAATCAGGTCGCCGAATCTGGCCTTGCCCGTGGGTCTCAGAGGAGTGGTTGTGGTGCCGATCTGGCCGATCAGGTGGCTTAGGTTGAGCTCGGTATCGCCCAAAATGGTTCGCTCTGGCTCGTGAAGATAGGCCAGGCCATCTCCCGGCCTGAGGACCATCAATTTCAGGAGCGGGACTTTGTGCATGTTTCGCCCGACCCAGACCACAGCGGTGGCGACCATCGCAAGTGCCGTGAGCAGTTGGATCAGGGTATGGCCCATTTCCTGATATTCCGCGGAGCCGCTGGGCCAGAGAAATGTGTGACTTGCCAGGACAATCGAAGTGATGGTGAGCAAGACCCCTGCTAGCCCGAAAATGCCGAACCCCGGGAAGACGAAAAGCTCCAGGCAGAGGCAGATCAGCCCTATGGCAAAGAGCAGGATTTCGAGCTGGTCGGCCGTTCCGCTGAGATAATGGCTCCAGAAGAAGAGCGTAAAACAAATCACCGAACCGATAGCCGGCAGCCCGATTCCCGGCATTTTGAATTCGAGGACGAGCAGGAACAGGCCCATTGTCAGGATAAAGCCGGACATGAGCCGATTGTTGAGAATGGAAATGAGATAGTCAACCCAGGAGGGGCCGATCCGTTCGAGTCGATCGGGATCAAGCCCGAGACGCGTGATCAGGCTCTCGGCGGAATCTTCGCTGGTTGCCAGGCCCAGGCCCACAGCCTCTGTGTGGTCCAGAGTCCAGTGCTCCTGAGCCGGTTTCAATACGCCTTGGACCCGGAATCGCTTGGGCTCGGAGTCCACATCCACCTTGTTCACTGCAAGCACGCCGCCTGAATTTAAATCCTGGGCCTTTACAATAGTCAGCTCAGGCTCAAACAGCCCTTTGGCGAGCCCATTGGAATAACCATGAAGCTTGGCAAGCCTCTGGGCATTCTCGCTTGCAGCACTGATAGAAGCGGCTGCGGGTGCTTTGGGCTTCGACCGCCCTTCGGGCAGATTTTGCAAATAGGTATCGCCGATTTTCGCTCCCGGCTTCATAAAAATCATGTCGCAGGCCAGCAGAGGCAGCACCGCCGCCCCTTCCGCCTTGCCTGTGATAAAGGCAATTTTCCGGACATTCGGCAATTTTTCCAACTGGTTGGCCAGTTCTGCCGCCACTACGAAATCGTCGCCCCTGACATCCATTTCAAACACCACCAAATTGATGTTCGAGCCAGTCAGCAGGCCTAGTTTTCGCTTGATATAGCCAAGCTTGAAGTTGTCGAGCTTGCCATTGAGGCTGATCCAAAGCCCCTTTGAGGCCACTCCCAGTGTCGGGTCGGCCCTGAGTGCGGCCGAATCGAGCTGATAAACGGGCAGAATTTCCTCAGGGCCGTCCACGGTCAGGCGGGAAAGCACGCCCCGAGCCTTGTTCGCGTCCATCACTCGCGGAGCACCCGCCGGCCAGGCCGGTTGCTCGTGGGCGATGGCCCGTGTTTTTGCGAAGTCGGCGAATTTCTCTTTCAGCACATAGTGATGCAGATTGTCGGCTGTGGTCACATCCAAGAGCTCCAAACGCGTGTCCACCAAGCCTTCATACAAGTCTGTGGATCGGCCCAGGCTTGAGGCCAGTTCCGAAACAAATCCGCGAATGGTTCGGGCCGTGAGCGCATCGGTGTTGGGAGGGATGATCTGACCGATTGTAGCTTTGGTCGCAAAAATGACTTCCTGACAGGCCAGAGGGGCAAGTGCGGCATAGCCTGTCAGGGGCTCAGAGAGATACCCGACCACCAGTCGAGCCCCCGTGAGACGTCGCGACAAGAGCTGACACAGTTCCAGCACGGCTCCAAACCGGCTCGCAGGCTCGTCGGCACTTGATCTGCTCCGGAATTCAAAGACCAGAACAGGCGCCTTGCCCTTGTCCGTCTCCTTGCGGACATATGCAATGGCAGCAGCCTCAAGCCGACGCACAGATTGATCCGTTATCGGCTCCTGGACTACAAAAAACTGGCCAGGCGTCTTTTCTGAACCGGCTTTGGCCTTCTCCCCAGCCGGTACCTGACCCGAAGCCTTGCCCAAAAAAACTGTCAGACCTAGGGTTATCGCAATGACGAATGTCCAAAAAAAAGGGGTTTTATCTCTGGGAGGACTCATTTTTCGATGCCATTCGCTTCTATTTTTAGAATCCGAGGGGGCCATTTCTGGAATCAATTCCCAACTTCGCATTCCCAACTGGTCAACCCGTGGCTCAACAACATGATTATAACAGAATTGCGGGTCGATTGGCACTGGCCATGTCAAGGGGGTAGGAATTGGGCCTTTTTGAGTTGGCGATTTCTGCCCTCGAATACTTGTGCAAGAGGTCTTCGCGGCTGCCAATTGTATTTCAAATGGACCATGGGCCCAAGGCTTGATCCAGAGCGTCTGGCCTGGCCTGGGCCGAGTGTTTCCTTACGCTGGCCATTGTGGTTATGGCTGGAAACACGGGGGAAGCGTGATAGGTTTGAGATGATGTTTTTTTCAGTTTGGGAATTGTTGAGAAAAAATCGGATTCGCCTCTATCGCGACCCTTCCGTATACGATACTTTACATGGCAAGCACTTTCGGTGCCATTGCCCAGAGACTTTCAAAACCAAGCCAGATTTGAACAAACCATCTCACCGGGGAGTACCGTGCCATGTCCCATGAGCCGAATCGTCGCGAATTTTTAACGTCGCTCACGGCCCTCGCCCTGATCGAGTCGCTTGCCAGCTATAACTTGTTTGGCGCGGACGTCAACCCGATGATCAACGACTGGTACAAAGAGCTTTCGCTGATCAGTCGCGATGTGGCCGACCACAAGACCAAGGACACAGAGTTCCAGAAATCGCTGGAAGGTCTCTATGCCAAGGTCAACTTGCAGGATCTGCTGAAAACACTTGATTTTGACAAGCTGAGCAAGCAGGTGGACTATCCGGCCAAGGGGGCCCGGAGTCTTTCTGTCGATTTCAAGGTTGATGGTCTGCCGACCAACCTGGTTTTTGGCCGCCAAATTTTTGCCATGACCAAAGGGCGATCGGTGGTGCCGCACGGGCACAACAACATGTCCACCGGCTTTATTGTATTGAAGGGCGACTTCCGGGGCCGGCATTACGATCGGGTGGAAGACCACAAGGATCACTACATTGTCAGGCCGACGATTGACCGAACCTTCAAGCCGGGCGAATTTTCCACCATTTCCGATCATAAAGACAACGTCCACTGGTTCACGGCCGAGAGCGAAACCGGTTTCATTTTCAACGTGCACGTCAACAACACGGACCCGACCAATCAAAATGGTCCTGGCCGGGTTTATGTCGATCCCATGGGCGAGAAGCTTTCAGGTGGGCTGATCAAAGCTCCGAAGGTGAGCTATGGCCGAGTCAATCAGCTTTACGGTTGATTCCTGAAACCGCATGGGCTGTCACGGGTTGTGTCATGCCTGGCGAGTGCCGATCGATTCCCCCATGGGGCAGAGATTTTTTTTGGATCTTTCGATTGGTCGGTACTTGCACACTTCGATTCGCTTGGGTACATTGAATTAGGGTAGGTAGTAGAACTAGGTGATGAGTTGCTTGCGGGGGGGCATATGCGGGGGCATATTCCTCCCTTGCGGCGTTTCTGGGGCTAAGTGTTTTGTCTTTTTTTGATATTTTTGAAAATTCCTGGAGTCGCTTGGGAGTTCTCTGGAGGATGGTTTGAAGCGAAAGCCATAGTCTGGGCGGTCACAAATGACACATTTCGTTTTAAACGATGCCGAAGGCATCAGAAGTCTGTAGCTGGTGGTTGAGCGCAGCGACACCACCGGATTTGCATGCGATAAGAAAAGCTGCTGGCACCCCGGCCGGGGTGCAAGATCGTTGGTCTTGTCGTTGTCCGGTGGTGTCGTCGCTGACGCTCCTCAACCACCGGCTACAGGCTGCGATGCCTCTGGCATCGTTTCGATCAAAATATGTCGTTTATGACCTCGAAGAGTATATTTTTTTTGAGATTCGACGAGATTGCATTTTATGAACGACAAAACCAGCTTGGCCGAGCAGGTTCATGCGTTTTTTGAAATTTTTGATTTGAATTATAAGGTTTATTGAGTATTGAGATTCCGATGGGGGCAGCGGGCTACCATAGTTCTATCATTTGAGATTTGGACGTGCGGATGATGCGAAATTAATATTTGCGATCGAAATGGCCAATGTAGGCCACGTCCACTGACGTGGCTCGCGCGATAAGGGGGCCAGGCGTTTTTTGAATGGATCAGATTATATTTGTTGTACGCGCCCGATGAGGGCATCTGGTTGTATGTCCCATCTTGTAAAACCATAATGTTTCGATATTTGAGCGGATTTGGATTTAAAGGCCAAAGGCCTGGCCTAAGATAGCCCAGGGCAACGCCCTGGGTCGGCGTAAGACTAAAATATATCAATTCTTACCATCCCTCGTTGCCTTGGCCGCGGGCTTTGGGCCCGCGACCAAGGCAAGGAGGGGATCAGGGGTAGGGGGCGCATCTTGACGGCTCACAGACCCTGGGCGTTGCCCAGGGCTTTCTCAGGCCGCACCTTTGGTGCTTATACTCTTCGCGACCATTAATGACACTTTTTGATCGCGACGATGCCGGAGGCATCGCAGCCAGTAGCCGGTGGTTGAGGAGCGTCAGCGACGACACCACCGGACGACAACGCGGCATAAGGTCTTGCACCCCTGCCGGGGTGCCAG
>CAMBEP010000047.1 GCA_945865635.1 Candidatus Kuenenia stuttgartensis
AAAACCAGATGAGACTCTTTGATCTCACCGGCCGTGTGGCCGTCGTTTCAGGTGCCGCCCAAGGCATGGGCCGGGCCACGGCTCTGGCTTTGTCTGAAGCAGGGGCCGACCTGGTACTGGTCGACCGAAACCTCGACGGCGCTGAAGCCACCGCCATCGATGTGCGCCGACATGGCCGGCGGGCGATCGTGAAAAACACCGACGTCTCCAGCCCCGACGCCATCGCTGAACTCTTCAGACGAGTGGATTCCGAATTCGGCCGGGTCGACTTTCTCGGCAATATCGCTGGCGATGGGATTCTCTCCAAGCCTGAGGATCTGACCATCGCTGACCTCCATAAAGTCCTGCAAAATCTTGTCGTAGGTCGGTTTGCAATGTGCCAGGAGGCTGGCCGAAGGATGCTCGCCCAGGGGCGCGGCTCGATCATGAACATTGGCTCTCTGGCCAGCACCACGGCTTTGGGGCGGGGCCATATAGCTTATAGCATGGCCATGGGTGCCGTGGTGCAGATGACGCGTGAGCTCAGCACGGAATGGAGCTGCCGGGGCGTGCGAGTGAACTGCGTTACGCCGGCTCAGGTCATCAACCCCAGCCTCTCTGCCCGCATGGAGCAGGATCCGACCCTGGAAGGCCGCTTTCTGAAGGGCATTCCGGCTGGCAGACTGGGTAGGCCCAACGATATTTCAGGGCTGTCTGTGCTGCTGGCGTCGGATGCATCGGAATGGATCACAGGGGCGATCATTCCGATGGACGGTGGCAATATGGCCATGAACGCAGGCGGAACACCCGGCCACGAACAGCATCCGGTGCAGACATTTCGATCTGAAAAGAAGGACTGATCCAAGATGGCGAACTCAACTCAAAACCTGACCAACGAACGGCTTGGCAGCCTTTATCGGACCATGCAGGTCATTCGCCAGACCGAAGAGGAACTGGCCCGGTGCCATCAGAGGGGTCTGATCCACGGGGCGTGCCACACGTATGTGGGTGAGGAGGCGATTGCAACCGGTGTCTGCTCGCACCTGAATCACAACGACGTGGTTTTCAGCACCCACCGGGGTCATGGCCACGCACTGGCCAAAGGCATGCCGCCCAAGGATCTTATGGCCGAACTTTTTGGCCGGAGCACAGGTTGCTCGCAGGGCCGGGGCGGGAGCATGCACTTGTTTTCTCCTGAAATCGGAATGATGGGCACCAGCGGAATCGTCGGCCCATGCATACTTCAGGCCTGCGGCGGTGGTTATAGCTCAAAGATTCTGAATAATGGGACAGTGGCGGTAGCCTTTTTTGGTGATGGGGCCGCCAATAATGGGGCATTCCACGAGGGCCTGAACATGGCCAGCATCTGGAAATTGCCGGTCCTGTTCATATGCGAGAATAACCAATATGCCACAGAGGTTCCGTTCAGCTATGCCAGCGGCAACCCGAGCGTGGGCAACCGCGGTTCGGCTTATGGTATCCCCGGATTTGAGCTTAATGGCAACGATGTTCTGGAAATTTACAGGGTGGCCGGAGACGCCGTAGCCCGAGCCCGTGCCGGCCAGGGTCCAACCCTGATTGAGTGCAAAACCTATAGAACACGAGCTCACGCTGAAGGCATGGGCGACTTCACTTATCGCACGCGTGAGGAGGTGGAAGCATGGAAGCTCAATTGCCCAATCGCTGGCCTGAGGAAGTCGGTTGGAGTAGGCAATTATGACTTGGCGCGATCGGCAGAGCTTGTGGAGCGATTCGACCAGATTGACGCTGAAGTGGCCGAACTGGTCAAGGAGGCACGCGATTATGCGGAATCAAGCCCAGTGCCGGTCGCTGAAACCGCCACCAATCATGTTTATGGGCCTCAACTGGGGCCAGTCCAGGATCCGGTCGGCCCGTCAAGTCGTACCATCTCTTTTTCGCAAGCCACTTTGGAGGCACTCTCTGAAGAAATGGCTATCAATCCGACCATTTTTGTAATGGGGGAAGGGATCGGCAAGCGCGGCGGAAATTTTGTCACAACCAAAGGTCTTTACGATCTTTACGGCCCGGAGCGATTGTGTGATACACCGATCTGCGAACGTGGCTTTGTCGGCCTGGCTTGCGGAGCGGCCATGACCGGCACCCGGCCGGTGATCGACTTCATGTTCGCCGATTTCGTGCTCGATGGCTTTGGTGAGATTGTCAATCAGATTGCGAAGATGCGTTATATGTCGAGCGGTCGGCTGAAAATGCCTGTGCTTCTGAGGGGCTGTATCGGCATTGGCCACTCGGCCGCAACCCATCACTCAGGAAGCTATTATGGCATGTATGGGCAGGTTCCTGGCCTGCGGGTGGTGGTTCCGTCATCGGCTGAGGATGCCAAGGGGTTGCTCAAGCATGCCCTG
Source organism: Candidatus Kuenenia stuttgartensis (assembly GCA_945865635.1). Lineage (GTDB taxonomy): Bacteria > Planctomycetota > Planctomycetia > Isosphaerales > Isosphaeraceae > QWQI01. The sequence continues at coordinate 2,364 of CAMBEP010000047.1, forward strand.
AGATGCGACGACCCTGTGCTGTTTCTGGAGCATCGCGAAATCCTTCAGGCCAAGGGCCCCGTTATTGAGGGCGATTTCGAGATCCCATTCGGCAAAGGGCGGATTGTTCGACAGGGTCGGCATGTGACTGTCGTAGCGCTGGCACGGATGGTGCATTTGGTCAGTTCTGTGAGCGACGAGTTGGAACGCGAGGGGATTTCCGTCGAGCTGATCGACCCGCGAACAGTCTCGCCACTCGACACCGACCTGATTCTGGAATCGGTCCATAAAACGGGCCGACTACTGATCGTCGACGAACCGCCTGGCCAATACGGCTTCAGCGCCGAGATTGCGGCACGAGTTGTCGATGAAGGCTTCAATGATTTGGACGCCCCTATCAAGCGACTGACAGGCGCATTCTGCCCGACACCCTATAGCCCATCGCTTGAAAATGTGATGGTGCCCAATGCCGACCAGGTTTTGGCGGCGATTCGCGAATTGATGAGCGAGTGAAGCCTGTCGATCCGTTGCCACAGGCGGATGGCTGATCAAAGATCCAGAAATTCCAGAAGGTAAACCAGGCCAAAGCCATGCAAAAAATCACGATACCGCGACTGGGTTGGTCCATGGAGGAAGGCAAATTTATCAGTTGGCTGAAAAAGCCGGGCGATCTTGTCTCTGTAGGCGAGCCGTTGTTCGAGCTTGAAGGCGAGAAATCGCTTCAGGAAATCGAGTCTGTCGAAGCAGGCATTCTTTACATCCCTGCCGACGCCCCCCTACCCGGCGAAATCGTTCCAGTGGGTGGTCTGCTTGGATATTTACTCGAACCCGGTGAATCTCCGCACAGCCATTCTCAAAGCACGCCCGAGCCTGCGGCTCGATCCTTCACAGGCCATGATGAACTTGCAGCGGCTGTTGTCAAGGCAAACGAAACCAGCCTCGGCAAGAGCCCAACGGAGATTGATCGGCCTGAAAATCTGGCACACCTTCCCGTGGCAAGCCCTCGGGCTCGGCACTTGGCAAAGCAGTTTCAGGTCGACTGGAGCAGCCTGCAAGGCACGGGTCGCGATGGCCGGATTCGTGAGTCGGATGTGCAAGAGGCGTCAGGTAGAGGGGCTGCGGGGCGGCCCTCAAATAATGCCAAGCAAGGCTTAGGAACGATTTCGCCGCGTCGCAAAGCGATTGCCGATCGGCTTCGGGCCAGCCGCGACCTGACCATTCCTGTCACGCTCACGACCACAATCGACGCCACGGAACTGGTCCACCTGCGTCAGCGGTTAAAGCACTCTAACCCACGACTGGTTCCGGCTTATACTGATATTGTCGCATGCCTGATCCCTTGGATTTACAAAAGTCATCCACACATGGCCGTGGTCTGGGACACGCAGCACAAGGGGCTGATCCCGGTTCCGCACGACCAGATTCATATCGGAATTGCGGTCGATACGCCGGACGGACTGCTGGTGCCGGTCGTGCAGCAAGTCGGGCTGAAATCATTACAGACAGTGACGCAAGAGTCTCGAAAATTGATCGAACAGGCCCGAACTGGCCGACTGCCCAAAACGGCCATGCAGGGCGGAGTTTTCACCATCACCAATCTCGGCTCGTATGGCATTGAAGCCTTTACGCCGATCATTAATCTGCCAGAGATTGCCATTCTCGGCCTGGGTGCGATCCGCCGCGAGCCTGTGGTCATGCCCGACGGGCAGATCATGGCCAGAGACCGCATCACGCTCAGCCTGAGCTTTGATCATGCGGCGGTGGACGGAGCCCCGGCGGCCTCTTTCCTTCGCGACATCGCTGCCGCCATGGCCGACCCAGCCGCCTATATCCTGAACTCCGTCCATTAAAAAAGGGGAGCCTGCCCAAGCATTGCCGCCGATGGTTGCCAATCAGGGCTCCGGAATAGTAAGCTGTGACGAGTTCAACAGGCAGGCGACTTGAGCTTTCTAAGGGTTGCACAAAAACCAATCGGAACGATCTCAAACGCATGTGCAGGGTCAATGGATGATAGGCTGTTGAGGTGCTTTATGCGGTCTGCTGCTATAGAGAGAACTGCGGAAGTTAAAGATCAGGCGTTTCTGGCTGGGCCAAAGTCGGGTGGATTTCTGCATTTGTGCAATGGCCTCGACCCGATCCGCGATGGCGGTATGGTGCCTTCCATTTTGGGGATGACGGGCGGGCTGGCAAATCTTGGCCGAATTCCGACCAACATCGTCACAATCACACCATCTCGCGACGATTTGATCAAAGTTCCATCCGGAGTTGGGCTTTATGGACCTGACACGGATTATCGAGAAGCTGTTCGTCAGGCCAGGGTGGTGCACATTCATGGCCTTTGGCAAAGGCAGACCCGCATTGGTGGCCGTGTCGCCCTGCACAGCAATGTGCCATATCTGGTGGCGGCTCATGGCATGGTCGAACCATGGGCCATGAAACAGAAATCGATCAAGAAGGCCATTTACCTGCGGGTGATTGAGCGCCATATCTTGCGCAATGCATCGTGCCTGCATGCCCTGACAAGGCCAGAGATCCAGTATTTGAAGGAACTGGCCCCGAAGACGCCGGTCGCCTGGGTTCCCAACGGCGTGGATTTGCAACCGCTTGAGAATCTGCCAGCAAGGTCGAATGTTGAGTTGGAGTTTCCGCAGATTGCCGGCAAATTCACTCTCTTGTTTTTAAGTCGTCTGCATGTCAAAAAAGGTCTGGACATGCTGGCACAGGCTTTATCAAAGACCTGGGGCAGTCGAAACGACTGGCACCTGCTGGTGGCTGGCACAGAGGATGGAGCTGGCCAGGAATTTGCTAGAGAAATGAACTCGCTTGGTTTGATTCAGAATCTGACCATGGTTGGCCATGTTGGTGGCGAGAAATCTCGATCCATGTGGGCTGCGGCCAATGCCTTCATCCTTCCCAGCCGAAGCGAAGGCTTTAGCATGGCGGTGCTTGAGGCACTTGCGGCCCGCGTGCCAGCGATTATAACTACGGCGTGCCACTTCCCGGAACTGGCAGCGAATCAAGCTGGAATTGTTTGTGAACCTGAGATTGAGAGCATCGCATCCGCTCTTGAAACAATCAAAACGGGGATGAGTGAAACGGACCGAATCCAGATGGCCGAGCGGGGCCGCCAGCTCGTCGAACGCGACTACACCTGGCAAAGTCAGGCAGCACGACTGGAGCAGGTCTATCAATGGGTCCAATCAAGCGGCAGCAGGCCGGATTTCGTTGAGTAAGACGTCTCGGACGCTTTTAGAAATGGATTTCCGATGCACCCACAGACTGACGCAGATGGATCCGTGGCAAAATCGCCTATAAGTGTCCTGATCCCTGTCAAAAACGAGGCAGAGAATCTGCGCAGGTCGCTCCCGGCCCTGACTTGGGCCGACGAAATCTGGATTTTAGACAGTCAGTCCACAGACGACACCGCTGCCGTAGCCGCCGAATTTGGCGCCAAAGTGGTTCAGTTTCATTTCAACGGAGTCTATCCGAAGAAGAAGAACTGGGCCTTGGAACATCTGGAAATGGCCCACGACTGGGTCCTGATCGTCGATGCCGACGAAGTGGCCCCGCCCGAGCTTGTCAAAGAGATCCAGCACCGTGTGGCAGCGAACGAAGCGGACGGCTTCCTATTAAACATGAAATATTTCTTTCTGGGCCGCCGCATCAAGCACTGTGGATACAACGAATGCTGGAACCTGCGACTTTTTCGCCACAAGCTGGGCCGATATGAAAAAATGCCCGTACCCGCCGGTGTCCGCACTGGCGATAACGAAGCCCATGAACACGTCATTTTAAATGGGCAAATCCAGCGACTGGTGCACGAACTGGATCATCATGCGTATCCAACCCTCAGTATCTGGCTTGAAAAGCATGACCGATATGCCGCCTGGGAGGCTGTTCAGCGAAGCCATTTCCGGAACGACCCAATCCCGCCTGGCCTTGGTCGCGGTAAAACCGTAAAACGAATCCTGAAAAAAGTCTATTTACGCCTGCCCCTAAGGCCCATGATCCGTTTCGTTTACGCGTATGTATTTCGTCTCGGATTTCTGGACGGCGTTGCTGGTCTCTACTTTTGTGGCCTTCTGGCGTTTTATGAATTTCTGATCGATGCAAAAGCTTATGAAATCAAGGTTAATGAATCGCTGGAAAGCGGTCGGGCCGTCTCAAAATCGACCTGAGCCAAGCACTCGGCGAATCTCCAGAGGCGATGTATCGCCTGCCTTGGCACGATCGATGGCATCTTTCATGAGGGTTTGGGCACCCGATTTTTCGACAAGCCGTCGCAGAGGCCGGGCATCGCGTCTGGAGGCAAGTGCCCTACCCACAGAATTATCACCAAGTTCGAGCCATTCGGCAATCATCAGCCGGCCGTCGTATCCCGTGTGACGGCAAGCGGAGCACCCTTCCATAGCCGGCTCAAACCATTGGTCAAGCCCTGTGCCCAAGTCGCCCACCTGACTGCTCTTCTGGTCTGCCTCAACTCGGCAGACGCAGCAGAGCTTGCGGAGCAGCCGCTGTGCGAGAATTGCCCGCAGGCCACTTTTAATGATGTAAGGCGCAATGCGCATATCCATAAGCCGGGTAAGCACTTCCACAGAATCGCCTGCATGCGTGGTTGTCAGGACAAGATGCCCTGTCAAAGCGGCTTGAAAGGCCGATTCCGCAGTGGGGCGATCGCGAATCTCGCCGATGGCGATGACGTCCGGATCCTGCCTTAGCACGGCTTTAACGAGCTCCGCCAGCCCCAATCCAGCCCTGGCTTCAAGTGCCGTTTGAGCGACCCCTTCCAGGGCAGATTCAATGGGGTCCTCAAGCGAGACCACGCCACGACTCTGCTCGGAACGGCTCACAATCTCTCGCAGGCAGGCATAAAGGGTGGTGGTTTTGCCAGAACCGGCTGGACCGGTGATCACGACCATACCTGATGTCCAGTCCAAGGCCTGGCTCACAGATTGCAAGATTGATTCGGGCAGACCAATTTGGGAAAGCACTTCGCGCCGACCCGACGATTCCACGAACCTCAGAGCAGCGCGTTCGCCATGAAGGGTTGGGAATGTGCTGATCCGTATTTCACGACGGTTGGTGGCCGAGTTTCCAGGAATTCGGCCTTCCTGTGGCACATCAAGCCGATAGGTAAGGAGCCCCGCGAGCACTTTCAGGCGAGCCACAACCGGCGCTGAGAGTGGCTGGGGAATGACTCCAACGGGATGCAAGACCCCGTCCAGCCGCCAACTGACCCGCAAGCCATGGGCAGAAGGTGTCAGATGGGCATCACTTGCACCAAGCATAAAGGCTTCAGCCAAGACGGCATCTACGATCGCAGGCACTTCCGGCGCGGTCTTGAGTCCAAACAGGCTTACGATTTGGTCTTGAAACCTTTGCTTCAAAACGGCTTGCTGATTGGCCTGGGTCATGAATACACATTTGGAGTCAATCCAAGCCAAGTAAAACCCAGCTTGATAAGGAATGCTTTATTTTGCATTTTTTGGTCCTTCCAATGGGCCTTTGGTTTTGGTTGGAATACGGCAAAGCATGTTGTCGGCCGTCAAATAGAGAGTGCTGCCATCATCGCCCCAAGCGCAGTTGGCCGTGGCCACTTTGGGGTCAATGCGGCCCAGCAAGGTGCCATCAGCGGCATAGACATGGACACCGCCTGGGCCGGTTGCAAAGAGATTTCCGGCGTTGTCGACCTTGAGCCCGTCTGGCAAGCCTGGTTTTTTGGCGGCCAGGAGTGCGGATGTGTCCGCAAAAACCCTTCCAGATTCCAGACTTCCGTCTGACTTGACGGGATAGGCCATGATCACAGGGCGATCGAAGTCGGAGTTAGCGACATAGAGTATTTTTGCATCCGGTGAAAATGCCAGACCGTTAGGGAACTTCAATTCCTTGGTCAAGAGGCTCACCCGGCCTGATGGATCGAGTCGGTAAACGCCGCTGAAATCCAGTTCGCGGGCAGGATCTGCAGCGCCTTTGGCGAGGCCGTAAGGCGGGTCTGTGAAATAGAGATCGCCGCTGGAATGATAGACTCCATCGTTAGGGCTGTTCAGACGCTTGCCGTCGAATCGCTCGGCAAGCGTAGTGAATTGGCCATTGGGCTCCAGGCGGGCCACTCGGCGGTCGCCGTGCTGCATGAGCACGAGTCGGCCTGTGCTGTCCAGCGTGAGCCCATTGGAGCCTTGGCCGCTGCTGCCCCTGAGCCGGCCGGTATCGCCGCTTGGCTTGATTAATTCGCTTGGTGAGCGACCTTTGGTGTCCCACTTGTAGACGATATTTTTGGGCACATCAGAAAAGGCCAGAGCTGCATCGGCACGCAACCAGACCGGCCCTTCGGACCATTCGTAGCCATCGGCGAGCTTCTCAATTCTGGCATCTTTGGCGATCAGCGAATCGAATCGGGGGTCGAGCCTGATGACTTCACCGACATACTCCTGGGCATGCAGAGCGCCGAACTGAAGAGCCAAGATCACCCATGTCAGTTTGTGGATTTTGAGTACAGAGATCATCGACAGTAAACCTCGGAGAACGGAAAGAAACGGAGAGATTGCGGGTCCCGAAAAAGCAGATCAGGCTTCCCTAGAAAAACTATCTTCTGGCAAAACGGATCTAAAGGCAACAACGGTTTGTTAGGATTGTATGTATGAATTCTAAAAAAAATTTTTTTCTTAAAAAAGCCAGTTTGGTAAACCTGCAATATGTCTTAAAGTCCGTTTAGTGAGGATTAAAAATGCTCAACAATCAGCTACAACCGCTTATTTAGAGCATGCCGCCTTAGAGATTCGTAGTGAAGGGAAATTTAGGATGCCTATTGATCTGCTTTCAAAGATCATGTCCTAACATTCCTTTTTGAATGCAAGGTAGTTGACTCCCCTGGGCAATCTCGATATGTTTCGAATTGTTCACGCATGTTACGACAACCATCAGGAGCGATTTACAATGTCAAGTCTTGCTCAACGCATACGGGATTTTCGTTACAAAAAAGGGCTAGGGCCCGATGCTTTGGCTGCTCGCGCTGACATCAGTCGCACAGCTCTATATCAGATTGAGTGTGGTAAGACAGAGGTACCAAGAGCCGGAACGCTTCGGCGGATCGCTCAGGCGCTGGATGTTCCGATCGAAGAACTGCTTGGCTTCTGGCCAGAACAAAACACAGCTTTCGAGAACGAACCATCGGAAAATCATGTCCCTACCGTCAAAGCTTCTGTTGAAACCAACGGCCCCGACTGGGCTTATCCAGACGACGCCGAAGTGACAAGCTACCCGGAATCGAAACGGACTTTTGAGAACGTCGTTTCGCGTGTGGATCTCTTTTACAAACTGGAAGAGCTTCTCGACTCTCGATATAACGACACCATTGCCAGAGTCATTGAAGAGACCCATGAATTGATGCTGGCCAGCCGAGCCCGCAAGCGTAAACCAAGAAATGACATATCCAAGGAACATGCCGTAAACTAATCACCCCAAATGGTTTGACACTTCCTGATACTGATAAATTGACTGTGAACAAATCGCCTGGTGCTGATAAGACCTATCAGCGTCGGGCTTTTTTATTGCTTGTTGATTGCGTCACACCTATGACATCTGTCAGTAATCTGCCCCGTTAACGCAGACATCCTATAATCCACGTTTAAAAAGGCGCCTTCCTTTCTAAGAAGCGAAACCAGTTTTTAAAAACACGATTTCCGTGCGAGTTGCTCCCTGCAACTTGGCTTAGGAGAGATCAGTCGGGATCACAACGAAAGTCGATACGCCGGGTTCCAAGTCCCAGTCCAAGATTGGACAAGTCGTTCAGTCAACCTGTTGCCAAGCTGGATTTTTTGCTGTTGGGCCCATATGTGTACGTAAAATCCAACTTAAAAAGTGAATTTAGGCTCTTCGGGCTTACCAGATTCTTGGCGGTTGGGATGTTTTTGGATTTTGGTTCGAAACTGGCCAAGACTGCTGCAAGAATCGTCTCTGCTTAGTTTTGCGATCCATCCAACGTTTGACCAGTAAAACCCAGACAATCGAGAGGAACGGTTCTGTATGCAGTTTCAAGTCTCTTCGACTAGTCCAGAAAGATTCTCTTGAAGCAGTTCGGATTGACCCCCTACAAAAGATAAAAAAACCGAGGTCGCCCGAGATTTGAGCTCAGGCGATCCCCGATCTGATTTCATAAAGCTTAGGCAGCATTCTTTCGGCGGGCCAATCCACCCAAAACCATGGCTCCAATGATGCACATGGCATAAGTGGATGGCTCAGGAACTGGAACTGTTTGGGAGACGATTCTTACGTTGTCAAAATAGCCTGTTGTGGCACCTTGGGCGGCTGTTCCGCCCCAGGCCAATGCTTCCAGATCGACTTCGAACAGTTCGGATCCAGTCGCGGCTCCGACCACAGACCAGTTATCCTGTGAACCAATGATTCCCGCTTCGAAGCGGCCGGTCAATTTATTAAAGGCGATTCTGATTGAATTCCAACTGTTTCTTTGGACAATATCGGTCGTGTTGTACAACCAGTTGTCATTCACACCATTCGACAAACTGTAGCCACCGATGTAAAGCTGGCCCGTATCGTTTTGAACATAGGCACTGGCCAGAATATTGTAAGTTGAGTCGTACATGGCGACGCCATAGAGATTGGTGCTTGTGCTGGAAGCCCCCCCCATATAGAAATCGTATGTTGTGACGAAATAATCGTTGCCAGACGGGTTGGAAGCCATGTTTGTACTGACCTCAGGGTTCCAAGCAGCGGAATAAGTCCCCGTGGCTACATTGGGAGCCGCAATGGCCAATACATTGCCATGGGTGGCGCCCGAATCCGGGTTGGCGACAACATTGAAGTCGGCCGCACCGGTGATCGAATCGGTGAATGTCAGCCAGCCGCCTTTACCGGAATTTGTGCCGGTTCCATCGGTTGTGAGCTGGCCAGTGCTATAACCCGCAAAGCTGGTATTCTGAAGGAGAAACTCAGCAGAGCGCACTGGCATGACTGCGAAAGTTGATAGCCCAACGGCCATGAAAACAAACCGGAAAAGCAAGAATTTACTGTGGGGAATCATATTGGCGAGCCTGTTCTTTCTGATTTGGAGAAGATACGTAGACCGTTGACTGATTGTCTTTAATCTTCGTAATCTAAATGCGTCTTCATTCCTGATTCGTCCGCAATTCCTAAAAACTTAAGTTTTTACAACAAATTAAAAGTGGCCAACCAGAAAACCTTTTATTCACTACATAAGATCCTCTAGCAAAAACCCTTACAACACAAACAAAACTCAGATCCAAAATTCATGGAATGAGAAATAACGGGGATTTGCGTCAAAATCAAGGCATGATTACGCCGGTGGCGCCCGCCCACGCTTGACCAGTGACCGTGGCGGCGGATTGAAGTGCGTTGATCATGGCTGTTCCGAATCGATCTGGCCCCCATTGGCTGGCAATCCTTCGGGCGGATTCACCCATAAGCTTGCGTTGCTCAGTGCTCATGCCGGCCATCTGGGTCATGGCAATCGCCAGACTCCTGAAGTCTGACGGGTCGAAGGTCTGGCCGCTTGGTATGTCCGATTTGGGCAAGAAAGTTCCTGCACTGCCGCATCTTTCAGAGATCAGCAGAGGCACGCCACAGAGTGCGGCCTCGTTGACCACCAGGCCCCACGGTTCGCTCAGGCTCGGGAGCAGAAACAGGCCGCAGTTGACGTACCAGGGAACCAGCGCCTCTATGGCCATAAAGCCAGGCCAATCGCACAATTCCTCGACCCCCAGATCGCGTGCCCTTTGTTGAAGCTGGGGTCTCAGGGGGCCATCGCCCGCCAAAACCAGTCGCCAGGGCTGCCGATCGCCGACCGATTTGACATATTCGGCATAAGCCCTTATGAGGGTCTCCAGATTTTTCTCAGGAGCAAATCGGCAGACACTTAGAAAATAGGGTAAAGACCCTGTCGTGTTTCGTCCGTCCAACTTCTGTGCCATGGATTGGATCTCGTTATTCCCGACAGCATTGTAGCCAAGATGGATACGATGGCGAGGCATTCCAAGATCCACAAGATAATCACGATGTGTTTCGCCACCAACCACTCCGGCATGGAACTGGCAGACGCGGCGGCGTTTGATGGCCTCTTTCCACCATGTACGGGGATGGTCGATCCGCTGAGTCTCCGACAAGAGAAGCCGTAAGGCTTTGTTAAGCTTGGCCCAGCGCAGCATTTCAAGAGACTCGGGACGCACATACCCCACCGCTGCAATGGCCGTTGGCTGATACTGATCCAGTTGCGAGGCAATGGCCTGTCGGCATTCGCGGGCCGTCAGTGATTCAAGCGACCGGCCTGGGAATAAGCGAATGTGACGAACCTGACTGGACAAGCCTGAGCCGTTGATCGACCACGGGTATTTTTCCTCGGTTCCTGCCATTTCGTAGGCCAAAAGCTGGCCGCCCTGGGCAGCAATGGCCTTGGCAAGAGCATCCAGCCGAGCGATATGATAAGGTCCAAAATTCGTGAAACAGATGGCCAATGAGTCAGACATTGAAATCTTGAACTCCGTTCCCTTTAGGCTTGAAACCGAGTATCAGGCTGGCTGACTGGCGGTCGTGTTGGTCTTGGCATTTTTTTGCCAGGCACTCACCCATTTGGCCTGTTGGGCTTCGGTACGAGTTTCCGCGAATCTGTTGACTACCCAGAGAAAGGCCATTGGTGGGAGGATCGAGGAGCCATAGATGTAGTAGAACCAGACAAATGGATCGTCATTGACTGTCATCAGCCAGGCATTGTAGTAGGTCAGAGCCCACCAGGCCTGAGCCCAGCATGTCCACTGATATCGGCGATAGTATTCGTAGCCTGTACGGAGAAATATCCCCAGAAAAGAGATCACGATGGCGGTGGCAACCGCCCCTCCATTGAGCTGGGTGGCGCCGAGGATCCCAATGGCTGGGCCTGTGAATGTTTCGTCGCGTTTGAATTCGCTGCCGGCCATCCATGCGGCGATCCATTTGTCGCGGCCAGGTAAAGGCTTGTCAGGCCAGAAAATACGGGGGATAAACGACGTAACGAGCCGGAGGTAATTGGCACCATAATCATATTCCGAACGTTCGGGAACCGTAGTGAACATCAGGAGAAATCCGCCGTATTCCTCGGTTTCCTTACTACGGAATTCTTTGCGATTCGCTTTGGGATTATCTTTTTCCGCCAAATTTAGGTTTACGAGAGTAGACGCCGGATCAAAATCGGCGAGAAACTGAACGAACCCCGTGGCGGTTCGCTCATAGAGCCGCTGGTTTCGCCACCCCAGAGAGACAGCCACCACGAGACTTCCGACCACGGCCAGAACAACCAGAATGGCCATTGGCGGCCGCTTGAATTGAGGGCCATAATAGGCGCAAGCACAGGCGAGAATTCCGATTAGGGATGGTGAACGCTTACCTTGGAACATCCAAAGAGCAACGAATGTCAGGCAGACACCCACGCCTGCCCAGAATATGGCTGGAGCAGGCTTCTCGCGGCGCGAGCCCGTGACCATGAGCAAGACACCGGCTCCGAGCATCATGAAATAGAACTGTCGCAGGAGGTGCCCTCCGCTGCTGGTCTCTTCATTGGTTCCGCTGACGATCATAACGACAGAGCAAAAGAAGCCCCAGGTGAGCATGGATGGAACCACCACGCTCAAGGCTGGCATCGACCAGTGCACAGGCGCACGTGGCATCTTTCGAGCAACCCACCGCCCCGGCCCAAATTGATAAGCAATCAGGAAGAGGCAGATGGCCCAAAAGGCTCGCCAATTGGCCGATTCGACGATCTGCTCACCGTGCACGGAAATCGCCCATTGATTATAGGACAGGGCTTGAACCACATAGACTTGAAAGAAGCCGATGAGAAAGAGCCAAACAGGCGCAAATGGGTCGAATCGTCGCCTGAAGAGAGTCAGGGCTGACAGAGTCAATGTCAGGATCAAGCCGCCGGTGAGGTATACAGGCCATTGTTCGTTCATTTGACACCTTGCCGAGCCGGTGTCGAAAGGTCGCGAAACGGCATCTTTGTTAGATCATCCAGAGCCTGCATGACACGATTACGATAATGATCCCAGGTGTGGTCAAGTGCCCTAAGCCGGGCCGATTCTGCCATCCGACGACGTAGGGCCGGATGCTCGCCAAGTTGCGACATGGCCCTGGCCAGGGAATGAGGCTGGGCGGCCTCGCAAATTAGCCCCTCCACACCATTTCGCACGACAGAGCCTGCCTGAGGCGTTGTGATGACAGGCAGACCTGCGGCAAGGGCCTCGTAGCAGACCACAGCCGAACCCTCGAACAGGCTTGGGAAAACAAAGAGATCGTGGTCGGCCATGACCTTGGGCATGTCATGATAAGCAATTTTCCCAATCAGATGGATCGATGGATCCGATTCGGGGATCAGGTTGGAAGCCGATTTTGGAGCGACTCCCGCCAGTGTGAGCGACCATCCAGGCCGGCGGACAATGGACCAGGCCTCGAGCAGGTCGCTCAGCCCCTTGCGCTGAGTGATCCCGCCTGCAAACAGAAACCGGCAGCCACCTGGGGCCCGATTGTGTGGATTCAAATTTGGCAGAAACCGATCCGGATCCGCTGCATAAGGAATAACTTTTACACGATTTGCAGGCACTCCTGATCGCGATTTTACAAGCTCGGCAATGTGCTCCGAGGGCACAAGAATCAAGTCGGCCTGGGCAAGATCAAGCCGCCGCCTGTGATGAAGCCAGGCCAGCTCATCAAGATCAAGCGAACCATCTCCAAGATAAACGGGAAAGAACAAGGGCTGGCGCGATTGCTCACGCTGGAGAATTTCAATCTCTTCGTCCACATGGCCTGTGACCATGCTCAGGACCACTTTCAGCCCATGCTTTCTGGCTGAAGCCATGCCGTGCACGGACCCGACATCACTGAAGAAAAGGGCCACCCGAGCGCCATTGGCCGCCATTTTGGGAATTGCCTGGGCCACCTGCCAGTCGAACCGCTCGGTGCGTTTTCGGGCAAGGGTGGCACGAAGCTTTGGTCGAAAATTCGCAATCCAGTTTTCCATGCGAATGGAGGCATCATAGCTCCCATAACTTCTGGCTCTGTGATCGGTCAGGCCTGAAATCTGGCGACGCTCCAACTGGCTGAGGAGTGATCGGCCCCGACGGCCAAGACTTGGCAATAAGGCATTCAATTGGCTTGGCTTGTGATAATAACCCGTAAGAAATTGATGAAGCTGTTGCTTCATCGCCAAGCCAGCGACAAGCTCATAAGCCGGTGGGCGAGCATCAGGGCAAGCCACAACCACAGAATGACCTGGCTCGCTTTTGGAGGTAATGCTGAAGAATAAGGAGGACTTGGTACCGATCATTGCGTTTTGCTCATCCATGAAGCGTCTGGCTAATCCATTTGATACACCGAATGCTCGTGCCAATCAAGCGGTTTGATGGAGTTTTTTGGGGACTGGTGCCAAGAATCAAGGCCGAAAATAGGCATCACGCCCGGCTGGCAGTATGGGCTCAAGTTCTTTGAGTAGGTTTTGGGCAAAGTCTGTCATAAGTTCATTCTGGCCGTCTTCCTGGGGCCGAAAGATTTCGATTGTCATGCTTGACCCACGCGTGGTCCGCCCGTGGCTCGACCGGCTTGTGATCGGCAGATTTCGAATCGCCTTATGGACTTTTCCTTCGCCGAAGATGTAATACCAGAACCCCAGCCTCTGAAGAGCGGAATCCTTGGAATAAGCCAGAATTGAGATCGGCACAGCCATACCTGAGGTTTCTTTCAACTCGGCGGTGGCTTGCATGGATTCGATCCGCTCCCAGCCACTGGACGGCAAGCAGACCTCAGGCGAGTGGCGCAAGTTTAGGCCGGTATTGGAATAGTTAATCCAAAGCGAGACCTTTTGGCCTGGGCTGCTTTGATTCTCATAGACTCTGTTGATGTATTCATCGGTCTGTGCCCGCTCGACAACATCCTCTGCAATTGGCTCGTCGCTGCCAAGCCAGTCGCCAATCACCATGGGGAGGCTTGCCAGGGGCTGGTTCAATTTGGGCCGGTCGATCCTGGCCGCCCGCTCAAGGGCAGCATGAGCGATCAAACCACTTGAAAGCATGGCAATACTGAGAATGACGCGTGCTTGCGGTTTCATGCCTGGGCTCCGTTGACAACCGTTCGAATATGGCCATCGGGCTTTGGTTCTGAAGTTTTCAATGGAACCGACTGGCCTGAAAACAGGTCCATCAAAGCATTCATAACGCTCATTTCGAGCTGTAAAAGGGCCAATCCCGCCATCATCAGGGCCATTCCCTCAATGGTGTGCCATGCGCCCTTGGCATAATTGGGGTCGATGTGGTACATGACCATGCCTGTTACGATCACGCGTGCGATGTTGGCCACCATGGCAACGGGGATGGCGCTGGCGATCAAAATGATGCGATACCAGATGGGCTTGCCACTGAGATAGGCCACTGCGGCAGTCAGGGCCAGAAAGCCCGTGAGCTGGCGCATGCCGCTGCAAGCCTCGGCCACAAACATGCGAATGTCGCCCGGCAGGGTCATCATGTTGCCCTCGCACAGGACAGGAATCCCGGCAAATGTCATCGCCATCGAGGCCACCTTGCTGACCACAAGCTGCAAGGGATTGGCCAGCATGGTGTAAAGCGCCACTGGGAGAGGAATCATGAAGACGAGGAAACCAATCGGAAAGGCGTATTTTTTCAAGGTTCCCGTGCCATAAATCAATGCGACCACACCTGCCAGGCAGACGATCAAAGAACTGTCAGCCACAAGCCCAATGGGAAGAAAGACTGTGACCAGCCTGCCTGAAAGGCCTGCCATGATCAACACGGGGCCTGTTCGCAAGCCAGTTGACCGATCCGGAATCGCCTGTTTTACGGAACGCTTTTGAGCAGCCTGATTTGCAAAGAAAACGCACAACGGAATGACCAGCCAGCCGTGGCTGTAGTTGTCGTCGTTGGACCAGACGAAAGTGAAGTGCTTCAGATTCTCCCAGTAAAGGGCCGTCAGAACCAGTACAGACAATATGAGCCCGATTGTGCGACAGCGACCATCGGGCTGTGCCCATTCCTGCTTGAATACAAGCGTCAGACCTGTATCAGGCGGTGGGGCCGGCTTTGGTTTGATAAGCTTGGTGTCGTCCATGATCTGTCCGATTTCCCTGGGGGCGTCTGATCCTGAGAGCGTTCTCAATTCCGTTGGCTCATCTGGAATCTCTGTGGTCTGTCAGTTGGTTCTCAATGGTTCATTTTTGGTCGATGCATCGCTCAGATTGCCTGTCAATGATCGGCTGGCTTGAATGGCATGCCTGTCAACTTCGTGGTTCGGATCGTCGCCACGGGCCTTACGCCACGAGGCAATCGCGGCTTCTCCATTCTGATTCTGGCTACTGAGCTCGCCATGATTGAAATACCATGACCGCCTCCAGACAGAAGCCGATGCGGATTGGGTCAAGCTTTTATATGCCTGGGCCGCTTCCAGAGCCTGGCCACTCAGGGCCAGGGCTTCAGCTCGGGTGGCTTGATCCAGATACCGACGATTGAGCGACGCATGGGCTGGACTCTTCCAGGCCATGACTTTTTCCATTAGAGGCGTGGGGTCGCCGGTCGCAGACTGCTTCATGATCTGAGCTGCTGTCAACCAGATTTCTGGCCGATCTTCGGGCACGACACTCATCACAATTTCTGCAAAATTTGGCTCTTTGACCAATCTCTTGAGAATGACCAGTACCTCGCTCTGCCCAGGAAGCAGGAACCGGCCAGTACCAAGTTCGGCATCGAACACTACGGAAGACTGATGAAATGTTCGATCAACCGCCGTAGCCAGTTCCAACGCGGACTTGTCGGCGGAATTCGCCTTCTGCTCATCACCTATCCGGCGAAAATGGTCGGCTGCGGCCATCAGGGAAATCACGTCGCGCGATAGCCCCGACCACGCCGCTTGCGGATCTGTGCTCGCCAGCCTGGAGGCGCTCCAGAGTCGGGCAGCAGGCAAAAGAGGGTCGCGTTCGCGGGCCACTTCTGCAAGAGCCTCGCCGGAAACCGGCACCGATTGGCCCGCCGTTTCTCGCAATTTCATGAATGTGGCCCGCCACCAGATCTGATCACCACTGATGGCCCACCACGATGGCGTTTCCTGCAGCTTTGTCGACTGCTTCAATGGCAGACGCGGCGAACTACCAGCCTGGTTTGCCGACATGATCGCCGAAACGGCCTGCTGGGTCAGCTCCTCTTGGCTGCTGATCCGAAACGATGCCAGAGCCAGAACCGCAGAACCGCCGATCCAAAGAAAACAAATCGCGATCGCCGCCGGAACATTCATTCTCAGGATCTGCCTGGGTTCGATCACATGTTCTTTGGATTCGGTCTGACTGTGCTGAATTTGCTCGGAATCCCCGTACCGACTCTCCCGGTCGGCAGACCATCGCAATATATCGTGAACCGAAGGCCACTCGCTCATCGATTTGTCATCGACCGGGGCTGCCTCAGCCAAAGCCTCAGTTCCCTCATCGTTTGAGGTTTCCGCAAGAGACCCAGCGCCGCCCTGAGCTTCAATCACGATTCCGTCCAGAATCTGCGGAGGATCGTCGATTTCGCAAACCACCTCAAAAACATGCTCTGGTGGAATCAAAATCTCGGCGGATTCTGTTTCCGGATCGCCCAGAAAGTCGTCTGTATACTGATCCACTGTGACAGAATCGACAATCTCGAAAGCCGATGATTCCGTTTCAATGGTCTCCAGAATTGATCCAACAGAATCCAGCCATTCTTCAAACTGGATTGGAGAGAGCCGTTCTGTCAGATAATAAGGCGTACGTTTTTCGCAAGCAATTCCGAGGGGATCCAGATCGTTGGAATCAAAAGTTTCGCCCAACGATTCGGGTTGCTCACATGCAATACCTGATTCAAATTCCAAAGGTTCGACAATGCTAGTCGTGGCGGTCAATTCCTGAGTTCCGTCAATTAGAACCGTTTCAGTATGGAAATCAGACGACGGCTGACTCCAATCCTCATCCACCGATTCTGAAATCAGGATGACTGGCGGAACTGGTTCTGGACTCATGACTTCGACAACAACAAGGTCGTCAGGCTGATGAGTCGTCAGAGCGGCTTGAACCGGGACTGTAAGATGGCTTCCCTGCTCGATGAAATCCGGATCAGCCAAAATGCCAGCCGGATTGGCACGTGGCAAGATCGGAATCGGTCTTGGGCAATAGGCCATGCCTTCGGCCAGCGCCGGCGCTGCCTGCACATTACGTAGACGATCGACCGGATATCGACGCGAAAAATCGTCAACCCATTGGCTCAGGCTATCGCGATCCTGCACCGTTGGAGATGAAGCGCGTTGATGATGTGTATGGAATTGCGAACTTTGCCGACGAATATCGTTTGTTAAAAAGTTGTCTCCAACGGGCGAGATCGGCTCACGACTGACTTTGGACGACAAGATCGGCCGGCGCTTTGCTGCTGGTCTCTCCTCAGCCAAATATGAAGGCGAAATCGGCTCACAAGCCTCATTCAATATTGTAGAAACGGCCGATGCACCCGCTCGCCCAACGGCAATGGCAGATGATGTAAGCCCAGACAGAATTTCTTGTTCCACAATTACCGGAACATCTAAATCTTTTCGAATTTCTGAAACTTCTGGCAGGTGAAAAACCACTTCCGAAACAGGTTCGGGTATCTTGACCGCAGCAGGCGGAGGAATCATGGCTTTCGCAAGAGGTTCCTCAGGTGTCTGCACCAAGTCCGCAATGACTTGATCGAGCCTCAGTTCCACATGACCAATCTGAAGTGTTGTGCCCGCCTCAAGCCAGGCAGTTTCTGTGAGAAATTGGCCGTTGCAGAGGCTGCCTTCCGGTGGGCCCACAGGATGGATCAGCCAGCGGTTGCCTTCTCGCCGAAGGATCACCTGAACGTCAGCAATCGCCTCTGAATGAAGGCGGATTTCACAACGCGGCCCCCGACCGATCCGAATCGGGCTGCGCTTAAGCTCGTAACGACCTTCGGTAAGGTCGGCATGGCGCAGGTCTCGGAGTTTGAGTCTTGGATGCAACATTGATGATCTCGTCTTGAGGTCTTTTCCCAGTAGCAGATTCTGCAGCGTCTTAGACGCCTTCCCAAGATTCTACAAAGAGGTCTCTGGCTCCACATAAGCAGCGATCGGCAAGAGCCAGAATCGAGCATACCAAGAGGGTCAGAATTGGCATTTCCCAACCCGGTAGCAGGCAAAGCCCGACTAGAATCGCAATACTGGCCCCAAGAATCGTCCCGAGAAGGCATCGATGCTCTGCATCCACGTGCCTGAAACCTCGAGCAAATCTCTGAAACGCCCAAAAGCCTCCGAAAGAACCCAATACCACCATGGGAACGCCAAATTCAATCACGCCCTGGGCAAGCGAGCTGATGGCATTCGACGGTAGAGCAAAGGTGTGCTTGGAATAAGCTGATACGTGAGAATACGCACCAAGCCCTATACCTGTCCACCCTGAATTCCGCCAAATTAAACCAGTATCACCCGCAAAAACATCAAAAGCGGATCTTTCGGACCAAATTGAATCCATTCCGTACGAATCATTTAGAACGCCAATCTCACTCATCCACATCCCGGCGAATGCTCCAGCAAAACAGATGAGCAGAATCGACAGACCGATTGGTTTTTCCAGGTCTGCCCGCCAACTAAAACAGAATGCCACGCAAAGGCCGGCAAATGCTGGAATCAATGGCTGAATATGACCAATCGTGCCAAGAATCAGCGATGCCAGAAAAAGGTGGCATGCCAGAACCAGCCAGAGCGCCGTCACACCTCGGTCACGCAAGCGATCCACAAACCCCTGGCGACTGCCACGCCGCTGGCTTAAATAGCACATACAGCCATAAGTCAAGGGAATCACGATCGATTGGAGGCATGCAAACGAGACCAGACCACCCGGCATGATACCCACCAGGCCCAGCGTATGTGGGCGTGAGATCGGCCAGGAATTTTCGGCACTGGCACTGCCGGGCAAGGCTTCCAGATTCAAAAGATGCGGGGCTGCCTGAAGATCGACCCACCCTGGGCCCACCAAAAATCTGTGATCAGGCTGAAATAAGCCGTAAAGGCCTGAAGAGCCATCCATCAATTGCAGCGCCATGATCGCAGAATTGATCATGCCGAGGGCAATTATCAGGGCCAGCAAGGTCATGAGCTTGGGCAAACGATCTGTCCAAAGGCCGACAAACCAGAAGATGGAAAGGCCAATCAACATAAAAATGATGCGTTTGACACCTTCCGCCCGATTCAGGCTGATGGGTATGCGACTGTTGGCCATTTGTTTAGGCTCAGAAGTCTGAACCGGCATGGCTGCAGCCGCAACTGGGGCGTTGCCGTAGGCGTAAACCTGAAGTGAAAGCGGAGCAATCGTGGCAACCATCGATCGTGGCATCGGAATAAGCTGAAAAACTGCCCAGCCGCTGGCAATCACGCCAAGCAACAGGATCGGGCTTTTAAGGAAAAGCTTGCCTCGCTGAAAACCGACTCGCATGAGCCCGCCGGCAACCACCAGACTTGCCCCGACAACCGCGAGCGGGCGAAACCACCAGGCCACTCCACCAAAAAGCAGGCCAGCACTTGAGATCAATAAGGCCAGAGGCGCCAGGCTCAGCCACTCCAGCCAAAATTCTCTGCGCCGCATGAGAGCAGTCATACGACCCGCCTTTCCGGATAACCGCTTACGCTTCGATCACCAATCGCAAGAGTCGTATTTTTTGCCATCGGTGCCATTCCAACTGGTTCCGACCAGGCAATCCCATAGCCACGTGCCATATGAGCCGCTGGCGAGCCATAACTTGACCAGTTCTGATAATCTTCAGTCAAGCCGTTATAAACCACGCCAATCAATGGCACATGACTTTGTTCCAGCATGACTTTGGCACGCTGGATCGGATTGATATTGTGCGGGTTGGCCCTGACCACCATCAGGCAACCGTCTACAATCTGGCCCAGCATTCGGCAATCGGCAAGGCCCAGAACCGCAGGCCCATCAAGAATCACCCTGTCATAATGCTTGGCCAACCCGGCGAGCAATTGTCGCAACTCACGACTGCCAAGAATTTCGATCGGAGTTTCGCCCACCTGGCCTGTTGTCATCAGATCAAGGTGCGGAATCTCGCCGGAAGCGACGACATCCTGCCAGATATTTCGGCCGCAAAGAACATCCACCAGCCCGGCTCGGTCGGGGTCGTGGCCGACAAGTCCACCCAGGCTTGGGCGTCGAAGGTCTGCATCAACCAGAATGGTTCGCTCGCCAGCTCGTGCAAACGTGGCTGCCAGGTTCAGGGCTGTGGTGCTTTTGCCTTCTCCGGCCTTGGCACTTGTAACCAAGATATGGCGAGGCTGTTTTGACGAACCTGAGACCCCTCCCAGTATACTTGCCCTGAGATTGCGATACGAATCGGCCTCAAGCGAATGCGGCACGGCGGTGGTCCAGAGATGGCCTGCCCTTTGAAGTTTTGGGTGGCGGCGAATTCGCGGCACCACACCATAAAGCGGCAGGCCCAGGATTTCGGCGATTTGCTCCGGGCTTCGAACGGTTTTGTCCGAATGTTCGAGCAAAAGCACCAGTCCGAGCGAACCCGCCAAGCTCCCGATAAACGAAATGACCAGCAGCATCTTGCGTGGTGGCCAGACTGGCTTCAAGGGCTGCGATGGCTGCGCCGTGATGGTCACAGGCAAGGACCTTGTTTTGGTCAGAATGTCAAAGTTTGCAAGCTGCTGGCGAAGTGTCTCAATGGACTGAATCTTCCGCTTTCGCTCTTCATCAAGCGTCCGGAACGCCAGCATCTGGGGCAGAGTCTCCTGAATCTGCTGATTGATCTTGTCCAGCTCCTGCTCAATTCGAGCCGTTTCATCGCGCAGCGAATCCATGAACAGATCAGGCACATCGCTTGTCAGTCGAACAGGCGCAGGCTCTGTCATGGCCTCGTATTCGCGAATCTGGTCCTGAATATTGCTCAGCTTGTTGCGAATATCGAGCACAACCGGGTCGCGATTGCTGTTTCGTATGTTCCGCTCCAGACGGCTGGCTTGTTCCACATAGGTGTCTTCCTTGATTTTCAGGTCGGCGATCCGATCCTGGATCACACCCGCGGAGGGCATGATGGGCGACTCGGGCCGCAATCGGGCTGTCTGGCTCTGATGCTCCATGGCGTCGAGCTTGGCCCGCTTCTGAATCAAGGCATCGCGCAGATTCTGATAACGACGCTCCAGAAGGCTTTCGCCATCGGGTGAGAGAATCTTGGACTGAACCACCAACCGGTTGATGCGTTCCAGAATATCGCTCATTTCGCGTTCCTGTGCCAACAATGCGCTGGCCACATGCTCGCGGGAGTTTTTGATCCGATCTTCCACCTCGCGATTGATCTCTTCGCTGAACGAAGAAATCAACTTCTCCAGCAGCATGGTCACTCGGGCCGGGTTGGGGCCCTTCATGCTCACCACAAAAATATTGGTGCCCGGCTGTGGCCGGACAGTCAAGCCTTCTTGAATTTCGTCAGCAACATCCTGCTCAGTGCCTTCCAGTCGGGCCTCTTCATAAAGGCCCACTTTTGTGGCCAGGCCCCGGCTTCGCAGGCGAGCCACTTTGTTGGAGACAAACTTGTCGTGGTCGTCGGTGCTTCTTTGCTCAATCTTGCTGGCCATCATGCCACTGACGTGACCATCAAACTGGGGCGGCTCGACCTGCACTTCGCCGAGACTCTGATAATTATCCGGCATTCGGATAACAATCAGCGAAAGTAGTAAAAAACCAGCAAATGTGGTGCTGGCCACCAACCAGAAACGGCGCTTGAGTGCTGAAAGATAATCAGCAGGCGTCTTGATTTGTTCCAACGAATTCCCGGCAGGATGAGCCCAGGGAGGTGTTGCATTGTTCGGGATTCGGTCCATGAATCGTCGCTCCACAGGCACTCCGGCCAGTATCTTTTTGAGGCAAGTCTAAAGTCAGTCCGTCGATGAGTCTTGTCTCGAATGGCTATTCTTGTCAGACCAAGCTCGAAAACGCAAGCGTCAAGTTGTTTATATCAGGCCGGCCTGTCCGTTTTTTTTTCAAAACGGTCAGACGGCCTCAAGCGAATTCGTGCCGACCGGCAGCCTGATTTCAGGCTCCATACGGCTTTTTTGTCCGGCAGAACCAGACTCTGATTTGGCAAGTGTCTCGTTCCGCATTTTCAGTTGATCCACTTTCTGGGAAGTGGATTTGACCAGCCGGTAGACGTAACGATAGATGATGTCGGCATCCACATCCGTATCTTCCGCGATGCCCATCGTCCAAACATAGGACGAACCACCACAGGGGGTCTCAAAACGCCATTGCAGAGGCGACCCTAGCAGAGCTTTGTTTTGTTCTGATATTTCCAGCAAAGCTTCACCGGTATCGCATTTTACGACACTTACATGCGTGACCAGCAACATGTCGCACGCCTCGGCAAAGAGCCGCCACAAACTGGCTTCATCGCGACAAAGCTCCTGCTTCTGCATGGTCGTAAAACAGATGACCGCCGCCCTTCGGTCCAGTTTGCCACGTGCCATCCGGTCGTTCAGGTCCGATCTCAGGGTTGTCAATTCATCGCGCCGGCTCATCAAAACGATCAGGAATGCCAGGCACCCCGAAAAGCCCAGAGTCAAGGCCAGGAATTCGTGATTAAAGGCCACGCCAAGCAAAACGACACCACACAAAAACCCTGAGAAGCAATAAAGCAGGACCGCCGCCTGACGCGGATTCAGCCCCAGGCCAATCAAAAGGTGATGGATGTGCCGACGATCAGCGGCTGAGAGCGGCAGGTTCCTGACCCAGCGACGAAAAATGGCCATTGCAGTGTCAGAAATCGGCAGCCCCATCGCCAGAATCGGAAACAGGATCGAAACCGCCGATGGCCCCTTGAGCGACCCCTCCACACCAATTACACCAACAAGCATCCCAATCAAAAGACTTCCACTATCGCCCAGAAAGATGCACGCCGGGTGCCAGTTATAGAGCAGAAATCCAGCCAGACCACCAGAAAGGGCTACGGATAGGGCCGCTGGGCCCATGTTGGCACCATGAAGCGCGATTATGGTGAGTGTCCCACTGACAAGCAGGCCCACGCCGCTTGCCAAGCCATCCATCCCATCAATCAGATTCCAGATATTCATGCATGCGATAAACCAGAACCATGTGATGAAAAAACTCGCCGGACTAAAATGGAACGGAACTTCACGAAACACCGTCTCCAGTGAAAATTGATTCAGGTCGATCAGCAAACCTAAACTGGTGATCTTTTCAATGCGGATTCCACTGAAGTAAAGGATCAGGACCGCCAGAGACTGCCCCGCCAATTTGATTCGTGGCCTAAGATCCTGAGTGTCGTCCAGAACGCCAACAATCAGAATGACCACCGATGCTGCCCAGATGGCCAATTGGTGAACCGCCCAATGAGGCGCGGTTTCGTCGATCCCACGAGCCCTCTGTAAAAAAGCCGCCATGATCATGCCCGCAAACAGACCCACAGCCAAAGCCAGACCACCCATACGTGGTGTGGCCGCAAAGTGGACTTTTCGATTATTGTCAGGCTTGTCTATCGCCCCGGCCCAGCGAGCCAAGTGCGTAACCATCGGTGTGGTCAATACACACACCGTAAATGATGCCGCAAAAATCATCAGGAAATCATTGGCATTCATCGACTCATTGCTCCATACTCATGTTTAAAAAATAATCACCACCATTGAGCAAAACTGTGCACCATGGAGCCACAGTGAACCCTTTTCCTGATAGGCCAGATGTATCATAAGCTGAGCACATCAATTGAGTTCCAATTCTCAGGTTGCGACATCCGTGTCTGTGAGTCGCATTATCCTGAGATTTCCTCCAAAGGTCAAGCCCTATCCACTATACTTACAAAGACAAGCTCTCAAACAGAAACAACTTCCGAAACGACTCCAAACCGAATTCGTGCTGCCTTTTTTCATCAGGCAAAACAACGATCCCTAAGATTCTCAAACGGTTTTTCGCTTACGATATAGTCATAAGCAACAATCGCCTTAAAACCAGGCTGAAAATCGAATGGCAACACCACACCAATCTCTGATCCTCGGCACGGCCGGGCATATCGATCATGGGAAAACCTCTCTGGTCAAAGCCCTGACAGGCATCGATACGGACCAACTGCCTGCCGAAAAACAGCGCGGAATCACCATCGATCTCGGCTTTGCCCAACTCCAGTGCCCAATTCAACAGACTAGAATTTCGATCGTCGATGTCCCTGGCCATGAACGTTTCATTCGCAACATGCTCGCCGGCGCCACAGGCTTTGATATGGCCCTGCTCGTGATTGCTGCTGACGACGGGGTCATGCCGCAAACCCTCGAACATCTTGAAATACTCTCCCTACTGGGCCTCAAAGTCGGGCTCATCGCCCTTACCAAGTGCGACCTCGTACCAACCGACTGGCAAGAAATGGTCATCGCCGATATCCGCCAGCGAATCGCCCAAACCTTTCTTGCCAACGCCCCAATCATCAAAGTTTCCAACTCCAAAGGCGATGGTGTCGATCAAATCAGGAATCACATCTTTCAAATCGCCAACGGCTTTCATCGCCAATATCGCCAATATCCGTTCCGCTTATCTGTCGACAGAGTCTTTCACAGGCCTGGCCATGGCGTGATTGCAACTGGCTCAGTCAACTCAGGATCCATCACCACTGGCACTCAGGTGCTGATCTGGCCGAGTGGCGAACCGGCCAGAATTCGGTCCATGCAGTCTCACGGCGAGATCATCGAATCAGCCCAGACTGGAATGAGGCTCGCCATCAATCTGGCTGGAGTCAGGCTTGATGACTTAAAACGAGGCGCAGAACTGGCATCAACCAGCTTCCTGGCACCAAGCCAATGGCTCGGTATCCGTTTGAAAACTCTTGACAATGCCCTCCATCCCATCAAAAACAGGGCCAACTACAGACTCCACACGGGCACGTGTGAAGTCTCTGCAACAATCGTATTGGCAAATGGCTCGGAAATCCCTCCCGGCAATTCAGGTCTCGCGTTGATAAGAACCCGCGAACCGATCACAGCGATTCATGGACAACCCTTTGTA
This sequence comes from Candidatus Kuenenia stuttgartensis, assembly GCA_945865635.1. Classification (GTDB taxonomy): domain Bacteria; phylum Planctomycetota; class Planctomycetia; order Isosphaerales; family Isosphaeraceae; genus QWQI01. The sequence continues at coordinate 27,418 of CAMBEP010000047.1, forward strand.
TTGCGAACTGAAAGCCCACCGGCAACAATTGCAGGCGGCCGAATTCTGGCTCCCAATGCACGGCTTATTCGGCGCAAAGAGCAAAACGCCTGGTTACAACTCGATCAACTGGACTCCCCGTCCTGCCCTACCCGATTGGCCGCTTGGATGAGCCTAAGCCGTCAACATGCTCCTGACGCAAATACGGCGGCCCGTGAAATCGGGATGACTCCAGGTGAATCCCAGTCCGCCTTGGAAACACTTCGCTCATCAGGCCAAATCATCGAGCTTTGCGGAAACCAACAAGGGCGTCGGTGGGAGGTTTCAGCAGGTCATTTTGAAGCACTCCTCGACCGAATTACACGCAGATTGAGCCGGTTCCACCAAGATTCACCCAGGCTGACCGGCATTCCTGCCACAAATCTGGCGGGCCGATTTCCCGATCAATCCCCCGAACTAATCATGGCACTGATCCAGCATCCACTTGCAAAAAAACGGATCATCCTTTCCGGCACAATGGTTTCCATGGCAGGATTCAACCCGCAACTGACCCAAACAGAGCGAAAACTTCGCCAGATATTGCTCGAAGGGCTTATCAAAGGTCAGGCCACTCCGCATCTGCTCGATGAATGGTCAAAAACCACCGGAACCAAGCCAGCATTACTCATAGACATTTTCCAGATACTGATCTCAGAAGGGCTTGTCAAAGAGTTCGGGCATGGCCTATTTGTCACAACCCAGGTTGCCACACAAACCATCGAACGTGTCCAGGCCTGGTTCAGCAATCATGAGTCTTTGACTGTCGCCGAACTTCGGGACCTGCTCGAAGTCTCTCGCAAATATGCGGTCCCGATTGCCGAATGGCTCGACCTGATGAAAATCACGCGCCGGGATGGCGATCTGAGGTATCCTGTCTCATAACCCAATTGTGTACAAAAACACCTCGCAGCCAAGGAATTCTTGACGAAATGCAACCTGAGCCATCACATGAGGCCTCGGCCCTGCTGCGCCAGATCAAGCCTGTGAACCAGTGGCTTGAAATGCCTTATTTGCAGAGCCTTATCGAAACTCATGGGAGAATTCGCGTCTCTGCGCTCTTGCGTAAAACACTCCATCAGCAACGTGAATCCATCCTCCAGGGCGGCACGCTTTGGGCCCCCCAATTCACCCTCCAAAAGCTTCGGGCGAATTTGATGGCCCTGAACCAATCAGGGCTGCGAAGAGTGATCAATGGGACGGGAATTCTGATCCACACAGGTCTGGGGCGATCGCCCCTGAGCCAGAACGCCATTGCGGCTGTGGCTGAGACGGCCTCTGGTTATTGCAACCTTGAAATCGACCTCGAATCAGGCTTTAGGGGCCGACGTGCAGATCTGATTCGTGAGACCATTCAAGCCATCACCGGCGCACCCGCTGCAACGCTTGTCAACAACAATGCCGCCGCAACCATTCTGGCCCTGCGGGCTCTGGCCCATGGCAAGCAAGTGCTTGTTTCACGCGGCCAGTTGGTCGAGATCGGGGGCGGTTTCCGATTGCCGGAAATCATGGCCGTCTCAGGCTCCATTCTGCGTGAGGTGGGAACCACAAACAAAACCCGCTTGAGCGACTACGAAAATGCGATCACCCCCGACACGGCTGCGATCATGAGAATCCACACCAGCAATTACACCATTGTTGGTTTCACCGAAGAACCAGATCCAAAAGAACTCGCGGCTTTAGCCCATTCTCGGGGCATCAGGTTTATTGACGATATTGGCTCAGGCGCATTGACCGCAGATGCCGTTCCAGCAGCACGATCCGACCCAAATGTGACGGATGCACTTGCCTCAGGTGCCGATATCGTTCTCTTCTCGGGCGACAAACTGCTCGGCGGCCCGCAATGCGGAATTCTTGTGGGCAATGCACATTCCATTGCCTTGGTTGAGAAAGACCCGCTCATGCGTGCATTTCGAGTCGACAAAATGACCATCGCTGCACTTGCGGCCACGCTCGAAAGCTGGACCGACCCAGAAATCCGAAATCGCGACATTCCGCTCTGGCAACGCATGAGCGAACCACTCGAATCCGTAAAATTTCGAGCCGACCAACTTGCCGATTCCTTGCAAAAACTTGGCTGGAATTGCTGGCCTGAACCATCTCAAGCCTTCGCAGGAGGCGGATCGCTTCCATCTGAACAGATTCCAAGTTGGGCGGTGGTTGTGGCAGCTCCCTACCTGTCGGATATCAAAACCGAAGAGCAACTTGGCCAACGCCTTAGATCAGGCTCGCCAGCAATCCTGGGCAGAGTCCATAAATCCATGATGTGGCTCGACCTGCGCACGATCCCACCGGAGGATCAATCCGTGGTCATCGAATGCTTCAGCACGATTGGGGCAAACTGACGGGAAGGGATCAGGCGACATAGGCCCTTGACCCATTTAACGAGCCAGGAATCGCTCCATCAGCCTAAAACCGGGATCGAGCATTTCCACGCCCGCTTCGCGTGCAATTCGCTCGTTATAAGCCAGTCCTGATGCCGCCAGGCCGGTGCCACACATAGCCCAGGGTACGGGTGCACGGTCGTGGGCCTTGGTGCGGATCAAGGTGGAATGATCCGGAGTGACCAAGGCACGCCAGGCCGGTCGCTTTGAGACCGCCTCCAGCAAAGGCCCGACAATGAGCTCGTCGATCTTCTCCAGGGCTTCCACCTTGGCTTCCGGGCGGCCCTCGTGGCTGGCTTCGTCGGGCGCTTCTATATGCACACAAACAAAGTCGTAGTCATCGATTGCGTTGATACCATATCGGCCTTTGGCGGCATAATCCGTGTCCAGATAGCCGGTCGCTCCCGGTACATCAATTCTGGCCCAGCCGGCCAGTTGCGCCACGCCTCGAACCAGATCCACGGCCGCAATCATCGCGCCCTCAATTCCATGGATCTCCTTAAATGGCTTCAGGCTGGGCCTTCGACCCTGCCCCCAGAGCCAGATCGAATTCGACGGATGATGCGCCTTGCGACCCAATGAAACAGGATGCTCAGCGACAATTTGCGAGCCTTTCGCAATCAATTCACGAAGCAGTTCGGAACCAAGCCCTTTGGGCAGGTGGTCGGCGGATTCCTGATCCGGCACATCGTGAGGCGGGGTGGTCAGGGTGGTCTCGTCAAATGGGTTTTCGCCTGGCTCGCCTCGATAAATCATTAAATTGCGATAGCTAACACCTGGATGAAACTCCAATTTGGCTGTGCCAAGTGCCGCCTGCAGGGCTGCCATCAGAGGGCGCCCCTCTTCGCTGGTAATGTGGCCGGCGGTAAAGTCGGTCATTCGACCATCGAGAATCGTGTTGATATTGCAACGGATGGCCCAGTCGTCAGGGCCCAGAGGAATCCCGATTGCTGCGGCTTCAAGCGGCGCACGACCAGTGTAATAAAGCTCGGGATCATATCCCAAGAGGCTTAGAGTCGCCACATCCGATGCTGGATTGAAACGATTCGGCACATTTTTCGCCAAACCCAACTGCCCTTCCCGAGCAATTCTGTCCATGTTGGGAGTGCGTGCCGCTTCCAGCGGAGAAAGCCCGCCAAGGGCTGGATGAGGTTCGTCTGAGGCTCCATCCGGAATCACCATGACATATTTCATCTTGTTTTCCATCGCTCGTGTCTCTCGGCTCAATTAGGCTGACCGGCTCTTGCATCAACTTCGAGCAAGATCGGTTCGCCATTCAGTTCACATGTCTTCTGAATATGTTCCAGGGCCCTTCGCATTGCCCCTTTGGTCGCCAGATGCGTCATAATGATCAGCGAAACGTAGACAACTTCTGAACTTGCCAATGTTTCTGGCTCGTGCTGAATCACACTGGCAATCGATATTCCGTTATCTCCAAGAATTCGTGCCAGGTGGGCCAGTTGCCCGGGCCGGTCAGGAATCTGGAATCGCAAATAGGCTCTGGTTCGATGTTCATCGATATTAATCAAACGGGGGGCACCGGCAAATGGCTTCCAAAGTTCGGCAGCGGCCCGAATTCTCGACCGGGGCTCGATCAAAATCCCAATCAGGTCTGAAACCATGGCCGATGCCGTGGGCATCATGCCCGCGCCTCGGCCTGCAAACAAGGTGTCGCCAACGGCGCTGCCTTCAACTCGCACGGCATTGTAGGAATCCGAAATTTCCGCAAGCTGCGACCCCTTCGGCACAAGGGTTGGCGAAACCCTCAGTTCAAGACCATCCGGACGCCAGCGGGCCTTGGCCAAAAGCTTGATGACATAACCCAGTTCGCCTGCAAATCGAATGTCAGCGGCTTCCAGGCGATCAATTCCGCGTCGAGAAACCTGTTCCGTAGAAACCGTCTGGCCGAAAGCAATCTGAACCAGAACCGCAAGTTTATGGGCCGTATCCGTGCCGTCAACGTCCATGGTCGGGTCGGCTTCGGCATACCCCAGACTCTGGGCCTCTTTAAGAACATCGCCATAAGCTTTGCCATCGCGGGTCATGGCTGTCAGAATAAAGTTGCAGGTCCCATTTAAAATGGCCGAAATCGAGAGAATGCGATTCGCTGCAAGCCCCACATTCAAGGCCTGAATGATCGGGATTCCGCCCGCGACTGCCGCCTCAAAACAGACGGCCCGCTCTGCAAGCCTTGCCGCCTCAAAAATTTCCGTACCATGATCGGCCAGCAAGGCCTTATTGGCCGTAACAACGTGCTTGCCAAGTCGTAATGCTTTTAGTATCAGGGACTTTGCGGGCTCAATTCCGCCCATCGCCTCAAACACGACATCCACCAAGGGATTGGTCAGGACTTCCATCGGGTCTGTCGTCAGTGCAACACCATCCGGTAGATAATCGCGTTTTTTATCGAGGTCGCGAACCGCCGCGGCCACAACCTTGATCGGTTGCCCAACACGTTGCTCAAGCAATTCAGCCGAATCGGCCAGAATTCGCACAACGCCTTGACCAACTGTCCCAACCCCTAGTATGCCAACACCTATTGCGGAACTCACAGTGGTCACTCACCGTTTTACAAAAGAGATTCTGATCAACACCGAAACAAGCGGAATGGAATCGCCCATACCCGCTTTTTCAATTGTTCGCCATTAGACCCATTATGACACGATTTGCAAGGTGCCGCGCGTCAATCCATACTGATTTGTTGCTTTTACTCGCTTCCAAAGCGATTTCGCATCCATCTGCCCTGCCAGGGCGGATTGATAATTCATCACCACATCACGAACCGTCTCCGGCGATTCATCCACGAATTCCAGACGCATCGCTGCCAATCCCGTCTCAAGAAGCTTCGGAATGTATTCCGCAGCCGACTGCGCCGTCGCATTAAAGAGCGTATTACGACACCCAACATCCGCCATCAGCCGATGTCTGGCTCCTACCCGGTCCTCAAGCTCGACCTTGTGAAAATCGCACGGACGACCACAATTCGACTTGTCCGTCCCCGGTGAAATCGTCATACAAAACACACAATGCTCCATATGAAACATCGCAACCCTTTGATGAACAACAACTTCAATCCATTGCGGCGGAACCGAGCCGAGTAGCCCAAAAAGCTGCGTAATATTAAGGTCGAACCCCGCTGTCAACCGTTTTGCGCCCGCTTTTCTAAAGTGATCTGCAGACGAAGCATTCGTCATGTTGAGAGAAAAATCGGCAACCCAACTCATTCCCGATTTCCGACAATACTCCACACCTCCAGCATTCCTCACAAGCATTCCGGCAGGCCCACATTTTTCCAGAAATTTGAAGAGATTGTATTCGCCCGGCTTCTCGATCCTTGGCGAAGCCAGCCAAAGATCAAGCCCCTGAGCTCTTGCCAGAACACACGCTTCCTTATATTCGGCAATATCCTGGAAGTCCGCGTAAACCGTTGAAACCCCCAGGCTTGACATGGCTCGCAACTGACCCATGTCCCGAACCAGACAAATCAGCTCTGTTGCAATTCGCTGGGCGGACTTACGCTCCTTGCTCATCTGACTGTTTAACACCGAAAGCGGCATCATCGAGGTCTCGCAAGACTCGCCAAGCATCATCGCCTCAGGCACAAGCCGCTCAATCAGTTCGCGCCGCATCTGGTTCAAAAGGCTGGCTGGCAAAAGCGTCTGCCCATCCGTTTCAAGCTCCAGTTCGGCCAACTCGAAAGTCGTATCGCCCAACTTGCCCAGATGCTCTTTCGCCCACGCCACATCCGCTGGCCGACGTTCCGCCACCTTCAATAATTCCGTGGACTGAACCTGCGATTTCATCCCAAGCCGAGTTGTCGCTTCAATCTCCAAGACTCTACCAGCAAGGGCTTTCACACGCATAAACAAAGGCTGCCTGCGCTGCGGGCCGCGACTGAAGGTTTCCCTCAACTGCTGATCCAGAACCTGATCGTTTGTCTGCCATAACGATTGACCTTGATGAACCTTACTGAAATCAACAGAGTCTCTCATGAACCAGATTTGAACACGGCCGGCAAAGCTCGGGTTGTGGGCGTCCGTCAGCTTATGCTGAAGACCACTCCGATCAGGGCCGTAGGTGTTGGACCGAACGGCCTCATCACACGGACGAATTGCATAAATCCTTCCACCTACTGCTCTTGACGTTCCCTGATTATTGTCTTCCACGTCAATCATCACGCCATCGCCCGCTTTCAGGTCGGCATGCAGACGCACCACAATCGACCGTTCGCGAACTTCTTCTACAAAACCAACATGAGGGCCTCGCTTGTTGGAGAAGTCGCCCCTGATCAAAAGTTTATGATTGTTTCCGTCTAAAAAACCATGCCCAAGCCCACGTGAAAACGCCAACTCCAGCCGCCGCCTGTCAAGTCTCGTCCAATTCGGGTCGATGCCGAGGAAATAGGCGTCAATGGCTCGCCTGTAATGGCTTGTCACATTGGCCACATATTCCGCAGACTTCAACCTGCCTTCAATCTTGAAGCTGATCACACCTGCCTCGATCAGGTCAGGTATCAGGTCATAAGCGGCAAGATCCTGGGGGCTCAGAAGATAATCCACATTACCAAGGTCCACCGACTGGCCATCACTCAAAAGCTCATAAGGCATTCGGCAAGCTTGGGCACATTCTCCACGGTTTGCGGATCGTCCCCCAAGGGCTTCACTGGTCAGACATTGGCCTGAATAGGCCACACACAGGGCTCCATGAATGAATGTCTCCAGAGGCATCTCTGGCTCTTCAGCGTGAATTTTCTGGATCTCGTCGACAGAAAGCTCACGGGCGAGGATCACGCGATCACACCCCAAAGCCTTTGCAGCACGTACTCCAGAGGCACTTGTGACCGTCATTTGTGTAGAGGCATGAACCGCCAGGCCCGGAGCAATTTCACGAGCCAGCCTGGCCAGCCCGACATCTTGGACAATCAAGGCATCCACACCGCACCGGGCGGCATGCTCGACGAGCGAAGACGCGTCGTCGAGCTCCGATGGGAAAATCAAGGTGTTAAGCGTCAGATACCCAAGCACGCCCTGCTGATGCAAAACCTTCATGATCTCAGGAAGCGACTCACGCGGGAAATTTGCGGCCCGAGCCCGTGCATTATGTGCATCAAGGCCAAAATAGACAGCATCTGCCCCATTTTCAATGGCAGCATGAAGTGCATCCCAATGCCCGGCGGGAGCCAACAGCTCCACTTGCCGACGCTTAGACTCCAAGACCGATTGGGAGATCATCAATGGACCGGTGTTCTGCTCTGCATCTTTAGTTCTCATACTTGACATTATGCACGAAAACAGACGAGTTCGACAACTTGAAAGTTATGCGGATAATACTCGCTTTGCTTCCAACCTTTCTTATTTAGCGGGTAAAAGTCAACCTAAGTATCCAATTTGGAAATCATCTCGTGTAAATCACTTAACCTATTATTTAGCAAGTCTTTTTTCAACTTATCAAACATTTCCGGTTGCCAAAGTTGAAAAAACTGGCTATACTATTTTTTAGTGACCTGCCGGGCCGGGATTCGTCCTTCCTCAAAACGGCCCTTGTTCGTTCGACTGTCAAGCCAGTCGGTGGACTTCCTCGAACTTCGAGCCATGACGCACAGGTCATCGCGCCTTGAAGGAGATTCCAGCAATGCTCAAGCCAGAGACAAGTTCAATATCCTCGCGTCGAATTCCCCTGATGTCCGTTTCCGTGCTGCTTTTAATCGGCTCAGCCTGGTTTTTCTTGTCATTTGGTCCATCAAAAAATTGGAATAAACCGTCTCTTGAACGGTCAAGTTCCGATACGGAATCTGTCCGAAGAGTCTCTTTGGATGTTTCCATTAATGCACCCGGTGAAGTCCGAAGTGCCGAAAATACGATTGTTGAATGCGAAATTGAACGGCTTGCCGTTTCGACTCGGGGCGGATCCATGGTCAGCGGTGCCTCGACACGCATTCTAAAGCTTGTGCCTGATGGCTCCACTGTCAAAAAAGGCGATGTCATCTGCCTGCTGGACAGCAGAGCCGTTGAGGAATTGGTTCGCCTGCAGAAAATCAATCTGCAACAGGCCATTGCCATGCAGAACTATACAGAACTTGACCTTGAAGTCGCAAAAATATCTCTCGAAGAATTTAAATACGGAACCGCCAAGCAGCGTGTGCAGACCCTTAATCGCCAAATCGCACTCGCCAATGCAGATGCCGCACGAACCACAGGGCGTCTGGAATGGTCCCGCAAGATGTTAAATAAAGGCTATATCTCGAAAACGACCGTCAGGGCCGAAGAGTCCTCGCTCCAGCGTTCCGACATCATGCTTACCCAAGCTCAAATTGCTCTCAGCACATTCAACAAATACACAGAACCCAAAACCGAGCATAGCTTTCAGTCTCGAATTGAAACTCAAAATTACCTGCTCAGATATTATCAGCGATGGGTCAACTCACAACGGGAACGACTCGCAAAATTCGAACGACAAGTTGAGAAGTGTACCGTCAAGGCTCCTCATGACGGGATTGCCGTCTATGCCAATGAGCCTGATGGCGATTCCAGGATCGAGGAAGGCTCGCAAATTCGCCAGGGTCAGGACATCTTCTTTCTGCCAGATCTTGGCAAAATGCAGGTTTTGGCGAAACTCAGCGAGTCGATCGTTGAAAAAGTCCGAACGGGAATGAAGACAACTGTACTGATTCAGTCGCAATCAGGCGAAGAATATCCGGGGGTGGTCGAAAAAGTCTCTGAATTTCCAATTCCGGCATCCTCATGGAGATCGTCTCCGGAAGTCAAAAGTTATTACTGCGTCGTGAGAATCGAAGGCAAGCCTGAACATCTGAGGCCTGGGCTAACCGCCGAAATCAAGGTCCTTACCGATGTTAAAGAAAACATTCTGGCCATCTCGCCGGAAGTGATTCATGTCGAGAACGACAAAGAATATTGCTATGTCCTGCAACAAGATCAGTCGATTGAAAAACGCGAAGTGCGCACACAGACCGGCGACCCGGGCACCCGGGCTGTGCTCGAAGGCCTTAAAGAAGGCGAGATCGTGCTGCGTTCTCCACGAAAAATCGACGATCAGCCTGAGCTTATCGATAAAGTCGTCGCTCTGGAAAACCATCACGAAGCAACCCAATTTGACCCTCAGATTCTCAAGGCAGAATCGACGGACGAGCTCCATTCTGAACCCGCAATTTCAGAGTCCGTACATGACAAAGTCGCCGGTGTCGATACTCAAAAACGAACTCCAGTCGACAGTCGCTAAATAAACCATGCTGCCGCAAATTTGATGATTGGTAACCAGTCCGCCACTCCCATTTGACCCCGATGGTCTTCGTGGATGTTGGCCGGTTTCCAATTAGATTTTGAGTGTTTTCTGAATCACTTCAATCGGATTTAAGCCACGTTGTTTCAATGTTTGAAACACAATGATTCCTAAAACCTGTGTCGCTGCGGTTGGCATAGCTTTCTTGCGCATGATCACGGTTGGGCATATCTGTCGCTCCGCATGATTGTTTTTGGTCGGCAAACCTATGTGTTCCAGGAATCTGAACAGTTCGTTCTTGAGCCGACGAAGCCGTGCCACCGACCTTAGTCAGTCCTTCTTCTGTCAGGGTGACGCGATCATCTTCGCCAGGCTTTGCTGCGACCAAAGACCAAGCTTTCCAGACCTTCCCGACTTCATTTCATCACGTTTGCGACCCAGTCACAACGCGTCACGCACCAATTGCTTCAGGCGATTCCGATATTCTGGCCAGTTTTCCGCCGTACGTGCCCTATTACACCCCAAATGGCACTTTGACTTAGTGAGAAACCGGCCTGGTTTATGGGTGTATTAGAACAGTATCCTGAAGTCTTGATCGATGATCGATAAGAAGAATCGTCGAAAGTGGATCGCAGGCCAAGTTTGCCCTGCCAACGGGTCCAGCACCGTTCCGGATGTTCCGCTGTCACGCGCGGCGGCATCGCGATTGAGACCGACCGGCAGGGAAAGAATCTTCGCCATCGGTTCAACCAGCGACGGCAACAACGTGTCATCGCGGTTTTCCGCTTCCATTTCCGAAAGATCAAACCCTGATTCCGTCAGCGAGCCACCGCTGTTCAATTCCTCAACAAACGCGATCGCCGACCGCCCCTTATTGCCAAGACCGGACGTACACAAACGCGAGCAGAATACAAATGGAATCGAGCGATTGCATGATTTGCCATTCAGTATGCCCACGTCGCGTCAATTCGGCGAGATAATCGAGGACTTCACCCCGACGAAGCACCATGAGTCGTTCGCCAAACCGCTGAGCGAACACCTCCATTTTTCGATATATCCACTCCGCCCGTTTAACATCTCGTTCATACTGAGGGATCGCATTCCGACCCCACCTCAGCCACTTCCCCACACCAGACTCGTCAATCCCCGCAGGCCAGCCGCCTGCCGGACGGTTTACCACGGGAGGTTTTTGCACCCCCTGCCGCGACCGATTATCTTCAGAATGCCCAGCCGAAAATATTGATCTCGATTCACCAAATTTCCCCATTGTCACCCTTCAACGCGCAGTCTAACTCGGTATCAATCTCGCGCAGACAATCGAAGACTGTGCAGCACGAGGGACTTAAAAATAACAATATTTCTGGAAAAAACAAAAAATGGTGCTTGATACTTCGGTTTTAAAATGCCATTGTGACACATACACCGAGAGTATTTCAACCCATCTGGGTCGCCGAGATGAAAAGCGATCAGGACATTGAGAGTCGGAACCGGTGCTTGCGCACACAGATGCATACTGAGTGCCATTACAGTCGATTTGCAACATTTACCAATAAGAGTATCCATCATGCCCAAGGACACGCCGGCTCGGCCAAAAATGCCACCACTCCACGAGATCGGAAAAATTCTACCAATCCAAAAGTCCTCAAAAATGGTAAGACTTCAGCCATCTGAAGTTGATCTTGGCGGAATTCCTGAAATCCTGTAAATACGCTCTTGATGAGCGACACCATACAAGCCACTCCACCTCAGTTGGATCCCGACCTGCTGATCTCACTTGATCAGAATCAGGCGGAGGCTATTTTTGACCAAGGCAAAGAAGCTGTCGTC
>CAMBEP010000048.1 GCA_945865635.1 Candidatus Kuenenia stuttgartensis
ATCATGACGAACGTAACCCCTTGTAGTGAATAGGGATATCATACCAAAACCGCCATCTAAAATCAAGTGCAAAACATTGATTTAACACAAGAATACAGAAGAAGTTACGGCGTAAAAACAGGCTTGTTTAGTTTTGGCGGGGACGTCAAGAATACAGAAGAAGTTACGGCGTAAAAACCGGCTTATTTAGTTTTGGCGGGGACGTCAATCTACGGAAATCCAGTCAATTATTGAAGGTTTCTTTCAGTCTGCCGTCCCTAGAAAAGACGGCCCTATCAGTGCAATTGTAAGTAGCAGGCTTTCGGAGATACCAACTATTGAAAGAGGCAGGCTCTCTCACGTAACAAACACACCCTCTCAAATCCTGGCAACTATCAAGCGGATTGACATTCAAATTGAATTGGTTTCGATCGAGTATCATCTTCTTGTCAGATGTGCGAGGACTGTCCTAACATCATCAGCAGGGGATGAGATAGCCGCCCAATCGCCACAAGTTAAATCGGTTCTCCAGTCAGCAGAAAGCGCGCAAGCCACCCAGACTTTGCAGGTCTCTAAAAAGCCAAAGGCCAAAGCTAAAAAAGAGTCGAATAATGACGAACTTATGCTGTCTTTTTTAATGGCAGAACACAAATTTGAATCAAAGGACTTTACTAACGAAGCAGTTCCGAGCATCAAAATTACCGAATTAGGGGAGGCGCAGTATGGGGGGGATAGTGGCTTTAGCAAGAGTAATGTGAATCGGTTTTTCGTTGATAAATTTGGAAGTCGTAAAGTTTATAAGCAGCTTTGCCATGATAAACGGATCGAAAGCAAACTCAGAGAACTCAATGGCGATTACACCTCTAGAAGTTATTCTCAGGTAAATGAGGCTGTCGTGGAGGACAAAAAGGTTTGCGAAGAAAGCCGCGACTACGATGAATACGGAAACAGGGGGTACAGTTATGGTGGTTTAGATACCGAGGACGATGAGTCCTAACACCCTGAAAAACAGATTTGTCCCAAAAGAACGTCCCATCGTCCCATCGGAACAATAAAAAGACAGTCTTTCAGAAAAGGCTTGGTTTTCCTTGGTTTTACGTTCTTTATTTGTCCCACGCTGAGCTAGTTTGTCGATTTTTGGGACCATTCTGCATTGGTATCCGGGGTGCACGTCGCAACCTGGTGTCAAACAGGCAGAGGGTACTATCCATGTTTTCACTGACGTTCCCCGAAGAGTTCTTCACCGGCACCAACCTGATGACCAAGCAGCAGGTCGCGAACCACCTGCAAGTCAGTATTCGGACGATCGACCGTTGGTTGGCCGATGGAAATCTCCCGCCCGAGACCAAGGTGCGGGTCGGCGGCAGCGTTCGTTTCAATGCTAAGGCATTCGAACGCTGGGTTAAATCGGGTTGCCCCAAAGTGGACTGATTTCTAAGGGTAACCACTTTTCAGCAGGTGCTGATAGGGTGCAGTTGTTCTGCGTCCGGCTCGGCACCTGTGTCCCAACTGCGTACGTAGAAAGCGCTTGTCACATGAAGATTTCCGAACAGTTTAGTGGCGGCAAATATTTCAAGGCCGACCATATTCAAGTCCCGATCACGCTCACGATTGAGTCAGTCGTTGGACTTAAGATGTTCGAAGGCTTGAAGCCTGCGATCAGATTTGTTGGCGAGGGGCGGCTCTTAGTGCTTAACAAGACCAACGCTCACATCATCGCCCAATGCCTAGGCGATGAGACCGTGTTCTGGCCAGGTCATGAAATTAGATTGATGGCTGAGGAAACGACCTTTGACGGAAAATCAACCCGTGGGATTCGTGTCCAGTGGGTCAATCCTTTGCAAAGCTCGCAAATTGCCAAAAGGCAGGTGCCGCAGCAGATGATTGCGACACCACCACACTCGGATCTACAACCGCACCCAGCGTCAAAACCGACGCAACCGCCAATTTCCAATGAACCACCATCAGCGCCGAACATGGAATTCCCTGCAGAAGCCTGATGTTACTGAACCTTAACCAATGCAGCTTCGGAGGCGATAACCCCGAAGCTGCATTTTCCAACGAGAATCAAATGCAGTATAGCACAATGACAGATATCGCTAAACAATACCGTGACTGGGGCTTCTCAGTCATTCCAATTAAACTTGATGGCTCGAAGCAGCCTAAAGTGTCATGGAAACCATACACAGAAAAGTTCGCGACGGACCAGGAGTTGGAAGCCTGGTTTTCAGGGAACGGTTCTGGTATTGGCGTAATCGCAGGGGCAGTCAGTGGCAATCTAACCGTAATTGACTTTGATCACGACGCAGAACAGGTTTTTAATCTGTTTTGGTCAGAAATTCAAACTCGAATCCCGTGGGTTATCGACAAACTGGTTGTCGTATCAACCCCACGTCCGGGGAAGCATGTCTGGTTTCGCCAAATCTCAACACCCGTTGGAGCAGAGGTTTTGGCTCGCACGGAACCATTGACAGGCCAAGTGGTTAGTGATGAAACGGTCGTCTCAGCTGAAACACCTGACCCTCAGCCGAAGGTGTTGATAGAAACAAGGGGCACAAATAGCTATGTGATTGGAGTCGGTAGCCCACCTGCTGCTCATCCGACAGGTAAGGCCTACGAGAAGGTACACGGTGATTTCGGCCAATTACCGCAGCTTTCGGACGAAGAAGTCCAAGTCTTGTTTGAAATATGCCGTAGCTTTAATCGCAAACTGGCAGAAAAATCCACTCAGCCTCTGGGCGAGAGTTACAGAGGGGAACCACGGCCTGGCGATGTTTTCGACGAGCACGAAGATCTTCTCCCGCTTTTACTTAATGCGGGCTGGCAGGTATACGGCCCACCCGTCGAGGATGTCGTGCGACTCACTAGACCAGGAAAAGAGGATCCTGGAATAAGTGCGACACTTGGCCATCACAAAGATGCCAACGGGCGACCACTTCTGCACGTATTCAGTTCAAACGCCGCCCCATTCGAGGAAAACCATACATACGATGCATTTGCGGTATTCGCATTGCTGTACCACAACGGCGACTTTTCAAAAGCGGCAGTTGAGGCTAGTCTGAAATATGCGAAAGAGTTGAACGCTGCCAAGGTATCATTCCACAAGGCAATCGCAGATAAAGTTGCAAGTGTATCCTTTAAGATGGAGTACCAGCCATTTCCAGTCGAATGCCTTCCTGAAATTGTACGGAGGTATGTCTGTGAACATGCAGCAGCTATTGGGATTGATAACTCCTATGTTGCAGCCCCGATGCTCTCAGTCCTGGCCAGTTTAATTGGTGATAGTCGTATCATAGTCCTCAAAAAAGGCTATACCTTACCAGCAATCATCTGGACCGTGACTGTGGGGATTGTTTCCAGTGGGAAAAGCCCTGGCTGGCATGCGGCTATTCGCCCGGTCCAAGCTATCGAGAATTCAATCGCGGAGGCAATCCGTGCAGCCGACCAGCAATTCAAGCATTCTTTGAGTGAATTTAAGGCTGCAAAGGCTGAAGGTAATAAAGGTGAAATAAAACCAACTGAACCTGAGAACCGTCAACAGGTTTTGGTGAATGACGCCACGATGGAAGCTCTGATTGATGTGATGAAAGATAACCCCAAACTGCTGCTAGCGGTTGATGAGGCCGCTGGCTGGGTTAAGTCTATGAACGTATACAAGCAGGGGGGCGGGAGGGACGTTGAAAACTGGCTGAGTATGTATGACGGAAAGGGAATTTCAGTCAATCGAAAAAAAGACAATTATAGGGTGTCGCTGCCGAGAACCACTGTCTCTGTCACAGGAACAATCCAGCCAGGCGTTGCAACTGAGGTTCTTCAAACAGAGAAATTCATGGAAAACGGATTTGCGGCTCGAATCTTGTCAGTTCAACCGCCTCCCTCGATCGTCCGGTGGAATGAACTGGAAGTAGACCCGCATCTGAACCAAGAGATGGAGGAGTTCGCCAAACGTCTCTATTTACTAAGTGGGGAGCCTTGTGGAAGTAGTAGTCGCCCAATCCACTTGACATGTACGGTAGAAGCGAAGCAGGCGTTTCGCGAGTGGATGAATGATACCGCAACCCAAGCTGAGAAGATGGAGACTGGGCTGCAAAACGGCTGGTTAAAACTTCGCCCTATTGCAGCACGGTTTGCATTGGTGTTTTCTGTTTGCAATCAACTTGCAGCCGACCCGGGTGGCAGTGCAATGCAACCGGTCGACCTGGCCAGTATGCAGGCCGGAATTCAGCTTGCCAGATGGTTCGCTCGAGAACTTGAGCGTAACTATACACCGAAGCAAAACAATCTCAAGGATCACCTCTCATGGATTCTGAGTAGGCACCCTGGTGGCGTGGATGCCCGGACGCTCCAAACCGGTCGTCAAAATATCGAAACAGCCGACAAAGCCCGGGAAGTAATTCAGCAGTTGGTTCAAATGAATTGCGGGCAGCTTGAAGGTAATCGCTTCATTCCGTACTTCTAATCGACAACTTTACCGCCGTTGTCAGCAGGTCAGCATAAGCATTTATTTGGCCTCGTGACCATTTAAATCAGCAGGTTTTGCTGACTTGCTGGCCTGCTGACAACATTGCACCTTGAAAGATGGAGGTTTTTGATGACCGCAATTCAATCGGGATCGGTTACGCTTGGGGACAAGACGTACAATTGGGAGTCATGGAATGGTCAAAAACTTGGTAAGTACATAGCGTTGGATACCGAAACAACTCTCATAGATGGCGCTGATCATGTTCCCCGGCTATGCATGGTGAGCATGAGTGACGGTGAACGGCATTATGTGGCGGAACCCACCCAACTTTCCCAGATTCTGGAACATCATTTGAAGGGCGGTGGCCATATCGTCTTCCACAATGTTGCATTCGACTTCTGGGTTATCGACCAGTATCTCTCAATCAATGGAAAGGTCAGTGCTCGTAATTGGTTGTGGCATGCAGTGGACCAAGGGAGAGTTCATGACACAATGATACTGGCGGCCCTGGTAACACTTGCACAGTCTGACAACGACAGAATGTTGAGCCTTGCTGATGCAACCAAACGCTGGTGCGGATATGCTCTGGAGAAGGATGTTTACCGACTTAGATATTCAGAGATACGTAATGTGCCATGGAATGAAGTCGAGCATGGGTTCTTTGAATATGCAGTCTCAGATGCAATTGCAACTTGGCAATTGTTCACAAAAATAACACATGCTGCAAAGGCAATATGTGACGGGTACAGTCTGCCTCGCAGTCACGGATTTCTTACGGAATCCATACAGGTGAAGGCTGCAATCGGGCTATCCCGAATTAAACAGAATGGAATGCGTGTCGACCTGGATCGGCTGGTTTTGCTTCGTCAGGAAATTGATGCTGTGATCAGTGAACTGGTGAACAAGATGCGAGAAATTGAGCCTGCAATCTGGAAAGTTCATCTGAAAAATAGCAAGGCCATCATCAATCAAACGACCGGAATTCCAATTATGGATGAAAAGGTGTTACGAGAACGGCTCGAATCAATTGCATTAGCTCACGATTTAAATATCCCCCGCACCCGTACGAACAAGATATCGGCATCTGTCGGTGAGTGCTGGACAGAACACCAGGGGCTTGACCTTTTTGTTGAGGCCTTTTGCAAGTTCAAGGGCTTTACCAAGCTAAGGGCGTTCTTTAAAGGGCTTCATCAAACACAGATACATCCCGAATATCGAACTCTGGTCAAAACAGGGCGGACCAGTTGTTCAAAGCCCAATATCCAGCAGTTACCGTCCAGGGTGGCGATTAGAGATACTATCATACCACGGCCCGGTTACTTGTTCTTCATCATTGACTATAACAGCTTAGAGTTACGTACTTTGGCGGCGGTGTGTGAGTCGCAAATTGGCAACTCCAAACTCAGGGAAATTCTAATCCAGGAGATCGACCCGCATAGTTACACTGCGGCTATGTTTGCAGGAAAAAGCCTTGGAGAGTTTGGAGAACTACCCGACAAAAAACAGTTGCGACAGCGGGCGAAGGTATTTAATTTTGGCATTCCAGCAGGATTTGGTGCCGCCTCTTTGGTCCACCATGCCAAATTCAATTACGGTGTTGAAATAAGTCTGGATGAAGCCAGATTATTCATTCATAAATTGACCCGGGAGGTCTATCCCGAGCTGGAAGTGTACCTAAGAGAGGATGTGAAAAGCCGTCTTGCGGCCAAGTTGAATGTGGATGTAATTCAAGTTCATACGATGTGGCCGGAACCGTACCAGATTGGATCGCTCGGTAAAATACTCAAGGGCAACCCCACAAAAGCAGATGGGACACCATACGAGCCATACGCGATTGAAAAAAACTGGCAGGCCTTGTTGGCCCTGAACAAAAATCCTGAGTTAGAGCCTCACATTAGGGCTCGCAACACATCAGCCGATAGTCCGCTTCAGAAGCTACTTACCTCATCTGTACCAACACTGACGGGGCGAGTTCGTGGTGAAGTGCGATTTACTGCTGCTAAAAATACCCCATTCCAAGGTCTTGCCGCTGATGGCTGCAAACTGGCGATATGGGACCTGACCAAGGCTGGCTATCGTGTCGTGGCTTTTATTCATGACGAATTCATCATCGAACTGAAGGCGGATCAGGACTTGGATCTCGCGGCAGCCAACATAAACCGTATCTGTTGCGAGGCGATGCAGCCGTTAGTTCCTGGGATTCCTGTGAAGTGCGAGTTTGCACTGACTGAGCGTTGGTACAAGGGAGCTGAGGCTGTTTATGACGAATCAGGTCGTCTGAAGGTCTGGCGGCCAAAAGTGTAAACCGAGATTCGGTGTTCAATACCCTTAAGCGTTCTACACGAGGAGGGCTACACGGTTTTGTAGCCCTTTTCACGCCTTCTTTGGATCCTAGATGTGTTGTCCATTTTTCAAAGCAGGACTGGTGAGGCAGATCGATCTCTGGTTGGTCATCTATCAAGGCTGTTTCAAGATGTCATGAGCTACCACAATGAAGCGAAGCGAATCCATGATCTTTGCCGAGGAACTCTATCGCTGGCCCTCTGTCAAAGATTCAGTGGCCTGCTTTGTTTCTCGCTGGATGAACTTGGCCACCTCAACATTAGCGCAGGAGACGGCAGAATCATGTAAAAACTGTGCGATCGTAACCTCTAGTTCTGCAGCAGCCATTTTGACGAGCTTGTGTTCGTCTGGCGAAAGGACGACTTTCAAGGTGACTTCATTACCGGAGGTTGGGGGTTTTGCCTTGTTTGCCATTCACTTACATCCTTTACCATGTGGTTTGGGATATCATTCAGGTTACTGAAGACTAGAAAGATATTGATATCCAGATGGACATACAGTACCTTATGGAAGTTCGCAATTCAACTGCAATTCCAAAAACGGAGTTGTTCTTAGGCACAAGGATCCAAGAGTATGTGCTGCTCCGAGCAATTCATGGAGATGAATGATGCAACCTCAGTGCTCTACATCGTCGGGGATCAGGCCGGCATTGATTACAGTTGATGAACTGGCAAAATTGCTGAACATCAGTGTCCGGCATTTGCATCGACTAAAAAGCCGTGGCGATATAATCCCTGCCATTAAAATTGGCAAGTTGCCGCGTTGGTCCCTTGAGGATATTGATCTTTGGATCAAACAAGGGTGTCCATCACCTCGCAATATTAGCCAAACGGGAGGTCGCTAAATTGGCAAGTGTTTTCAAACGCAAAGACAAGAACGGCAAAAAGAGTCTGCACTGGACGATTCAGTACACTGATGCCCATGGAAACTGCAGACAGCGAAAGGGTTACACAGATAAACAGGAAAGCCAGCGACTGGCACACAGGCTTGAAGAGGCTGGTAAACTAAGGCGAGACGGCTTGATCGACTTAACGGCCGAGGATCTGGCCAATCAAGGTAAACGGCCGATTTTGCAACATCTCGACGAGTTTCTTGGGATTATTCGATCGAAAGGTCGAACCGAGAAGCATGTTAAGCTGACTGAATCGCGGATTAGTGCCATACTCGCTGAGGCTAAAATCGTCTCCTCGGTGGGGATCACCCATGACCGAGTCGAAAAAGCGATCGTCGCGTTCCAGAAACGAAACGATATCGGTCCTCGCACAGTCAATCATTACATCCAGTCGATCAAGGAATTTGTCAACTGGCTAGTACCGAAACGATTGGCCAACAACCCTTTACTTGAATTGGAGTTGCGTAACGCCCAAGTCGATATCCGCAAAAAACGGAGGGCTCTGACACCCGAGGAGGTGTCACGAGTTGTAGCGGCGGCGAGGGCCAGTTCAAAAGATGTGCAGTGTTATAGCGGCGAGCAACGAGCAAGGATTTACCTTTTGAGCTACCTCACTGGGTTGCGAAAGAGCGAGATCGCCAGTCTGACTGTCGAAAGCTTTCAGCTTGAAACAGTTACGCCGACTTTGACCGTTGAGGCCCGTGACTCGAAACACCGCAAGAAGGATGTGATCCCACTCCACTCCAGTCTGGTCATCTTGCTTCGTCAATGGTTACCGGAGTACGCATCCGGACAACCTTTATTTCCGAAACTAGCTAGTCGCAAAGCGTTTGCAATGATACGAAGCGATCTGGATGCGGCGGGTATCCCATTCACGACCAAAGACGGTGACGCGGACTTTCACGCGGCTGGTCGCCACACCTACATCACCGAGCTTTTAAGAAATGGGACATCTCTCGTTGTGGCCCGGGAACTTGCCAGGCATTCCGATGTGAACATGACTATGAGGTACACGCACATCGGATTGAAGGACCAAGCGAAGGGTATCGAAAATCTCCCGGTCGATCCAGACTGGCTGATTTTACCTCAGGAAATGGTCCCAAATTCGCAGCGAATACGCAGTGAATCGCAGCAAATTTCCAGTGATTTGGGCGTCCTTGAGGGGCATTTGGAGTCTAAAATTGTCTCTGATAGTCACAAACTTACAGAAAACAGAGATGACACAAGCTCAAGTGATATGTCACCTTGTGTCACCTCCAGTCAACGAAAAGCCCCCTCGGTCACCGAGGGGGCAAAAGTGGAGGCGGCGGGAATTGCACCCGCGTCCCGAGACCCTTCCGTCAGGGCGTCTACGTGTGTGTCCTATTATTTGGTTTTCGTCAGGCAGCCCCCAATAGGCAGGGTTCCGCTCCGCTTATCCAGTCATTTTTTCTCGCCAAGGCAGCAACCGGCGGTTAATCCTTGGCCAGCCCGAATTGGCGTCTCCGAACATGACTCTCGGGCCGAAGTCATATTGCGGAGCTTCGTCGTTACTTAGGCAGCAAGACGAAGAGTTTGAGTGCTAGTTTTGGCACTTATAGTTTGGTCCGCTTTTTACGAGGCCTGCTGACCAACCTCGACACGCAACCTCTGTCTTCAGCAATCCGGTCGATCCTAGTTCGCCCCCATCGGCTCATCCGGAATTCTCCAGATCATATCCGCAAGCCAAAATTATGGCCTGCAAATCACCTACTTCTATATCATACGGAAATTAACACCCAGTAGTTCATTTATTCAAGCCTTTTTTGCAAAATAGTTAAGCATCCGCTCTCTACTATACTCCGCAAATCACTTTAATCACGAAAGTTACGCTTCGTTATACGGTCCATCTCTCGCTTGTTCTCCTTGCCTTTGATCGCCTCACGCTTGTCATGCAACTTCCGGCCACGCGCCAAACCAATCTCTACCTTCGCCAAACCTTTGCTGAAATACATCTGAAGAGGAACCAGCGTTAAACCTTTTTCCGTCACCTTGTTTGTTATCTTCCGAATCTCTGCGCTATGAAGAAGTAATTTCCGCGGCCGCTTCGCTTTATGATTGAATCGATTCGCCTCAACATACTCCTGAATGTCGCACCCAAGAAGCCATACCTCGTCTTTGTCAAGATCCGCAAATGCTTGCTCAAGACTGCATTTGCCGTTGCGAAGGCTCTTCACCTCCGAACCCACCAAGACAATCCCGGCCTCCCACTTGTCCAAAATGTCAAACTCGTGATATGCACGCTTGTTACGTGTTATGATCTTGACGGCTGGCTTTTTGTCGTCTTTCGAAGGCTTACTCGACTTTGATCCAGCCATTTTTTATACCCACCAGGCGCATCAATCGCCATTTTACATTCCATTTGATCGAAAAACTGTTCCAACATACTCTATCATACGGCTTATCCCAAAAATGTCATCCCCCGACATGTCGCAATCAACTGCTCCATCATCAACTCTGGTTGATCCAATGTCGGAAAAAACCGTGGCAATCGCCATTTCTTCTCCAGCATAAAGTCTTTATTCCAATAGACTTCAAACATAGCCGACGTACTCGATTCATCCCACTCCCAACCATCCGAAACCTCTGAAAATCGCTCTAAAAGTAACCGGCAGGCTGCGCAATCCTTGAGTCTTGCCAAAACCGGGCCAAGGTTTACATTTCGAGGTGCTAAGAGCATGTGATCCCTGATCTCCTCTGTCTTCCACAAAAGCTGTGGGTGCAACCACTCTGGCTCGATTTGCATCAGAGGGTCAATGACAAATCGCCGTACTGTCATTCGCGGGTGTGGCAAAATCAGCGTTTCTGATTCAAATACACAATCGCCATAGGCAATCAGATCGAGGTCTATACGCCTTGCAGACCAAGTCTCATGGCGGATCCTGCCCAAGTCGCTTTCCATCGCTTTTAAGACACTCAGAAGTTCGCAAGCCGTTAGTCTTGTATGAACCGAGGCCGCTCCATTGAGAAACAAAGGCTGACCCAAGGGGCCGCCAACTGGACGTGTACGAAAATACGAACTGGCCGATCGCAGAGTGATCTCAGAATGGGCCTGTAATTGGTCAAGAGCCAAGTCAAGCGACTCTTTTGAGTCGCCCAAATTGGCTCCAAGTGCTATCAATGCAATGGTTTCTGGCATCAGATCAGAAGCTGAGCCTGCTGATCCGGTCCACGGCTTCCAGAAGTCGTGGGGTTTCCACAGTCAGGGCTGCCCGGATAAATCCGTCCGCAGTGCGGCCAAATCCCAATCCCGGTGTCATCACAACCGATGCTTCATCAAGCAGCCGCCCCGACATTTCCGTGGAGGAAATCCCGGCTGGACAGGGCATCCAGACATAAAATGTCGACTTCGGTAATGGCACGTTCCAGCCCGCTTTTCGCATGGCAGCTACAAAGGCATCGCGTCGCTCGCGATAAAGGTCACGAATCGTTGGAGTAATTTCATCATAACCATCCAAGGCGGTTTTGGCCGCCATTTGAATGGAGGTGAAAATCCCGGAATCGGTGTTTGACTTCACTTGCCCCAGGGCACCTACGATAGCAGGATTACCCACAGCGAAGCCTACACGCCAACCTGTCATGTTGAAGGTCTTCGACAGGCTATGGAATTCAACGGAAACCTCTTTGCCGCCAGGTATTTCGAGAATCGAAAGGGCGGGCTCCTCGTAATACATTTCATTGTAAGCTGCATCCTGAGCGATCACGAATCCGTACTTGTGGGCAAGGCCCACGGCTTTCTCAAAGAAACCGCGGTCAGCCATTCCAGCTGTCGGGTTGTTGGGATAATTCAGGAACATTAAACGTGTTCGGGCATAGACTTCGGTCGGAATTGCGTCGAGGTCCGGAAGGAAGCCCAGCTCAGGAAGGAGCGGCATCGTGTAAATATCGGCTCCGGCAAACATGCTTGAAGATCGGTAAACCGGGTAGCATGGGTCGGGCACCAAAGAAATGTCACCCGGATTCAGGACCGCCAGAGGAAAGTGAGCAAGCCCTTCCTTGGAGCCGATCAAAGGCAGAATCTCAGAGGCCGGATCAAGTGCAATTCCATAACGCTTGACGAAGAAGCTGGCAATCGACTGGCGCAGCTCAGGGGCCCCCTGATCCAGGGCATATTGGTGATAGGAGCCGACTTCCGCATTTTTTTGGAGGCTCTCAATAATCGGCCTCGGGGTCGGCCGATCCGGGTCACCCACACCAAGGTTGATCACATCGTGACCAGCCGCAATGGCAGCCTTCTTTTTGCGGTCAATTTCCGCAAACAGGTATGGAGGCAACTTTTGAAGACGTTCGGACTTGACAAAGGAGCTGGCCATCAGTGCGCAATTTCCGGTTTGATTAGGCGTTGGGTGAGAGAGACACAAATCGACCAGGCACACAGAGCCGGGCCTGATATACGGCAAAGATCCATGAACGATTTTCCATTCATGACTCTTCGTTCAAAATCGACTCTGGAATGATGTCGTTGGCATAAATGTTTTGAACATCGTCGTTTTCATCCATCAAGTCGCGCAATCGAATCATTTTTCGAGCCGATTCGGCATCAAGTTCGACTGTGGTTGACGGCAGGTGGCGGGTTTCAGCCGTTTCGGTCACAATCCGGGCATCTTCCAGCGCTTTGCGAACATCTTCAAAAACTCTGGGCTCGCAGGTAATTTCAAAATATTCATCACCTGTCAATATGTCGTCGGCCCCTGCTTCGAGGGCCACTTCCATGAGCTGCTCTTCTGTTGCCGATATTCGCGGAACCAGGAACAAACCTTTATAGCTGAAGAGATAGCTCACGCAGCCTGTGCTGCCCAGACTCCCACCACAGACTTCGAAAATCTTGCGAATTTCGCCAGCCGTGCGGTTTCGGTTGTCGGTCAGGATGTCGCACATAATCGCAACTCCCGATGGGCCATAGCCTTCGTAGATGATCTCCTCGAAGTTTTCGCCACCAAGCTCGCCCGTGCCTTTTTTTACGGCCCGCTCAATATTTTCTTTCGGGCAACTATACGACCTGGCTTTGTCAATGGCGTATCTAAGCCTGAGATTCATCGAAGGATCACCGCCACCGGAGCGGGCCGCGACATAAATCGCTCGACATAGTTTGCTGAATAACTTGCCACGCTTGGAATCCACAACACCTTTTCGGTGTGCAATGTTTGCGGAATGCGAATGTCCTGCCATCGAAACCTGCTCTCCATCAATCGTTGCCAGTCAAGATCAATTCGAAAATCGACCTTGGAACCTGTGGATAGGATCTCTTTTTACGAATTCAGATTCAAGGGTTCGGTGCTTTGTCCGTCTTGACCTGCTTTGGCATGCTTTCCACATTCTCAAGTTTGGTCTTGAGCGACTTCGCCAGCTTTTCCCCAGCTTTGCCCGATTCCAAATGCTTCTGAGCCTCGATCCAGGCCTCTTTGGCCCTGTCAAATTTCTTGAGCCGGAAAAGCACGTCGCCGATGTGGTCAAAAAGTGTGCCATCGGGACTGCTACGGCGGGCAATCACAATCGCCTTCTCAAGATATTTCAAAGCCTCTTCTGCCTTGCCACGCTTGTAAAGAACCCATCCCAGACTATCAAGATAGGCCGAATTATCAGGTTCTTCGGCCACCGCCTTACGAATCATCGATTCGGCCTCTTCAAGCCGTTTGCCCTGATCTGCATAAAGATAGCCAAGATCATTGTTTACACCGATGTCGTCGGGGCTTCGCTTGAGCAGTTGCTCAAGCTCTTGTTCGCCCTTTGCGAATTCGTCAAGATTCACATAAATCACAGAAAGGCCCGAATGTGCCACCCGTGCAAGCTCAACATTGGCCGGAAACTGCTGCAGAAGGTTCTTATAGAAGCTGATGGCTTCCTGATTCTTATCCGCCCTCATCAATGTGGCGCCCAGAAGTCGATTGAAATCGGAATCTTCAGGAGCTTTCTTAAGGATCTCCTTGCCAATCCGGATCGCTTCATCAAACTGCTTGAGATCATTCAAAATATAACACTTCATGCGAATCGCCGAAGGGTCATTCGGATCGCTTTTCAGGATCCCTTCCACAGTCGCCAGCGAGTCCTTGGGCTGTTTTGCCTGAAGCTGAAACTGAGCAAGCATCACCAGGTTGCGACGGTCCTTTTCGGTCGGAAACTGCTTAAAAAGTGCAATCATCGCACTGGCAGCCTCCTGAAACTGAGCATTCTCATAATAGGTCATGGCAAGCTCCCGCATGGTCTCGGCATTGGGGTCGGCCTTGACCGCCAAAGTCCTCAACGTCACTAGCCTTTGCCAATGTTCTGATTTGCGGGCCAGATAGAAAAGACTATTGTAAGTAGCTCGCTGCAAAGACGTTGGGTTGGCCTGCAATCGCTTGATGGCCGTGTCAAGAACAATGGAGGACTCCTCAGCATTAGTCGCCAAAGCCTCGATCTGAGGACGAAGGGAATCAAGCCCACCGGGACGAGCCATGGCCCGCGACATCAGGTCCAGGAAGCCATCGTACTTTTTGTCCTTGATCAAACTCGCAGCCAGGGCCCCTAATCCCTGAGGGTCAGGCTGGATTTTGACCAGTTGGTCATACAAAACTTTGGCTTTCGCGGAGTCTCCAGAATCGCGGTACAGATCGGCAAGCACGGCAATCAAGCCTGGATTATCCGGGTTTGACTTGTTCAGGGCTTCCAGTCTGGTGGTGGCTTCACCTGTGCGCTTGAGCGCCGTCAAAACCTTGTTCAAAAGATCGTAAGGCTCTCTGGTAACTGGCTTTCTGCGAATGGCTATATCAAGCTGGGTTAGCGCTTTATCGGGCTTGCCCGCTTCCAGAAGGCTGGTCACATGTAGGACAGACATCAAATTGTCGTCCGGATTATAGCTCAGGCCACGTTCAAACGCCTTTGAGGCAAAATCCCATTTCTGGGTCGCTACAAAAACCCGGCCAAAATTGAGATACATCTGTGCCGGATTGTTGCCAAGAATCCGATTCGTTTCTGTCGGGTTCTCGTTGGCAGCCGTCTTTTCGTCAATCATCTCCATGACTTTTGCAAGCTCGTCAGCGGCCTTGAGCGGTTGCTGGAGCCGGCCCGCATAAAGCAGGCCTCTTGCAAAGTGAGCGTAAAGTGCTGCCTGTGATTTGGCATCCAACTTTGGATTCGCGAGCGTCTCGGTGAGCAGTTTCTCGGCTTGCGGGAACTGGCCCCGCCGTTCGTAGTAGCCGACCATCAATCGCAACGTGGTCGGATCATCAGGCTCGATCGCAAGAATCTTCCTGGAAATCTCCACGCCCTGGTCCTGCTTCCCGATCGCGAAATTCAGGCGACTCATGCGCTTGAGCACCGCAAGATTCTCAGGATCAAGCTTCGAGCACTGGCTCAGAAGCTCCAGAGCCTCGTTCCACTGGCGACGGCTTTCGTGGGCCCGGGCCGCAACAAATAGCTCCGCCATCTCCAATTGACGCTTGTCACTCACCGTGGCCGGATGGGCGGGCACAAAAATTGTTGGCAAATCATCCAGAATCAGGCCCATCGGAAGCGGCGAATCAATACCAGCCTTCTCAGCAGGTTTGTCCTGGGCCGAGATGTTCACGCCTAGAAAATGGGTGGCAACCAACGCCACAAAACCGAGCGATCTTGTCCATACATTCATGAAAACCACTCCGAGCGTGGTGAAAACCAGTTCTTGTATCCAACAAGTTATAAGACATCCGGCGCGAACTGACAATCTCGGCTTGACCAAAACTTCACAAAAAAGCCTTGACCATCTCAGGTCAAGGCTCAATTTATAAAGAATTATCAGAAGCCAGAGAATTACTCGGCTGGCGGCAGAATGACCGTATCGATCACGTGGATCACGCCATTCTTGCACTCAATGTCAGTCTTGACCACCTTGGCTTTGTTGACCAGAACGCCGCCGTCAACAACTCTGACAGCGATCTCGGAACCTTGAACGGATTTGACTTTCTTGCCGTCCAGTTTCACGACATCAGCAGCCATGGCTTTGGCTGGGATCACGTGGTAGGTCAGGATTGCAATCAATTTGGCCTTATTCTCAGGCTTCAGAAGGCTTTCTACAGTACCTTCTGGCAGTTTTGCAAATGCTTCGTCAGTCGGGGCAAGCACCGTGAAAGGGCCGTCGCCCTTTAGTGTGTCCACAAGGCCAGCCGCTTGGACGGCTGCAACCAGGGTTTTGAACGAACCGGCTGCAACAGCCGTGTCAACAATGTCCTTGTCGGCAGCAAATGTCGTGGTCGAAACAAGGCTCATCATCATGGCAGCAAGGAAGTAACGCATCGTGTGTGAGGCTCCGTTGGTTGTGTCTCATGTCTGGCCGAAAGTAGTTTTCGTTCATCAGACAAAACTTTTTTAAGTAAAATAATTCATTTGTCCAGTCTCGATCGAATTGGACGAATTTCAGGTAGTGGAAAAAGTCTGATTTGTTCACTTTACCGGTTTAAGGCTCATCAGTCCAAACCTGTGGGTGAAGTGATCGGGTTCAAGATCTCCGTCGTAGAGTACGGGCCTGACGCCATGGAATGGACTGGTCCAGCAGAATGAAAGGTAGGGTGTGAGCAAGAGGAGCCAAAGCAGTTTGCGAAGTTTGCGAGGTGTGCGTTGAGTCCATACCCAGAAGCCTTCAGCAAAGATGCAAAAAACGAGTGGTGTGATGGAGAGCAGAGTTCGACCATGAGTTGGGTAAAGTTTTAGTAAAGAGGCTGTTATCAGGATTGCGAAACAGATCAGAAATAGTCGGAATAAATCTTGGTCTCTGCGAATCAGGCATAGGACACCGTTTCCAAGAGCGTACAGGATCAGGAATGCCCATGCCAGCATGATTGGCGTGCTTTTAAAGTTTGTAAGAAGGTGTAGCGGGTTGATGAGGTTATCCAATAAAAGTGCCGCATTTTGAAGCGGGTGGTTCCATTTCAGGAACGCGAAGTCCCAGAATACCCAAAGCCCTGATTCTGGCGAGACTTGCCGTTTTTCCATTGCGTAGGTGATGACGAACGTAAGCCCCCAAATGAATGCGACTAGCCATAGTGGCTTTAGTTTTATCAGGTTGTGCCTGAATGTGATTCCAAGACAGATGATAAGTCCCACAATATGGAACACTTCAGCGATCGAGAACCAGGGAGAGATTGCAATCGTCATGATTTCCCATGACATCCATTTTACCGATGAATTGTTTCGCAAGTTCATAAATATACGAATTACAAGAACGGAACAGAGCAGGTCCATTGCATAAGGCTTCATTTCCTGGCAATAATAAATCAGGTCAGAATTGAAAGCGAAAAGTGCTGCGCTGATGAATCCGGAATTGGCAGGCAGGTGATCTTTGCAGAACCTTGTAAACAGAATGAATGCCATCGTTCCGCAGAGCCATGGGATGAATCGTAATGCAACTTCGTTTTGACCGAATAACTGGTGGGTGAATCTTAATGCGATCAGAAATCCTGGAGGCACCACCTGCTCGTGTTTTAATTGTGTCATCACATCAAACGCCGGCTGATCGAACACGTTGCCGTAGAGGCTTGATTCATCAAGCCAGAACGTTCGATTCATCAAATATCCAAGCGTCCTGATCAAAACGCCTGCAACCATCAATATCTGCCAATGATTGTGTTTCGCCCATTGACTGATCGCAACGAAATCCCCGTAAGTGATCGAAGGGTTCAGGTTTCGTCGTTTTGATGGGCCTGAATGGGTCATGATGATGCCTTCTCAAAGCCCTTATTATTGATTCACAGGATCCGTCAAGTGCAGATCACTCGCGATTTCGACACACTTTTTCCAGATTCGCGGCAATCTGTTTGTCGAATCAGCCACTGAATGTTAACATAAAGGTCCTGCAAAAAGGTCAGGAAATTTGCGCTTCCCACCGCATTTCCTCTGACTTAAACCTCTCCAACTGGACCTGAGAAAAATGCTGAAAGTCACCTGGTACGGCCATGCTGCGTTCAAACTGGAATCGCCCGAACTTTCTCTGATTCTTGACCCCTATCAATATCCGGCGGCCGGCGGATATCTGCCAATCAACGACTCCGCCGATGCGGTTTTGATCAGCCATATCAACGACCGATATCACAGCCATACAAGTCAGATCACACCCGGTTTTGAACTGCTTAAAGCCCACGAATTCCCTCCTGAGGGCGTGACCTTTCGAGGTGTTCATTTTCAGTCCATCCCCGTTTATGAAACGCCTGAAAAAATGGCGGGCGATGAAGTTACGGTGATTTATTTCACCTTGGATGGCTTGAAAGTTGTCTTTTTAAGCGATTTGGGCCATGCCCTGACACCTGAAGAACGTGCTCCAATCCAGAATCCCGACCTGCTACTGGCATCGACTGGTGGGAAGCCGACAATTGCACTCGACGAACTGGAAATTCTGATCGATCAACTCAATCCGCGATGGGTCATTCCCATGCATTATAAAACGGATAAAATCAATTTGAATATCCTGCCAAATGAAGTCTTTCTCAAACAGACCAAGTCGAAATATTCATCACAAAACATCAATAGTCCAACAATCGACCTGGATGCAAGCCAGCGGCCAGCCCAAACTGAAGTGATTGTTCTGCAATACTCGCGATAATTCAATCGAATATAAAAATTAATCGCGGCGATTGAATTTTGTTGCAATCGCCACGATTGTATTCTCAAGCGGTCAAAGAGTTCTCACATGCCGTTCGTGATTTCGCAAGCGCCTCGCAAAGTCATTTTGACGTTCGATGACGTGAACTCGGACTCTTCGAACGAGGCCATGACCACGTCAAGAATCGAGCCGAAGCTCCCGACAACCTCGATCGGGCCCCTGCCGGATCGCTCGGATAACTCGTGATAGGAATAGATGGCGTTTGACCAATCGTGGCACAATGGCCAAATGTGGTGAGTGCCATGAACAGGGAGATCCCCGAGCAGAACGGTCATCCGGACAGGGCCATGATAAAACGCCAGACGAAACCACCAACGCGCCCATGCTAAAAGCCAAGTTAGCCCTTTGACTACGATCGCGGGGAGCGGATCGCCGAGATGCCGATTTAGTAGAAGCGAGCCGTTATGGAATTTCCTACTTTCACCGGGTTTTCGTTGACGGGTCCAGAAGTGTTCAGTGACGAACTGGCACATGGCGGATACCTGGTACAGAATGACGAGGGGACATAACCAGCCGACCATCATACCGACCCGATTTTCGCTTGCGTAAATGGAGGCCGCGATGATTGCGAACCAGATCGCGGCCATGATGCGACGGTAGGGCGGACTCGTGAGAAGGTTCGCTCGAAGGCGACCGATGACGAAGATCGCATGAATCCGTGGAGAAAAGAGGCTGCGGACGAAACGCCGTTTGTTGGTTGCCTTGGCGATGCCGGGTCGGATGTTCATGACTTCCATCGTAAATATGCGGTCAGGATCGACGGAGGTCGCTAGTTTTGGATGGTGAATTCCGACGTGGTCGGCTTTGTATCCGTCGAAATCCTGAGCGCCCGCGAGAGTCGACGCTAACTCGACAACGATACGGTCGGCGAGTCCGTTGCCCGAGAGCTGGTTGTGAACACCCTGATGCCCGATCTGCACCTGCAGCGTGCGGGCACCGCTGACCACCATCATCCAGGCGACAGGCATGGCCAGCCACGTCATTCCGCCCCGCGAGACGATGACCTGAGCTAAACCCATGCCAGCAAGCAGAAATGCCATCGCGACCATCATTGGCAGATACCATGGTTTCTTGCCGAGCGAAGGCTGCTGCCCCTCGTACGGGAAACCGATCACCCACGTGAGAAAGGGTTGCATCCATCCCGGCAAACGATTCTTCCATCCAGCGCGGACCGTCTCGATATTACGGTTCATAGCTGAATATCTCCGTAAGGAACAGGGCGTAGCGTCAAAGCCTTGGTTTCTTGGCGACTGAACCTGGGCGTGGGGAGAGGGGCAGCGTGGCGGAACAAACGCTGGGTCCCTTGGGTCCTGTCCTCTTAAACGCTGCCACCCGTCCGCCGCTTCAAAAAAAAATGAATTTCATTCCGGTAGACTGGTTGATCTCGATGTCGTTCGATGATTTCCATAAGAAGCTACGACGCGTATGTCATTCGAGATGCCTTGATGGAACGCACCTTCGATGAGACCCGGCACCGACATTTGCCGGCGAGATCTTTCGACGAGCGCCGGGCCGTTTGATCGTTGGTCCAGCGATCACGAAACGACGATATCGAGATGCACTTCTGAAGTCCGACCTCCCCATGAACTGACGATTGCTTCAGCCACTTTCTCAAGCAGTGACCACGCGCCGAGACTCTGTGAGTGACGTAAGTCTTTCTAAAGAAATAACATGCGGACAAGATTCGATTCTGGCGAAAGTATTTTGAATAATGACAAAAGTTCGTCGTTCTTAATAGTGTGGGACAGATACAAGCCGCAAAGATTCACTCTGGAGGATGTCACTTTATGACCACCAAGCACCGGACACGGCGGATGTTCAAATCCAAGATTCACCGTGCCACCGTAACGCAAGCGGATCTGGACTATGAGGGCAGTCTGACGATCGATGAAAGCCTGATGGAACTCGCGGACATTCTGCCTGGCGAGGAAGTCCACGTGTGGAACGTGACGCGTGGCTCTCGAACGGCCACGTATGCGATCACGGGTCAACGAGACAGCGGAGTGATTTGTGCCAACGGGGCTATCGCTCATCATGTTCGGCCGGGGGACCTCGTCATCATCGCCACATTCACCGACATGACGACGGAAGACGCCATGGAGGCTGTGCCTGCGGTCGTCTTCGTCGATTCGGAGAATCGTCCGTCTGGCGTTTTCGCGATCGAAGTGGCCGGCCCGGCTCGCCGTTCCGCAGGTAACTGATTACATCACAGAGGGAGCCCCGCAACTGGCTCCCTTCCTCATTTCTCCTAGAGGTCATCATGCCGCCAAACTCCCATCTTCTCCGTTCTGCCTCAGCCACCGCACGCAACGGAAAGCTGAATCGCAAGGCTTATAACGTCGGAATTCGACGCCAAGTCAAACTGCACGAATACCTCGTAGGAATGACTCCTTCCGGTGTCGCCGAGCTCACGGATCGAGGGATCCGAGTTTTGGTCGAGGCCGGTTCCGGTGTCGGATCGAGGTTCGGCGACGACGATTATCGCATGGTCGGTGCGACAATCATGGACGAAAATTCCGCTCTTTATGCTGAAGCCGACATCGTCGTGAAGGTCAAGGAACCGCAGACCGGTGAATACGCCAAAATGCGGCCCGGCCAGATTGTCTTCACGTATTTTCACTTCGCGGCGGACGAAGTACTGACTCGAAACGCGATCGAATCCGGCATCACGGCCTTGGCGTACGAGACGGTCACGGACAAGGGGATTTTGCCCTTGCTCACGCCGATGAGTGAAGTCGCTGGCCGTATGAGTATCCAGGCCGGCGCCAAATTATTGGAACGCCCAAATGTCGGCTGTGGAGTACTCCTATCTGGCGTTCCGGGCCTGGCTCCGGCAGATGTCGTGGTACTGGGCGGCGGTGTCGTCGGCACCAACGCGGCCCGGGTCGCGGCCGGGCAAGGTGATCCTGCCGGAAGCCAGAAACGGCGAATCGGGGTCCAAATCATGACGTGGAAAGATAGGGGTAATCGAAATGCGTGACGTTCTTGTGCTGGGTGCGGGAGTCATTGGACTTGGGGCTGCCCGCGAATTTCAACGGAGCGGTAAATATCGCGTCAAGATTTGGGCTCCCGAAACTCTGGAGGATACGACGTCTTGGAAGGCCGCGGCCTTCTGGGATACCGTATTGGCGGCGCCTCAGAAGTTGACTGGTAACCGTTCAGTCCCGCTATTGGCCTAATAATTGCGGTGCCGTTAATCCAGATCGAAATGCCGAGATTGCCGAGTACAGATATCCAAGCACCTGTCGCTTCTGAAGCCTCAGCGTTTGCACCAACGTCAACATCCGCTCCACAAAACGACACCCTTCGTCGCTCTGGCAACCAAATGCATTTTTCCGCCACAGCACACCGGTGCGAAGCAGCCGCTCGGCATGATTGTTTGTCGGTTCCACACCCTCAACCGATGCAAACAGCCATAACGCCGGGTAGATTTCCACTAAATTCGCGCAGAATGTCGCCGCCTTCGTATCTTTGCACGAGCTTCCGTCTTTCAGGACAACCTCTAACTCAAGGGCCGTCCGAGCCATCCGCTTTTTCAGTTCAACCTGGTCAATTTCGTACTTTCGAAATGCCCACCAATCTGTAAACAACCGATCGATCACTTCCAGTCCTGCTCGTCCAATCGCTTCGGCAGGCCCTCCTCGATCTACAAGTTTCTGAAAATCACGCTTCAAATGCGCCCAGCAAACCTGTCGTAAATTCAGAGGCAACTTGCTGTAGACAGACCACCGGTCACTACAAATCACACCCGTGATGTTTTCACCCAGAAGTGCCTGAAGTGCTTCAAAACTTCGATTAAGATGGATCTTGAATAATGCAGCGGTTGTGGTTGCTGACATCCAAAGCCAGCGTTTTTTGCCCTGCTGCTTCCAGCCGGTTTCATCGGTATTCTTGACCGGAGCATTACGGACTGTTGACTGTACTTCCTGATAAGCGCTGTCAAGTGCAGCTGTCGTTTCAGCTTCCAGAGCAACAATTGTCCCCAATGAGGTCGGCACTTCAAAAACCGTCTCAACGATCTCTTCTACGCCACGTCGGCTGATGTGATGGACACCACTGAAATAGGACATAACGGCAGCCAGTCGTGGCCCGATACAATGGGCACGAATCTCGGGTGGGATCTCGGCCCGATTGAGTTGCCCACAGCACCGACAAGTACGGGCATGCCCTTGATACTCGGGTACGACAGCGACCAGCGGCGGCAGTTCGGTAACCTGATGGCGGGTCGGCTCAGGATCGCTGGAGGAGGGTTCCACAGGGAGTTTGGCCTGGCAATGCGAGCAATTCTCTGGAATATATGGCACAACATGGTCGATTCGCTCGATCGGGAGTGGACGACGATGATGTCCTGGGTGTCCCGGCTGACCACGTTGTTTACGCACGCCTTGAGGTTTGGCTGGACGCTTTGGAGCATTGAGTGGATTGGCTGAAGGCGGGATCGAAGAGTTGGATGAATTCTGGTTGAGTCGTTGCCGAAGCTCAAAAACAATGGCTTCCAGATCGGCGATGCGAATGAGCAACTTGGCGCAATCGGGGCAATTCGACGTTGGGGCTGGCAAGGAATCGTTCATAACAAGAGGTTACGAGATTATCAATAACAGTATAGTCCAATTGAGACGACGTTAAAATCGTGAATTTGCGAGTCTCTCTGAGAAGGTGTGCTAAAACCTCGGCATTTTTTAGAAGGATGGGGACTGAACGGTTACCCCATTTAATCATGTGCAAGTCCTCAAACGGCATAAATGACGGCATTCCAGATTTAATAAGGAATGCCCCAATTGTTGTGACCCATTGTTGAATTGAACTGGGACAAGGTTTTGTCCTGCGATAGCTGAGGCGCGGGCATCAGTGCTTTTTGAATTCGACATAGGCCGCGAAGCGGTTGAGGATAATTTACCAACCTTGCTTTTGTAGCTCGGCGGCGTGTACGTCTTCGGCCTGAAATGTTTCCACCACCTGAACGCCGGTTTCGGTCGGCTCGAAGCGGATGGTGACCGAGCGGTCGTCGCCCAGGACGTATTCAATCAGCTTCTGGTGAACCACTTGCGTGCAAGTACCTTCGAAGTCGAACCCAAAGCTGCCATCGCGGGCCTCCATGCGGCAGCTGAACCGCCCGCCGGGCCGCAGGTCGTTGCTGCTGCGTGGGTTGTGCCAATCATCGCTGGCCGCGTTCCACTGGTTGATATCGTCCGGCATTGTCCAGGCGTCCCAGACAGTGTCGATATCAGCGTTGACCGTGGTTTGGATGGTGATTTGCATGGAGATTCCCGAACGGCCGCCGCCGGATATACTCAGCTCATATTGGTGAATTTTTGGCCGGAATTAGGCATATCGTCAATAGCCTAGCCCGGATTATGCACACCCCTCCGATTTGATCCTCACTGGCAGTATTCAGTTCAGTCAATCAATCAGCCAACTTCAAGTCGACGTATCCTCGGCGCAGAATTTCCCCTACCCCAATAGGGATAAAAACTCCAAAAGAATAAAGCCATGATTTTGGATAATTGATGTTGACAATCAGAGTTGGTCACCATATAGTAGTTTTAAAGAGACGCGTTCACGAGTCACCTATTCGAGTAAAGATGCCCAACCGAGCAGTATCCGCACTTCTGGTTTTCTTGACCTTGCTGACAAGCATGGGCGAGTCGTTGCACGGCCTGCCGATATTTGATCATCATGGACGTGAACAGTGCCAGTCGGATGGTTTGCATTTCGATAACACTCTTGAAAGCAATGATGTCGAGTGTCCGATTTGTGAAATTCTGACACAATTTCAGGCAACGTACGATTCTCAGTCTTCTCTTGTATGCTATGAGAGCGGGGAGTATTTCAAAAGTTTGCTGATCATCAATTTTGATGCATCAGATTGTTTTAGATCACGTTCAAGAGCACCTCCTATGGAATTTATTGTTTAATGCGTCTTTGAAGAGGTTTTTAACCTCTCTGGATTGTTTTGATTTGGTATGAGGTTCTGACGCGGGGATGGGTTGCTCTGATTCTCAGAGCATATCAGATCCTGAATATATTGGCGTTTGAATCCGTGATCAAATTACGGCTAATCCCATTCCAGCGATCTGATTTTGCTGGGATTTTAGTCCTGATTGTGTCAATGAGACATTGAACTCAGTCATGCCTGGAATTTGGGTACAGATACAAACTGAACGGATACCGGATCGTATCGAGATTCACCAGATCTCGGATTACGTGCGATCCAAGTAAAAGAATTCCGTGTAAAGCTCTTGAAAAATGGTTGGATTCCATTTGTGTTCGAGTATGATCTGCCCGGCTGTTTTAGCCATGGCTGGTCGGCATGGATCAAACACAAGTCACAAACAGAGAGTCATATGAAAACTTTAGTGAACGCTCAGAGAGAAATGCAATCAGTTGCGGATTCCCGATTACCAGTCACAGTGTTGTCTGGATTCCTCGGTTCAGGCAAAACAACGCTTTTGAACCAGATCCTATCAAATACTCAAGGGCTGAAAATTGCAGTAATCGTTAATGATATGAGTGAGATCAATATTGATTCGAAGTTGATCTCCAGGCCACCAGGGCCAGATTCATCATTTGTTCGTCGCGATGAAAAACTCATTGAGATGACCAATGGTTGTATTTGCTGTACTCTGAGGGAAGATTTGCTTGAAGAGGTTTCAAAGCTTGCCCAGGATGGCCGCTTTGAGTATCTATTAATAGAATCCACAGGAATCTCTGAGCCGATGCCGGTGGCTGAAACATTTACATTTCAGGATGATGAAGGGCAAAGTCTCAAAAGTCTTGCTCGACTTGATACGATGGTTACAGTGATTGATGCCAGTTCATTTTTCAATGAATTTGGAACGACCGATGAACTCCAGGATCGTGGTTGGGCGGTGAACGAATCTGACGATCGGTCGATCGTGGATCTGTTGATTGATCAGGTCGAGTTTGCCAACGTCATTTTGATTAACAAAACGGATTTGGTGGACGAAGATCAACTGAGTCAGATTGAGTCGTTTGTGAGAAAGTTGAATCCTTCGGCGAAGTTCTTAAGGACCAGCTATGGTCGGATTGCAGTCGAAGAGATCATGGGGACAGGTCTTTTTGAATTCCAGAATGCCGAGAAGTCAGAAGGCTGGTTATCATCACCACGGGATATGGTAGCATCCGAAGCAGACGAATACGGTGTCACAAGTTTTGTTTATCGATCCACAAAGCCATTTCACCCTGCTCGATTATGGAGCTGGATCAATAAACCGCCGCACGGTTTATTGCGGGCGAAAGGATTTCTATGGCTCGCAAGTCGTAATGACGACGTGGGTTATTATTCAATGGCAGGTCATAATTGCCGTATTGAATATGCTGGGAAATGGCTGGCGATTACGCCGAAAGAGGAATGGCCTGACGACCCTATGGAATGTGAACGAGTCATGAATAATTGGCATCCCATATGGGGGGACCGGGCCCAGGAGTTGGTTTTTATTGGTATCGACATGGATCAGGATGCAATGATTGCCTCTTTGAACAACTGTTTGTTGAGTGAATCCGAGATAAGGAGCGGAGTCGAGTCCTGGCAGGAACTTGAAGATCCGTTTGAGCTTTGGGTTTTTGAGGAACCTGATTCGGAATCACAAATTCGATTTGATCGTGATACAGGAGGGAGCAATGAATAAGCTTGTAAAAAAGCTTCCTGTCACGGTGCTCTCAGGTTTTCTGGGAGCCGGCAAAACCAGCCTTCTGAATCACGTTTTGAGTAATCGTGATGGTCTCAAAGTTGCTGTGATTGTGAATGATATGAGCGAGGTAAATATCGATGCTCAATTGATTGCCAATGGCTCAGCGGCTTTGAGCCGCTCGGAAGAGAAATTGGTTGAAATGACCAATGGTTGCATTTGCTGCACTCTCCGGGAGGACCTATTGATAGAGGTGAGTCAATTAGCCAGTGAAGGGCGATTTGACTATCTCCTTATCGAATCGACTGGCATTTCAGAGCCCGCTCCGGTGGCCGACACCTTTACTTTTGCGTTGGCCAACGGCCAGGCATTGTCTGATTTTGCGGAGTTGGACACGATGGTAACCGTGGTCGATGCAGTCAATTTTCTGAGCGACCTACGGATCGGCGAGGATTTACAGAATCGTGGCCAAGCGGCTTCTGATCAGGACATTCGGACTATGGCCGACTTATTGATCGATCA
This sequence comes from Candidatus Kuenenia stuttgartensis, assembly GCA_945865635.1. Classification (GTDB taxonomy): domain Bacteria; phylum Planctomycetota; class Planctomycetia; order Isosphaerales; family Isosphaeraceae; genus QWQI01. Next base: position 26,475 of record CAMBEP010000048.1, read on the forward strand.
GGTTGAATTTGCCGACGTGATTGTGATGAACAAATCCGATCTGGTTAGCAAGGGTGAGATGGCTGAGTTGCGATTATTCCTGGAAAAGCTCAATCCTTATGCTCTCCTTGTAGATTCGCAATTCGGCGAGGTACCACTAGAGAAGATTGTAGGCACAAAACGATTTGATTTCGAACGGGCGAAAATGTCGAAAGGCTGGCAAGTCGCTTTACGTGAGGAAGGTACAACGGAAACCGAAGAGTATGGCGTCAGCAGCTTTGTATATAGATCCAGGAGACCGTTTCATCCTCAACGGTTTTTTGAGATACTCAGGCAATCGTGGCAAGGCGTACTACGTTCAAAGGGGTTTTTCTGGCTGGCAACAAGGCTTGATAAAGTTGGAGTCTGGTCACAGGCTGGTCGTGTGGCGAGGCTCGATGTTGCCGGTTTCTGGTGGGCATCCGTACCCATTTCTGAGTGGCCTGATGTACCCGGTTTTACGACATCCATTCAAAAGTACTGGGATCCACAGGTTGGTGACTGCCGACAGGAGCTGGTCTTTATTGGAATCGGAATGGATGAGATTGCCATTTACGATGCACTTCAAGAATGCTTATTGACAGATGAAGAGATGAAAGCAGGGCCTGATTCCTGGGGCTTCTTCCAGGATCCTTTCCCAAAATGGGATGTAAAGAGGGCCGAAGCTAACTCGGTTGAAAACAATTGATCCAGTTGCAATAGCAGTCAGATAAAAAGTGGGCCGAAGGGGTGGAATTGGTAGCCCGTCCCCTTCGAACCCTTGACCTCCCAACCGTCGTAACAGAGAGAAAGCCATGAATTAGATTATCCTGATTTTAGTGAATTCTCACAAGTGCGAAACTGCGTAAATGGTCGTCTATTTCGCAAAATGCACCACTGCGCCAATCAATAAACCACCAAATAGCAATAACTTGCCGCTAGTCAGAATCGAGAAGCATGCACTCGCATGTAAGAAGAGAGGTTCTAATGAAGATTTCAGGGAAAGAGCAGCTGAAAGCATTCACACTCATTGAGTTACTGGTTGTGATTGCAATCATTTCGGTATTGATCTCGTTGCTACTTCCGGCGGTTCAGTCTGCCAGGGAAGCAGCCCGTCGAATCCAATGCTCCAACAACATGAAGCAGTTTGGGTTGGCGATCCATAATTACGAAAATGCGATCGGTACATTTCCACCTGGTTATATTGCCCAATCTCGGTACACTCAGGTTCCATGCACATCGAGCTGGGGGCACACCTGGTCAAACTACATCATGCCATACCTGGAGCAGGGCAATAAATACAATGCCTTGAACTTTAGTCATCCCGCAGGTTTCCCACCAAATACATCTGTATGGGAAAATTCCGTGGCAACGTTTCTTTGCCCAACCGATACCAAGGCGGATCAGTCGCGAACCAGTTTTAAGATTACGCAGATCTCATACGCTGGAGTCTTTGGGCTTACAGAATGCATCGCAAACAACTATGGAACTGGCACTAATGTCATGAACGCACAGTTATGTGGCGCCATTATTTCAGAGGGTGTTTTTGGTAGAAACGTATCTTATTCCATTGCAAATATATCAGATGGTTTAAGCAACACTCTGATGGTGGGTGAAACATCTCGATTTCGTGAGGAATCTCCATACAGTCGATTCAACATTGCGAATGTGGGAGGAGCATGGGGAGGGGGCGATCTAGGAACTCCGCCCAGATATGAAAGCTGGAATGACATTCGTATCTCAGGTGGCTCCTATGTTGTACCGAAGCTAAATTCAAGGCCTTATATTGGCAGACCATCATGGGTTGTGGATCCTTCAAACGGTACACATTCGAAGACTTGGGTGGATGATCCGAGGAGTTTGTTACTCGGTCAATTCGGGTTTCGGAGTTTGCATCCTGGCGGTGCAAACTTCTTGATGAGTGACGGATCAGTTCGATTTCTCAAGGAATCAATCGATCTCAAGACATATCGAGCTTTGGGAACAAGGTCTGGAGGAGAGGTTTTTAGTGGTGACACCTATTAATCAATCGATTTTCTCCCTGAGTTGCAACGAAGAAAGTACAAGAGGCCTGAATCCTATGACAATTCGAAACTTGATGAAGCTTGTGTTGAATGTGTTGCTGATGATGCTTTACACCTTTGCAGCGAATGGCCAGGGTGTCAGTCGGTACGACTGCTTTCCTGTCGAAAAATTGCCTCCGGAATTACAAAAGAAAGCCGAGCAACTGCTTTTGAAACTGATGGACAGTGAGGCCCTGTACACGGTGATTGGAAGTCTGAAACCGATTTCAAGTTCGTTCTGGACAGGCAGTTTTTCAGTAACACAGCCTGAATTGTCATCAATCCGTGAAACACGCAAGATTCTAGATGCATTTCAGTGTGGCGAAGCATTCGAATCCGAGGTTCTGGTTTTTCAAGCTGTTACAGGTGGTAAGCGTCATGCGCATGCATGGATTGCGAATCGTAAATCGCTCAGGACCATGGTTGAAAAGCACTCGTCATTCTATGACGCATATGGATTGACTCCAGAAACCAGAGCGATGACAATTGTTGAGAAGATGGAACACGCCGATCGGTCCGACCGGTTGCGTGCATCGGGATATCAGTTTGGGTACCCTGACTATGCAGTTGATTTCTTTGTGGAAGCGGAAAAGTCGAGACTGAGTTCAAAAGACACGAAATTGATTCCTCGCGACTTCTTTTCGGTTGCAACGCATGTTTCACAAACCAACAGATTTGTCTGGGCGATTCCCAAAGGATCTTCTCCCAGGAGCGAAGACATTGAAATCAAGGCTCAGGCAGAACTCATTCTTTCGGAATATAAAAAACGACGGGAATTATATATAGGCGAAGGCAAACCAGGGATCGTTGCTCTGATTCGAGACTGGTTTGATAATGGTCAAGGCGAGTGCAGACCTGAGAACGCAATGCTTGGATTATTTCCAACCCAGGTTGCTTCTCATTCGACAGGTTCGCATGTTATTGATCAATCGTCTTTGATTTCTGTCCATGATATTAATCTGGTGGATCACAGACCTTGTCTTTTGAACCGGACGCTAACAGTCGTACCAAATCAATCGAGAATATTCAGGTGCGGCAAACAGATTCTGTACTTTTCCAATCAAAAGGTATTTAAAGGAAATACCCATAGAATGAAATCGCACTGAACCCAACCAAAGAAGTTCTATTTTAGTGGTGCAGAGGGGTGGAACTGGTAGCCCGTCCCCTTTGAACCCTTGACCTCCCAACCGTCGTAACGGAGAAATCGCCGTGAATTAGATCATTCGATTCATATGGAATTCAATAAGTGCAATTCTGACGACTATCGTCGTTCAGCGGGAATTGCCAGCACATAGATCAACAAGCAATTAAATACCAATGGCTTAGCCTTGGTTCCAAGTTCAGGGTTTCACAAATACGTCATAGCTAGGGTCATTTCATGCGAACTACAAGAAGTCAGTCTGGAAAAGGTTTCACGCTCATCGAGCTACTGGTTGTGATTGCAATCATTTCGGTATTGATCTCATTGCTGCTTCCGGCGGTACAGTCTGCCAGAGAAGCAGCCCGTCGTATCAGCAGTACAAACAATCTCAAGCAGATTGGACTTGCGATGCACAATTACGAAAACACTGTGGGTTGCTTCCCGGGATTCGGCCATTCTACAGCATTTGCATTCTCACCCCTTGCACGAATCCTGCCTTATATGGAACAGGCATCACTTGTGAATCTCGTCAATTTCAATGTGCCTGTTTATACCGGCTCAGGACCAAACATTCGATTTAACCCTCCGCTGATCACTGCGGCAAATTATGTGGTTGGCAGCTTTCTCTGTCCATCGGATGGTGGAAATCCGCGATTTACTGCAAATCTTGGTGGAGATTCTGCTGCTACAAACTATGCAGTTTGTACTGGATCCGGAACCATGCTGAACTATCATATTGAAATTCCAACGGATGGAATGTTTTGGTACGGTTCAGCTGTCACGATTGCGAATGTCTCTGATGGCACATCAAATACCATGATGGCAAGCCAGATTCGGCTGGGAAACAATCTGACAAGCAGTGGTCCAAAACCAAGTGATTTTAACCGGCAATATGCATCGAATACATCACTTTCTCCAAGCTTGCCAGGTTTGTCACTTGGAGGAAAACAATTAGTAAATCCGGACTTGGCTGCTTTGACTGGCAATATTAATAGCTGGAGGGGGGATCGCGGTTATTCTTGGCTGGTGGGACGGCTCACTAGTACAGGATACAGCGCATATCTGCCACCAAATTCAAAGATACCTGATCTTAATGCACACGGACGAGGCTGGCATGCAGCGAGGAGTTTTCATCCAGGAGGTGTGATTACGTTAATGTCAGATGGTTCGGTTCGGTTCGTGAAAGATTCGATCCCAGTCGAAACCTGGCGATCATTAGGTTCACGTAATGGTGGCGAGGTCATCTCGGCAGACACCTATTGATCCTTCAATTAAGAGTGAACGTGCGATTACAACAGACGGATGTCCATAAAAGAATCTGGGAGGCCTCCATTGAAGTCGGCTGTTTTACTGTGGCTTTCGCTATCATGTCTGATCACAGCCATGAAATGGGCAGCATCGGGTTATCGCAAAGCCACTTTTGCAATCGCATTGTTCACAATATTCATCGCTTGGTATGCGGCAGACAGGATTGCTGACGTTTCAGAGCTTCGAATAAGGTCTTATCTGAACGACGATATCAATAGGACATCCATACTGGCTTTACTCACCATCGAGTCGATTGTAGTTCCGGTCGTTCTCTGGAAGTCGATGAAAGATGATGCCGGGTATAAGATTCGTATTCTTGCGGACTTGCTACTGACTTTGCCGGCGTTGTGTTGCGTGCCAACCTTGCTGCTTGTCGAGCACGATGTGTTTTCGAGATGGAATGCGATTGATTTCGAATTGGCTGCAATAATCACAGGCGTTTTGATCGCTCTGGGAATGTGGTTTTCTTCGTTGATCATACGAGGCATTCCAGTATTGAAGCCGCATCGCACGGAACTTGCAGCAATGTCAAATCTACTGTTTCTGCCATGGTCTGCGGTGGCATTTGTGCTTCTGAATCGTGAAAAATCAGGATTCGGAACATCAGGTGTCGTGATCGACCTTAAATCAGGCCCGGCCTGGATCTGGTTTCTCGTATTCGGGCTTCCATTCATGGGTTTTCTGGGCCGGACCCTGATTCATCGATTTCAAGAAAGGGGACTTGCTTGAACAGTTTCAACAGTCTGCTGAATCTATTTTCAGATACGCTACTTGGACCCGTGATTGCGGGCGAAATCCTGCTGCTGGTTTGGGCTTTGCTTCATGCCGGTGATTGTCATGCGGAGTGGTTGAGGCGACTACGGACACATCGTCAATGGAAACGATTTGAGGATTCGTTGATGTTGGGCCAGCCTGAAGACTTTTGCGGTACTGGTGCTAGCCTGCCGAAGGGGCGTCCACGAACGACTCTGGCATGGAACCGGGCCAATGATTCTCAGTGGCGCGAGGTCCACCTGCGAAAACTGCTTGATGATCTTGAAATCCAAGGACGCAAGTCATTGGAAACTTCAACGACACTCACTCGCCTGGGTCCGATGCTTGGTCTGATGGGCACTCTGATCCCCATGGGGCCAGCATTAAAAGGTTTGGCCTCAGGAGATCTGGACACGATGGCCACGAATCTTCAAGTTGCATTTTCCACAACTGTTGTCGGAGTATTTATTGGAGGGATTGGCTTCTTGTGTCGCCAGGCTCGTCAGCGATGGGCTTTGGAAGATCTGCGAGTGACTGAGTGGCTGCTAAATTTGGGGATGGCAGACCAGCAGGGGAGGAATCACCATGGAAAATAAACTTCGTCGGATGGACTCGACTTCTACTTTGGACGATAGCGACGACGATCCTTTATCGGGGATGGCGAACCTTTTCGATGTGGCGATGGTCTTTGCTCTGGCTTTGATGGTCGCCTTGGTTGCTCGCCTGAAAGTTGGAGATCTACTGACTCAGGATGAAGTCACCATGGTAAAGAATCCTGGCAAGTCTGATATGGAAATAATTGTCAAGAAAGGCCAGGAGATTTCCCGTTACAAGGCTTCGGAAAAAACACAAGGCTCAGGCAAAGGCCGTCGTGTCGGTACAGCCTTCGAGCTTGAAAACGGCCAGATCATTTACGTTCCCGAATAAATCGTACACTCATCGATTGACTCAATTGACACCACAAAGTCCTGCATCAGGATGCAGGACAGAACCGGAGATAGATAAAATGCAACAGACATCACGATCATCCGAACCCGTCCTGGAACCACGCAAGCGTTTTACCCGAAATCGAATCGTCGTCGTAGCGATTCTGGGCCTGGCGATAGCATCATTCGCCTTGTTATGGGAGCATTACATCGCTCCAACTCGTATCGCGGTAGTCAATTTTCGAGACTTTCAGTATAACGAAATGGTTGAAGCCAATACGAACCCATGGGTGCAATTGGCAAAACTTGATGTGGGCGACCTGGATAAAGCAAGCTTGAATAAATATCACGCAATGTACGTATTTGGGCGTGGTGTTAATTTCACAGAAACGCAAAGCGAGATTGTCAGAAAAGCCACGTCACGAGGGCTACTGGTTTATGTTGTTGGTGCCACGAATCCATCTATGGACGTGACTAACATGAAGTCGGATATGCTGGAAAAAGTCGCTGCATATTTTGAGAACGGTGGGCGGAGGAATTTACATGCTTTAATGGAATTCACACGTCGAATGATCGACGGAAAAACGCTGTTTTCCAACGAACCGGAAACGCCTGTCATTATTCCTGCGGATGCGTTTTTCCATGTGGGGGACGAAGCTTATTTTTCCGATTTGGCCAGTTACGAAAAATTTCGCGATCAGAAAGGGCTCTCCAAGCCTGATAAACATCGTGTGGCACTGGTGACATCAATTTTTGGGCCGAGATCGGCAAACAGGTCGTATGTGGACGAACTTGTCAATCGACTCGAGGAACAGGGCGTTAACGTATACCCTGTTGCAGGTTTTATGAAGCGACTGGACCATCTCAAAGCCGTTAAACCTGATTTGGTCATCTATATTCCGCACGGGCGTTTAGCTGCTGGGCGAGCAGACGAATGTGTAAAGTGGCTTCAGGAAAATGGCATACCGGTGATTTGCCCAATCGATGTGTTTGAAAACTATGACAAGTGGGTTTCCTCGCAAAAAGGAATGCAAGGCGGGATGATGACCCAGAACATCCTGATGCCAGAACTCGATGGTGGTATCGAGCCATTTGCGATCAGCGCCCAGTTCCCGAATGATCGAGGGTTGAACGTACCCAAGGCGTTGCCTGAACGTATGGACAAGCTGGTCTCTCGCGTGCAGCACTGGTTGAACCTTCGAGCCAAACCGAATTCGACAAAGAAAATCGCTGTGGTTTATTTCAAGGGGCCTGGCCAGAACGCAATGGTCGCCAGTGGGATGGAAGTTGGGGCATCGTTGCTGAACCTCTTGAAATCGCTGAAAGCGGCTGGTTACGAAACGGGAGAACTGCCTCCTGATGCCAAAGCCATGGAAGAAACCATTCGTAAGCGGGGCCCTGTATTAGGCCCTTATGCCAAGGGGGAAATGGACGAATTTGTAAAATCGGGCGATCCTGAATTTGTAGATGTCGGGAAGATCGAAGCATGGGCCAAAAAACAGCTTGATCCGACGATGTATGCTGAGGTCGTGAAACAATATGGTCCACCTCCAGGTGAGTATCTTGGCGTTGATCACAATGGGAAGAAGTGTATTGCATTGCCACGATTGCAATTCGGCAATGTGGCCGTTCTACCTCAAACCCTGCCAGCCATAGGCGACGATACTGAGCGGCTTGTTCATGGTGCCAAACAGGCTCCGCCATACAGTTACATCACGACCTACTTATGGGCCAGACATGGTTTTCAGGCGGATGCCATCTTGCATTTCGGTACGCACGGGAGTCTGGAGTTCACTCCATGGAAGCAGAACGCACTTTCGGATTTGGACTGGCCGGATGCCTTGATAGGGGATCTGCCCCACCTTTACGTCTATGTCATTAATAACATTGGCGAAGCCGTAATCGCAAAGCGCCGCAGTTATGCGACCATTGTTTCGCACTTGACACCGCCCATGACTGAATCCGGGTTATATGGGCCTCTCAAGAACTTGCAGGACACAATTGGCCGATATGATGCGACAACGGACGAAGCGCTTCGAATTGAGCTCGAGATATCAATCAGAAAACTTGTGACGGAGCTGAATCTGCAAAAAGACCTTAAGCTCGCAATCGAAGGGGCAAACCCACTGACTGACGATCAGATTGAACAGGTTCACGACTATCTTCATGCCGTGGCAGACGAGAAAATCACACGCGGCCTCTATGTATTGGGGCGACCTTACTTGAAGGAGGAATCCGAGGAAACAGCCAGGCTCATGTCGCAGGATGCTGTAGCCGTCGGAGAGGCTCAGAAGAAAATTATTGCAGGAAAAGTGTCGAATAAGATACTTGACGACAGTTCCGCCTTCGAGAAGGCTTTTCGCCAGCCGGCTCGAGAGTCAATCATCAAGATTTTGGCCGGAACGGCCAAATCGGGCGACTTTGTGGATCCTGCAGACACAAAAAGAATTGCTGATTGGGATCGTGTCCATCCGACCATGAGCGACGATGCCCTGTTCGCCAGATTTGTTCAAATGGGTGAGCGGAACGGCAACGGGGGTGACCCCAAAAGTCGAAGTCCGAAAGGTGGTGGTTCGGGAGAAACAAAGCAGAGACCTGGCCAAAGTATCGCTACGCTTGAAATTCAATTTCTGAATGTGGCAGATGATCAAGAAAATCTCAAGTTTCTCGAAACTCTGCGTACTGATGCCAACTACGAACGAATTCTTCAATCACTTGATCCGGAATCCCTTCGCAAAGCACGCCGTATTGCCACATTTGTGCCAGCCATGCGTGAAGCGCTTGATCGGATGCAAAAACCGGGGATGACTGAGCTGATTAATGCGATGAAATCAGCGGAGAATCGGAATAAAGTGCTTTCCTGGTTAACAGATACCTCGATGCAGTCTCAGATTCGCGAAAAAGCTGAGGCACGAAGATTGAAATTCGCTGCTGAACTGAGCAAACCTGAGTTTCAATCGGATATTCTAACAGCACTCTCACATGAAGACCTCGTTTCATTTTTAAAAACCCTCAAGACTGACCAGTTGGATCAGCTTGGAGAGAGGTTGAAATTTGCCAGCGAAAACACCGCTCTTGCCGATCGTCTTTCGCATTCAGAATCCGTTGCCAAATTCCGCAATTTACTCGTCCAGGAATCCGCTGATAGTCAAATGACACAAGCCATGGGCATGCTGAGTCGTGAAAAACTCAGGCGTAATGAGGAGGAACGGCAAGTGGTCAATCAACTCCGTTCTCTCACAAATGCTTATCAGTCGGTTACAGACTATCAGGATCGGATTAAAATGAGTACAGACTCAGAAATCCAGGCGATTCTGGCAGGGCTTAACGGGCGCTACATTTCTCCATCATCGGGTGGAGATGCTGTAACGAACCCGGAATCGGTTCCAACAGGCCGTAACCTTTATCCGATTGACGCCGAGAAAACCCCATCGCCGGAAGCGTGGATCTTAGGCAAGAAACTGGCTGATAAGACGATTGAATCGAAGCGTCAGGAAACAGGCAAAGAGCCGGTGAAGGTGGCCGTCACGCTTTGGCCGGGTGAGTTTATCAATAGTCAGGGTGTTGACATTGCAATGATCTTTCATTTTCTGGGTGTGGAGCCGGTGCGCGATGCACGCGGAGTGGTTCACGACGTGCGATTAGTACCCGTGGAAGAGCTTGGAAGGCCACGAATTGATGTGGTTGTTCAAACTGCTGGTCAGTTTCGCGACATTGCCGCCACTCGAATGAGCCTGATCGACAGAGCGGTAAAGCTTGCCGGGCAAGCTGCCGATTCCGAGAAATTCGCCAACCACGTGCGTGAAGGTACAATCGCTGCCGAGTCAAAGCTAAAGCAATTGGGGCTTTCCCCAGCCGAGGCGAGAAAATTCTCGACTGCTCGAATTTTCGGCGGAGTGAACGGGAATTACGGAACCGGAATTATGGGCTTGGTGGAAGCAGGCGACCGTTGGGAGAATCGCAAAGAGATCGCCGAAACATACCAAAACAACATGGGAGCGATCTACACAGAAGATCACTGGGGAGAATTCGTGCCTGGTCTGTTTAACGCAGCGGTACAGAATACAGATACACTGGTGCATTCGCGGACTTCAAATGTGACCGGTCCACTCAAGCTAGACCATGTTTATGAGTTTATGGGAGGATTTTCAAATGCAATTGCGGATGCAACGGGAAAAGACCCGTCTGCATACTTTGTCGATATGCGCAACAAATATCAATCAAAAGTCCAGAATGCCGAAGAAGCAATCTGGCAGGAAGCACGATCCACGTTACTCAACCCCAAATATATCCAGGAGCTTCAGCAGGAAGGGGCATCAGCGGCTGAAGTCTTTGCCGAAAGCGTTCGAAACACCTATGGATGGAATGCCATGAGGCCTGATGCAATTGACGACGAGCTTTGGAACGAGCTTCACGAGGTCTATGTCAAGGATAAATATCAGATGGGAATGAAGGATTACTTCCGTAACAAGAATCCGTTCGCCTTGCAGGAAGTCACTGCCGTGATGCTGGAGACTGCGAGAAAAGGACTGTGGCAGGCGACTCCTGAGCAAATCGCCTTATTGACCACAACTCATTTCGAAATGATACGCGAATTCAACCCGGCCTGTAGTGGATTCGTTTGCAATAATGCAAAACTCCAGGAGTATATTGGCGAGAATCTCTCCGATTTAGACAGAAGCACTTATGTCTCTGCAATCGAGGGCGTTCGACAGTCCGCCGAATCGAATCAGGATGTCAGGAAAAGTATTGCTTTGGAGAAACAGGCCAATGACTCGACCGATCCAAAGGAGAAGGGGGCATCATCCAATCCGATAGCCAAAAAGCCAAAGGATCGCAATAAACCTGAGACTGCGAATTCGAATCTCCCATTCGTATTACTATTCGTTTCCCTGTTCGGATTGACAGCGGTTTCGACACTTCTTGTTGCGAGATCCCGCATGGGCTGATTTGGGTCTCTGAACGACAAACCGCAGCCTCACTACAAGTGGCTCAAGCGAGAACCGTCGCAAATGGCTCAGAAACAAGAGCAGCTTGTTGAGCAAATCAAGCGGGTGCACGCCACGCATAGACTGGACGATTGCGGCAGCCCGCGAATGCACCGATTATTGCTGAAAAAAAGGCTATCACTGCTGTGAAAACTCCGTTGCAAAACTCATGCATCGCCAGGGAATCAAAGCCCGAATCAGCAAGAAATTCAAAGTCCTGACGACCGACTCCAATCATGATTTTCCTGTGGCTCCGAATCGTCTTGATCAGCAATTTGTCGCCCAAAAGCCGAATCAGATCTGGCTGACAGACTTCACTTATATCCCAAC
>CAMBEP010000049.1 GCA_945865635.1 Candidatus Kuenenia stuttgartensis
CTAAATCCACTAGAGATTCAGATTTATTTGAGGCCATGACTCGTCGTGCTTCATCAATCACAATCAGATTCCTTAACGATTGAATATTTCCGGTCTGTTCAGAATCCGGAAGCCTCAATATGTGAGTTTTAGCAGCAACTACAGAAATAAAACACATGATAAGAAATGACAGTTATGAAAACAAGTCACTTCGATAGTCGGTCATAATACTCTTGAATAGCATTTTGACAAATGAGTTGTATCTGAGATTTATCCAACTCTGAAAGTGACATCCAAAGATGCTTATTCAAGCGGATATTCGCAAGATCAGATTTCACATACTCAAAGAACCGACGCCGTTCAAATTTCTCAAAAGGATTCGATAACATCACCGTTTGAATCTGATCAAGACTCAACGAATCAATCCTGGATATGACAAGATTATTAGCCTCAACAGGCTTTTTACTTATACTCCTTTCTAAATAGAATTCTTGGAATCTTTTAGTCACCTCTTTAATCAATGATTTACCTGTTGAATCTGCTGAATGAAAGAAGCTCAAAACAAACACAGGTTTATAAGAAGCTGACATATGCATATCTTCGATGTAAGAAATGAATTTCTCTTTAATATTACTAGCCACGACTGGATTAATATTAAGTAATTGGCAAATCGCTGGAATACTTTCTCTCTTAAAATAGTAATAAGATCGACTTCCTATGTCAAACTGATGATCTGGTGATACGAGCTGCCGCTCAATACTCCGCCTTATTAGGCCTTCAGAAGTATTCAGTTCAACCTCCAGATCAGGTACTGAGATCATATCTTTTCGTTTTTCCTGCCAGTTGAAAATGTCGATCTCTGTGAAATCTTTAGCCCATAAAGAGATGTTGAGTGTATTCGTTGGCTTTCCACCATTATCAATCATACTATTCTCTGCATCAATCATTTTTTCAGGGGCAAGAACCAACGCACCTGATCTATATTTATTATTTCCGATCACCCGGTGAAGATTTAAGGACTGGTTATATCTCGAAGAGTTATCAATAAAATCGAAAACGACCAAGGATTCTTTGCCCTCACTCTTTCTTGTCCCTCGTCCAAGTTGTTGTAAGTAGATCACTTTTGACAATGTAGGTCTTGCCATCATAAGCACCTCTACCTCTGGACAATCCCATCCTTCATTAAGGATATCGCACGCACAAAGTACGTCGATACTGCCATATTGAAAATCTTGCAAAATAGAATCTCGTTCTTTTTGAGGCAGTTTCCCTGACACTGACCTTGCATTTACACCAGATGCAACAAATTGATCTGCAAGGTTATGACCATGTTGTACATTAACACAAAAGGCGACCCCTTTTTTACCTTGGACATGCTCTATATATGTTTTGACTATCAAAGCGTCTCTACTTGGTATAATCAAAGATTCCTCAATATCTTTCCAATGATACTGGATCTGATTAAATCTCACTCTTGAAATATCAACATTGGTATTCACTCTAACACATCTTATAGGTACAAGTTCACCTAACTCGATGGCTGTTTTGAGATCTAATCGATGAGCAACATCTTTAAATAATTCTAGAACAGAAGTTCCATCACTTCTTTCAGGCGTTGCGGTTAGCCCAAGTATAAAGTCGGGCCTAAAATAACGAAGAATCTTTTTATAGCTCTCAGCGATTGCATGGTGAGCTTCATCGATAATCACATATTTAAACTGATTCTTGTTGAATGTATTTAGGTTTTCAGTAAGACTCTGAATTGACGCAACCAGATTTTGAGTATGGATATCTCTTCTATTGCCTAACATTATACCAGTCTCAACTTCAGGCCATATTGTCTGAAACGCTTTATAAGCCTGAGTTACCAACTCTCTTCGATGAGCAATAAATAATGTCCGTCCATTAAATATCTTTGCATCAGTCACAGCGACAATTGTTTTACCAGCCCCTTGGGCATGGGTTATTAATCCTATCGATTTACCATGTCGACGCATCTCATCTAATGAATCTAAAGCTTCCTGCTGATGTTTCCTCAGAATTATAGTTTCTCCATGCTGTTTAGGTAGATATTCGTCAATACTTGAAATATCCGTAATATTCTCAAGAAATAGTTGCAATTGCGATTTTACTCTTTCCGGCTCTCTTATCAATTCGCGATCCGTCCATCGATAAACCTTCCATCCATTGTTAATCATGCAATTCTGTCTTAATAAACTATCTTCAAATGCCTCAACTGTAATTCGGTCTGGGTGATGCCAATTCATCCCATCAATTTCAAATGCGATCTTAACCCCATCTCCAAAAACTGCGTAATCTATGTAACGCGAATTTCCGTAGATATCCACAAAAGGATATTCATGTGTAAGTGATTGAACCTTTTCAAGTCCAAATACTTGTGCAAATAATTCGACAAACAAATCTTCGGGTTGGCTTGAAGTCTCAGCCCTTCTATCTTCGTATGACATTATTCGATCCCTATCATATTCCTTTACCATGTTTTCAAAGGCTCAAGTCCAATTAGTTTGGGCATGACGGAATTGGGTTGTCAAGCTAAATCCATGAAAAATACAAACATTATCCTATTGTAGGCTTCAATCTGGTAGTCTTTAATATTGCCCCCAAGGAATAGATTAAACGATAGTATTGCAATCTTAGTACTACATTTGAAGGTCCAGATGACACATCAGATTTTGATGCTTTTGCTTAAGGGCTAAAGGCCCGTTCCATACCAGCGAGGGCCAGCGGCCATCGTCAAATCGCTAAACGGGAAATGCTGGGAGGACTGAAAGCCCGACAACTCTTACCTGACCCTCGGCCTAGCAGGTTTACCCAGAATGTATTGTCGATATCGGGCTGTGACACAACAACTTCGATTGGTAAATCAAGAGCTTTCACACCTTCCTTGATATTGCCAAGCGATTTGTAAACATGCCCCACATAAACCGGTGATTCCACAAGTGTATCATTCGAAATGATAAAAACTTTCCGGCTTCGCATTTCAGGAGGAAGGCTCAAAAGCGATTCCACAACTAAGTGGAGCAAAAGAGTACTATCCTTGCCACCTGAATATCCGATGATCCATGGAATGGAGTGATCGGCAAGGTATTCCTTACGAATGACCTTTTTAATGATTTTCAGTTTGTCAGGCAGGCCTTGCAAGTCCATCATTTGAGCAGATTCATTCCTTATAGATAATACTAATGTATACCACTGGTCTGAGCGTATGTCAAGCAATCGAACTCATGTCATAGGAGGCTCGTCAGGCAGGTTTATCTTGCACCACCTCTGTGACGGCTCAAAAATCTAATAAGCTAGGGCATTCCATCATTCTTGGATTTTGCACTATCCTACTCAAACCTAGCTCGATGATCTTGCGGCCCTTGCTCGCGCTCTCGCGCTGCGGGTTAGTTTCAGGCATGGCCGTTTCAAGGCATTCCCGTGCCAGGACGATTCCCATTTTCTGACGGTGCTTCGCTATGTCGAGCGAAACGCCCTGAGGGCCGGACTTGTCAACAAGGCCGAGGAATGGAAATTCGGTTCCTTGTATGGTGGGCTGAACGGATCGGGTAAAATTCTACTTGATTCGTCATTCCAACCACGCGACGCAGACTGGAGGCCCGAGTGAATCGTCCGATGACAGAGAAGGAACTGGCGGCAATACGCCACTGCGCACGTCGCGGCACGCCATTCGGAACGAAAGCCTGGACTTCCAACGCAGCAGAAAAACTGGGAATTGAGTCATCTCTGAGGCCCCAAGGTCGGCCTAGAAAAATACAGTCGCCAGAAAAAGTAGAATGACCCTTTTTTCCCTTTTTCCCTTCATTTAGACCTTTACAAACGTAGATTTGGCAGCAATCAACTGTGCTTTTGACTTTTGGTTTGGTTTATCCGAAGCCCAGCCGACTGCATTTGCATGATTAGGATTATTTGCCAATGGAGCTTTTCTTAAGGTTAACTCTTGTTCAATAAATACTTCGGCTTTAACGTCTGCTCTACCATACAAAGTCTTGTTTTGTAGTTCCGCAACATTCCGGCCAATTTGCCAAATTTCGTCCTCAGTCGCGTTAATATGCCGAGTCACAGATAATTCAATATGCGGATGGGGAAAAAAGAGATCTTGTTTGGCTGTCCAATCAATTCTGCGGAAATGAGAGGACTGTGTCGCATACCGCGCAAGCATCTCTGAGTTATTCACATCCGCTACATTATCTGGATCAAGCATTAACGAAGTACTTTCAGAATCAAGGCCTTAATATCCGAGGGCAGTTCGCCATTGAATGCAGTTGTGTCATTCACGAAATCTTTTGGCCCGAAAATGGCTGAGTAGTGTATATAACCATCGCTGGTCATACTGAGTGAAATTGTTCGGTACGGGGATTTATACCATTCAATGGTCAACTCACCATCCGGCTCTGCTCCAAAAGAGGGAGCAGGGAAGTTATAGCTAAGCGACCTGACCAGTTCAGCGGCGTAAAGGTAACAGTCTTGAGGAACAGGGAACGCACCGAAACTATCCCAGTTTCGTTCCTTACAACTATTCCAAACATTCCAAAGCTCTTCAAGCGTTGAATCCCGGTTAAAAGTTTGAGCTTGCCGGAATCGACGATTCTGCCCAGCTTCAATACTGCTGATATGACTCGCAGCTTGACTGAATCCATGTCTTGCACTTTGAGTCACCATCATTCTGCTCCTCGAAATGAAAGGGCCTTGGTTTCGGTCAGCAGGTCAAAAAAGACCTTATTCTTGTAATATCTTAGCTTAGGCAACAGAGAAATCAAGTCGTCTCTTTCCGTCGAAATTGATTCGACCGTATAGACATCGATATCCAGATAAAAGCTTGCATCGCTATCTGTTACGCCTGTTTCCGGCGACATCGTTTTTATGATACCAATTTCCAGTTTGTCGCGGTCAACAGCCAAGCTGCTTTGATAGAAAAAGCTCTTTAATGGTAGCTCGTCAACCCTGGTTGGTGCTTCTTTGAGTATCTGAGCTAATTCGTCTATGCCCTTAAGAGGTATTTGATTAATGAATCTAACCCCAAGTCGCTGAATCTCGATGGGCTTTGCTAATTCACAATAGATGTCCCAGAGTCTCAGGGCTTCCGAAGCAAAAGTTTCCCATTTCTGATAGGGCTTTAGTCGGCTGAAAGTAAAGCTGTCCGGGCGAAAAAGTGCGAAGTTTGGTTGATCATTGGCTTGGAAACGCAATCCCATAAGAACCCTTTTTGACGTAGGAAATGGCATCTCTGGGTCTGTCAGAGACTGGCTGTAGCCAATCTCCGAGTTCTTTTCTATCTCTATGTTGGGGTAATCAGGGAGATGTTTTTTAATCGCATCGCTAAGTTCATGAGTGCCCCATTGAACCGTTGTACGTGTCTGGAAATAGAGAATTGCTTCAACGATTGGTGAGCGGTCCAGATTTGGGAATTCATGATTGATCGACGGGGCATTCATGGACATATCTTTCTCTATCAGGACAGAAAAGGGGGTCATTCTACTTTTCCATTCGTACCTCCTGCGGACTGCGCAAGGTTTACCGGTAAAGGGCCCTGCAACGAACCAGAATCAAGGGGAACCAATCATTCATGGATACCATTGTAACACAAACAGATAAACCAGCACAAGAGCGATGATTGTCGTATGTACAGGTCGCAAAAGCCTGATACAACAGATAACTCTAGGTCTCTATATAGTAATATCTTACATCGTTTTTACAAAACAGAATCGAGTTCGCTGGTCTCGATAAACGATCGCTGGAAACTCAGCATGTCCGTGAATTCGAGGGACGCCAACAACCAGCACTCCTGAAATCACGTAAGTGCTGAATGCCCCGTGAGTACAGGTAAGATTACGAAACGGGAAAAAGAAAAACCTCAGACCAGATCGGCCTGAGGTTTGATAAGAATCGGTATGTCAATCAGGCCTGAACCTGGATCACTTGACGGGATCAGGAGTGGCAAGGCTCTTAGGCTGGTGCTCGAGAACTTTGTCGATCAGGCCATATTCGCAGGCATCTTCAGGACCCATGAAGCGGTCGCGGTCTGTGTCGGCTTCGAGCTTCTCAAGCGATTGACCTGTGTGCTTCTGATAGATCCCGTTGAGCTGCTTTTTCATTCGCATGAACTCTTCGGCATGGATCAGAATCTCGGTCGCCGTACCTTCCATACCGGCCAAAGGCTGGTGGATCATGATCCGGCCATGAGGCAGGCTCGAACGCTTGCCGGCAGCTCCGGCCGCTAACAGCAGGGAACCCATACTGGCACACTGGCCCATGCAGTAGGTGGCAACATCATTGGGGATGTACTGCATGGTATCGTAGATGGCCATACCGGCTGTGACACTGCCACCAGGGCTGTTGATATAGAGATGGATATCGGCTTTGTCGTCCTGGTGGGAAAGGACCAGCAACTGGGCAACAATGACATTGGCGACATTGTCGTCAATGGCGGTTCCAAGAAGGATAATCCGATCTTGAAGCAGGCGGGAGTAAATATCCATCGCCCGTTCTTCGCGGCCGTTTCGTTCAACGACGATAGGTATCAGAGGCATTGATCAAAATCCTTAGCGGGAATGTAGGTCACTCAACCGTTGTAATGGAAAGGGAACGCAGAGTTATCGAGTGGCTCCGGCAGGCGACATTTCGCCACCATCACCACCACGATCAGGACCAGGTTCGCCAGGCTTGGCTACCAAACCGGTTGATCCAGGCAGGATCTTGCCTACGACCTGATCCACGATTCCGTATTCTTTGGCCTCAAGAGCGGTCAGGTAACGATCACGTTCGGTGTCTTTGGCAACACGCTCGAAAAGCTGACCGGTGTGCAGGGCAATGATCTCGTTGATGACTTTTTTGCTCTTCAGGATTTCTTCCGCCTGAATTTCGATATCAGAGATCTGACCACCCACCTGGCCGTAAGGCTGGTGTATCATGACCTTTGAGTTTGGCAACGCATATCGTTTGCCCTTTGTACCACCGGCAAGCAACACGGCCGCACCACTGGCCGCCATGCCAATGCAGTAGGTGGAAATCGGGCAGTCAATGAACTGCATGGTATCATAGATGGCCAAAGTGCTGGAAACACTTCCACCAGGGCTATTGATATAAAAGTTAATTCCCTGGCTGCGATTCTCATACTGGAGGTATAAGAATTTCATGACAAGCATATTGGCAACGGCGTCGTTAATCACGCCTTCAAGAAATACGATACGATTTTCAAGCAGCAGGTCGCCGAGTCCCATTTGACGCTGACGGGAATAATCCCGATAGCGCTGAAGTCTTGGATCGACCATGGAGAGCGGATCTATCATCACGTGCGATCCTTCCGAAGCATTTTGGCTGTGGCCAGTGAAACCATGAGCCAGGTGAGGGAGAATTTGATTACCAGTTCACCCATGAACCAGTGAACCATGATTCAGAAAAAGGCCGCCCGATTTGGGACGGCCTCTCATATCATAGGAATTGTCGACTAAAGTTGTCGAGAATCAAGAGGCATCTTCAGAATCTGTTGACGATTCCAATCCGGCAGCGGCTTCGGCCTTGGCTTCCTCAGCCGCATCGACCAGCCCGCCAGGTGTGGCAGATTCTTCGAGTGTCTCGACCTCAGCCTCATCAACCATCAAGACATCTTCAATCGTAACGTGCTCGAGAATGTAGTCGATGGTCTTGTTTTCAAGAACCTGGATGGCCAGGAAGTCCATCGAGTTCTCACGCTCAAGACGGGCTCGGATCCGACGAGGACTTTCATCTTCACGTTCCGCCATCTTTTCAATTTCGCGATTCAGATCTTCAGACTCAACCTTGATGTCCAAGCCAGTGGCAATCTTGTCGAGAATGAAATATTCCTTGAGCCCACGAACCGTGGATTCAAAAGCATTGGCTCGCAGTTCGGCCTCACGGGCTCGAATCTGATTCTCAGAAAGGCCTGACTCTCGTAAATCCATCACCCGCTTACGCATCGTATCGCGAGTCTGGCGATTCACAAGATCACGTGGCAACTCAAATGGAGCCGCTGCAATCAATTGATTCATGAGGTCATCACGAACCGCCTGACGCATGCTCGACTCCAGACGCCCTTGAAGAACCTCTTTGAGAGCCTCTTTAAGCTCATCTTCAGATTCAAAGCCAATCGCACCCAGAAAATCGTCGTTCACTTCAGGCAAACGCAGAAACTTAAGGTCGTTGACTTCGAAAGTGACGTCAATTTCTTGACCGCGAAGAGCTGGATCCGCCGAAGCAGTCCCTACCAGCGCCTTGGTCGTTACCTTTTCACCAGGCTTGACACCCGCTAGTGCCACGCCACATGTCGGCACCCGGCCATCCTGGAACCGAAGTTCAGGCTGGACTCGGAATTGAATCTCTTTGGCCGTGTTCACTGGCTCACCGTTACGGGAAAAAACCAGATCGGCAATCACCAGATCGCCCAACTCGGCCCCACCCTCAGTCTTCGGTACCAGATCAGCATATCGCTCGAGGAACGACTTGTATTGCTTCTCAACGTCGGCTGGTGTCAATACACGTGAAGGTCTCTTGACCTTCAAATCCGAATAAGATGGAGCATCAAAGTCAGGACGGACTTCAACTTCCATCTCGAATGACATCGAACCCGTATCAGGCAAGGCCACCGCTTCAAAGTCAAGCTGTGGTTGAGAGATCAAGTTCAGTTTATGGTCTTTTTCCACCTGTTCAAGTGTCGCCAGCATCAAGTTTGTCTTGACCCGATCTGACATTTCCTTCTTGAAACGACGCTGAAGCAACACCTTAGGGACTCGGCCCGGCCGAAACCCAGGTACCTGGGCTTCCTTACGCATGTCACCAATCGAATCTTCCATTTGAAGAGCAATCTCTTCCTGTGGAATCGTCACTTTAATTCGCTTGCGGCATGGGCCTGCTTCGCTTATCTCAGCGTTGTATTGGATCTTGCGGGGAGCCATGGCATCCGTCAAGTTATCTGGTTCTGATATTGTCGCCACAGATTCTTCAGTACTTGGCATCGATCGGAATCCCTAAATCAAAAAGGTTGCTTGGCCTTGTCAGACCACGCAACCTTTCGGGGTTTCGGTACGTGGAAGAGCGGGAGATGGGATTTGAACCCACGACAATCACGTTGGCAACGTGATGCTCTACCCCTGAGCTACTCCCGCTTAGGAGTTGATATCGTTCTTTCAAATAAATGACAGAGGCGATAGACTATTTATATCGTGTTTTACCCCGCCGATCAAGAGTCTTCCTCCGTTTTTTAAAAATTTTCAGCCAAACTTTTCTCCTTCCTGACTCTTCACCAACTCGTGATTTTCTTCTTAACTCTTTCTCCTGTAATGTCATGACTACCTCTCTGATCTCAACCCCCACCGCATAACCTCTGCATCATTCCAACTTTCAAATTCCAAAGTTTTCTTTTCAACCTGGTGTTCATAATTTCACTTGATCGACTCTTTCTCGACCTATGCCTCACACCCATAGTCCCTCGGTTCACCAAAATCAGTTCGACGGGGCATTCACATCCTACCCACTTTCAGTCCATAATCGCTAAGATTCAGAATCCACCGGCGTTCTTCTCAAAACGATTCCTTCAGGTTCCTCTAAGGCTTATCCCTATTGTATCTTGCATCAAAAGCGGAACCCATGAAGCTCGTCAATCCTTATCTCCTGAAGATCCTTGTTGCCATTCTTCTCATAGGTCAGTGGGCCACGGCCCAGTGGAGCCTTCGCCATGAATGTCCGACCATCGATGAAGTCCTTCACCTGCCCGCCGGCATCAGCTATTGGCAAACTGGCAGTTATCGGCTTTATCACCACAACCCACCTCTTGTCAAACTCTTAGCCGCATGGCCTGTCCTCTCCAGAGTCACTACCCAAGAACAGCTTAAACTCTATGAATCTAAATATTGGACCGATGATCCGCCTAATAAAGCGGGCTTTGGTCACGACTTTGCCCAATTGCATGCTGCCGACTTTTTTGAGCTTTTCACCGTTTCCAGGTCTGTCATACCCACCTTTCTCATGATTGGTGGTTTGGTTGTATTTTATTGGTCAAGATCAACTTATGGAGATCTTGGCGGGCTCCTGAGCCTTACCCTCTGGTGTTTTTGTCCGAACTTGCTGGCTCACGGGCGCCTGATTACCACCGATGTTGCCACCGCTGCGATCGGTACAGGCGCCACCTACCTATTTCTGCTCTATTGCCGCAAACCTTCCAGCCGGTCTGCTGCCATCGCAGGTCTCGCTCTGGGGATTGCCTTGCTCACCAAATTCAGCCTGCTCGTTTTGGTGATTCTCTGGCCTGTGATCTGGGGGTTGCAGGTGGTTCTGACGATCGACAGGATTCACCGCAAGCCGCATATCAGAAAGTGCTTGCCTCATGTTGGTCTGGTCACCCTAATTAGCCTCTTGGTTGTGAATCTTGGATATGGTTTTGAGGGAACTGGCAGGCAGCTTGGGCAGTTTGAATTCTACAGCCGGAGCCTGACTCGCGAACTGCCCTCCAACCGTCCAAGGTTCCATCAGACGGGCAACACCATGCTCGACATGCTCGGCAGTCATCGCATCAACCGTTTTCGCAATCATCTCTTAGGATCGATCCCCTGCCCACTTCCTGCCGAATTCATGCTCGGTTTTGACGACCAAAAAATTGATGCTGAGGGAATACCCACCAAATACTTAAGGCCTAACGATAAAACCGTTGGCGAGAACGATACGGCAGGCTACCCAGTCTATCTCAATGGCGTGGTTCGCAGTTCCGGCTGGTGGTACTACTATCCTTATGCTGTCTTGATCAAAACCCCGCCTGGGATTCTCTTACTACTGGTCTTATCTGTTCTTGCGCTCTTCTTTTCGCGTCGGTGCCGTCCTGAATGGTTTGAAGAATTGGCCACTTTGGTCGTACCAGTCTCGATGATTCTGGCCATGACCTTTTTGACAGACATCAATATCGGCCTTCGTTATATCCTGCCCGCCCTTCCTTATCTGTATATTGGTTGCGGACGGGTGATGCCATGGCTTGCCACGTGGTCTGTTCAAAAACGCCGTTGCGGATATGTTTTGGTAACTTTAAGTCTTTTAGCAGCAGGTTTTTCGTCGGCTTCAGTCGCACCCCATTTCCTGGCTTACTTTAATAGGATGGGTGGAGGCCCAAACCATGGAGACAGCCACCTGATCGACTCCAACCTTGATTGGGGGCAGGACTTAACAAATCTTCAGGAATGGCTTTCAAGCAACGCGTTGGGGGAATCCGTGGGTATTGCCTATTTCGGGCAAATCAATCCAGACATTTTTCGGCTCCGCAATAAGCCGATCGACTGGTACCTTCCTCCCTCCAGGCCTGGAACCATGCCCGTTTTGCCACAGGGTCGAGCCTCAGGCACTGTCAAGCCCGGGTTATATGCGGTCAGTGCATCGCTGGCGCACGGGCTTCCGTGGCGCGTTTATGATGCCTCGCGATGGGCACCATTTCAGGCGGATCAATCGGCTTTTGACTATTTTCTGAAGGCAGAGCCAATTGCAAAAATTGGCTGGTCCATCTTTGTCTATCGGCTTGATGAGCAGCAAGCCGCCTTGCTGGATCAAGAACGAACCCGATAAACGCCAGCCTTAATCTAAACAGGTGTAAATTGTTAAGATCGTTTACCTGACATTGCTGGAATCTGTATTGGCGACTATGGTCAGGTCCAGGTCCGTCTGATTCGATATTTTTTTGTTCTGATCAGTGGCTGTGATTCGAATGCGGTAATCGCCGGGCAGAAGGTCGGCTGGGATGGTCCACTGCATGGCTGCAAAATCGCCTTCTTGTGGAGTTTTGCCAGACTTTTCAAGATTCTCACGCACACTGGCCACAATCGATTCACGGTCGGAGCGAACCAGTTCGACGGTTGCCGCAATGGATGCCGATTGATTGGGCATCTTGCGAGTCAGGCCATCCATCTCCCAGTAGACCAGAATGGTCGAGCCTGGCTGACACTTTTCCATCGGCATAGCCACAAAGTTGCCCCTGCCTTTGATCGACCTGCAAATGGCGGCTTTGGGAATCTGAAAATCCGTGACCTGGTTCTGAACCACTAATTCAGTCTTGACTTGTGGCAATTTCTCAAGAGCTGGCAGTGGCATTTTATTCGCCACAACCGGGGCTGCAACAGGTATCTTAAGGCTTTGTTCAGGCTGCTTTACGGGCGTGTCGCTGGCGGCAGCCTTCCGGACCATCGTGTCCGTCTGAGCCAATTTCAGGGGCGGAGGCAGAAACGGTTCCGGAGGCAAGGAATCCTGAGCTGCAGCCTTTATGGAATTGGAACTATTTAAGAGGCTACTGATGATCTTGCGAGTCGATTCGGGATCGGTCGCAAGAGGTTTGGGAGTCGGAGCAAGCTTGATCGTTTTGGGCAACTTGGGCTCGATCATCACGGGTGCTGTTGCCGTATGGGCCGTAGTCTGAACCAGGGCAGTATCCAACTTCGGAATGGCTGGTACCGTCTCAACCGCAACCTTCTCAACAGATGGCAATTGCGTATTGTTAGCCAAGGCTTCTGTTTGTTTGGGCAATGTAAAGACTGGCTGATTGGCGATCAGAGCGGGTGTTTTGTCGAAAAAATCCGGAGTTTCCGCAAAAGTGGTTGTCTGCTGACGTGTCATGCTCTGGCAGCCTGCCGCAAGTGATGCAAAAAGCATCAGGCAAGTGCCATGAAATCGCAATCCTGAGCGATTTTTCGGTGTCATGAATTTTTCCAAACCATGGGCCAAACTCCCTATGTGACTTACCCTTCATTCGAAGACAAGATTTAACAGAAAACCTTAAAACCGCCAAGATCAATCCGGAATGAGGAATGCCAAAGTGTTTTGATGTGGCCCGCTAGATCACTTTGACGTTGAGATGGCTCGGATTCGGCTCCAGGTCCGACTTGCCTGCTGCTGATCCTGAATCCAGGCATTCCTTGCCTCATGAACTGTCACATATTTGAGCTTAATCTCTGAACCAGGAGTAAGTTGAGCCAATCTTGGCAGCGCCACTCCAGCCACCTGCCCCAAAGTCGGATACCCTCCCATTGTGCCACCTGCCACCCCCAATAGAATGAGCTCGGAACCGGTCCATTGAATAGTTCCAGGCATCACCGGCTGAGACAACCGTTCCGGATCCAGTGGCCAATCCTCTCTTAATAAAGAGACCAATGGGCCTTCAAATCGCAAGCCGACCCGATTGCTTTGCGTCAGCATCTTCCAGCCTGAGAAGGCTTCTTCCAAACGACCATGATTTTTACAGGCCCTTGCAAATTCATGACTTGCGATAAACGGAAAAGTTTCTGTACGGGTTGTCGGCCGCATGAGGGTTGGGTTCAATTGGCGAACAGGACCATTGGGAACCAATCTGACCGGTTCTCCGGCAATGATGTAATCCCCTTTGATCAATGGGGTTTCGCTCGAAATGCTTGAAAGGGTTGGTAGACCCTGCCAGCCGCCAGCCACAGCCAGATAAGATCGCAGTCCCGCCCCGGTATGGCGAACCGTAACCGATGCGCCCGCCATGAGATTGAGCATTACCGATTCTTTATAAGTCTTGATGTCGTTTTTGTCTGTCTGGATTTCGATTATCGCGCCGGGGCCGACTATGGCGAGTTGCAGACGACTCTGGAGACGAAACAGTCCGCTGGTTTGAGTGATCTCCAGGCAAGGCGCGTTCAAGTTATTATTCAGTAACGCATTGGCGAGCCTGGCGTGGTAAGGGTCGAACCAGCCGCCTGTGGGCACACCGAAACCGCGAAGACCTTTATCCTTGCGGCCTTCGTCTTGAAGCGTATCAAACAGACCTTGGCGTTCGATTTTAATCGACACGTTGCCACACACTTCGAATTTCATAGCCCAGTTCATCGGCCCAGCCATGCACCCACCTTGCCAACTGGCAAGCATGTGGGCTGTCGCCATGAATGCAAAGGGAATCTATCATTCGGTTATCGATCAGATGAACGAGCTGGTCCCGAATCTCGTCAGGGTCTGTCAGCATGGCATTGGGCCGAGAGCGTGCGACCAGGGTGCCATCGGCATTATATCGGCGATCAAGAAACCCTTCCCGCACAAGACTCACACCGTGGCTCTGAGCAATTCCCACCACCACACCCACAGGCTGAATCATAAGTGCCATTGAGAGCCTGGCTGCGGCCCGGACAACGCCCAAGGCATATGTGGGCTGCATCAGGGTCTGATGATACAACGCCCCATGCGGCTTGAGGTAAGGCAAAAAGACGCCAACGGCCCCAGCCAGTCTTTGCAGATGCCTGCATTGCTCAATCACCATGCGTTCCACTTCTCCAGCCGACATTTCCTGTGCAACGCGACCAAAATTTTCAAAATCCGGGAAGCCTGGATGAGCTCCCACAACAACCGCATGCTGCCGAGCCATCAAGATGGCAGCCAAAGCGGTGGAATCATCGCCTGCATAGGCACCTGTGGCAATGCTGGCCGAACTGACCAGGGGCATGAGCCCTTCGTCCTGGCCGCAGCCTTCTCCCAGATCGGCATTTAGATCAAAGCGTTTACGATTAAGTGGCATTTGGGTTATGTTTCTGAATCCAGGTTTTTGGGAATCACTCCACCTTCCGAAGCGACAAACTGGATTCGATCTCCGGGCCTGAATCGAAAGAAGCCGCAGTGGAGATCACAAATGGTCATTTCCGTTCGGCCCAACAAGTGCCAACCGCCCGGCGATTGGCAAGGGTAGATGCCCGTTTGGCGCCCGACAATGGCAACAGAGCCCGCTGGTACTCTCACCCGAGGCCGGCTGCGGCGTGGTAATCCGGAAAGGATTTGGGGCAGATAACCTGCGTAAGGAAACCCTGGCAGAAACCCTACTGCATAAACTCTATAGGACTGCCTGGTATGGGCTTGCACAACCGCCGACTCGGACAGGCCCAGCACTTGTGCTACATGATTCAAATCCGGGCCGTCATAAATCACTGGGATTTTGATGACCGGTTTGTCTGGTAAATTCTCGAATGCCGAACTGAGCTCGCACATGGCCATGGATTCATGAATCCGGGCCAACAATGCGTTCCATGGATCGTCCGTGATTCCAGTTCGGCAAATCACCCCAACTGTTCGATAGGCTGCCACCACTTCTGTGATTTCTGGAGACTTCCAATTTCTCACCAGTTCGGCCCAGTGGGCTGCCATCCGTTCATCCGGCCAATGCATTAGCCATCCGCAATCGCCTAGAGGCTCGATCGTTGGGAGCGGTTTTGCTCTGGTTTGGTTCGCGGTCATTATGGCCATGCTGCCCGTGAAAGATGTCGAGCTTGTTGCAAATCTTGACCCAAGCTATTCTAGGGCCAATCTCAAAGTCTGGAAACCGGCTGACCCCTGATGTGGTATATTCAGGGATCCGTTTCACCGGCGACAGAGTACATTGAAAACAAGCGACAGGAGCAGAAAATGGGCATGTTTGAAGGTAAAAAAGGTGTGGTTCTAGGCGTGGCCAATGATTTCAGCATTGCTTGGGCGATCAGTCAGAAACTGATCGAGCAAGGGGCAGAGATTGGTTTTACACACCTGCCGGGCGAAAAAATGCGCCGCCGGGTGGCCAAGCTCTCGGAACCGATCGGCGCGAAAATGCTGGAATCGTGCGACGTTCAGAAGGACGAAGACATTGCCGCAGTTTTTGCGAAAGCCAAAGAAGTTTACGGCTCCATCGACTTTGTACTACACTCAATCGCATTTGCGCCACTTGAAGACATCAAAAATCCTGTCCTGAAGTGCAGCCGCGACGGCTTCAAAATGGCTATGGAAATCAGTGCTTATTCGCTGGCCGCAGTCTCGAAATACGCCAGTGAGATCATGAATCCAGGCGGATCGATCCTAACCTTGACATATTATGGCGGCGAACGGGTTGTATCCGGCTATAATATGATGGGCGTGTGCAAAGCCGCGCTTGACATGACGGTGCGTTATCTGGCTTATGACCTGGGCCCGATGAATATTCGAGTGAATGCCCTTTCGGCTGGTCCAGTCAAGACACTCGCGGCCTCGGCCGTGGGCGATTCAGACAAGCTGGCTGGACTTTATGAAGCCGTGGCGCCTTTGGGCCGTAACATCACGCGTGAGGAAGTCGGTTCGGCAGGCATGTTCCTGCTGTCGGACATGGCCAGCGGGATCACCGGCGAAGTCATGCACGTCGATGCCGGATATAACATCATGGGTTCGCCCGGTCGTGCGGTGGAAGCAGCCAAAGAAGGCAGAATCTAAGCCAGCGACCAAAAGTTCTTCGCAGACGAAAAAGACTTTCATGATGACGCCCGGCATGGGCGTCATCATGGTTCGCTTAGGCATCAATTTCCTTTGCCATAATTGGTTAAACATCGTTTCATCTACTTCGAAACGGACCTTGCCGAGAGCGGAAATTATATCGGCTTGGATCGCTTGAAAATAACGGCTTCTGTCGTTCCAGAGCCATCCACCTACACGTTGGATGGAATCGCCCTGGCCGTGCTTGCCGCGATTCGGCAATTACGGTTCAGTTCTGAAAAGTGAGAAATTGCAATTGATGCAAACTCATAAAAGCAAGCCGGAAGATATGTATCAACACAACTTCAGGATTGCCTTTTTTCGTTCCCAATAGCTTGCCCTTATCATTAATTCTGTTTATCCAATTCCAGAAATGAAACTCTGATTGCATGCAACAACACCAATTCAGGATGTGGATGGAACCACAAATGTCAGCCTGACGGGTTTTGCGGATTTCATCAGAGATTCTTTATCGGCAGCAATATCACGCTCAAACGGACGGCCTAGCTGATTTCCCGATGGGTCTTCCAGCGCAGGATCAACTTCAATATAATGTAATCCTGGCGACCATTTTACGTTGGGTATAAATTTCCAGACCAGTCCGTCGGCCGAAATCTCGGCCCTGCCGTCGAGTGGGCATTCGCCCGATTCCAAGATGCTGATCAATCGGATCGCCATGCCGGTATCTACCGAGTCAGAGAATTGTATTTCAAGTGCGGCACCGGCCTGGGCCAGTGGCGGCTTGATTTTCCAAAGTCTTGGATCCACTGGATTACGATCGGCAGGTCCGACATTAATATTTTGCTCATAAGTTTTTTCTGTGGCCATACCATGTGAATCCGGCCAGCCTTTGGTCAGAAGAATAGTATAGCGATGGCCGTTTTCAAGTATTGCGCCATCTTCTTCGCGCGGCTTAAGGCCTGATTTAATCCGGCCTGGATCGAATAATAATGTCAGCCGCTTGCCATCACGGTCCCAGAGTTCCTGATCAAGCTCCAGGAACGGCTGAATCAGGGCTCGCCCGGTTGCATCTTGGATTTGAATGCGCTTTGCCGATTCGCCACGGGCCATCGGGCGATTGAAATGCACATAGACTCGCAGAAGGTTTTCTGGCCATTGGTTGGAAACAGGCCGAATCTCGAGGATTTGGGGCGGTTTGTCGTTCGGTTTTGGGATGAGAAACGACCATTGCACCGTGGGGCTTGCAGAATCGGATTTCTCAACAATTTGAAAATTCATTCCTTCACGAAATGGGTATTTCGGGCGAAAGACCACAACTCCCGATTCTTCAAGCCATTTTCCTGCAACAGTCACAGGGGCTTGATCGGATTCATCCCTGCCTGGCAGACGCTGCACGATCCACTGTCCATTTTGAGTGGAAGGACTGACAATCAGGTGAATTTGTTGCGGTGTCAATTTCAAGGATTCCACAACCCAGAGCCCGGCGGAGTCGTTTCTCAGCCGAAATTTGGTCGGGTCGCCTGCAAAGGATCTGCCCGGCGCAGAGCAACACGAGAAGGCAAACATCATGTTCAGGATTAAAACAAGTTTTAATTTGAATATACAAGTGTACATGAAAAGATTCACATTTGGGATAAAAGCGAGGCGTATAGGACGAAAAAAAGAGGCCCGGCCAACCAGACCGGGCGTCTTTCGTAGAAGGTTCTGACGATCATGGAAGCTGAATGGTCTTCAGATCGACTTGTCCAGACTCAGTGCGTGTCAGGATCACGGCATGGGTTTCATCAAGTTTGTCGAGATGATCCACACCTTTGAGTCCGGCCACAGTTTCAAAGGCCTGGCCTGCCACACCGCCGACACCGACTGGCTTGGTGATGGCTTCGCGGTCAGCAACGCCTTCGGTGGAGATTTTCATCACGCCCCGGGCGCTGTTGGCCATGAGGATATAGTCGTGTCCATCTTTGGCATAAACGACCATGTCGAGTGGCCGATTCCGATTGCCAAGTTCAGCCACAGTGGTTCCTTTGACGTGGGCACCTGGGGTCAGATCCTTCACAGGAACTTTGACCAGTGGTGTGCAGGTATAAGCGGCGAGCAAGTGCGGCTGGCCGGCAATACGATAGGTGACAAAGGTACGAATTGGCGACTTGGTCTCATATCTCCCATGAGCACCATGATAAATTTCAACCGAAGCCCCTTTGCCGGCAGGCTTGAAAGGGATGTCGAGCGTGACGAAGCGCGACGAGAAATCTTCATTGGAAAGACCTGCTACATAAAGCTTTCCGTCAAGAAAAGCCAGGTCTGTGATGGCATCGTTGCGAAGGGCTTGGTTACGACCGGCCGCGGCAGGGAGTGCGGGCAGATCGGCCTTGGCATGAGCGATGTTATCAAGGGTCAATTCTTTGACATCGCCTTTGGAGATCTGAAAAATGACGGGTTGAGCGTCAGGGCCCTTGCCTCGTGAAACCGAGAGGTAGGCCGTTCCGCTGAGCGGATTGACGGCCAGATCGTTGATCAGAAGATCGGCTGTAGGAATGGCGAGTTTGTCGGCAACTTTTTTGCCGAGGTTGGCAATATCGATGGCTTCCATGGCCGAAGCCTTGGTCGTATCGCCAGTCGCCAGCGCCCAAACAGAGCCACCACGGCTATCGCCCACAAACAATACGCCTTCAGGCCCGAAAGCCAAGGCGCCTGCGGATTGGAGAGCCGCTTTACCTGGCTTTAAGGAGTCGGTCAGTTCACCCGCCTGAACGGCTGCAGTCAGCAGAAGGGCGCTGGCCGCGAGGCTGGCGGAAGCGGGCCAAGATCTGAGATTGAACATTTTGAAAGTCGTCCTTTGGGAATTGGGGAGCGAATACACCTCTAAGAGACAGCGGTCAACTATTCATGAAGGTAGTCGTGAAGAGAGCGGCAAGCAAGAGGTGAGAGGTGGTTATCCGGAATATTCGAAACAATATTTGCGAGAATTCGAACGAATCTTGCGATTCCTATTTGACGAGAACTGGTGGGTGTGAATACAATGAATTAGGTCAGTTGAGACTGAATCTCAACTTCAACTGGCAACCGTTTGTCTGGTTCAGCGAATGTGGGATCGATAAGAATCGTGCCTTTGGAAGTGCTTGGACCGACAAACTGAGGACCTCTGGCCATGCGACGCACTGCGACATTGGTGTTAGCTCTGGGTTTGGCAACCATGGCATCGGCCGCAGCGATTGCGGGTGATGTTAGGGGTTTGGTGACAATGCCGTCCACATGCTCGCCGGAAATTAGTCCGGCAGTGATCTGGCTTGAGCCCGAATCATCAACATCGAAGACGCTTACGACCAATACAAAGCCCGGCGAACTGAAATTGGTGCGTCAGGCGGCTTTGCAGTTTACGCCGCGAGTCGTGGTCTTGAGCAAAGGCCAGCAAGTTTGGTTCACGAATGAGGATACAGAATTTCATAATGTGCATGTGCAGGCACGTGGCGAGCTTTTCAACCAGACAATGCCTCCCGGCCAGCCGGCCGTCTTCACGCCTGCCACAAGTGGTGTGCTCAATGTACTTTGCGACATCCATCATCACATGCGTGCTTTCCTGATAGTTCAGGACACGCCTTGGATCACAGCAATCAATTCCAAGGGCAAGTTTCGGCTTGAGAATGTGCCTGCAGGCCGTTACAAGATGTCTGTTTGGCACGAAACGGGTGGCAACCCTAGTGTGAAGTCAATCGATGTGCCCGAATCCGGACTGGAAATCGCACCTATTGTGTTGGCAGACAGCGTTTCGCCGAGCCGATTGACAGTGCTTGCATCGACCAAAATCATGACTTGGCCAGAAGTTGTGGATCAGATTGCGATGCGGCTATCGGCGTCAATTTCTGCGGCAGGCCGGGCCGATTCCGCCAAGCGCGCCCGCACACTTGCGGAAGATGCGTATTGGGTTGACTTTGAAGCCTCAGACATGGAAACGGCTGTCAGGGCGCATCTTGGGCTCGACAGGTCGATTGATCTTGAGAAACGTTTTTTGAAGTTCATGTCTGAGATCCGCGATTCAACAAAGTCTGAAGCTCGCAACACTTCGGCTGCTTCCACCACGATGCGGGGTTTGATTGCAACGCTTTACAGGGCTACGGAAGACCTGAAATCCAAAAATATCCTGAATCGGACCATGGTTCTCAACTCGGTTGAGAATCAGGCACAGACCAAGCTTTCGGTTGATGCTGATAAAGAGCTTTCTTCCAATGAACTGATCGACGCGATCAGGACCGACTTTGTGAAACTTGCCGAGCTGGCTGACTCGGGACAGCCTGAAGAGGCATCTTCTTATGTAACAAACATTTACTTTGGCAGCTTTGAGCCTGTGGAGTTGAAGCTGGTGGTTTCCAGCCCACTTCAGGTCTCTCGAATCGAGAGCCGGTTTAATGAGCTGCGTGGCAAGCTTCGTGATGGTCTTCAAGGCCAGGAACTCAAGGCAGATCTGAACGGACTTGCCTCAGAAATCGAGATTCTTATCGGCCAATCCCGTCAATCATCGGCAGGCACATTTGCAGGCGGTTTTGGCGCAAGCCTGGTGACGATCCTTCGGGAAGGCATTGAGGTGATCCTGTTATTGACGATTCTCTCAGGGCTCGTGGCCAAAGTTGGTCTGCCGGCGGCTCGTCGGGCCTTTTACGCTGGGGTTTTGGGTGCAGTTCTTGCCTCGATTCTGACAGCCGTTGCGATCAATTCGCTAGTGGCTTCATCGCGTGCCCAGACTCGTGAAGTTCTGGAAGGGGTTGTCATGTTGACGGCTTCGGCGGTCCTGTTTTATGTAAGCTATTGGCTGATTGCCCAGAGCCAGACCAAGAAATGGATCGACTTTCTGAAGTCGGCCACGAAGAAAGGTCTTGAAGGCGGTGGCTTTACGACCATCGGCCTGA
Organism: Candidatus Kuenenia stuttgartensis; assembly: GCA_945865635.1. GTDB lineage: Bacteria > Planctomycetota > Planctomycetia > Isosphaerales > Isosphaeraceae > QWQI01. The sequence goes on from CAMBEP010000049.1 coordinate 21,099, forward strand.
CCGCATTCCTAGCCATTTATCGCGAAGGCGCCGAGACGGCACTGATGTATCAGGCTCTGCTTACAAATCAAACAGCCAATGGGGTTTACGGAATCCTTTCAGGCTTGGCCCTGGGCTTGGTCATACTTGCCATTCTGGCCATTGGGTTCCGTTTTGCAAGCCTGAAATTGCCGATGCAGGCATTTTTCAAGTATACAGGCATGATGCTGTTTGGATTGGCCGTGATTTTTGCTGGCAAGGGTGTTTTTGAGCTTCAGGCCGCAGCCGTTTTGAAGACAACATCGCTCGCGTTTCCATGGCCGACGGTTCCCGACCTGGGCCTTTATCCAAATTTGCAAGTCTTTTTGATTCAAGCTATTATGGTAGGTGGTGCGATAGCGTCACTGTTCGTAATCAAAGTGGAGGGGCGAACTTTGGCGGCTTCAAAACAAGCGACTCTCAAGCCCGATCCAGTGAATGCCGCAACGGTCAGCGACTCGAGCAATCGGCGGATTGAATCACAGCCAATGGAACCTATTGCAGCTTCAAGAGTTTGACTCTATCACTCACAAACAATTACCTTGACTGAGCTATTTTCAGGAATGCTTTCCAAGGCGATTTTCCAGGAAATCAGGAATCCATGAAACAATCATCATTCGGGCCCTACATTCTCGCATTGGTTTTGGTCGGCATTGGTTTACTGCTCTTTCTGAGCTTGGAACCGGCCGTGGTTGCTCCCAAGCTGGCTGCAACTGCAAAACCAACCGTAGCCCTCACCCCAGAACCATCTAAAACCGTGACTGGACCAGTGGCCGGGTTCCGTGAATACCCGATTGGCGACCCTGAAGGCTTTAACAAGAATCAACTTAGGATTGCCGCAGTGTGGTTGCCCTCGGTCACCATGGATGGGGCATCGGCCAGCAGCTCAGGTACAATACATGTTGAAGCCGATATTTCCGCAACTGAGAACAACACCAATGGCTTTGCCTCGGGCGAATTTGTTCCTTACCTGAAAATCGCATACAAACTGACTTCCGAGGATGGCAAGACAGTGATTGATCAAGGTGCCATGTTGCCCATGGTGGCTCGCGATGGCTTGCATTACGGCACCACCATGGTGCCTCCCAAGCCTGGGAATTATCGACTTGTGTATACAATTGAGCCTCCATCAGCAGGTGGACTTGGCCGCCACCACGATCCGGTGACAGGTGTTGCTCCCTGGTGGGAGACTTTTCAGGTGACTTTTGAGTGGGAATTCGACGGAGTTCCAGCCCTATTAGGCAGTCGCTGAGATCTTTCAATCGCATGTCCTGAAAATGGCTGAAATCGATTCATCACAGCCATTTTTTGGGGATCCTTGCTGGCGACGACCAGAGATCTGGCTTTTAAGGCCACGGGACCTTTTTGTTGGTTGTACTGGTATTGTCAATTTTACCTGACCATTCCCTTTCCCCAATCCAAATCAACCGTTGCAACAAAGAATCCATAAATCTGTTCTATTTTATTTAAGTCTTTTAATAGAATCAGGATAGCGATTTAATGGAGCCTTTTTCCAGAAGATTTTCTGCCAGGTTGGACTATTTTTGGCACACCGATTGCTTGGATATTATTTTACCAAAGCAAAAGCAGGATGCTTCGCTTGGTCGCCAGTGGTTCAGTTCGACATGGAGGTCGGCCGATGAAGTCGTTCCAAAGAATTGCCAACGTATTTGTGGTCATTGGTTTAAGCCAATTTGGAACGGCGTTTGGAGACAGTTTTTTCGACTTCGGCCTGCAATGGACACAATGGTTGCCGACACAGGGTCAGGTTCGTCGCTATGAATCGGTCGACAAGTCGAACGTTTTAAGTGTACCCGCCCCGAAGTCGAATACTCGGACCGAATCGGCTAAAATTGTCGCTGTGGCATCTAATGCAACAAGTTACACGCCTCCCTATGAAGCTCCAACGCAACCTGTTTACACTCCGCAAGCGGAGGCATTGGTACCTCCTCCTGTTGTGGCACCTCCCATAGTTCAGCCTGTCGCATATTCTGTTCCAGCTCAGGCTTCGGGATCGACCGTCTCCATGCCTTCGTCGTATTTTGCCGGTTCGACTGGATCATCCACCCGTTTCGACGCCCTGATCAACATGGGTGATGGGGCTTATCCGCTTGCAAGTCAACTGGTTACTGGCCAGCCTCAGGCTTGGTACGAAAGCTCGGTTGTCAAGTCGATTTATGGCGGTACGCCGACGGTTGATCAGCAGAAAAGCTTTGAGCAGGATGTACTTCAAAAGGTTCAGCAAACGTATGCCAACAGTGGGATCTCTGTCAGTGTGACGACTGACCCGCATGCCAATGCGGCCCGGACGATCAGCGTAGTGTCGGGTGCTTCGTTTGGGTCGATTCATGACGCGGCTGGCATAACAGCATCCAATGGAGATGGCTTCTCGTTTATCGATAAACTCACTGGTGCAAATAACTTAACCGATCTGGAGTGGGCCGTTGCACATAATGTGGCCCATGAAATGATGCATTCCTTTAATGTGGACCACCTCGACACCACAGGGCAGTTTCTGGACGGAGCCGTGGCCAACTGGAGCATGCTTCTTGACCCCAATACGAAGTTCAGTTCTGCTGCGGTAATCGATATCCAGAACAATCTGGCAAATGGTTTAAGCACAATCGGCGATTCCAATACGACCGGTTTTCTTGGTGTGAAGATCATTGGACAAACCGATGCCCTGATAATTGCTCCTCAACCTGTTCCAGAACCAACCACAATCGCCATGTGGGCTGCAAGCCTTCTCTTTGGTTATGTGGTAAATAAGAAACGCCAGTGTCGACTTTGTGCATGAGTGTCGATTTTCGTTATCGGATTGATTTGTAATTTTGGTAAAATGATTGTTATCGCTACAAAGCGATTCATTGGTCCGTAATTAAATGGACGGGTGATGCTTTTTAAGGAATTGGCTTGACGAGTACCGCAGCCATGAGAGATCAACCAAATCCAAACTGGCAACGTTTTTTTGCGGAATTTCCAGTGACCCAGCATCCGTTGAATGGACCAACGATCTATCATGCCAACAATGGCTGGAGCGGGTCGACCTATTGGCGTTGGAATTCTCGGCAGGGGCCGCTTTTGATGAAGGTCTGGCCGAGTGATGGTCCGACCCACTCCGACCATATCGATCGACATCGTAAACTCGAGTATCTTTCGGGATTTTATCCCCACCTGGCATTGCCCATAAGCGACCAGAAGGGGCAGACGGTGCGATCATGGTTTGGAGATCTATGGGCAGAGCTGATGCCTTGGCTTGAGGGATCGCCGATTCTGGCAAAGCCCTCCGTCGAAGTGATTCGCCAGACCTTTCAGGCCATGGCCCGGTTGCACCATCAGTGGAGGTCGCATGAGGCCCCGGTTTATGGGCCATCCCAAGCAGTTCTGAGCCGACTCGAGCAATTGCGCAACATAAGGAATAAACGGATATTAGAGCCTGATACGCGAATCTGGAATTTATCAGATCAGGCGAAGCCCGTCATTCGCGACCAGTTCATGGAGGTCTGCAAGCTCGCCAAAGCCTTGACGGATCAAGCCATTCTCAGGCTCGAACCATTTGAGCATCAGCCCGTTTTACAACAGACGGTGCTGCGCGATGCCCGCCCGGACCACTTCCTGTTCACAGATCAGAAGCTCAGTGGCATCATCGACTTCGGAGCCATTGGCACGGATAGTGTTGCTGTGGACCTCGCTCGCTTGACCGGAGACTGGTTTCCGGGCGACAAACAGAGCATCGAACTTGCCTTAATGCACTACAGGTACGAATATTCCGTCACCTTTCAAGAGCTCGATCTGATCGCCCCTCTGGCTTTGGCAGGGGCAATTTTAGGGGGCCTGGCCTGGGTAGACCTACATTTCAAAAAACAGCGCACTGCGGGCCGCGAGTTGGAATTCCAAAAAGCCTTGACCCACGCTTTGAACCGCCTATGGGCTCAATGGCAGGATTATCGAAGTGACCTGATCCATTCATAAGCCATTTTCCAGGCGAGCTTTTCGAAGATAAGCGACTCGATAAATCGGACGACCTTCCTGCCGGAACTTCCGTTCGAAATTCGTAAGATAATCCAGATCGTGGACCGGTTCATGACTCTCAGGGACAGGCTGGCGCTCGAATTCCGGGAATTCGGTCATGAGCAACTGAACGTGCTCAAAATAGTCCGCCACATCGGTCACGATCAGAAATTGGCCGAGGTCCACCAGGACACGCTGGACATCTCTCACGAACTCGGTCGTAAAGACTCTGCGCTTATGGTGCTTGCGCTTCCACCAAGGGTCTGGGTAATAAAGGTGGACCGTCACAATGTTTCGATCAGGCACCTTTTTGAGAAACCCAAGCGCATCGCCCGGCATGATTTTGACGTTGGTGAGACCAAGATTCTTGACCCTGTCTGCCCCATGAAACGCATATTTCCGAACAATTTCGATGCCATAAAAATTGTGATTCGGGCGTTCTTTCGCCGCATTACGCAAGAACAGAGCCTTACCTGAACCAACTTCAAGCTCTACGGGCTGGTCGTTCCCAAAAGTCGTCTTGAAATCGACCGTTTTACCAATCGTTTCCGGCTCAATGAATAGTGTATGGGTTTTTCGCTGATAACCTATGGTCTGGCCTGGTTCAAGGTTATCGATCGCTTCTGTTGCGTCTGCGTTTTCTGGATCGTCAGAATCTATCATGTTTTGTGGTTTAACTGTTCCGAGTGAGAAGAATCCAAACGGTCTCATTTGTAAACTGTCTGGTGAATGTCAGAGATCAAGTCTGCTCTTCCGGCATGTAGGGCAGGGTCAGTCCGATGATCCGGCCATGAAACACCATTTGGTCGCCCACAAATCCCTGGGTTTCAAAAATGGTTTGGCGCGGGTGCAGTCTCGAGGCTTTTGCGACCATCACAAGTCGATCGCCCGGGCGAACCTGACCCCGAAACCGGACCTCTTCCATGCCGCCGAATCCGATAATCCGGCCTGGACCTGCCAGATTGTGGCTGTAGTAGCTGGCAATTTGAGCTGCCACTTCGCACATGACGACGCCCGGCATGATCGGAAATCCCGGCATGTGGCCACGAACCCAGAACTCGTCCATGGTGACATCTTTAAAGCCGATGACAAGATGATTTTCAGAGTCCTCGAGAATGATGGCTGTGAGTTGCTCCATCTCGAAGCGCTGACGATTTCGTACGCGAATTGCTGCCTGATCTGCGACTACGCGCGAAAAATCCAAATTTGCCGTATCTACAAGTGGGGCGGGCGGCATGCGGCCTCGATCAGCTTTTCACGGGAATACTGTGCCAATTCCAACACTTCAAAACTGCACACGCAATTCAGAAGCCAGATTCAAGCCCAAAAAGTCGAGTTTGATGATCCATCCAAAGCACTTTCTGGCGATTCTATTTTGCACAATCATGCACGCGATTCATAGAATTGACAAGTCCGATAAATCCCAAGATCAAGCCCGATGAACCCTAAAGTGACTCTCAACCACGCCAATCCACAAATCCAGAACCCTCGAACGATGGGCATTATGCTGGTGCATAGCCCAATAAAACCGATCCTGGAAACTGACATCAGACTTGCTTCAAAAATCGGGGCCAGCTTCGCCGAGATCCTCCCGCGATGGAGTCAATTGCCGTCAGCCACTGAAATTACCAAAAAAGTCCGAGACGCCGGCCTCTCGATCTGGAGCGTGCATGGCCCTTGGGGTGGCCAATCGATTGAGGCGGTCAGGGTAGATCTGGCCGACTTGAACCCCCGACTTCGACAGGAATCTGTCGACGACCTCCTCCGCGCCCTGGATTGGTCCTCAAAACTCGATGCCCAAGTTCTGGTTGTTCATCCGGGTGGCGTTTCAAAACCGGAGGAAAAGTCTCGTCGTACCGATGTCCTGACCAGAAGTCTCGAACGACTTGCAATCGAGGCCCAGTCCCGAAACATGCGGATCGGCCTCGAAAACATGCCCGCCGGGGTCTTCCCGGGAAGTCAAATGGCCGATCTCGCTGCCATCGTACGCCATCTTGATCAGGCATCGCTCGGCTTGGTCATGGACACCGGCCATGCTCAAATCAGTGGCGATATTCGCCAGGAAACACTTGCGGCCAAAAACCTTCTGATCAGCACACACGTTCACGACAATAACGGCTCTGCGGATAGCCACAGGCCACCTGGAGACGGCCTGATCGACTGGCCAGTTTGGTTCGCCAGCCTCACCGAAATTCAGTATCAAGGCCCTATTATGCTCGAATGTGTCAAGGCCCTACGCGAAATGCCCGATGGACCTCCGCCGGAATGGATCGATTGGTGGCATGCAATCATGCAGAATTCGTCGCTATAAACTGTAAAGCAGGAACTTGCAAGACACAACCCAAGTTGACGACTTATTAAAACCAGAACAATATGCAAAGAATGAGCAATTTAGGCTAATGGGGAAATTTGGCAAATCCCGATTAATTGATTGAGCTGCACAGTTCAATCCGTTGAGTGGTTGATCGACGTCTAGCAAAAAAACACAAGCTCGGATGGCTTGGGGGATAATCTGTCATGGAAGCTTTGAACAGGCGATTCTGGATGTCGGCCATGACGACTGCTGGTACAGCAGCGGCCTCGTTGCTTGCTCAACCGCGACAGGCGCAGGCTGGTGGTTTGATGGTGGATGTTCGAGGCACCATTCGCCGCGATGGAGTGCTTGGCAAGATGACGGGTGCACAAGCCATTGTTGCCGCTCTGGAGTGCATGAGAGCCCCTTGTGTTTACGGCATTCCAGGTGCCCAGAACAACGAACTTTGGGACGCATTCAAAGCGGCTCAATTACCTTATCTTCTTGTGAGCCATGAGTTTTCATGCAGTGTCATGGCCGATGCTGCCGCCCGGGTGACGGGCTGGCCGGGCGTCTATAGTGTGATCCCAGGCCCGGGAATCACCAATGCCATGACGGGCATGGGTGAAGCCTTGTTGGACAGCATCCCGATTGTCGGCATCGTGACCGATGTGGACACCCGCCCCGGCGCCCCCATCGGCCAAGTGCATTCGCTTGCCAATGTTCCCATGTTGCAAAGCGTTAATAAGCATGTCTTTGTGGCCGAGCATGTGAGCCATCTGCCGGCTCTTGTTGCCGATGCATTTCATACAGCGATGGCGGGCGAACCTGGCCCTGTGGCGGTGGTTGTGCCGTATTATATGATGACGGAAACGTTTGACTTTAACATGGCTCCGCCGCCGGTTCCAGGCGTTGCCTGGGATGAAAACGCCTACGCGCAGGCCATGACTCTGCTGTCGGATCGCAGTAAACGGATCGGTATTTACGCTGGAATTGGATGTCAGGATGCTTCCGCAGAACTTGTCGCGGCCGCAGAACTGCTTCAGTCGCCGGTTGCAACTTCTGTTAGTGGTAAGGGTTCCATACCTGAATCCCACCCACTTTCTGTGGGATGGGGTTATGGTGCTTACGGTACCAAAACGGCGGAGAAACGATTTTCGAATGTCGATGTTGTTCTGGCCATCGGGGTGAAGTATAGCGAGGTCAGTACAGCGGCCTATGCTGTGCCAGAGAGGCCCTGCTTAATCCATGTGGACGCCAACCCCAAGAATATTGGCAGAAATGTTAAAACAGCTGTGGGTGTGAATGCGGACTCTCGTGTGTTTCTTCAGCGATTGCTGGCAGATGGTGCAATTATTGCTCGGTCGACCGATGCCAAGCTGCAAAGAACGATTGCCCGTGAGCGGCAATCTGATCATGCGGAGAATCATACCCCGCAAGTCCATCAGGCCGTTGACCCGATGGTCTTCCTGACGGAGTTGAACCAGGCGATCGGCACGGAATCGATGGCGTTCATCGATGTGACAGCCGCTACGCACTGGGCCAGCGAAGGGTTTGTGGTTTCAGGGCCACGCCGATATTTTGCACCGGCCAATAATCAGAGCATGGGCTGGGCAGTTCCCGCTTCGATTGGGGCTCAGTTCATTCAGCCTGGGCGGTTGACGGTCTGCGTGACGGGCGATGGCTGTTTTCTGATGAGTGGCATGGAGATCAGTACAGCCGCCCGGACGGGTTTGCCGGTCAAGTTCTTCATCCTTGATGATGGTGCTTATCACTACATGCAAATGCTTCAGGAGCCAGTCTATCGACGCACTACAGCAACCGAGATTGCAAGTATCAATCACAGTGCATTTGCGGCTGCGATGGGCGTAGCGTACAACGAAATCACGACAAATCAGGATATTGGGGCTGGTATTCTGCGTGCTTTATGCACGCCGGGTCCGGTTTTGACGAAGATTTGTGTGAGTTATGAAGGTCGCGACATTCGCTGGCTGTCGGCCTTGCGCAAGAAGTATCTGAACCGGTTGGACACGGACGACAAGGTGCGTATGGCCAGGCGGGTGGTCAGACGATCAATTGAGATCAACAAAACCAACGATTAATAAAAAACAGACTTTTTCGGTACCAATCCGGTTCCAAAATCGCCTATGATGATGAGCGAGATCGAGTATCAATTCCGGATCGCGACAATCTTCCATTCCGACAAGACATTAGACACCAAGGGTTTAACGACCATGATTCGACGTCAATTTCTGGCCTTTTCGGCCTTGGCCCTGTTCGCTTTGACCTCAGCCAATGCCGCCGACAAGAATTTCACTGGCAAATGGCTGTACACTTGGGAGCGTCAGGGAATGAAGGTGGAAACCACCTTCGACCTGAAGCAGGACGGCGATAAAGTGACCGGTACCGTGAGCGGTATGGGCGGCATGAAGACCGAGATCAAAGACGGCGCAGTGAAAGATGGCCAACTCACGTTCAAAGTTGTTCGCGAACGTAATGGCAACACTTTCTCAAGCGATTACGCTGGTAAACTTGAAGGCGACAGCTTCAAGGGCAAAATTTCGATGGAAATCATGGGTGAAAAACGCGAACGCGAATTTGATGCCAAGCGGGCGAGCTGATTCAGCCGTCATTTTCTGATCTCAATGAACGGAAATTGCATCCGTGGATCCCGGCGAAATCTGCTGGATCCACGTTTTTTTTTGGGCTCGTGCTCTTCCACACTGCTTTGGGCAACCCTTGGAACTCGTGGCCTGCAAACCAATATGGCACAGACGCATCATGAATCCTCATCAAGTGTTATCAAGCAAACTCCTCGCCAAACCTGCAACCCACGCTTATTTAAGCTGCTCTACCGAGAGATGATCCGTAACTCGCTCTAACTTCGATCAGATATTCGTTTGGTGAGAGAGGCTTGCATGATTTTAAACCGCGACCTCTCACCTCAAATCGGGATTCGACCCATGCCTCACAATCGCACGCTTATTTAGGCATTATTGGATTCGACAAAAAAACGGTGGGTGCAGCCAAGACTGGCTGACCCACCGTTGTTAGGGGTTTATGACCCTCTATCGATGTTCAATTCTGGGCAGATGCGAACTTGCCTTTACCAGAGGCCCGCTTACGGGATTCTTCCGTAAGGAACCGCTTTCGAAGGCGAATGGAAGTTGGAGTGACTTCCACCATTTCATCGTCTTCGATATATTCGAGAGCCAGCTCAAGGGTCATCAGTCGGGGTGGCTTGAGGATAATGTTCTTATCCGAGCCGCTGGCCCGCATGTTGGTCAGTTGCTTTTCTTTACAGGGGTTGACGGTCATATCTTCGGACCGAGCATTTTCAGCCACGATCATACCTTGATAGACTGGGTCGCCTGGCTTGACGAGCATGGTTCCGCGCTGCTGGAGCGTATTGAGTGCAAAGCCATTGATGTTGCCATTGACCATGCTGATCATCACACCATTCAAGCGGCGGGGAATATCGCCCTTAAAAGGCAGATACTCGCGGAAGGTGTGGTTCATCATGGCTTCCCCCTGAGTGCCTGATAGTAATCGGGTACGCAAGCCAAGAAGGCCACGTGCTGGAACGATGAATTCCAGGTGAGCATATTCGCCCTTGACATCCATTCGGCTGAGTTCGCCGCGGCGCTGGCCGACCAATTCCATGACAGGGCCCATCAGACCTTGTGGAACATCGACAACCAAATCTTCGTAAGGCTCAAAAATTTCGCCATCGACCCGCTTGAGGATCACCTCAGGCTTGCCTACGGACATCTCGAAGCCTTCGCGACGCATGGTCTCAATCAGCACGGAGAGGTGCAAGAGGCCTCGGCCAGAGACTTTATAAGCATCGCCGTCTTCGTTTGTCTCGACGCGAAGGGCCACATTCGAGCGAAGCTCTTTGATAAGGCGGTCGTAAATATGACGGCTTGTGAGGTAAGTGCCTTCACCGACCAAGGGTGAATCATTGACGCCGAAGACCATGGAAAGTGTTGGTTCGTCGACCGAGATTCGTGGCAGTGCGACTGGGTTTTCAAGATCTGCGATGGTATCGCCAATGGTGATATTTTCCAAGCCAACCAAGGCAACAATATCGCCCGCACCAGCCGATTCCACTTCCAGACGCCCAAGCTTGTCGAAAATCAGGACCTTATCCACAGTGTCGGTCACCCGCATCTCTTCATCCTGCATGAGGAAAACGCGTTGACCTTTGCGTACAGTCCCAGCGGCGATCCGGCCGATGGCGATCCGCCCCACGAACTCCGAGAAGTCGAGGGTTGTACAAAGCATCTGTAGAGGCTTGTCCTGATCGACTTCAGGGGCTGGGACCTTCTCAAGAATCAGGTCCAGCAGGGCGTTGATGTCACCTTCGCGGGCTTTGGGGTTATGAGAGGCAAAACCAGCACGCCCCGAAGCAAAAATATATGGGAAGTCCAGTGCTTCGTCGTCGGCCCCGAGTTCGACAAAGGTGTCGAATATCTCGTTGAGTACCTCTTCAGGTCGCGCATCGGGGCGATCAATTTTATTGATCACAACGATTGGGCGGATGTGGTTGGCGAAAGCTTTTCGCAGAACAAACTTGGTCTGCGGCATCGGGCCTTCGAAAGAATCCACCAAAACCAGCGCCCCATCAGCCATCTGAAGTGTGCGCTCCACTTCGCCACCAAAGTCGGCGTGGCCAGGCGTGTCGATCAAATTGATTTTGACGCCCTTGTACATCAGGGCAATATTTTTGGCAAGAATCGTGATCCCGCGCTCACGCTCCTGATCATTTGAATCCAGGATACAATCTGTAGTCAGTTGCGAATCCCGAAACTGGCCACTCTGGCGAAGAATTGCGTCCACCATGGTTGTTTTGCCGTGATCGACGTGTGCGATAATGGCGACGTTGCGAATGTCCGACCGACGTTTTTCTGTCCCACTCATAAGCGCACTATGGTTCCAAACAAGACGAAAGTCGGCACGGCCGCATCTAAATCGATTCGGTCAACATACGGCTCGACTTTTTTCGAACGTTTTGCGTCCGATCCACCCCGGATTCCCGATTACGATTCACTATACAATTTTTACAATTCATTGGACAACCCCAAGATATGCACATTCATCATATCTTCTTCATTCATCACCTAATTTTAATGATTTCTAACGCCTGATCCCTGATAAAGCATGTTAGGCTTGACGCAGTGATACATTGACTAATGACACCAACTATTTCCTGTGAGCAACTGTCAAAGTCGATGGACTACTTCCCAAAGATTGACGAACCCTACCGCCCAAGGGTTAGAAATTCATGATTCCAACGTCCGCCTCCACTACCGCCTCCGTAGAGCCCATGGCATCTGCAATCTGCCCGGCCGAGAATATCGACCGAGCCCAGATAGATCGCCTGTTAGAGCGCATCCTCAGCCGGTTCCGATCCGCCTTCTCGCATCGTCCTGAATTTATCGCGATCGCTGAAGAAATTTCCAGCTTCGTACTCAATGGCGGAAAACGTGTCCGCCCAAAACTTTGCATATCCACCTACCGCATCCTTTCCAATTTACAGCATGACGCCGTCATCCCTCGTCCTCTGACATGGCTCGCATCCTCTCTCGAACTCTTTCATGCCTTCATGCTCGTACATGATGACCTGATCGACAAAAGCCCCATCCGACGAGACCGGCTCTCGCTTCACGAATCGATCCGCCACCATGCCGCCTCGTTCGGAACCGACCAGATCAGCCCCGCAAAAGCCGCCTCACTGGCTCTTGTCATCGGCGACATGATGTTTACCATCGGCATGAGCATGGTGAATCAGTCCGGGCTCCCATCCCGTCTCTCGCGTAATGTTCACAACATCATTTCCAACATGCTGTTAGAAACCGGGCTCGGGCAAGGGCTCGACATTCTCTTTGAAGATCGCCCACTCCAAGACTTCGAAGATGGAAACCGGGAAATTGTCGATGCATACCTATACAAAACAGCACGTTACACCATCACTGGCCCTATGCTTATAGGCGCCACCATGGCAGACACCAAACCGGATCTGATCTCCGCTCTGAAAAATCTCGGTGACGTCATCGGACTCGCCTACCAACTTCAAAATGATCTGGAAGATCTCGAAAGAGCCTATTCCGACCTCGACTCCTCTGACCTCGACACCGGCAAGCGTACTGCGATACTGATCCATGCTTATAAATCACTGAACTCTTCTGAACGTGATGCTTTGACACGATTGCTCGATGAACCCCCAACCCCCGACCGCCGCCGTCAATTGCTCTCAATCCTGGAAACCACCGGCGCCATCCAACACGCCCAGAAATGGGTTGAACAGCTACGATCGGAAGCACTTGCTGCTATCCAGGTTTTACCCCTGGCCGCTTCCGGTCGACAAGCCTTCGCCCAAATGTTTGCGCTCGAAGGCTTCTCGTTTGTCTAAATCATATGAGTTTCATGGGGATTTATCCTCATTCAGCGGGCCCCATCCACTCAATAACTCGAAGTCTTTCTGGCAAAACGTATCATCATGTCTGAAAATCTCGACCGTAAAAATAGCAGAAAAAGCTCAATCACGCCTAATAAGGCTGTAGTCATCGGGAGTGGTTTTGGTGGCTTAGCCGCCGCAATTCGGCTTCAGGCCAAGGGGTACGATACCACGATTCTGGAAATGCGGGACAAGCCGGGCGGTCGGGCTTATGTTTATGAAGACAAAGGCTTTACTTACGATGCCGGCCCCACAATTATCACAATTCCTCAAATATTTACGGAACTTGCCGAGATCGCTGGCAAGCGTCTTGAAGACTATGTCACCATCGTGCCCTGCGACCCTTTTTACCGCATCTATTTTGACGATGAGACCCATTTTGACTACCGCGGCGGTGATGCCGAACTGGAAGCAGAGATCGAGCGCGTAAGCCCTGATGATGTCGAAGGTTATCGAAAATTTGCAGCCTATAGTTCCAAAGTTTTTGATCGTGCTTACACGGATTTGGCCGACTATGCTTTTGATAGTGTTTGGGATATGATTAAAGTCTCGCCCGACCTGATGAAGCTCCGCGCCGACCGCTCCGTATTCAAGACGGTCAGCCGCTACATCAAAAGCCATAAGCTAAGGCAGGTATTTAGCTTCGAACCACTTCTCATCGGTGGAAACCCGCTGCGGAGTTCGTCTATTTATTCGATGATCCATCACCTTGAAAAGACTTGGGGAGTTCATTTTGCGATGGGCGGGACAGGTGCCTTGGTGGCTGGCCTGGTCAAGATGTTTGAAGAGATTGGCGGCAAGATTCAGCTCAACACAAAAGTGGCAGAGATTGAAGTGCACGGCGGCCAGGTGAAGTCGGTCCGGACCGAACGGGGGCAAGTCTTGCCGGCTGATGTCGTCGTTTCCAATGCGGATGTCGCAAATACTTATCGCAAACTTATCAAGCCAGAACACCGTCGCAAGTGGACAGACCGGCGCATCGAGAAGATGAAATACGCCATGTCGCTTGTGGTGATCTATTTTGGGACGGATCGGAAATATGAGCAACTGCCGCACCATTCCATAGTCTTGGGCCCACGCTATGAAGGGCTTTTGACCGACATCTTTGACAAGAAGATTGTTGCCGACGATTTTTCCCTTTATTTGCACAGGCCCACTGCCACCGACCCATCGCTGGCACCGCAAGGGTGCGATTGTTTCTATGTTCTCTCACCTGTGCCGCATTTGGGCGGTGGGCAGGACTGGGACAAGATTGGCGAAGAGTATTCCGAGAAAATTCTGGCCTCGCTTGAGAAGCCCCATCTGGCACCCGATTTGCGCAAGCATATCGTCTCCAAACGCATCTTTACTCCGAAGAACTTCGAAACCGATCTGGACGCCTATATGGGCTCAGCCTTCCAGTTTGAGCCTTTACTGACTCAATCGGCTTGGTTCCGGCCACACAATCGTTCTGAAGATGTCGAAGGCCTGTTTTTTGTCGGGGCCGGGACACATCCGGGCGCGGGCCTGCCGGGCGTGGTCAACAGCGCAAAAGTGCTGGAGCGGTTTCTGTGACCGAACCCAAAGGGCTGGCAAGTCACGAAACGGAAACTGATCAGGCGATTGGTTTATGGACCGGCAGACGTGTCTGCAAGCGAATTACCGCACATTACGCCCGGACCTTCTATTTCGCGTCGCACTGTCTGCCTCGTGTCACACGTTCCCACGCCTATTCGGTTTACGCCTTCTGCAGGTGGGCCGACAATGCGGTGGACGACGCCGAAAGTCTTGATGATGCCAAGCATCGCCTGAATCTGGCTCGCTCTGCCCTTGATTCCGCTTACTCAACAGAACCAGTTGCGGAAGGCCTCACAGCCTTCCGCTGGACTGTCCAGCAATGCAAGATTCCTCGTCATCTGTTCGAGGAACTTCTCGAAGGTATGGCCATGGACCTTGTCAAGAGTCGTTATCAGGATTGGCCGGAACTTGACTTATATTGTTATCGGGTCGCTGGCGTGGTGGGCCTGATGATGACCCATGTCTTCGGATTTGACGACCCTTCCTGCTTTGATCAGGCCAAATCGCTGGGAATTGCGATGCAGTTGACGAATATACTCCGCGATATCGGCGAGGATTTTGATCGTGGCCGCATCTATCTTCCCGCCAATGAAATGCTTCTGTTTGGTATGACAGAACAGCAGATTGCCTCAAAAACACGCGACCACCACTCTGACGCGTTTCTCAAATTTCAGATCCAGCGGGCCCGCCAGCACTATGAATTGGCAGAAGGCGGTATCTGTCATGTCCTGGGCAGCACCCATCGGATGACAATCCGAGTGATGGGTCACCTTTACGGACTAATTCTCAACGAGATCGAAAAGCTCGGCTATGATATTTTCAAGACCCGGGCACGTGTCTCCAGAAATCGAAAATTGATGGGCCTGGCCGGCTGTCAGTGCCGAACCTGGGCTGAAGATGTGTGGCTCGCCTTACACTGACCGATTCATTTTGAAAAAAGGCCCGAACCCATGGAGCTTCAAAACCTGGCCAGCACAGACCCTGACCGCTGGGTCAACCCTACTGCCCCTGGTGCTCATGAATGGTGGTATTTTGACGCCATCAGCGACGACGGACGCGATTCGTTCGTGATCGTCTGGTACTCCGCCTTGCCATTCGACCCGGATTATGGTCTGGCCTCTCTGCGCCACATCCAAAACCCCGGCAAATATCCGAAACCAAACCCACTCGACCATTGCGCCATTGGGTTTTCCTGGTACAGAGACGGTAAAACTGTCGCCTATGCCCTGAACCGCTTCCGTAAGGAGCAATTCTGCCACAGGATGGACAATTCCGGAATCCACCTGAATATCCATAAAAACATTTTAAGCCGAGACAATGAAGGACATTACAAGCTTTCAATCAATACCCCGGCACTTGGATTCGGGATTGGTACGAGCCAGATTCAAACGGATTTGACGTTTGAGTCAGCCTCAGCCGTAAGTGGTTGGGAGCAGGATTTGGGCAACTCAGACCACCCCCACCTTTGGATTCTAGCGGCCCCGGATTGCCAGGTGCGCGGTCAAATTGAAGTGGGCAAAAAAAGCCTGGCCTTCAAAGGACGAGGCTACCACGACCATAACGCAGGCGGTGACGAGCTTTCCAGATCGTTTCACAAATGGCATTGGGGTCGATTTCACTCGGGTGATTCCACCAAGATCTATTATGTGTGCGAACCGACTCCGGGCGAAAGCCAAGGTCTTTGGCTGGAGTGCCATCAGGGCCAGGTGACCGAGACCCGGACTCTCCAAAAGCTGGAGGGATCGGAGCCAAAACGTACTGTGTTTGGGATCCGATATGAGGATCAACTCAGGCACGCGGAATCAGAGAGCCTCTGGCGGCTTGGTAAACCCGTCGATCAAGGGCCGTTTTATTTACGTTTTGTAGGCCAGATGGAGAGTTCTGAAGGCGCTCATGGTTTGGGTATCTGCGAACTTCTACAAGCCGACCACCTGCACCAGCGATGGTTCAACTGGATGATTCCCTATCGTCTGAAACAACCGAAGGTCTAAAGTTGTCCCGGCCACACATAATACATCGTATCAGTATGATGCCGGAGGCATCAAAGCGAGTAGCCGGTGGTTGAGCTAAGCGACACCACCGGTCATAAGGTCTAAAAAAAGCTGCTGGCACCCCGGCAGGGGTGCAAGACCTTATGCCGCGTCGTCGTCCGGTGGTGTTGTCGCTTGGGCTCCTCAACCACCGGCTACTGATAGGGGTAGGGAGAGTCTCACCTCCCCCTCCCTCCGAACCGTACGGGCGGATCTCCCGCATACGGCTCTCCAGTTGGTGGTTTTACCTCGATGAGGATTGACATAACAGCATCTGGATA
>CAMBEP010000050.1 GCA_945865635.1 Candidatus Kuenenia stuttgartensis
GCATAAGGTCTTGCACCCCTGCCGGGGTGCCAGCAGCTTTTACCCCCATCTCATAACCGGAAGGTGTCGCTTCGCTCAACCACCGGCTACTTGTTTTGATGCCTCCGGCATCATTCTGATACGATGTATCATGTGTGGCCGCGACAACTCTAATCCGGAGATAAGATGATTTTAATGAGCTTAGGGTCATGCGTTCAAGAGGATTCTGGAATGCGAGCGGAGGTAGATTGATCATAACCCATTGTTTCTGAGGAAGTTGAACTCATTTTTTTTTGTGCGGGTTGGAATCCAAAAGGTCGAATTCTGTCAGGCCAGACGCTTGCGTGCGGGATCGCAGGGAAATGAGATCTGAATTTGGAGAGATCCAGAGCGATTCGAATCGTGGTTAGGATCGGAGGTCTCGCCAAAGAAATTCTTGATTGGTGGCCCTGCACTTGCTATAGTGGGGAGGTTTTGAACTTTGCTGAAGGGTTTCTTCTGGAAACACTGGCAAGGGGCGTATGCGCGCTGGCAGTGGGGTTTTGGATTATCGAAACCGTACAGTCAGTCTGGGATCTCAAAACCGAATCCGCCGGTGAAATCGGCGAATGACTCACAACCTGACATTTTGCGAAAACCGCTGAGACCTGATACCGTGCCACGACGCGACGATATTCACAAGATACTGATCATAGGAGCCGGGCCCATCATCATTGGGCAGGCCTGTGAGTTCGACTATTCGGGAACACAGGCTTGTAAGGCCTTGCGTGAAGAGGGCTATCAGGTGGTGCTGGTGAACTCGAATCCGGCCACGATCATGACCGATCCTGATATGGCTGACCGAACTTATATTGAGCCGATAACGCCGGAGGTGGTGGCGCAGATCATTGCGAAAGAGCGTCCTGATGCGGTTCTGCCGACACTTGGCGGGCAAACGGGTCTGAATACGGCCTTGGCGTTGGCCGATAATGGGACTCTTGAGAGATACAATTGTAAATTGATTGGTGCATCGGCGTTGGCGATTCGTACGGCTGAGGACCGCCAACTGTTCAAGGTGGCCATGGAGGAGATTGGCTTGGATTCGGCAGAGTCGGGTGTCGCCACCAATCTTGAAGAGGCGCGGGCGATTCGCGACCGAGTTGGTCTGCCGGCCGTGCTCAGGCCGAGTTTTACGCTGGGCGGAACGGGTGGCGGAATTGCTTACAATCGAGACGAATTTGACAAGATGGTAGTGCGTGGTCTCGAGCTTTCGCCGGTCCATTCGATTTTGGTTGAGGAATCGCTATTGGGCTGGAAAGAATTCGAGATGGAGGTGATGCGCGATTGCGCAGACAATGTGGTGATTATTTGTTCGATTGAGAATTTGGATCCGATGGGAGTTCATACGGGCGACTCGATCACCGTTGCACCAGCGCAGACCTTGACTGATAAGGAATATCAGATCATGCGCAATGCCTCAATTGCGATTCTTCGCAAGATTGGAGTGGAGACAGGCGGTTCGAATGTCCAATTTGCGATCCACCCGAAAACGGGGCGGATG
Organism: Candidatus Kuenenia stuttgartensis; assembly: GCA_945865635.1. Taxonomy (GTDB): domain Bacteria; phylum Planctomycetota; class Planctomycetia; order Isosphaerales; family Isosphaeraceae; genus QWQI01. The sequence continues at coordinate 1,520 of CAMBEP010000050.1, forward strand.
ATAGTGATAGAGATGAATCCACGGGTGAGCCGTTCGTCGGCGTTGGCATCAAAAGCGACCGGATTCCCGATCGCGAAGATTGCGGCCAAGCTGGCGGTTGGATTTCGGCTGGATGAACTGAGGAACGACATCACGCGAGAAACACCGGCCTGCTTTGAGCCTACGATTGATTATGTGGTGACGAAGATACCCCGGTGGGCGTTTGAGAAGTTCCCGGAAGCGAATCCGATTTTGACGACACAGATGAAATCGGTTGGTGAAGTGATGGCGATTGGTAGGACGTTTCGCGAAAGTCTGCAGAAAGCGCTTCGGGGCTTGGAGTTAGGCAGATTTGGTCTTGGCGTTGACAAAAAGGACACATGGGGCACACCGCATCAGCCCACGCGTGACGATATCGTGTCATCGCTGGCGATGCCGAATGCGGATCGGATCTGGTCCATCCGTTTGGCGATGCTGGACGGCATGACGATCGACGAAATTCATGAACTGACACGTATCGACCGCTGGTTTCTCGACCATATTGCAGTGATTATCGCACTTGAGAAGCGTCTTCGGACGATTGGTACGCTGATTGCGTGTCCTGATGAATTGATGCGTGAGGCGAAGCGGGATGGGTTTTCAGACCGCCAGTTGGCCCACATTTGGGGGATTGGCGAGATGGAAGTGCGTCGGCATCGGGAAAGCCGTGGGATCAAGGTGGTGTACAAACTTGTCGATACGTGTGCTGCGGAGTTTGAAGCTGTAACACCTTATTATTATTCTACTTATGAGGAAGAGGATGAAGCTCGTGTGGGTACCAAGCCACGGATTGTGATTTTGGGTGGCGGGCCGAATCGGATCGGGCAGGGGATTGAATTTGATTATTGTTGCTGTCAGGCGGCATTTGCCTTGAAAAAGGCGGGTTATGAAGTGGTGATGGTCAATTCCAATCCGGAAACGGTGTCGACGGACTATGACACCAGCGACAGCCTTTTCTTTGAGCCATTGACGGCTGAGGATGTGATCAATATTTGCGACCGGGTGAAGCCTTATGGTGTGATTGTACAGTTTGGTGGGCAGACACCTCTGAACCTTGCCAGAGCGCTTGAAGCGGCGAATATTCCGATTCTTGGCACAACGCCTGAATCGATAGACCTTGCGGAAGATCGGGATCGGTTCCGCGAAGTTCTCCAGCAATTGAAACTGAAGCAGACGCCGAACGATTCGGCGACCAATACGGATCAGGCTCGCCGGATTGCTGAAACGATCGGCTATCCTGTACTGGTTCGGCCGAGCTTTGTTCTGGGCGGGCGGGCGATGGAAATTGTCTACGATGAAGCCAGCCTGATTCGTTACATGATCGAAGCGGTGGATGCATCGCCGGATCACCCGGTTCTGATCGATAAATTTCTGGAAGACGCTGTTGAAGTGGATGTCGACGCGCTTTGCGATGGCACCCGGACAATTGTTGGCGGAGTGATGGAGCATATTGAAGAGGCGGGAATTCACTCAGGCGATTCGGCCTGTGCCATTCCTCCCTACTCGCTCAGTCAGGAAATCGTGGTCGAGCTCAAGCGCCAGACCCGGATTCTGGCCGATGCTCTCAAAGTACGTGGTCTTATGAACATACAATTTGCCGTCAAGGATGGTGAGGTGTATGTTCTGGAAGTCAATCCACGAGCCAGCCGAACCGTGCCCTTCGTTTCGAAGGCAACGGGCTTGAATCTGGCCCAGCTTGCAGCGCGTGTGATGGCAGGCGAATCGCTGGACACTCTGGGCGTTTTTGAGGATCCGGTACCGAAGTTTACGAGTGTGAAGGAGAGCGTATTCCCGTTTGCCAAGTTCCCTGGAGTGGACATTGTGCTCGGGCCTGAGATGCGATCGACTGGCGAGGTGATGGGTATCGACTACGACTTCCCGGCCGCCTTTGCCAAGGCGCAACTGGCGGCATCGACGATCCTTCCGATGTCGGGCACGGTTTTTGTGAGTGTTGCGGCCCGCGACCGGTCTCTGATTGTGCCAGTTGCCAACAAATTCCACGAGATGGGTTATAAGCTGCTCTCGACCGATGGCACAGCGAAACTGCTCATTGAAAATGGGATTCCGGTAGAAATCATTCGCAAAGTCCATGAAGGGCGTCCGAATTGCCTTGATTTGCTTGCCAATGGTGATATTGCGCTGATCATCAATACACCGTCCGGCAAAGGTGCCCGAACCGACGAAGGCCGGATTCGAGCGGCCGCTGTCAGTCACGGGATTCCGTGTATCACCACAATTGCGGCAGCCAAAGCCGCTGCTCTGGCGCTGGAACGGCTTCGACAGGGCGAATTGCAAGTGCATGCCTTGCAGGATGTTCTGGCTGGGCTGTAAAGGTTTGGATCAGACAATATCAAGCATTGCTCAGAACCCTTTTTTTGAGATTATGCTGATGAAAGTCCATTTCCATTCCATGGTAGCCGACGCAACGGTTTGGCTATTGTGTGACCAAATTGTGCAGAGAAACCTGACTCTTATCGACAAGGCGATTATCAGATGAAACTCACCATGATCGGAACGGGCTACGTTGGGCTTGTGACAGGCACATGCTTTGCTGAAAGCGGTAATGATGTCATTTGTGTCGATAAGATTGAAGCCAAGATTGAGGCTTTAAAACTAGGGAATCTGCCGATTTATGAGCCTGGGCTTGAAGAGCTTGTGATCAATAATTTTCAGGATGGGCGATTGCAGTTCACGACCGACCTGGATTGGGCAGTGAATGAATCGGAACTCATCTTTATAGCAGTCGGCACGCCTCAGTCCGACGATGGATCCGCCGATCTCTCTGGCGTTTTTGCTGTTGGTGAAGCCATCGCAAGGTCTGCACGCGACGCCAAGATCATTGTCATTAAAAGCACAGTGCCGGTGGGGACCAATGCCGAGCTGGAGCGTCGGGTCAGAGCGATTTCCGGTCTCCCTCACCAATTTGCTTCGAATCCCGAATTTCTAAAAGAAGGGGCGGCCATTGACGACTTTACCAAGCCCGATCGAGTGGTTGTCGGAGTGCGCCATCCCGCCGTTGCCGACTCACTGAAGGAGCTTTACTTACCCTTCCTGAGAACAGAACGGCCGTTTCTGGTCATGACACCAGAATCTTCGGAGATGACCAAATATGTTGCCAATTGCATGCTGGCAACAAAGATCAGCTTCATTAATGAGATGGCCAACTTGTGCGAAGCCTATCTTGCTGACATCAATGACGTCAGGCGAGGCATCGGGCACGATCAGCGCATCGGCTTTTCATTCCTGTTTCCTGGTGTTGGTTATGGTGGCAGTTGCTTCCCCAAAGATATTCGGGCCATGATTCATATGGCGGTCTCCAAGGGCATGCATTCACTGATGATGCACGCCGTAGACAATGTCAACGAAGCCCAGAAACACATCCTGCCAAATAAAATTCTGGCACGGTTTGGCGATTCCATTGCCACGTCCACAATCGGTGTGTGGGGCTTGGCGTTCAAGCCGAAGACCGACGATATTCGTGAGGCTCCGTCGCTGGTTTTGATCGATACGCTGCTTAAAGCCGGTGCGAGACTGAAAATTCACGACCCGGAAGCTCTTGATAATGTTCGCGCACATTTTGGTGATCTTGATCGTCTCCAATATTGCAGCCAGCCCTACGACGCCGTAGAAGGTGCAAACGCCCTTGCCATCGTGACCGAATGGAGCGAATACCGGACACCTGACTTCAAAAAAATGATGTCCAAAATGGCTCAGCCAATTATTTTTGATGGCCGGAACATATTCGACCCGGCCAACATGCAATCTCGTGGGTTTGAATACAACGGGATCGGTCGATTTCACTCATCCTGAAATTCAAGGACGAAAAGACGGGCTTGCATCGATCAGATGAAGATTGACCGATGGGCCATTTTTACAGTTTTGGGGCAACCGTTGGGATTGGGCTGGATTTATCTGTCGGTACGGCTCCAGTCGGAGTCGTTACGTTCGCAGACGGTGCAGAAACAGGCGCGAGGACTGGTGGCGTTGGGGGTTGGGTGAGACCGACTTTCTCTAGGTCAGCCTGGGCCTTCATGATATCGGAATACACATCTTCTGGATTTGTCGGAGACGCGACTGGCTTGACGTCCTGTTCATTTTCCTGGAGTTTTCGGCCCGGTATCTTGCTGTTTGCACCAAAGTCATTGCTCTTGAGGACTGTTGTGAGTCGGCCAATGGTATCCGGAACCAAGCGTTCGGCAAAACCCGCAACAAAGGCCCAGATCAGCATTTTCGCAATATCAGCCAACGGGCCCGGATCCTGCTGTGTGGGAAGAATTCCTCTTAAATAACCGAACTTGGGGAACAGGTTCCCTTCAATCATTCCACCAGCAAAGAGCAGGTTGATGATAATCGCAAAAATGGAACCCGCCACGGAAGTGGTCCACAGGGTTTGTCGGCCGCTTTCCATTGCCAGTGTATTTCGAACCGTATCACCTGCGCTTGGGAGGTTTTCGACTCTCTGCTGAAAGCTCACCATTGCTCCCATGGAACCAAAAACCGGGATCAGGGCCAGAGTTGCAAATTGATCGAGTCGCTGATCATTCAGAGCGACCGTCACACTGATTAGAAGCATGGTCGCGCTGATCAGGAAAAACGGCTTCATGCAATACCATAAGATGCGTGAGCGTGCCTGAGGTCGCAGAGGGGTCAGCATGTAGACATACATGGTTTCTGAGAGAATGAAATCGAGTTCATCTCTCAATTCCTCAGGGCTCAAGGGTTTGTCCAATGTCGTAACCGGGAAATAAAGCTCATATCGCGCTTTGCCAACGGTGGCCTGGAACCGGTTTTTAATACTGTCGGCTCGCAACTTGATTTTTTCACTGGGCAGGAAGTGCAAGACCACCCGCTCAAGCATAATGGCGTCAAACAATGAACGGATGGCTGAGTCCGTGTTTGGTTTATCAATACCGTCAACGATTTGGCGGCCGATTTTCCACATCGATTCACTCGATGAATTCGTTCCCAATTCTGCGACGGCTGGATGATCATTATCCAAGCCAAGTGCGATGAAATCATATGAAGCCAGCTTGATCCAGACCTGCGCCAGTGCCTTAACATCACTGAAGGCATCATGCTCAGATTGGCGCTTCTTCAAACGACCATTGACGAATTGTAGATTTGATTTCAATCGGCTCGACAACGAATTCGATGCAATATCATCTGTGGACATTCGATCTGCCTTTCAAGGTGCTGAGTGAAACCAATTCAAATCCTGGTGCCATTGTGAATGTTTAAATCTATGTGAAAACCGGGCCGAAAGCCAATGGTTTATCTGATTTATTTTTACTTACATCCCGATTGCGCCAATCGGTCGGGTTACAACACACTTGACGCTGACAACCGATTCCATCATGATTTGGAGATTGCCTGCTGCCTGACACAAAAGGTCCAAACACAACCCCCGTAAGAAAGTTGAGTCCATGATCCAACCATTGTCCAGGCGCGAATGTGCCAAGCAATTCGGTGCGGCATCCGCCAGTCTGGGGGTCGTGTCGCAAGCGATTGGCTTGGCCAAAGCCGATGAAACCAAGCCTGCAATCCTGGGCGGGCCAGCGGTTCGAAAGAAAACCGAAAGGTGGACGAAATGGCCCATCATTGCTGAGAATGATCTCAGGATGATAACCGATGTCCTGAAATCTGGACTCTGGAACCGTCTCTCAGGCCCTGTCACACCCAGGTTCGAAGCCGCTTGGGCCAATCGTTTAGGCGCGAAGCACTGCCTGGCAACGGCCAATGGCACCAGTGCCCTGATCATCGCACTGGCCGCCATGGATATCGGCCCGGGCGATGAAGTGATTGTTCCGCCATACACCTTCGCAGCAAGTGTGAATGCCGTATTGCTGCACCACGCCTTGCCGGTTTTTGCTGATACCGATTTAAACACTTTTCAAATAGATTGCAACTCGATCGCGGCCCTGATCCGTGCAGAGACTGCGGCGTTAATGCCTGTTCACCTCGGCGGCTCGGTGGCCGACATGGACCACATCATGAGAATTGCTAGCGAAAAGAAAATCAAAGTGATTGAGGATGCCTGCCAATCTCCATTGGCAGAATGGAACGGCAAAGCCGTAAGTACGATTGGCGATGCCGGCTGCTTCAGCTTTCAGGCCTCAAAGAATTTGAACGCCGGTGAGGGCGGCGCTTTTTTGACAAATCAATCGGACTTGTTCGAAGAAGCTCGGAGTTTTCATAATAATGGCCGTGCGAAGCCAAATTCCGGTGTCAGTGGTTACGGCAGAAATGGCGCCAATTTGCGTCTGACCGAATTTCAATCTGCCATATTGCTCGCCCAGATGGAACGGCTGGAAAAGCAGTCACAGACTCGTGAATCAAACGCCAAATACCTTACAGAGCAATTGCAGGCCATTCCAGGCATTATGCCTGCCAGAATGTATCCTGGATGCACACGAAATGCATATCACCTTTACATGTTCCGTTACAACGCCGAGGCCTTTGCAGGCCTCTCGCGGGAGAGCTTTCTGAAGGCGCTCGGCGCCGAAGGGATTCCGGGATCTTCTGGTTACAGCCCTCTGAATAAAGAGCATTTCCTGAAGGTGGTCACGTCCAATAAAGGCTTCTTGAGAATTTATGGCGAAAAACATTTAAACGACTGGTACGAAACGAATTCCCACCGACCTGCCAACGACCGGATTTGCTCAGACGCGGTCTGGTTTACACAAAACATGCTTCTGGGGCCGCGTTCTGATATGGACCAAATTGCGGAAGCCATCCGCAGGATCCAGAAACACGCAGCGGCGGTCGCCAGAGCTTAAATGACTGAGGCCGATAAAATGGGGCTTCTGAAACATCAATCAGGGTGATCACCAAGCAGGGCGTCGGCAATTCGGCGTCCTGCAAATCCATCGCCGTATGGATTATCATGGCTGTTGCCAGGGGTAGGCTGGGTCAGGGCGGATTGCAATTCCTGAGAGGCTTCGCGAACGATGTCCTGACGCTTCCAGCCGATCAATTTGGCTTGGCCTGTGGCCAGGCCTTCCGGTCGTTCTGTGGTGGATCGCAAGACCAGAACGGTCACACCGAGAGTGGGGGCTTCCTCCTGAATTCCACCGGAGTCTGTCAGAATTAGTCGGGCGTGCTTCATGAGCTGTACATGCCATGGATATTCAAGCGGATCGAGCAAAATGACATTTGGAACGTGGTCAAGGATTTCAAAGACTGTTTTTTTTACGTTCGGATTCAAATGGACTGGGAAAACCCATTGAATCTGCCGTGAAGCGAATTTATGGGCCAATTCTGCGACAGATTCACAGATTTCACGCATGGGCTGACCAAAGTTTTCGCGTCGATGGGCGGTCACGACCACAATTGGCTTTGAGCGATTCACCTGCAAGAGAGGCCCTTTAGACCAGTCTGGGTCGGCTTTGCAAGCCTCAAGCAAGGCATCAACAACGGTGTTCCCGGTCATGATGATCTGGCTTGAGGGTATGCCTTCCGATTTGAGTCTGGCTGAGGCTTGGGGCGTAGGTGCAAAATGGAGGAGAGCCACCATATCGGCCACTCGCCTGTGAAATTCTTCTGGAAACGGAGCGGCCAGATCGCCAGTTCTGAGTCCAGCCTCAACGTGTGCAAATGGGACATTGCGATAGAATGCGGCCATGGCTGCCGCCATGACCGAGGTGGTATCGCCCTGGGCCACAACCCAGTCTGGCGAGATGCGCCGAATGACTTCGTCCAAGCCTTCGATCAGTCTTGCCGTCAGGCCTGAAAGGGTCTGGTCCGGGCGCATCAGGCCAAGATCGATTTGGGGCTCAATTTGAAAGAAGCGTAGAATTGGTTCCAGCATTTCGCGGTGCTGCCCCGTCACGCAGACCACCACTTTAACTCCCGGCCTTGATTTCAATTCACGAACAACTGAGGCCATCTTGATGGCCTCAGGTCGCGTACCAATCAGGCAGAGGATCGTTTTCATGGTTGCTGGGAATTGCATATCGACAAGGCTGGTTTCAAGATTACGGCAATTCCCGGATCTTCATATTCCGGAATCGGACGGGCGAACCTTCGCTTTCAAGGCAAAGGTAGCCATTGGCTGGGCTTGCACCCGTACCGCCCGAAACTTCCTCGCCATTGACCCACAACCTGACCTCGCCATTGATGGCCCGCACATAGTAGTGGTTCCACTGACCTGATGGCTTACTGAGCTCTTTTCGGGGGAAACTTCGGCTCCCATCTGGCGAAATTGGCTTGAATGGGCTGAGTTTGACACCCACGGCAAACACGTCGCCATGAGTCGTAAACCAGTCGCCCTTTTTACCAGAGCTTTTCTCGTATTGGTCACGATAACCGTTATCCAGAATCTGGACTTCGATTCCTTGGGGCAATCGGCCTGGCTTCAGGCCTTTTAGGGATACCGGTGTGGCCCAGACAAAAACGCCCGAGTTTCCGGCTGGCTTTTCGTGCATCCATTCGACGACAAGCTCAAAGTTGGTGTATTGCTTTGCTGTGCGAATCACACCAACAGGCTGACCTGTGCAGAAGATCCCACCGTCACGAAACTGCCAAGTATCTTCGACGTCGTTGACTCGTTCAAAATCCGCTTTCACCATGGTGTGCCAGCCTGGGCCGGTGCCATCGATCAAAGCCTTGGGGGTATCTGCACCAATGGCTGAGACAGCCATCAGAAAAAGCGGGCAAGCGAAACTCAGTGCAAGACGGTTCAAGCTGGTTGTTCTCATGACAATACTCCGCAAAGACATGGGGATTGTGTCGAACCTTGTGGTTGTCGAAGTGCCGAGAATATCAGAATTGGTGGGTTGCTGCCACTGTTACAACGGGATGAGGCTTATGTTCCCAACGGTTCGGGAGAAATAAAAACCCCCCGACACAGCCTCGATCCTGTTTCGAGGAGGTGGGGGTCAGGGTTACGGTCTGTATTTTGTGAGTCAGCGAGGCATGGTTCGTGCACCACACGAACCGCCTGCGATAGAATCGAGCCTATGTCTGGATCGATTTACTGCGTCTTTTGAATCGACTCGTAATTATCGCCTAATGGGGCAAATTTCAGGAAGATTTCGCTTACTGTCCGCCTATCCGGTTTATTCACGCCAACAAGCGGTGCGAGGCCTTTTAGGATTTCTAATTCACCCTTTTGCTCAAGTGTCAAAAACAGACGATTGACCTTTTGCAATTCGGCCTGACTCAGTTTTAAGCCCGTCGCCTGAATCTCGCCAGACAATTCCAGGGCGGCTGCGGCTCGTTCAGGCTTGGGCAGAGAGCTCTGTAAAACTCGTTCCAGCAGATCTTTGCGGGCTGGTCGCTTTTCGATTGGTTCTGAAGGTGGCAAGGAGGCTTTTAATGACTTATAAATATGAGGCTCAAGCGAACCCAGCATGGCCGTCATGGAATTCGGGCGTTTCCCTGCGATCAATTGGCCTAGCAGATGGGACGCTTCTTTGGAGTATTCCACGCGTTGATCCGTTGTCAGTGGTGTTTTACCAATCTTCTTGAGCTGAAAAGCGATTTGACGGTCGGCGATCTGTTGATTGGCTGGGCTGATCATGAAACCGAGCCCTGGGGTATTCCCAAGCAAGGTTTGCAATCGATATTTTGCATCAAGAGGGCCGACAACGATCACAGGGACACCAGCCGTGCGGGAGTCGGCTTTGAGGTTGGAGATGGTTTCTGGAAGGGTCCAGCTTGTTGGATCCAAATGTGTTGAGATCAGAACAAGCTCGGCATCGCCCCGACGGGCAATCTCAGAAAACCCATCGCGACCCGACGCTTCGAGAGTGGCATCGTAGCCAGCCGCTTTGAGATACGTGGTCCAGTCGCTGCCTTCACCGATATGATTGTGAATGACAACGGCCCTTGGAAGCGCTGGGTTTGATAGCAAAAACCGCGAAAGCACGGGTACCACCCGACTCGAACCAGGAAACTGCTGGTTTGGATCAAGATCCACAAGAGCTTTGGCAGCGGCGAACTGAACGCGTCGATCAGGTGATGACAAAGCTTTGACCAAAATGTGGGGCTGCCCACCAGGCACGACCAGATCGGATGTGGAAACCACTTGGCCCAAAGCTTGGACTGCAAGCACCGCCACCCGCTCATGACGCCCCGTGGTCATGGCCCGCTTCAGAACATTTTCCAAAGTTTTTGGGCCAGAGGCCAAAGCCATTGACCAGACACCTGCCGGATCGGCTTGCGGAAAGGCCTGACCAAGGCGGTCTGACTCCTCCTGCAAAAGTGTCGAGAGTGCAATCGTTTGTGACGACTCATCCGTCGGATCAAGATCAAGCGCAAGCCTGGCGAGCCGATAACCAATGGCCCCTTTGGCACCATTTTGATCCAGACTCCGTGAGACCATCTTCTTCTGTTGATTATCCCAGTTCCAGAGCTCGACATTTTTGGTCGCAAAATCCACGTCATGGTCGAGATAGCTTGCAGATGCGTTTTTGAGGTAATCCATTGGGGAAGGAATCGGATGACCATGGTTCAGCTTGTCAACGGCCTTTTTTGCCGCCGCTCCAACTTCGCCCTTGCGAGTGGATTGAAAGACGAGCCATGGCAAGGCACGGGGATCGTCAATCGAACCAAGTGCTTGAATGACAGCGATTTGAACTTGGGTATCAGGGTGCCTGAGCACGCCTAACAGACCAGGAACAGCCGAAATTTCCAGGTCGTTCAAGGTTTTTTGAATGGCAGTTCGTGTCTCAGGTGTCACATCAGGCGCAGTGTAGGCATCCACCAGAAAACCAACCACTTGTGAACCAAGCCTTGAAAGCCGCTCTGTGGCCAGCTCGCTTTCTTCCTTTGAAGCCGACAATTGGGCAATCAGCCTGCGGATTCGGCCTTTGTCGGTGGTAAGTTGTGTGGACGCCTGAGCCACAGAATCTGCAAACTTAACCATCAGTGCGTTAAGCTGAGGGTTTTGGGAAGATTGCATGGTGAGCAGCTTGGCAGACCCAATTTGATTGCGAATCTCCAGGAGGGTCTCAGCATCAGGGCTGGCATTCGTTAGCTTTTGGGCCAGTGGCAAGGCTTGGGCTTCATGACCAACCCGGATCAGATAATCAATCGCTTCCACAAGCTCAAACGGAGTCTTGGGAGGAACCGCAAAACTCTCAAGACCAGGTGTCTTGCCAATGCTACGCACCACCGGCTTCCCACCAGGTGGCGGAACCGGAAGTGTGTTCTGAGCCCAAAGCCCAACAGCCCCAACCGAGATCGAGATGACGGATACACCTGATATGAATGAGTTTACACGCAATTTATAATTCATTAACATAGGACGTTCTCTCCGGAAAAAGAGGATGCCGAGACGTGCTTTCAACCCGTTGGAGACGCCCAAGCTGTTTTTTAGACTGTTTCGCCTGTGCATCGTTTTTTTACTCACACTCAGAGAAATTCGGGCCATCTTATGTCAGAAAGATCTCACTCGATCACGGACCAACCGTCATCCCGCTTTGCAACTTGCAGAAATCAGCGTCGATTCTGAAAGCCAATCAACCAGATTTCAGCCATTGAAGAGAATGGGTCAGATGGGACAAATCTTATCATAGCGTAGATTAGGTGATCTAGGAGCCTGACGAAAATTCTTCGATCCATGTAGACTGATTCCATCAAGCATTGCCAAGATAGCCGATAGAATCAGGGTTTGCGTTAAAGGGCGTTAAAAATTCCCAAGTCGACTGTAAAACCATGGCGAAGTTAGGGAATGAGTCAATTGAATCGATTGGTGAATGAGGCTTGCGCCAATTTGGGTTCAGATTGCTCATTTTCGAGCAACCGCCAAATCAGGGGCCTTGAGCATGCAGAAATTCGAATGCAGCCTCCTCAGCTTCTTGCCATCGCTGGTTTTGTGCGTTTGCAAAAATCTTCTGGAAATAGGCGTTTTGGTTTGGGCTGATCCGACCAGACTGTCGCTCGGCTTCTACGGTTTTGGTCAACATGGCCAGTGACTTCAGATCCTTGCCTGCAACTGCGGTCCAAGTGGCCTCCACAAGTCGGATTTGTTGAGGCTCGACCTGTGGTGGTTTGGAGCAGCCCGGCGCCATCAGGGCGGCGAAGAGGCAGAGGGCAATTCTTGAAAAGGCGTCTCGCTGAAAATTCATGGGATGGCTCTTGGGAAACGATGGTTTCAGCAGGTTCAGTAACTATCGGCTGAGAGAACTTCCGAGCCGTGATTCGTGTTCAATGCGACCCACACCCATGGATTGATCCGTTCTGAGATAAATCGAACGGAACCATCACCCATCAATAGGTTTAGACCACCTGGATGCTCCGCAAACATTTGATCCGTGTGTCCCACAGGCGCGTTGGGCGAATGAATCACAGGCGGGTGCTCGTTTGCAGACGGGCCAGTGTGAACATTGACGAAGGCCGCAGCATAGTCAAACGGAGACTCCGAACGGCCCAGAAAGCGATCCGTCACGCGGACCTGCGCGCCTGGAACAACACCTGCCCAGACTTTGGGTGAAAGGGAAGCTGAATGTTCGCCCACAAAGACTGTTTGAGAAAGACCATCCGTAACATTCGCGATCGTTGTTCGGCTATTGCGAAAAAGCGGGCCATTGGCCAGGTTGGTCAGGTCGGCGATGGGTACGTCCCAGACATTGAATTGCCCGGCATTGGCAACATAATGTGCTCTTGCAAATCGATTTATCGTCAACTCAGTGCCGTTGCTGCCGGCAATACTCACCCGGCCCAGGGTGGTGTCCGAAGAAGGGCAAAGAAAGATTGAGATTGTGGTCTCCACGGCCGTGCGCTGATCTGGCAGCCAACATGGGAGGCTGTGATTGATGGAGTCAAAAAGGGGCGATTGCTCCACACCTGGCAAAAGCCGGGAAAGCCAGGCCCAACCGGGCCCTGCATCGCCCGTAATCGCATTCGGCACGCCCTGATACGTATCACCACCCGTCTTTGTGAGATAAGAGGCCGGAAAACAGCCGTTTAGATCATGGTATTGATGCATGGCCAACCCGATTTGCTTCAAGTTGTTCATGCACTGAAGACGTCGTCCAGCCTCTCGTGCTGACTGAACCGCAGGCAACAACAACGAGATCAAAACCGCTATGATGGATATCACCACAAGCAGTTCTATCAGAGTAAAACCTTTTTGAATAAGAGGTTTACGTATTACTACAAGCCTGTGTTGAAGCATCTGGAACCAACCTTCTATTGTTAGACCAAAAGTCATTCTTGTGATTTTGAAAACTCATGTTTTTGGTCTATCAAAATTATAGTGCATAGTATTTCTAAATTCATAGTGCGTTTGATCAAATTTATTTTGACTATTCTACAAAAGGTTTTATGGCTGGATGTTATCGTCTTTTTTCGAAGGGAAACGAGTGATCTGTGCCGGTCCTGTGCTTGAATGGAAGGGGCTTACCAGATCGAAAATCATAGGATGGATCTGAATCGGGCACAATCCAGTTGACCAGAGGGGATTGATCGCGGATACTGATGTTCAGCGCAAACTGTTGAATAATCCACTTCAAAAAGGCGAAAAAAAAGAGCGATGAACAGTCCATTGTTCACGCCTGAACCGTTGAATTTTGTTGCGAAGCACTCGCACAGGAATCGTCGTGAAGTGATCCGGATTGGTGGACTGGGGTGGTTGGGCGGCCATGCCATGTCCAGCCTTGACCAGCTTTATGCGGCCCAAAATGCCTCAAATTCCGCCAATAGTCAACCGATGCCTTTGGGATTCGGAAAAGCCAAACGCTGTATTCTCTTATTTATGTGGGGTGGGCCAGCCCAGCAGGACACTTGGGATCTGAAGCCCTCAGCCCCTCTGGAATTTCGCGGCGAATTCAGACCCATTGCCACAAGTGTTGCCGATATCAATATTTGCGAGCACTTCCCAGAACTTGCCAAACGAGCGCATCGCTTATCGATCATTCGGTCGATGACCCATCGCGATGTGAATCATACAACAGCCACTCACGAAATTCTGACCGGTCGATCTGTTCCCCGCGTGGGCGGGGGCGACTTTCGCGAAGATTGGCCACATTATGGAGCCGTAATGGCCCGATTGAGGCCACAATCCAGACGGTCTGCCTTGCCTCCTTATGTTCAGATGAGGCCTGAGATTCCAGATGCGGCCCCCCGATTCGTCGAATCAAGTCATGGCCAGGGCAGTGGCTGGATGGGTCCGAATTATGAGCCGATGACGATTGACGACAACCCGGCTTTAGCGACGTATCACCCTGCAACACTGAGTCTTCCGGATGGTTTGACGCTGGAGCGGCTGGGTGGGCGGCGAGCCTTGTCTGATGCCCTTGAAAAAGCACTTTTGCCGCTACAACCATCGCCATGGACAAGCAGCCCAATTCCTGCCGCCATGACGACCCACTATGCCCGCGCCCACTCCCTCTTAAACGATCGCAAATCACTTGAAGCCTTTGATTTAACTCGCGAAGATCCAAAGCTTCGCGAACGCTATGGCATGACGGCGCACGGCCAGAGTGTGCTGCAAGGCCGGCGACTGGTCGAAGCGGGAGTACCGATTGTCACATTGTTTTGGCCCAACGAAGGCATCACCAATGTCTCTGTCTATTGGGACACACACAACCGTAACTTTATCGACCTCAAAACACGTCTCATGCCGCCCGCCGATCAAGCCTTCAGCACACTGCTGGACGACCTGGAAAGTCGCGGAATGCTGGACGATACTCTTGTGGTCTGGTCTGGCGAATTTGGCCGGACTCCGCGAGTGGGCCAAGCGGTGATCGGTGGAGCAGGGGCCGGCCGCGATGGCCGCGACCACTGGCCGCACTGCTTCACGACGGTGCTTGCAGGTGCTGGAATAAAAGGGGGTTACGTGCATGGGGCGTCCGATAAATATGCAGCCTACCCCTCCAGAGACCCTGTGACTTCAGCCGATCTGGCGGCCACAATCTACCACCTGCTGGGTATTGATCCGGCCACGGAACTCAGAGACTCGCTGGATCGCCCCATGGCCCTGACCACAGGCAAAGTGATTCAGGACCTTTTGGCATGAAAACGGGTAAGATCCGCATCAATTGGATTCCGACTCCGATTTTGGGGCTCATCATAGCCCTCGTTCCTCTCATTTTCACAGCCGCCGTCGATGAAGCGCAAAAAGAGCTGCCCAGCTCGCATGCCTTCGCTGGCATCGAGAATGTTTGGCGCATGGATACCCGCCTGTTGAGCGGTGGCGATCCGAATGGTGAATCAGGCCTGAAACTTCTGAAATCCAAGGGGATCAAGACGATCATCAGCGTGGACGGAGCAACGCCGCCTGTGGAGATTGCCAGGCGGATGGGCCTAAGATATGTCCATATTCCCGTCGGCTACGATGGTATCCCGTTCAATCAGCAAATCGCCTTGGCGCAGGCTTTTGCACAGATGCCCAAGCCGATCTATATCCACTGCCACCATGGCCGGCATCGAGCCCCGGCGGCGGCTTCGATCATGGCACAATTCGGCCTTGGTTGGTCTAAGGATCAAGCGATCGCATTCATGCTTAAAGCTGGAACATCCAAGGATTATTCCGGCTTGTATGATTCCGTGAATCAGTTTCAAGTTCCTGATAAAAAGGCCATTTCTGCCATAAAAACACCATTGCCTGAATCAGTCGAGATGCCAGCGCTGGTCGATATGATGGTCCAATTCGACCAGCGTTTTGACAGGCTTAAGGCTTGGCTTGGCAATGATTTGGACAGGAAGGGCAAGACGACGGCAGGAGACGCTTCGAAAATCGACCCGCTGCACGATGCCATCCAGCTTAGGGAGTTGGTGCGCGAATCTTCTCGCCTGCCAGAATGTCGAGATCAGCCCGCCGAGTTTTCCAGCCAAATGGGCAAACTGGAATCCGATCTGACGCAGTGGCTGGAGAGAATCAAACCCAGGACGCCCACTGATGCACTGGAAACCGACGCAACTACGGATCTCAAAGCCATACTCAATTCCATGACAACCAGATGTGCGACTTGCCATAGATCCTTTAGGGACAAGCCCTTAAAAAAACGCGAACCAAGCAGCTAATGGAAAGCCCATAGAGAGGCCATCCTGAAAAAATGGCAAGCATTTGGAAATCATGGCTACTGCGAAAGCTTTCGCTCGGAACGGTCCCGGCCTCTCAATAGCAATTGAAAGTCAGGGTCGAACACCACTTTTTCAGGCGTAAAACTGGATTGAATCGAAAAGTCTGAGGATTGGCCTGCCTCAATTTTTACCATCTGGGAAGCGGTTTGATACTCTGATTTTGTTTCCGACACAGAATTCTTTTTCTTGAATCGCTCGCCCTTTGTGGTAGCAATTGCAACCATGACGGTTCCGGTGCCTGAGTTTTTGAGTTTTCCTGTGACCTGATAATCTTTCTCGCCCAATTTGGTCAGTTTAACGTCCAGCCATTGCAAGTCGGGCATCACAGAGCCTTTTACCCATTGATTGATAAATTGGTCGTAAGCGGATTTGTCAGGAGCATGAGCCCTTACGATTTCAATCAAATCTTCCAAAAGGGGTGAATCTGGCGAGCCAGCCGGGAATTTTTGGATCAATTCCGCCAGCCCTTTATTCAATTGGTCGCGACCCATCAGGTTTGACAACATCCAAAAGACCCATCCACCGCGAGAATATGTAATCGATTGATCCGTCGCCCTGCGGCCATCAATTTTTACCAATGGTCGCTCATCATCGCCCTGACGATTCCTGACATAATCAAATTCCAATTGTTTGGTCAGGCCCATGCGAGCTTCTTCACCAATGACTTTATCCATGAGTATTATTGCGGAATAATTCGCCAGTGATTCGTTGAGAATATTCCCGCCAGGACCGGCTCCGGGCACCATCAGATTGCCCCACCACTGGTGAGCGGCTTCGTGAGCCGTAATATAGAATGCAACATTGGAATCAGACTTGTTAAGTGTCAGAAAACCGATTGACTCACTGAATGTAATATTGGTCGGAAATCCTTGAGCATAATCCGACATGCCCGGAAATTCGCTGAGCTTCAATTCCTTCCAGGGAAATGCTCCGAACCATTCACCATACCACTTGCGCGACGCCTCAAGCCCTTTCAGCATATCAGGCACATTCAGGCCATGCCTTGGATCATAATAAATTGATACACCTTCGCCTTTGGCAACGGACCATTTGCCAGCAACGACATTGAAAATGGAGACCGGCTGATCGCTCTTCCAGAAGAATTTCCTGGTGCCGTCCATTTGATTCACAACTTTTTCGAGTACACCGACACTATTGGCCACAAAATCGCCTGGTACGGTAATGGCGATGCGTGTTTTCATCTTCGAGCCACCTCCATAGGCTGCATCGACCTTTTCTTTGTAATAGTCGGATGGATATTCACGACCATCAGGTGCCATGTCAGCATCCAGCCCCAGACCAGTATTAAAACCAAAGATGGGTAACATGCTATTGGAAAAGCTGGTTAATACCACTCCAGAAGGGAGAATGAATTCCATGGAACGGACACCATTTTTGCTCATTCCGCCCGGGTATTTCCCATCATACTCAAACGCCAGATCAAACGATTCGCCAGGCATGAATTTGGATCCATCCGGCTTTTTAAAGATCAGCAGTCCGGCTCGATCCTCAGGTTTATATCCTTTTTCATTCCATATCCAGGTCGAATTTGTGATGTGCCTGCCCAGGGTGACTGGAAATTCTGTCATCGGCTTGTCGCGATGATTGCGAACCAGAAATTTCCCTTTAAGGTGAAAACTCCCTTGGGCCGGATCAAGTTTCAAATCGAGATCGACTGCATCAATGGTAGGGGATGGAAATTCATAAAATGTGGCGACATTTCGCTTCCAATAGTCTTTATTCAGCTTACGGGAAACAGAGCCATCAGGCCCTTTTCGCAATTGCATATACAACCATCCGGAGATACAACACATGGGAATGGCCGCGAGCAAAGCAGGTGCATAACGTCTGGCAAAGCTGTTGAAATTACGTCTGGAACGGGCCTGGATTGTATCCTGCTCAAGCCGATTAAATCGAACGCTGGCAAATGTCAGCAGAAAAAACGCTGCACATAGAGTGGCGATACGGTTCCAGACGATTGCCGTGCGTTGCATTTCAAACTGGGAGATATCGCTCCAGACTACGGTTTGTCCGATCAATGACCAGTTATTTGCCCAGTTGGTATAACCCTTGAAATTCAGCAGAAAAGTGAGAGCCATGAAAACAAAACCAAGGGCCAGGGCTGCCGATCGATTGGGTGTAAACGACCTTGTCAAGGCCACGAAAGAGGACCAGAAGAGAAATGTGGGGAACAGAAGCATGCCCCAGATGCAAATCAGTGGCCAAGGCTGCGGCCAGAGCTGCCCCTGCCATGCCAAGGCTGTGCACAAGCCAAGAAATGTGCTGGCAACAACGACGAATCCTGCGACGGCACAGGCCAGGGATTTGCCAACAAGCCATGCGGAAAGCCTTACGGGTGAGCCAAATATAAAGGATTCAACTCGTGCGGACCGGTCCCGTTCCATCGCATCGGTGCCATAGAAAAGTGCGAGCATGCAAGTGCAAAACGTGACGAACGGAAACGACCGGGCTGCAAAGTTGCCGGCTGTGACCAAGATAATCGTATCCAGAGGGCCAGGCTGCATCACGGCATTGATTGTGGCCACAAATGCAATGATAATTCCAAAAAGCCATAGGCCGGGCCCATGCAATAAATGACGGAACTCCAGCCTTGCAATGGAAATCACATTCTTGATCCAGGATGGCCTGCGGACCTGCATATGCAAATCTGATAGGGTCATGGATTTGGCGCGAATGGTTTCATGGGGGGTTTCAATGACCGTTTTCAATTTTCGATTTCTGGGAATCCTGAATTTGGTCTTCACCGATGAGTCTAACATGGCTCGGCTGGCAGATGCCTGAACAAGTCCAAGAGCGATCAGAACGAAAGCGAAGCGACTCATCAGAAATGGCAATTCATAATGAATGGGAGTGGAATTATAAAATTCCGCTCCCCGGTCGTCTCTTAAATAAGTCTGGCTGAGCCATTCTGTTCCAGACGGATCGCCTAAACGAACCACTTCACGAATGTTGGCTGGAACGCGATTCAGCAGTGTTTCAGAAAACAGAAAGCTGTATGCCATGATCAATGCTACAGGCGATAGAAATACAATCACAGAATTTTTTGTTCGTGCCCCCAGAAAGAATGCCATGGCTCCATTAAAGAGCAGCCCCGGGAAGACCATGAAGATCATTGGTCTGATGTAATTCAGAGGTATGAGTGGCCCTCGAGACTCTTGCATGCTGGCGTTGGGCACCAGATGATTAAAGAAAATGCGACTTAGGATTTGCAAGCCAAGCATGACTAAAAGCCAGAAGACGGTTGCCAGAAACTTTCCTGAGACATAGGAACGGGGCGAGAGGCCACTGGCCCGCTCGATATCAAGCACCCGGGCTTCGAAATCACGAGGAACCGTCATGCCGGTCAGCACGGCAAAGAAAAAGCCGTCGATCATGATGGCCACGACAGCACTTTGCAAGGCCTGTGCAAATTCGCTGGTCAAATGCGACTTGATTCCGCCGACCCCACTCGAACCCGAGGAGATCTGGACAGCTCCAAACGACATGGCCCAAGCCAGCAGGATGGTCATCAGGGCCCAGACAATCAAGAGCGACCTGGCTTGTGGAGACCTGATTTCATACTTCGCAACGGTCAGGGCCTGCCTAATGGATTTGAGGTTCAAAGTACACCTCCTGAGGCTTTGTTCAAGCCTGTTCCCATGAGATGGTTTTCCGTTTTCATGGAAATGAAATACGCGTCCTCCAGAGTCGGCGGAACGCACTCAAAGTCGGCTGGTGGTGAACCTTTTTCGAGAAACAGACGAACTTTGTTTGCACCATCATAAACCATGGCCTGCGTGACAAAATATTCTTCGCGAATTGTGTCAAGGTTGGATTGTTCCACAACACCCTCAAAGATTTGTCCCTTGAGACTCTCTCTGGCATCTCTGGGAGTCGTCAGGGCCACGAGCTTGCCCTTACGAATGACCGCAAATTTGGGACAAACTGTGGCGACATCCTCTACGATATGTGTCGAGAGCAGTATGATTCGCCCCACAGCAAGTTCGGCCAGGAGTCGGTAGAATCGCAGACGTTCTTCAGGGTCGAGGCCCGCTGTGGGCTCGTCGACGATCACCAGCCGTGGATCGCCTGCCAAGGCCTGAGCAATCCCCAGCCGCTGGCGCATTCCGCCGGAATATTCACGCAACTTACGGTTTGCAGAATCTGCCAGATTGACTCGTTCGAGAAGTTCTGAAACCAGGGCTTTGCGGCCTTTAGGGCCAGTTACTCCCTTGAGCTCCAGGAGGAATCCAAGCATTCGTTCGCCTGTGAGATGGCTGTGGAAGCCAAAATCTTGAGGCAAATAACCAAGCCGTTCGAAATGCCGAAGGCGATTTTGTGGGTTGGACAGATCCGCTCCATCAAGTGTGACCCGGCCAGATGTTGGCTCAAGCAACCCCGCCAGAATCTTCATCAAGGTTGATTTCCCGGCACCATTGGGGCCTAACAAGCCAAATAATCCTTCCGTCATTTCCAAGCTGATATCGGAAAGTGCATTAACAGGGGGTTCGCCCGGATAGATTTTTGTCAGTTTCTCAATTTTCAACATGTCGGCGACCTTCCGTTAGCTTGGATCCTGGCCGTAATGATTCCCACTCTCGCAGTTTCACTTATAACCATTCGCGCCATAATTCACAAGATTAAGTGACAATTGAAAAAAGAAACAAAAAAGGTGGCTCCATGAAGGAGCCGCCTTTGAGAAAATTTCAAATATCTTGAAATCGAATTGAAATGCTATCGATTTTATGGCTTTAGCCTGTCGACTGCGGCAGCGATGCAGGCGAGTTCAACAATTTGTGCTGTGGCTCGATCACCAAAAAGCAATTCAACGGACTTGATATCCGTATCGCCAACCCATGCTGGGTTCAAGGTCAGCAATCGGACCAGGTTCAGCACTTTAGAAGTTTTATCGTCAAGCTTCGTGCCGTCACCCAAGTTTTCAAGAGCCTCAAGGTCGGCATCCGACTGGCCTAGTTCTTTAAGCATTTTGCGAGCTTCAGCCGCTGCATGGGGGGCGTTGTCCAAGCGGGCAGAATACCAGAGAATTTGGCCACGCAGCAGGGCAGGCACATTGACACCCTCTGAAGATTCGATCTGCTTGGCACCCTCCCAACTCTTTAGCCTGGCTTGGCCTGTCGTGCCTTGGGTTTTCATGAGACCCAACCAGGTGGGCACAGATTTGTCTGTATCAGGCGATTCAAAGGAAAACCGGGGCAAGCTCTCAATGTGATTCACGGAATTCATGAACGCATCGAATTTTGGCAGCTTTCTGGTGGACCAGACCGCTTTACCTGTCGATCCGATGACTACGGAGACCTTCCGGGTGGCCTCATTGCCAAGTTTCGACTGATATTCCCGATGTTCTTCCTGAGGAATATTCAGCCCGCCAGTCCAGCGATTCATGGCGTTGTAGTTCGCAATCGTCAGCAAGATTTCGCCTTGTTGCTCAGGGGAAAATTTTGTGGCCAGATCGCGCCAGACTTCGGCTGGAACTGGCTGGTCAGGGCTTGTCGTTTTCAGGACGGCAAGTGTTCGGGCCGCTTTGGTCGCTGTATCGGCACCAGCCCAATCGCCGTCGAGGGCAGCAATTTGAGCTTCGGTGCGACCCGCAGTGGCCAGCTTGGCCTCTTGGTGACCTAAACAATAGGCACAATTATTGAGCCGGGAAATGATCCAGAAAAGCTCTGTCTTAAATGCATAATCGACAAGCCCGGATTGCTGGGAGCGTGCAGGGAAGGCAGCTGTCGACCACTCTGTCGGCAAATAATATCGCCGCATCAGGCCGTTATGAACCAGCCCAAGAGTTCCATTTTTTGCGGTTTCCCGATCCTTGGCCGTGGGTTCAGGAAGTGGCAAGCGAGGCTTGTGTCGCTTGGAGTTTTCCAGCATTTTAAGCATGGAATCGCGATCGATTGTCAATCCGGGAGCGGATCGATCAGGCAAATTGCTGGTCAGGTCGATCTCAGGCTGAGCAGAAAGTAGAGCGAGGTAAACCAGTCCGATTGTCTTCAACATTGTTCAAGTCTCACGGTGATTGAAATTTATCGGAAATGGAATGGTCTGGATCTGAGAGTCACAGACCATTCCCGAAAAGAGGTTGTCCGAGATCAGCCATCTTGCCTCAGAACAAGCAATTGAGGCGAGGTGCTGATGGTATAGACGGCCTGCTTCTTGACAATTCGCCCCTTCGGGCTTTTCAATTCCAGAACCACTGGATATTGCATATCGTTACCAGCAAGTCTGGCATCCGCCTGAGGCTTGTAAGCGACCAGTTTCAGGCCGGTGCTCCAATCCATATCGTTGATGACGATCGATGGTACCCGCTTGGAAAAGTCGGCTGGATTTTCGCCGGCCTTCCAAGCGTCGAGGACCAATCTCAATGTCTTCTCAGCCTGCCCCGGATCCGCCTGCGGAGCAGCACTCTGACTCATCCCGCAACCAGTTGTGGTGCAGAGCAATAGGAATCCGAAAAACCAACGGCTCAGAGGACGGCTTAGATGGAACGGAATCATGGCAAAATCTCCCTTTTGATCTTCGAAATTCGAATCAATTATAAGCTGTCAGCGCTAAGAACTTCGCCACCATTTCGGGTGCCAAGAGCTCGCCATGATAAGATATTGATCGAATTCTTGATGAACCGGACCGATCCATCCGCCATGGTCATATTCACACCACCCGCATGACGGCTGTTTGCCGTGGTTGCAATTCGGGCTGGCGGGAACATGCAAGACCTGGCATTGGGCGGTGCCACGTGCCAGTAACTGGTTGTCGAGTGGTAGCCGTATGTCCAAGGCGCACCGACATTAGAGAAGCCTTGGTTGGCAAGGTTGTTGATCAGGGTCGCTCGGCACTGGTTGTAAGCATCGTCGGGCGTTGCTGGATAAGTTCCAGGACGAAATGTATCACCCCGGTCGGTCACTTCGGAATTGGTGAAGTCGCCCATCACATGCTCGCTGAAAGCCGATGTATTGCTGGTCCCATCCGTGATATTGGCCAATTGGATCATTTGAGAACTGAAGAACAAGCCATTGGGTGGAAGAATTATACCGTTATTGACATTCGCGGTATCTTCTGCTCCATACCACATGGCAAGGCTGGTGCCTTCATTCGCCCGATAATTGATCCCCGCTGAGACAAAGCCAGGAATCACAAGTCCAGTCGGGATTTGTGCGCTAACATCCGTCGGGCAGAGAAATGACTGAATGGTAACCGCTGATGAGGTCACATTCTGATAGTCAAAACTCCCAAGGCTGAAATTGATCGAGTCGAACACATTTTTTTGCTCCATATAACCCAGAAGCCTGGCGAATTGCGAGAATGGGCGATAGGTTCCGACCTGAAGCGTTCTGCCCATTGGCAAGGCATTATTGGTGTCGTGATAGTTGTGCATGGCCAAGCCAAGCTGCTTCATGTTATTGATGCACTGGGTGCGGCGGGCGGCCTCGCGTGCGGATTGAACCGCAGGAAGCAATAATGAGATGAGGACGGCGATAATGGCGATCACGACCAGCAATTCAATCAGTGTGAACCCACGGCGAACTTGGGATGAAAACCGGTTCATGGAATGTTCCTCGAATCTAGGAGTGCGAAATGATGATGCTCTTGACACGGCTTTGGGCATGATCCGGGACGAGGCAAACAAATCGCCACTTGGTCTCAGAAAAAGCCCACTTTTTTGGGGATTCATCAGTCCGTTCAGGCAAAACCGAGAGCCTTAAACCTTTTCACCCATAGGGGTTCAAAGTCGGTCGCGGTTTTTTTGCCATGATTGCGATCGCTTGTCACGATTCCAAGAAACATCGCAAGTCAACGATGATCAAAGACGTACCAAAAGCGAGCATGAACTGAGAATCTTTTAACTATGAGGAGTCGGCACTTGTGCACAACTCCCTGTCAGATCATCAGATGCTTCGAGGTGGCTTAAATAATCTATCTAAAGCAGGATCCAGAGGAGCCAATTCCTGGCCCATCAAAAGCCTTCCAATGAAAGGATCCGTCTGACAAGCGGCTACAAATGCCGTGCATCGCCACGGAAGCAGCGAATCAAGACCTGAACCCGAGTCATGCGGCACAAGCGGCACTGGCGCTTGAGAGCGGCACAAAGGACCATCGCATGACTGCCCCCTGAGTCGCCAAAGGTCGTCCGTCGTGCCCACGGCACGTACACTTCCTGTGCCTTCCCACGACATCAGCGACTGATTCCACTCAGGCATGTAACCAATTCGGCCGCAGTGCTGAGCCTCAACCTTGCTGCTCATACCCAATGCGTGCATCAGAATCAAAGTGCAGATCAACCAGGACCACCGACAACCCATCACATAGCCATGGCTATGCTTGAGAATCGTCAGAAGTGATTGCCCGGAACCATGCATTCGAATCGACCCTGTCCAAAATTGAGTAGATGCACCGAGGAATTGATTTTGATGATGTCGTGGCCTAGATCTTGTCCACATATCCCATAGTATCGTTGACTGGGCCTAGAAACAAGTGGAAATTTTGGAAAAATTTCTTTGTGCGGCAATCCACTGTCGATTAAGATTAAGTTCATCAAATCTCATATCTCCAAGCAACTTCTCTTTGATGGGAATACTGTCATGATTCGCGTTCATCCACGCGCCATGATTCATATACTACTGCTTTGTTTTTTCGGCACTACCGGATGGATCGTCGATGCACATCAACCGTCATCCGAAATTCCTGACCCTCGACGATTTGAAACTGAGATTTTGGTTTTTGAAAAAGCCGAACAAAAGAAAGCATCCCCAAAAGGTTCGGTTTTGTTTGTAGGCAGCTCTACAATTCGCGACTGGCATTCTCTCAACTCGGATTTTGACGCCTCAAATTTTGTAAACCGTGGTTTTGGCGGGAGCAGAATGACAGATGTCACCTATCACCTGGATCGTATTCTTGGCAACACCGATCCACGCGTACTTGTTCTTTATGAAGGCGATAACGATATCCACGAAGGCGTCGGCGTGAACGAACTTCTCAATCATTACGACGAATTCTACAACAAATTCCGTTCCCGACTGCCAAATTGTCATTTATACGTGATCTCCATTAAGCCTAGCCCATCCCGCTCAGGGGAATGGCCAAAATCCAGAAAGGCGAATATTCGACTTAAAGCATGGGCTGAATCGAAACCAAGGACCACGTATGTAGATATCGCTACCGCCATGCTCAACGAAAATGGCAAGCCTCGAAAAGATTTGTTCAAATATGATCTTCTACACATGAATCGCAAAGGTTATCGAATTTGGATCGACTCGCTCAAACCCGTCTTTATCAAAGACTATGTCGATCGTGATTCTTAATTTCATTGAACCCATAATCCTAAATTTGTTGATTTTTTCCATACTGCACTTTGACCAGAATAAAAAATCTTCCGATGCCGATTGCATGACCTTTCATTTCGATCGCTCAATGCGATTTGCATGCAATGCAAGTCCATTCTGAACCATCGCAGACATCGCAATCCGGCCCTGATTTCCAATTCACTTTGGACCCAAAGCGATTGACATCAAGTTTTACCAATCCTCTCGACAGACGGCGATTGTGAGACGCCTATCCGAATGGCTCGAGACCACTCTACGGCGCGAAGTTCGCAGAATTGATAAAACAGGGTCGCGAATATCAATGCTGCGATGGTAGAGACGCCAATTGCCATCCAACTGGCAGTCTCCGTGCGATTGCCTGAGGATCGAAACCAGAGGCTCAAACCTATACCGATGAAGCCATGCACCAAATATAGGCTGTAAGAGATTCGGCCGAGATGAAGCAGGATCTTACAGCCCAGAGTCGTGGTATTTTGAAAAATACGATTGCTGCCTAGTAACAACAAGACTACGAGAAGAAGCGTAATATCCTCAGGCTGGTTGTGGTAGAGGCGGATTGCCAAAAGTGAGCAAAGCAGCAGGATCAAAGCCAACTGGGCCGGTCGATGTCCCACGCAATAGAATGTTAAAATTCCAATACCGAACTGATACCATAAAAGAGGGCACCATGCTTGTGGAACAACTCCGAAGCAATTGACCATGAACGAGGCCAAGGTTAAAGCGAAGAACCATCCTGCTTTGCCCCAATGGCTGCACTTGTGGAAAGCAACTGCCGAGATTGAAAATACAAGATAGAATTGCACTTCAAGGCAAAGTGTCCAATAAGCGATGTCGAGGGGCGGGAATTCGAGCAAATCTTGAGCGTAAAATAAATGAGCAGCGACCTGACCGGGTGTGACCAACGAATTCCTGAAATAACCTGCCGCATGTCCGGCAGACTGAGTCACCACAATCAGCACGATCATGGCCCAATAGGGAGGGGCCAGTCTAACCATCCGCCTGAGGAGGAATCGGGAGCCCGTTGCCAAGTCAAACGAATAGCGAGCTGAAGTCATTGCAATGACATAGCCGCTCAAGACAAAAAAGACGGGAACTCCCAAATGCCCATAACGTGTCACCTTTACAACCATAGATCCAGCTTTGCTGACTGGAATTCCCATCAAAGGAATAAATCCGATATAGTGGAACAGAACAACTGCCAGGGCCGCAATGCCCCTCAACGAATCTATCACGACAACACGTTCTGACTTGACCACGGATAGATTCCTCACGACGGCTTGCGTTTCGATTCGTCAACTGTCATTAAACCGAAAAGCCGGAGGGAGCCAATCGATCAGGAATCCTGTAAGGTTTCTTGGTTTGAGAATACCTGAGCAGGATTAGAATTTCCGTTCGAGATGGAAATCGAGAAATCCACCGTTTTAAGAATAGGGAGTCATACATTGAGAAGCAAGAACATAACCGGCCAACGCTCTGGAAGTTGACGGCAAGCCTCACCATTGATGCATAAATCTTATAGAGTCCAAGACAATGACATAAGGCACGCCGCATCGGTCAAAGATTCGGCAATAGGCTTCATACATGGAGTCGTTGGCATCGTTGAGCTGGTCAACATCTTTACTGAACGAATACGCATCTTTCATCAAAAATTCGCGGGTCCGCAGAACACCAAAGCGGGGGCGGGGCTCATCGCGAAACTTGGTCTGAATCTGATAGAGCGTGATCGGCAACTGGCGATAACTGTTGATCAAGTCACGGGCCATATCGGTCACAACCTCTTCGTGAGTCAATCCAAGGGCAACGTGCCTGTCGCCTGAAAGCTTGAGATGCATGAGCAGATTTCCGACCGTTTCATAACGTCCGGTCTCTTTCCAAAGTTCGATTGGCTGGGTCGGCTGGCATCAGGATTTCGATCGCGTTAGAACGGTTCATCTCCTCACGCACAATCCCTTCGGCTTTACGCAGACTCCGGAGGCCGAACGGGAGATA
This sequence comes from Candidatus Kuenenia stuttgartensis, assembly GCA_945865635.1. GTDB lineage: Bacteria > Planctomycetota > Planctomycetia > Isosphaerales > Isosphaeraceae > QWQI01. The sequence continues at coordinate 28,891 of CAMBEP010000050.1, forward strand.
AGTATATGCTCCAGAGCCGAGCTGGCGCATGAAGCCAGACCTGACCAATAGCATGTGGCTTGGAACAATGGCGTCCGAAGGGACTTCTTTAAGGGTCGGGATGATGGTCTGCGTGCAGCGCAGGTTTTCTGTATCCTGCAAAAGATCGACAAGAGATATATGACGGTTTTCCTCGCCCCAGGGCGAAGTGTCCAACCCGAAAGTCAATGCGATGCTTGGTAACGACGAAAGAACTGGCTGAAAATGGCTTCCAGTTTTTAAAACCGACCAATCAGAGCTACCTTGCGATGGATCTTAAATTCGTCGCAGAGGTCGGCGATGAATGCTCTGCCGATCAGATGACGTCGAAGGATGGCCACTTTTTGATCTGACGAGTATGGATTAAAGGGCTTGGGCATAAGAAAGAAACCCCTGTCGAATTATAGATTATTCGAAAAGGCCGTCTCTCCATTTTCACTTGGAGCGGAAGAAACGAAAGTTGACTTCGTAAGAAAAATGGCTATTCAGCTGAATGCAACTGGCGATTCAATTCATTGAGTCGATACTGATAATCAAGGGAAATGGTCTGATATGTTTGAAGCTGATCAAGGGTTTTGTCAGCGATTACACGTGCTTCAGATGTTTTGCCTTGTCTAAGCAGTGTCTCGGCTTTCAATATGGCGTACTTGATTTGGATATCAGAATTTCTTGTGTAATCACTTGGTGTAGGTTCAAATAATGGGTTCTTCATCAGAGTCAAAATATTCATGAGTTGATCGGACTCGGAATCCTTGGTCGAGGAATTTTTAAGAAATAATAAGGCTTTATCAATTGAACGAGTTTCTGGTATCGGGCTTCTGAGATAAAGTTCCGCTAGACGTATTGGATTGAGGTTGTCATCAGAAGGCTGCGAGAAATGTCGCTCAAATTCGTGAAATAATGCCAAGGCTTCGTTATGCTTTGTATTATCAGATTCCAGAACAGCGATTGTCTCAATCCCAGTATTAAGATATAATTGAATATGAGCAGAAAGTGGTGCTTTGACTGCAATCAGTTCCTGGCAGATTGTTAAGAGATTGTGCATCTCAACTTGCAAATCTGCGATAGTTCTTGTTCTGAAATCGTATCTTGGCTGTATGACAAGCGACTGTATAAACATTTCGGCAGTCAAAAGCCATTGCACATCGTTTCTTGACTTTATTCTGTTGAGTTCCGTTTTGATCCTGGTAATTGTCTGATGAAACAACAGATTGTCTGTCTGGTTATTCAATAGATTATTGAGAATATTCTGAACACTCACCAGCCAGAAAACAACTTTTTCTGCATCATTTGGGTATTGGTTCATCATTCTGGCTTGGATTGCTTCACTTTTTCTCGAAATCTCAGCAGTCTCTATATTTCTACCTTTGCTTTTTAGGATGTAATATCTGTAGACATAATAATTGGCCAGATCTGTAAAAGCTTCGTCAACTTCAGGATTCTTCCGAATGATCCGCTCGGCAGTCATAATCGCCTCATCTACCAAAGGTTCCGACTCAATCAATCCTGAGTCTTGATTTAATCTCTGAATCAAATTTGCAAACTGAATACAACTGTGTCCATAACGAATCATTGACTGGTCCAAGAGGCTGATCCCAATTTCGTCGCCCACCATAAAGTGTGCCATTCGGTCGAGTTCAGGGCCGTGATCATCGATCAGGTTTTTTAAAGAAGTTCGGGCTTGACGAGTCATTTGCAAAGACAGGTCCTGTTGTCCTTTAATATTTATTAAACCACTTGCCAGCTCTAAGCCAACATAAATCATGTCATATCGTTGTTTCAGATCTGGATAATCCGTACCAACATCTTTAATTAAATTTGAAAGCTTCTGAATCTTTCTTATCTCATCGTCCTTTAAAATTCCGAATTGCAAGAAATGTTTTAATAACGGTGTGGAAACTCTTAAAATCTCTGTCGTACGTGCCAACTCCCGTTCCGTTTTCAGTTCGCCCTGGATGGCCCGACTGAGTGCATATGATAAAAGTATTACACTTGTGGTTAACACGCCAAGCAGACTGGCCGAAAGTCCTGCGATCCAGGGCTTCTCGCGGATCCAAAGCTTCAGCTTCTGTCTGCTACTTGCCCGACGGGCATACAATGGCTGGTTATCAAGAAACTTCTGCAAGTCGCTCTTTAATGTCTTCACGGACTGATATCGTTGCTCTGGTTCACGATGCATACATTTTAGACAGATCGTTTCCAAGTCCCAAGGTATCTCTTTATCAAAAAAAGTCGGCGGAATCACATCTTTTTCGCAGGTTTTCTCCATGGTTTCAAAGACTGACTGCGACTCGTGTGGCAGTCGGCCCGTCAGCATGTGATAAAGCACTGCTCCAATCGAATAAATATCTGAATAGGCTGAAATCTTTCCATGCCGCTTTGAAATCATCTCTGGTGGCATATATCCGGCGGTACCTACACCAATGGTTGATGTTGAAAAATCGCCGTCTTCGCGCTTTAATTTCGCCAGGCCGAAATCACACAACATTGGTTCACTAATTTTGTTATGGTATAAAAGTATATTTGATGGTTTAATATCGCGATGCAAAATACCAGCATCGTGTGCCAACTCCACTGCATCGCAAAGCTTGATCAGCATTTCAACCGATTCGACTTGCACGCATGGCTTGGTTTTGAGTCTCTCAAGCAAGCTTTCGCCTTCAATCCAATCCATAATCATGGCTGGGCCCTGCGCTGTCCTTACCAATCCATGAACTTTCACAACATTTGGATGGGATAGACGGGCAATAGACCTGGCTTCGTGGATGATCGACGATTCCTGATCCGACTCCTGCCCTGCATAGTCTTTTAAAATCTTCACCGCCACTTGTCGGTTCAGATGTTCGTCCCACGCCTTGAATACGATGCCTTGACCACCTGCCTTGTAATATTCAATTCTGCTGTAGCCTGTTAGTTCAGGTTTCGAGTAAATCGACTCTCTGACTGATCGCTGGTCCACAAACCTCAATTTGAACAGGTGAGGATCCTGCTTGCTTTTTGATTCCAAATAAGCCAGGCAGACGACACAATCTTCTACATGCGCTTCGAGCTCCTGATCGAGTTTATCGGGCAGTTGGCTGGAAACGAAGAGATCGAGCATCTCGACATTTGGGCATCCCGTGGTTTTAAACACCTGCCTGATATGGGGTTGTATTTCAGCCATGGGATTTCTTATTCGCGACTTTTTCTGCCATGTTGGAAACACGATGACGATACTTGAACACCGTGGATTTACTTACATCATAGCGACTGGCCACTTCACCCACGCTGTGGTTGAGCACAGCGTAATCCCAAAAAATTTCCCAGGTTCGTTCACTCACATGCGTCCTGACAGTCTCAATGACCATGGCGATAAAAACGAGCCGGCCACTCAGGCTGATTTCCAGTTCGTCAAGTTTCTCGCGATCATATTTTGAGAGCTCATATGGCTCTGCGTTAGTGGCAATATCGTCCAGTGGAATCCATTGATCCAGTTTTTTTCGCTTCAAAAAGCCATTGATTTCATTTTCAATGACCTTGGCCAAAAAACCTCTGAAAGTGGTATGAATCCGTAGATCACTTTTAGAGAAGAATGCCACGAGCCGACTGTAGACGAGTGATAGAACCTCATCCACCTCGTTTGGTTTCAAGTCCCGATCACAGCAAAAGTTCCGGATCATTGGGTTGTAAATATCCAGAAACTGCGACCAGGCGAACTGCTCATCAAAATTCCTGAGCAGTCTGAGCAGTTCGTAATTCGTACTGCCAATCTTTTCTACCATGGACATCAGAGGACTCTCCTGCATTCAACCACCGACGAAAAAAGTTTTGGTTAGACAATCTCTGAAGATTATGATAATCGCGTTTTCAAAACAAGTACCAGATTTCCGAAAACTTAGAAGTCAGACACTTCGGTTGGTTCGCTTGTCTAAAAAAAAAATTTTTTTTCTCTTTACAATATAGGAGTTTATGTGCAGTTTGTGTGAAGTGGATACGCGAAAAGTGTCCACTCCTCTTGTCTAAGTAAGTAGAGAGAACAATGTCAAATCCCAGTTTGGCGTTTACGCATCGCAACACATATCCCCACAGGCACTTCCAAGCAATTGGGAAGCTTTCGAAGGTACGTACATACTTTTCTGTCGGTTTCAGCTTGCTTCCATCACCATTGACCACCAAATCGGACCAACACCATGAAGTCTTTTCAATTCGCCCGTTCCGCCAAGGCCGCCCAAAGTTTCAAGTCTTGCCTGAATGGCGAGAAGCGGCGTAACCGCTCAATCATGAACGGCCTTTGGGGTTCCACTATGGACCATTTGGAAGTGCGCCAACTGTTGACGACGTATTACGTGGACAACTTCTCAGACGACACTACTGGCTCAGGCAGTAATGGCACCCTGCGTTGGGCTGTGGCGCAAGCCAATACTCTTGCCGGCGACGACACGATCCTGTTCAGCTCAACGAGCCAGCCACAGACGATTACCCTCACGGCGGCTAACGGGCCGATTGTGATCAAAGATTCCAGCGGCGGCAATCTATTGATCAACGGGCTTGGCCAGTCAAATCTGACGATCTCCGGCGGGAATGTAACTGGGTTGTTCCTGGTGAAATCGCCCACATCCATATCCAATATGACCATGACCAACGGCAATGGAGCAGGCACCCTTGGTGGAGCCAAGAGTGGCGGCGCCATTTTGAATATCTCTTGCCTCACGCTTGACCATATCAGCATTTACAATTCATCTGTGACCAACGGATATGGCGGTGCGATTGCATCGTCCTATGGTGGTTCCGACTATCCAAATGATATAACCGCCAATGTCAGTCTGGTGGCGACGAATCTGGTGATTTCAAATACAACATCGGGGCCTAATAGTGGGTTCGGCGGCGCGATCTATTCCGGGGCTCACAACTCTGGAACCTCAACAAATCTAATCCTGATAAATTCTTGTATCAGCAACACGTATGCCAAGACGGGAGGCGGCGCGATTAACCATCAGACGGGTTATTATGGTGGAACGGCGAATCTACTGATATCAAATGTAACATTGGCAAACACGAGTTCAGGAATGTTTGCGGGCGGGATTCTGATAGGTGCTTCGAGTTACTCGAATGTCACAATCGATAAACTAAAGGCAGACAAAAGTTTCAGCGGCAGCGGCGGGGTGCGGGGCGGCGGGCTGCTGTACGCGGAAGTCGAATTTTTCGGCGCCAACAGGACATTCATTAAAATCTCGAATAGCACCATTTCTAACACGAGCGCGACAAATGGCGGCGTCTTCCTGTTCAAAGGTGGCAATATCGTCGTTCGTGACACAAGTTTTACAAATACGACTGCGACTAATAACGGAGGGCTCATCCAGATCGACTCAGGCAACGTCTTGAGCCCTGCGGTGTTAAATATTTCAAATATCAGCGTCAATAACACCACCGCAAGTTATGGCGGCGGGATTTATGTGGCCAACTCTGTCGTGTCTATTGACAAAATGAATCTGACCAATGCTTAAGCAACGAATTACGGCGGCGGAATTTATAGTGCACGGAGCACTTTGGTGGCGAACAATATCACAATCTCTGACTCCCGCAGTATCAATGGAGCCGGAATTTATTTTACGACCGGCAATCTGAAGCTAGCGAACGCAACCATCCAAAGAAATAACTCGACAACAAGTGGAGGAGGTCTCTATTTTAGCTCCGGGAATGTCACCATTACTGGATCTGATTTTCAGGACAATGTCTCTGCTTCAAACGGTGGTGGTATTTATATTGCTGATACCTCTCAGATCAACATCAGCAGCTCAAACTTCAGCCGAAATACGTCCTCGATGGGCGGTGCGATCGACAATGGCAGCACTTACTCGACAATCGATATTTCCAACAGCACATTCAGCAACAACACAGTGACGATCCACGGGGGAGCCATCGGCAATGGTATCGGCAACCTGACGATTGCCAATTCGACTTTCACTCGCAACAGCGCGCCCAATGGTGGCGCGATCATGAATTTCACGAACCTGGTTCTCTCCGGTTCTACTCTCAGTAACAACAACGCCACGTACGGCGCTGGAATCTATGCTTACTACAGCACAACGACGCTGGACAACAGCACGATCCAGAACAACAACGCCACGTTCGACGGTGGCGGAATGTATGCTGACCACGGCACAACGACGCTAACCAACAGCACGATCCAGAACAACAACGCCTCGTGGGTCGGCGGAATCTATGCTTACTACAGCACAACGACGCTGGCCAACAGCACGATCCAGAACAACAACGCCACAAACGGCGGTGGCGGAATGTATGCTGACCACGGCACAACGACGCTACCCAACAGCACGATCCAGAACAACAACGCCTCCGTCGGCGGCGGAATCGTTGCTCTCTACGGCACAACGACGCTAACCAACAGCACCATCCAGAACAACAACGCCACGGGTTCCGGCGGCGGAATATATGCTTACAACGGCACAATGACGCTAACCAACAGCACGATACAGAACAACAACGCCACAGATTACGGCGGCGGAATCATTGCTTTCTACGGCACAACGACGCTGGCCAACAGCACGATCCAGAACAACAACGCCACTTACGGCGGCGGAATGTATGCTGAATACGGCACAACGACGCTAACCAATAGCAAGATGCTGAATAACAACGCCACATATGGCGGAGCAATGTATCATAACAACGTCACAACCACTCTAACCAACAGCGTTATCCAGCGAAACACCTCATCATTCAGCGGTGGCGCACTCTATCTGATTGGATCAAACGCCACCACAAATATCACAAACTCGACACTGGCCAACAACACGGCCAATCTTAGTGGAGGCGCAATCTTTCAGGATTCCGGCTCGCTTGGTGTCAATCAATCGACAGTTGCCTATAATATGGCCGTGACTGGTGGGGGGATCTACGCGATTGGTAATACAGGCAATGCAACCGTATCCATCTTGCAATCGACAATCGCCAGAAATTCGGCCAATTCCGGCGGTGGCATCACCAATGCCAATGCAAGCGGCATATTCAATGCGTACAACTCTATCATTGCTGACAATCTTGCATCGACGGGTGACAGCAACGTCGATGGCCAGATCAGTTCTTCAGTCAATTCACTTTATTCAACTTCACCTCTTATCAATTCCAACCAGAATTCGATCCTGAATTCGAACCCCCTTCTTGCCGTGCTTGGCTATTACGGCGGCAGCACGCCCACAATGCCGCCGCTGCCTGGCAGCCCGGCCATTGGTGCCGGCACAACAGGGGCCAATGTCCCCACGACAGATCAGCGTGGTTTTGCGCGGGGCGGCTCGGTGGATATCGGATCGGTGCAAACGCAGGGCTTCACCGTCTCCAATATCACAGGCTCTGGGCAATCCGCCACGGTGAATTCCAATTTCACGAATCCTCTGGGCCTCAAAGTCACGGCCGTAAATGGAATCGACCCGATCGCTGGCGGTGTTGTGGCATTTAACACACCAGTTACTGGTGCATCTGGCCTGCTCATCAGCGGTTCAAATCAGGCGACAATCGATGCCAATGGATTCGTATCTTCAGGAATTTTCAAAGCAAATACTGTGGCTGGAAATTACCAGGTCACCAGTTCCGCAAACGGCCTAACCCCAGTTCAGTTCTTACTCACCAATCTGGCTGGGGCGGCCGCCAATTTAGCCATATACAGCGGCAATGGCCAATCGACCTTTATGACTCAGGCATTTGCGAACCCACTGGCCGTTCTAGTGACCGACACTTACGGAAACCCGGTATCGGGCCAATCGGTCACATTCAGCTTACCTGGTAGCGGGGCTTCGGCCACATTCACTGGCGGATTGAATTCAGCCATTTCAAATGCCAGCGGCATTGCATCATCGGCCTCACTTACAGCCAATAATTTCGGAGGCTCCTACAGCATCACGGCCAGCGCTGCCGGACTTGCCAGTCAGTCATTCAGTCTAACAAATACAGCCCCGACTGTTACGGCCTTCACGGTACAAAAAGGGTCAGTTGGTCGATCGTTCGTGCGTTATGTAGATCTTGGATTTAATACCTCGGCCACACTTACCGGAATTGTTGCTTCTATCGGGACTGGAAACCCTCGGATTCGCATGGCAAATACCGGTCTCGATGGCACGCAGAATGTCAATTACAGCCTGGCCAATAAAATAGCTGCAATTGACTCTGTTTTAGGCCTGGACTTTGGCGTTCAAGGCATCGGCGGCGAACGCAACGCGGCCACCGGCGATGGCAGCTATCTGATTGAAATGGACCTGGACGGCAACGGCAGTTTTGAAACCACTCGCCGCTTCTTCCGCCTGCTGGGCGATGTCAATGGCGACAAGGTGGTAGACGCGCTTGATGCCAATATTGTGGCGATGAATATTGGTGCCATTGGAGCAAATGTGGCCGCCGACATCAATGGCGACGGCGTGGTGAACGCCGCCGACACTCTGCTGGCGCGTCGCCAGAAGGGGCGGAGAATTACGATTTGAGTTGCAACTCATGAAACGGGTCGGTTTCATTCCGGCCCGTTGTCCAAATTTCGTTCAAGATGACAGACCACAGAGAATTGCATAACAGGAGATCATGATGAAGAATGTGCAGAGATTCGGCAGCTTGTTGGGAACGATCTTGACCTTGTCAGTGGTGTCCGCCAGTTCGGCCGAGTTTAAAGTCAGTTCTGCGAC
>CAMBEP010000051.1 GCA_945865635.1 Candidatus Kuenenia stuttgartensis
GGGAAATCCTGAAAAACAAGGGCTCCAGATGGTGGGGGTCAGGGGGAAACTTTGCGCACAAAAAAGGTTTTCAAAGAAAACGGGCCCTGAATGCATAAACAATCGTTGATTTGTGCGAAATTCGAGTACTCATGAAATATTCGGGTTAAATCTCTGGGTTTCCCCTTCCTTACAGACAAGCAACTTAGGGAAAAGTCCATTACATGTGTAAAGTTTTCTAGGTTCTTTTCGCTAGAATCTGCAAATCTTGACAAGCATGATTTAAGCAACTCAATTTTTGACTGTGTAAATTTACAGAATGCTTCGTTTGTTGGTGCCAATCTTACCAATACTTCATTCAGAAATGCCGATATTAGAAGCGCTGACTTTACGGATGCCGACTTGAATGGAACGGATTTCACAGGTGCAGAATATCTTGGTGCGATATTCAAGAATTGCAGAAATGCTAATGACGTTACACCCTGTGAAGTACAAAATTACATCCTAAAAGAATTGAGAGTCCAACCTAGATCAGCAGCCGATGCAAAGAAACCCTGAGGGCCGTAACGACCAAGTCCAACGGCTAAACCGATGAACTTGGTTCGCATCTTTTACTAGATGATGGCGAGGGAACCTTTCAATGGGATTTCACTCCTCGATTTCAAAACTCATCGTCATCCTCATCGCCATCGTCTTCAATCGGGTTGACCTCAATGGATGCAAGTGCGCCCAGCATGTGGATTTCGCCATGAATCTCCACTGGAATTTCGTCGATTGTTGGGATATCTTCGTCTTCAACATCCTCACGCGAAGCCAACTCTTCATGCTTGGTCAAGGCCAGTTCCAAGGCTTCTTCGAAGGCTTCAATTGTGATACCGAGCTTTTCGAGCATGTCGTGTTTTGGAGCGATTGAAATTTCCATCTCTTCAATCAAATCCAGATCATCGTCATAATCATGATTGTGTTCGTGTTCGCTCATTCCGAATTTCCTATGTTTGCTAGGGAAGGGTTTGATTTCTTACCGACTTGAGAACTTCTGTATGATGGTTGTCGCTAAACCTGTATCATGTTTTGTTCCCGAACTCGAATCGCCAGTTTTAAGGATTGAATGAACCGGTCAAGGCTGGCTTGAGTCATCGTCGAGGGGGCCCTAAGACGAATCTGCTTGCCTTGGTCTTCATCCCACAAAGTCAGATCAAGCCGAACTTCGTCATGCGACTTCGCTGATTTTAGAGTCGATCGTACAAGACCAAGATTTGTCTCAACCTCAGGCGGCTTCAAAACAACAGGCGAGATCGCCAATTGTGGTTTGGACAAAGCCGTTGCTCGAATTTCGCTCGCCGAAGCATGACCTGAGGGTTGATTGGCCTGAGCATCGAGGACTCTGGTCTCGTCAAGCAGTCCCGCATGCTGAATGGACGCATAAAACGACTCGGCAGCGGCCATCTTTGCAGATGCCGTAATCTGATGCTTGTGCATCAGCAAGTTACCTAAAATCTCTGGTTCTGGCAATCGCTTGCCTGCGTAGTGCTTCATCAATTCGGCAAACAACGGAGGCAATTGACAAGCCTGGCGTAGCAATTGCGGCACTTCTTCAGGATCAAATGGGTGAATAATTCGCAGAACAAGTTCAGTCAAAGTATAATTCTGATCGGCCAGATCTATCAGGCCGAATTGGCGGGCAGAGCTGAGTCTACCTGAAAATGTATTGGTTTTTACGTTTTTATAACCCATTGCTGTGGCGATTTGAGGTGCTGTCAAGCCATCGATACCCAGCCCATCGATTTGTCGACAGAATTCAACTGCGTCCGCCAGCGGAACAGCCGGATACCGAGCACTCCGCTCTCGCTTGACTCCGGCGTTCTCGGTTGCGTCCGCCATCTCTCTCACCTCAATACTCTTGCAGAATAGGATTCATCGGGAATCGTCTAGCACCAGTTTTCGTATCTTAACGATTTGCCCAGATCGATGCGAGACCAAGCAACTTCGATTTCCCTATCAATCAATCGAGTCGCTTCACAAAATCGTCCTCTAAATATAAGGGTTAGAAATTTTTAAATCGCTTCAAATCGTTTATCGTGATTGATCATTCACCACTCCTGATAGGTAGGACCCACCAAAGACCCGACTTTTTTTCTTGATCTCAGTCGACCGGCGCTTTGCAATATTTTTCAGGAGGATTGGCTCGCCATCAAGACTCGTGATCAATAAATCGATCCTCCCATCCTCGTCAAAATCTGCTTTGATAAGTCCACGCCCCTGCATCATCAAATCTGAAGCTGGGAATATTTTACTTGATCGCTCTTGGTATTTTCCGTCCAATCCTATGGTGAGCATGGAAGGCCTCATTTTCAAGGGGATTCCAAGTCGTTCTCGGCTTAATACATGCCCGTTGACCTGCACGATGTCCATTTGGCCATCGCTGTCAAAGTCGTCGCAAACGACACCAAACCCATTGTATTTCAAAGTCGCTTGCCTCAAGCCATTTTGTTTTGAAATGTCTTGAAATAAACCATCGCCCTGATTTTGAAATAGAACCGATCCCCTGTCATAAAAGTTTGTAACAATCAAATCTAGAGAGCCTCCATCTCTTTCCGCCACAGTCACTCCCATACTGGCCAAGGCCTGGCCACCGTCTGAGAATGCAACCCCCGATTCCAGTGCACGATCATGAAACGAACCGTCCTTGCTTTGAATATAAAGCTGATTTGCATTCCCATCAACTGCGATGAACAAATCAAGCCGGCCATCGCGATTGAAATCGCCAGCGATTGCCCCCAGGGACCTCCCAGAATTCTGGCTGAATCCAACATCTTTTGTCACATCTTTGAAATGCCCTTTGCCATCTCCAAAATACAATCTGCTGGGAACCGCATCAAAATCTTCAGGTCCACAATAATCGCGTAGACCATCGGGTGCAGTACAGTAAGGCGATTTTTCTGAATCGTAATCGATATATCCGCCCACAAACAAATCCAAATGCTGATCGTGATTAAAATCTGCCCAAACGGCTGCAGTCGACCATTTCAAAATATCGTTTCCCAGTTGCACCGAGACGTCTTCAAAATCCCAACCACCCTTGTTGCGATAGAGCTTCCAGCCTTTCCAGCCTGTTACAAAAAGATCAATTTTTCCATCTTCATCAAAATCGGCTGGCCATGCACCCATCGCATAGGCTGGCCCTGTGGCTTGAGCTTTGACTTCTTGAAACTTCATATGGCTAAGGTTTCGATACCACTGGCAAGGAGCGTCGATCTTAGTGACTGTTCTGTCAATCGGCCCGCCTTGGCAAAAGAAAAGGTCGAGTTTCTGATCCCCATCAAAGTCGGCCGCGGCCGCGCCTCCGCCCATAATTTCAGGCAAGTCGAATTTTCCGCGTGAACCATTCTCGAATCGAAAGCTAAGTTTTGTATCAAGATGTGTCATCAGTTGGAAGAGCGAATCCTCAGCCGAGCAGATGCCACAAAAAATAGACAAAAACGGGACTACCCGAATGAGCGATTTTGTCTTGAGTGCAATGCGTGAAGTTTTTTTAGTCTCGTCCATATGACTTATCCTATTGCATTTCTGGTTTAGGATCAACAGATCAATTCTTCATGAAGAATTCACCATGTTTTTATTGGACATTTCGGTTGTGTTCAGCAATACTGCAAGACTGTGCCGATTCTATCCCTATCCATAATTAAACAGGTCTGAGCGATGCTTAAAGCTAATCTGATTCTCAAGGTAGCGATTGCCTGTGTTTTTGCAAACACAGTTTTGACTGGTCAGGAACCTGCTCCGCAGCCCGATCAACGCAAACCAACACCGGGTGCCTCATATCCTGGTCCGAATGAAAACGGCTTCCTCTTGCCGAACGGCTGGACTATTTCACCGGCAGGTGTGCAAGTAGAACTGACCGACATGCCACTGAATATCATACCACTTTCCGATGGACGTCATGTTTTGGTCGGAACGTCAGGATACAACGCCCACAAATTATCGTTAATTGACCTGCAAACGCAAAAAATTGCGGGGGACCTCACCGCTCGACAGAGCTGGTTTGGTCTCACCACAGATTCCAAGGCCAATAAAATCTGGTGGTCTGCCGGTGGTGCAGGAGGCCTTCTCGAGATTGTTCGCGATGGCACCACCCTAAAGCCATCCAAATTAAGACCAGAACCCGAAGAGAAAGCCAAGAGCAAAGGCAAAGGCAAACCATTTGCCAGCGGTGTAGTCTTCATTGAAAAAAGTAATACGCTACTGGAACTTGACATCAACCAAGGCACTTTGACAGAAACCGCACTTTCAAAGCCCAACTCAAAGCGAACAGAAAAAGTGGCAGAACGGCCTTACGACATCGTCGTGGGCAATGATGGCAAATACTACTATGTCAGCGATTGGTCAGACCGTCAGGTTCATGTGATTGACTCTGGATCGTTGAAAGTTGTTCATCGAATCTCTGTCGGCGAGCACCCCAACCAAATGGTCTTGCACCCGAAAGACGGACGTCTTTTCGTTGCATGTGCTTCATCAAATGCGGTTTATGTAATCGATACGGTTCGCTGGGGTATCCCTGAGATCATCTCGACCTCACTTTTCCCACGTGCTCCGGAGGGTTCCACACCTGACGCCCTAGCCATTTCACCAGATGGAGAAACGCTTTATGTTGCCAATGCGGACAACAACTGCGTGGCTGTGATCGATGTCGAAAAACCCGGTCGGTCCTTTGTTGAGGGCTTTATCCCCACCGGCTGGTACCCAAGTTCCGTTGCTGTGACACCCGATGGCAAGCGCTTACTTGTGGGTGTGGGTAAAGGCAATCAGAGCAAGCCAAATCCAGTTTCCCAAGCAAACACAAAGGCAATTCGAGATGCCGTCAAGGACTCGAAGCCAGTTGAAATGCCGATGGACTTGAAAAACGTGATCAGCCTTTACAAATATCCCTATATCGGTACAACACTTTCCGGTGCCTTGTCGATTGTGGAAATTCCGAAGGCAGAAAAACTTGCGGAATATACGAGCACAGTTTATCGCAATTGCCCTTATTCCGACCGCATGCTTCAGGCTGCCAATGCGCCAAAACGAAAAACAGCTATCCCAACCAAAGTTGGGGATAAGTCGCCAATTGAGCATGTGATTTACATCCTTAAAGAAAACCGAACCTACGACCAGGTTTTTGGCGACATCAAGCGTGGTAATGGCGATCCTTCACTGGTGCTTTTCGGCGAACAGGTCACCCCCAATCATCACAAGCTTGCTAACGACTTTGTTCTCCTCGACAACCTCTACTGCAATGGCCAGGTTTCAGCAGACGGGCATCCATGGAGCACTCAGGCCATGCACACCGATTATATCGGTCGAAACTGGGCATTGACCTACTCTGGCCGGGCCGGTGTAGACGACGACGACGATAATGAGCTTTCCAAAACTCCTTCCGGATTCATCTGGGATCTCTGTGCTCGTAAAGGTTTATCATATCGTAACTTCGGCGAATATGGCGCCCGGGTGAGCCAGCCAGATGGATCTACACGTATGGAAGGCCGCGCACCTGGCCTTATCGGTCACATGTCCCCACTTTATGGGATCAGCAAAGTCCCAGGCAAACGCACACGCGACACCGACAATGCCGATGTCTTTATCGAAGAATTGAACGAATTCTGCGCCAAGGGCAACCTTCCCAACTTCATGATGCTGAGCTTGGGCGAAGACCACACCGACGGCACCCGCCCCGGAAGCTATACACCCCAAGCTTGTGTGGCCTCAAACGACCTTGCTCTGGGACGGATTGTGGAAGCTGTCACTAAGTCCAAATATTGGTCCAAAACGGCAATTTTTGTGATCGAAGACGATGCCCAAAACGGCCCTGACCATGTGGATGCCCACCGCACAATCGGTTTGGTGATTAGCCCATACACGCGTCGAGGCCACCTCGACAGTACCCAGTACAGTACTGTCAGTATGATGCGTACGATGGAACTGATCTTGGGCCTTCCGCCGCTATCGCAGTATGATGCGGCAGCGACACCGATGTATGAATCCTTTACGGATAAAGCCAACATGACATCTTATACGGCTGTTCCCAACCAAATCGATCTTAATGCCAAAAACACGGCGGCTTCTTATGGAGCAGCCCGTTCCGCCAAAATGGATTTCAGCGAGTACGACAAAATAGACGATTTTGAACTCAATGAAATTCTCTGGCGGGCAATCAAAGGTGTGGATGCTCCACTTCCGCCATCCGTTCGGCGTGCGATTGCATTCCGATCTGTAGAAGTGCCAAAAAGTCAGACAACCGCAAAATAACTTTTGCAAAAGGTCCAAGTCTGGCAATGATCGGCGCATTTTGATTGAAAATGCGCCGTATTTTGTTTATAAGTAATAATAATCTCAGATATTACAAACCTGCTGTTGACCTGATATGATTCCATGAAACCAAACTCTAAAAAGCCCATCATTATTGGCCTGTTAACGAGCTCTCTCTGCTGTAGTCATCCGCACGGAACTGTGGTTGAACTCAAGAATCATAATGCCACTAACGATTTGCGAATGACTCGCCGGACAAAACTGGCTGAGGCCACCGATGAATTAAATCGTCTTGTCCAGGATCGATTTGAGATGATGCCCGCTGTAGCTCTCTATAAGTGGCATTCAGGGAAGCCGATAGAAGATCTTGAACGTGAGCAGGTTCTCTTGGTGCAAGTGGCCGAACTGGCTGAATCTCAAGGTGCCTGCCCCGACGCAGCTAGCCTCTACTTCCAAGGTTTAATCGACCAATCAAAAATCATTCAAAGGAAACTTCACGAATCGTGGAAAATCTCTCCGCCAGATCACAAATCTGCCGATATTGACTTACTGCGTAAGGAGATTGACTCGCTGACACCCAGAATTTTGAGGGCGTGGATTCATCTTTTGGAAGTAGAATCTTCGGAAATCACTTTGACCAACTAAAAAGACCAGCACCTCATAAAAGGACTGGTCTGAGATTCTCGAAAGATTCTAACCATCAAGGAGAGGAATACTATCGATTTTCAATAGACGATTGTGCTAGTTGGGCGATAGCGACCGAACAAGCCTCGCGTGTAAATTGTTTGAACGTTGGATGGAACATAGACCGATGTTGGAACGATCGTTGTTGTAGTCGTTGGGATCACCGTAGTCGTTGTAGCCGTTGGGACGACTAAGGTTGTTGCCGATGTCGGAATAACAACTGTGTCCATGGAACGATATGAAGTCGTTGGAACAACTCTGTATGTTGTTGAAGCATATCGATAAGTCGTTGTGGGAACGGCCGAATAGATTGTCGAAGTCGGAGCGACCGAATAGGTGGTCGTGGTCGGAGCAACCGAATAGGTAGTCGTGGTCGGAGCAACCGAATAGGTGGTCGTGGTCGGCATGATCACAGTGCTGGTCGGTATAGATTCGGTAACGTAAGTGGTTGTGGCAGGCACGGTATATATCACCTGAGCCTGAGCAGAACCGGCAACCAACACGAACAAGGCCAATGCCAGACCAGAATTAGCAATGCGTGACATTTTCAATGGCTCTCTTTCAGTAGTTCGATTCCCTGGGCAAACCGGAATCAGATGTGCATCCATCGCTATAGTTTCCCGTATTCGCCAATACAATTACTATACGTACTTGTCAAGCAATTGTCACTGCAACTTTAAGAAATTTCCAGAAATATCTTACTTGATCGATTGGTGTGTTATGATTGCGAGGGTTCTTTTCAATAATTGATCCCCGCTAAACCAGACTGTTTCCTATTGCATAGGCAGGCAAGACCAAAATGTCCATTTTCATCACGGGTGGTACAGGACTCGTCGGAAGCCATGTGGCAGAAGAGGCCGTCAAACGTGGACTTCATGTAAAAGCCCTTGCACGTCAAAGCTCTGACACGAAATTTCTTGAACACCTTGGAGTAGAAATCGTTAAAGGCGATCTGGCCGATGCCCAATCGCTCGAACTTGGTGTCGCCAATTGTGAACTTGTCATCAATTGTGCCGCAAAAGTTGGTGACTGGGGAACTCTCGAGGAATTTCGCGCCTTAAATGTCGTAGCGCTCGAAAAACTGCTTGATGCCATGGTCGCTGCCAAAACGAAGCGATTTGTACACGTCTCAAGCCTTGGAGTCTATGAAGGCCGGGACCACTTCGGAACAGATGAAACCACTCCCCCAGCTATCAACTCGCTGGACGCCTACACTCGGTCAAAATGCGAAGCCGAAAATCTGGTCCTGAAATATCACAAAGAAAAAAGTCTCCCTGCCGCCGTTGTTCGTCCTGGTTTTATCTATGGTGAACGGGATCGAACCGTTTTGCCAAAGATGCTTACCAACATGAAACGCGGAATTCTGAGTTACTTTGGAAGTGGTGATCAGGCATTGAATTGCGTCTATGTAAAAAATCTTGTTTCTGCAATTTTCCTCGCCTCTGAGAAACCAGAAGCCGTTGGTGAAGTCTTTAATATTACGGACGGAACGCGCATCTCCAAAAAAGATTTCATCGGAACCTCTGCCAAATTGGCAGGCCTGAAAGAGCCGACCAGACACATTCCCCTGAAACTTGCTTGGGTACTTGCCCTTGTCGTTGAAAAAATTGCTCGGGCAAGAGGACGCAAAACGGCTCCCCTCATTAACAGGGCTCGTTACAAATTTCTTGGCTTGAATCTTGATTATTCCACGGAAAAGGCTCGCAAAGTCCTTGGCTACCAGCCGCCTTACACATGGCAGGAAGGGCTTAAGAGAGCAATTGCTGATGTGGCTCCA
The DNA here is from genome assembly GCA_945865635.1 of Candidatus Kuenenia stuttgartensis. Taxonomy (GTDB): domain Bacteria; phylum Planctomycetota; class Planctomycetia; order Isosphaerales; family Isosphaeraceae; genus QWQI01. The sequence goes on from CAMBEP010000051.1 coordinate 8,726, forward strand.
ACCATTCTTAACCCACATAAGTCTTGAATTTCAAGTGCCACAGAAGTAGTCTGGAGCGAGTTGAACAAACAATCAATGCATCCCAAAACAAGGAATATCTGATGAGTCTCAACGGCAAACGTGTCGCCATTTTGGTTGAAAAGTTTTACGAAGACCTCGAACTCTGGTACCCCTACTACCGACTTATGGAGGCTGGCTGCAAAGTCATTCTGGTAGGCCCCAAGGCAGGCGAATCATACGCCTCTAAACATGGATACCCTTGCAAGTCGGATGTCGCTGCTAAGGATGTCTCAATTGACGATTTCGACGGTGTGATCATCCCAGGCGGTTATTCGCCTGATCATATGCGACGGTGCCCACCGATGATTCAGCTCGTGACCGACTGTGCCATCCAAGGCAAAATGCTTGCCGCAATCTGCCATGGTCCATGGATGCTTTGTTCTACAAAAGGCGCTCTAAAAGGCAAGCGTGCCACAGGCTTTTTTGCCGTGCGTGACGATGTTGAAAACGCTGGCATGGTCTGGGAAGATGCGGCGTGCGTGCGTGATGGCAATCTGGTGACCAGTCGCACCCCAGCCGACCTTCCAGAATTTATGCAAGGTATTCTTGCTGCATTAGCGTCTTGATTGTAATCTGAGGAAAAAGTGACTCGCTTCGTTTGATTTATCAACCGAAGCGGGCCGTTTTTATGAATTATTCCTCACTCAAATCAGATAAACTCATTGATCAGGTTTTCGAGCATCTCTTGGCGACCGCTTCCAATTGGGGCTGAATCGCCTTTCTCAATCATCAGCTTTTCCAGATCTGCGAAACCTGACATACCGGATTCGATTTTCCGACCCAAATCTCCATCCCAGGAACTGTATCGGCTGGCTACAAAATTGGCTAGGCGCCCGTCGGTCTGAATCGTATGGGCTATCTTCAAGCCACGTGCAAAAGCGTCCATCCCTCCGATGTGGGCGTAAAACAAGTCTATTGGCTCGAAACTTTCGCGACGCACCTTGGCATCAAAATTCACTCCACCAGTCGTGAATCCGCCCATTTCCAAAATCTTGCGCATACAGTGCGTGGTCAGATAGATGTCCGTAGGAAACTGATCTGTATCCCAGCCAAGCATCGGGTCACCCGTATTTGCATCGATCGAACCCAAAGCACCCGAATCCACGGCAACAGTCAACTCATGAAGCATCTCATGACCAGCAAGTGTGGCATGATTCGTCTCGAGATTCAATTTAAAATGATCCATAAGGTCATAAGCTCTAAGGAAGTTCAAGCATGCTGCAGCATCTGTATCATACTGGTGCTTGGTTGGCTCCTTTGGCTTTGGCTCAATATAAAATTGGCCGGTAAAACCGATGGCCTTTTTATAATCCACAGCCATATGTAGGAATTGGGCGAGATGATCTAGCTCACGCTTCATGTTCGTATTAAGAATGGTCTGATAACCTTCGCGACCTCCCCAAAATGTGTACCCCTCGCCATTTAACTCATGGGTGACTTCCATCGCCTTTTTGACTTGCGAAGCCGCCATCGCAAAGACTTCGACATTGGGGCTTGTAGACGCACCCTGATTGTATCTTGGATGAGAGAAGAGATTGGCAGTTCCCCATAGCAACTTGATTCCTGTCCGTTGCTGCTCCTCTTTCAAAACCTTAACAACCTCATCAAAATTCTTATGACTCTCGGAGAGATTCTTGCCTTCAGGCGCTACATCGCGATCGTGAAAAGCATAGTATGGAGCACCCAATTTAGAGATAAACTCAAAGGCCATTCGAGCCCTTCGCTGCGCGTTCAGAACGGAACCGGAACCATCTTCCCATGGTCTTAGGGCTGTACCGACACCAAACGGATCGCCCAGCGGATTCGAAAATGTATGCCAATAAACCACCGAAAACCTGAGGTGGTCGCGCATCGACTTGCCACCTACCAGCTCATTGGCATCATAATGCTTAAACTCAAGTGGGTTACGTGAATTCGGGCCACCAAACGCAATCTTCGAAACACCCGGGAAGAATTCTGTGGACATGATCAATTCCTGAACCTTCTGCGACACCCGGTCTATTTAACCCAATGTCTTGCTAGATATAGTTTTGTATTGTGAGAGCAGATCGCGGGGCAAGCAAATCGAATTCACTTGCCATAGGCCGCATACCGGATGCAGTCTAGCCGGAACGGGTGAACAGGGCAACGTCAGGAACGAGCTTTCTATTCCGAACTTGACGTTTTTCTGATCGGAGGGGCTTTTTGTCTGACCGCCCAAACGGCTATGATAGAGAAAGCGAACTTATGAGCTCTTCAAACTCTGTACACGTCAATCTCGGTTGATTCAGCCAAGCCTCTAAGAGACATAGGCATGAACTACCCCATCTCAAATATCCCAAATCACTCGAAATATTCAACACTCAGATCTGTGAGTCTTGGTGTTCTTTTGACCTTTTTCCTTACTCAGCCATTATGGTCTCAGTCTGCCAATAGATTAGAGAAACCGACAAGCAATCCTAAAAACAAGGAAGAAGTTTTTCTAGAAGGGCTCTGGACTCGTGGTTATTACGACCTGGCTAGCGACTACCTTTCCCAACTTAAGAACCTTAAGAAGATTGATGCAAAACGAATCGATTGGCTAAACGCACGATCAACTTTTGAAGAAGCCTCTGTCCAGGTCGACCTTAATAAACGCCGCGGACTGTTAGAAAAATCCGTCTCACAGATGAGCCAGTCTATTTCAGCCATGACAGACTCCAACGAATCTCTTCTTGCTCGTCTCCCACAAGTACGCACTATTATCGAACTGGCTCACCTACTCTGGGTTGACTCTCAGGATAAGCCCACACCTAGCCAGGCTGAAGTTCTCCTGAAACAGGCCCGACAACGACTTGACGATGCTCGAAAGTATAACGATATTTTAACAGATGGACTTAGCAAACGCGAAAAGACTTTTAAATTGCCGGTTTTGCCTGACGATCCAAGGCGTCCCGAATTTGAATCCACCCAGCTCGACAGACTGAATGCCCAGTTGCAATCTGCACTTATCGACTACGAAGAAGCTCAGACCTGGCCTGATAAGTCTAATGAACGTAAAGAAAAATTGACTCAGGCAAACCTCATCCTCCAAAAATTATATGAACAGAATCGCCAGCAAATCGCGGGACAAAATGCCCGTCTATGGCAGGCCAAGTGCCTTCAGGAACTTGGCAAGCTACCCGAAGCTTCGGGCATTTATGGTGAACTGATTGATCAGGCCGACCCTGCCCTCAAAGTCATCAAACGCCGGGCCATGTATTTCCGACTGCTTGCTTATCGCGATCGGGGAGATTTTGCGATTGCTGCAGATGAAGCAATTCGCTGGCTAAGTGCCTTCCCTGATCAGTCCAGAACAGATGACGGTCTCGGAGTTCAACTCGAACTTGCGAGAAACATTTTATTGAACTTGCCGAAATCAACCGCCAGCGAAAAGGTGGCTCGAGAACGAACTGCTGGAGAACGACTAGGTAACGTGGTGAGGGTTTATTCACGCCATCAAGCAGAAGCACGGAAATTATTAAATCAAATCCGAAAATCAGGCCCGGAGATCAATCCCCAGCGACTCGATTTAACTACAGCTTTTGCAGCAGGACAGGAGTCGTTGGAATTAAAGGACTGGTCTCGAGCCGAAAAATGCTTTGAAGTGGCAGCACAGAAATCTCAGGCAGTGAAGGACAATCTGAATTATGTAAAAGCACGATATTTCCAATCCATCGCCTTGTTTCGATCCGACCAATATTATGAATCTTTTGTGCTCGGCAACCACATTGCCAGACAATATCCAAGCACGGCACTTGCGGCAAACGCTGCCGAGATTGCTGTTGCTTCAATGACTTATGCTTACAACGAGCTGAAAACAGTTGATCCCACTTCAGATTTAAACCGCCTGACAGAACTTGCGGAATATGTTACAAAAACATGGCCTGATACGCCTCAGTCTGATACATGTTTAATCACACTCGGCGAAATCGCTCGCGGACAAGGGCGTTTTGACACCGCTGCAAGATATCTCGAAAAGATCAATTCCAGTTCCGATAAGTTTGGCGAGGCTCAATCAAAGCTTGGGCTTGTACTCTGGCGTAAAAGTCAGTCTTTCAAACCAGGTTCTGCTGAAACTGTAATTCATAAAACGAATCAAGATGCCATTGATGCATTCCGCAGGTCTCTGGAGCATAGTGTAAAAATTGGGTTACCATCTGAAGATCCGAAATTGATCGCTACAAGGCTCGATCTGGCTGATGTGCTAATTCTGATCGGAAAACCATTAGAATCTCTAATGATTTTAAAAGAGGCCGAGCAAAAGTCCAAAGAATCGCCTGCGGAATTACAATCGCGACTGAGACGCACCAGGGTCAGGGCACTGATCGCAACTGATCAGCTTGAACAAGCCCTATCCGACCTTCAGGCTGCGGAAATTTCCGGACAAAGTGCTGAAGAGATCTCGGCATTGTATTTTCAGCTTGGCCAATCGATCCAAGAAGAAATCAAAGAGCTGAAAGCAAAAAGCGATGGCCGGCTCGTGCGTGTTCGCCAATCCTATCAATCATTTCTTAAAGCGTTGGCTGCCAGCAAAGCCGGTGATTCCTGGCAGTCGCTTCAATGGGTTGCTGAAGCTCAACTTGACGACAATCAACCAGCAGCAGCTTTGGCCACCCTTCAGCGAATCAACTCTCAATACATCCTGAATGAAAACTTCAGCAATGATCCCGCAAATCACCAGCGGATCAATCGAACCCTTCTTAAAACTGCAGAAGCCGCAAGAATCACAAGCCAATTCCCACTCGCCTCTGCCAGCCTTTCGACAGTCAGCTCCCAAAACCCCAACCTTCTTCCTCTTATGATGGAACAAGGGCGTCTACTGGAAGCTCAAGGCAAAACGAACGAAGCATTCTTGCACTGGAGATCGCTGGCAACACGGCTTGGGGGATTAAACCCACGTCCTTCGGAATATTATGAGTCGTGGATTGAAGTCGCTCAAAGCCTTGAAAAACAAGGTAAATCTTCGACAGCTCGACAGACTTTGGCTGGAATCCTCCGATTGGGAGGGTCTAAAATTCCACCAGAATGGAGATCGGCCTTGGAAAAAGAAATGAACCGGATTTCACCACCCAACACTCCATTAAAATCGGGTGCACAAAAATGACTATCAGAACAAAATCGCATTTCGTCTCAATTTTTGCATTCTTCAGCACCTTGGTTCTGGCTTTGGCTGGATCAGACAAAACTCAAGCCCAGACCGATGAAATCCAGTTAAAACCAGTCAATGGCCAAACCAACGGCCGGATTGTAAGAGGAATCATCACATCGGAATCTCCACGCGACGTTAAAATCCAAGTCAATGGCAAGCCCGAAACAATTTCAGTGGATGATTTTGCAAATATTGATTACGCAAACACGCCACCTGCTTTTTTTGAAGCAAAGTTACGCGAAAAAGCAGGCGAATTCGAAGCGGCTCTGGACAGCTATAAACGCGCTGCTGGAGCAAGCGGTATTAAGCCCTACGTTCAGCAGCTTGTCAAGTTTCGATATGCCAGCGCGCTTGCGGACTCCACTTCAAGCGATGCTAAAAAACTTCCGGAAGCAATTGATTCGCTTCAGGAATTCGTTAAGACCTATCCTTCAAGTCGTCATACCGCGAATGCGGCGGAACTTCTCCTAAATCTGGTCCGAAGTGGGTCTGACGAAAAACAGGTGGACTCGGTCCTTGCGGACATTGTAAAAATCCCTGGATCCCAAGCCCGTTTCAACATTCTCAAAGCCGATCTGCTAACGGAGCGTGGGAAACCCGAGGAAGCCCTCAAATTATTGGCGACGACTAAATCAAAGATTCCGAAAAAATCAGAACTTGAGCGAGTCGCCCAGTCTGTACAGATTAACGCTCTTGTGGCTCAAAAAGATTTTGCAGAAGCTGAGAAGCAAGTCAGAATCCTGATTGATTCCGCAGAGCCGAATGACTATTCTGCTCTTGCTCCGGCTTACAATGCCCTTGGAGACTGCTTGCGTGCCGCTGGCAAGCCCAAAGATGCGATCATTGCTTATCTTCATACAGAGATTCTTTATGAGAAGTCTGCAAATGAACACGCCAAATCGTTGGCTTCAATCACTCAACTCTGGAGGATTCTTGATAAGCCCGACCGCGCTGAGCAGACTCTCAACAAGTTGGCGACAACCTATCCACGCAGCCAATGGCTGAAAAAAGCCCAACCTGCTGCAAAGCCATGAATTATCGATAATTCCAATTTAAGTCACTCGTACAAGGTCCACCCAAAACCGCATTGATTCGGGAGAAAAACAGAATGCAAGGCTTCCATCGGATTCATCAGGTTTTTTCGGCATCCTTACTGGTCACCCTATTTACTAGTGTGGCATTCTCACAAGAACCTCCAAAAGCGGTTCCGCCTGCTGCTGCGAAAGCTACGGAACCAGCCAAGCCAAACGCCCCTGCTCAACCACCATCGCAAGTACCTGATGCCGTTGAAGTTCCACCGGCAATGGCTGACACTCGTCCTTCGAGTACAAATCCACCTGCAAATGCAACTTCGGCCAATGCGCCCTCCGCTCCTCCCCAAGAGGAAAGTTTGTTGTTATGGATCTATAAAGCGGAAGGCATTTTCTTTTTCCCACAATTATTCATGTCAATTGCCCTTGTTGCAATGATCGTTCTTTATTCTATGCAGGTTGGCAGAAAAGAATTCATGCCTTTGGATTTTCTTGACGGCATGGAGAACCTGACCAAGGAAAAAAAATATCAGGAAGCTTATGATTTCGCAAAATTAAACCCATCTCTCATTGGTCGATTGCTGACAGCAGGCGTTGTCAGGCTCCAAACATCGGGCGGGCAATACCCACAAGCCCTTGAGGCGATGCAAGAAATTGGCGAAGACGATGGCATGAAATTCGACCACAGGCTAAGCTATCTTGCTATGCTTGCAAATATTGCCACCATGGTTGGCCTTCTTGGAACAGTTTGGGGCATGGTCGCCGCCTTTATGGTGATTGCCCAAAGCGATACAAGCCCTAAACCCAGCGAATTGGCGACCGGTGTAAGTCAAGCGCTGGTCACAACCGTCTGGGGCTTGATGCAAGCCATTCCGGCGATTGTGGCCCACACGATCATTAAAAATCGGATCTCTCGCATGATGCTCGAAACAGGTATCGCAGCGGAACGCTTGCTGGGCCGATTCCAAAGTTTGGCAAAACCAGGAAAATCTGTTGCCGCCACTTCGACCATGACTGGCCCCTCTGCTTAAACCGAGATGAGTCAGGCGAAAATTGATCCCAACTCCGTTTCGCCTAGACTGGGAGCCATTCCATGAGATTACGTAAAGCTCGATCTGGATCAGAAGATGCAGTTCTTGACATGACTCCGATGATCGACATGACGTTCCAGTTGATCACTTTTTTCATGTTCACTCTGAATTTCTCTAATGATCTGCTCGATGAACGTGTCCGACTTCCGCTTGCCGATTCGGCGACACCCACAAGCCAGTCACCACAGTCACCTGTGTACATCAACATGAGTCGCGAAGGACTGGTTTATCTGCTTGGCGGAGAGGCTATCGATCCAAAAGCTGATTCCACCGCAATTCGGCGTCATCTCGCTGTCGAAGCTCAAATGGCTAAAGTCAACATGAAAGTGGCCGGAGTTGACACCAGCACTGGACTCTGGACCACGATTATCATAAGAGCCGACGATTCTGCGCCTTATGGAAATGTCCAAAAAGTCATCCAGATCGCTCAGCAGACGGGTTTTACCAAGTTCTGGCTGAGAGCAAACAAAACCCCTTAAAACAGGGCATGAACTTGTTCACAATAATGGCTGATCCTCATCCTACTCGATGGAAAAGAAAACCATGAAGATTAGAAAAACAGGATCAAGTGAGTCAAAAGTATCACTTGAAATGACGCCCATGATCGACGTGGTTTTTCAGCTCCTGATCTTTTTCATGTTTACCTTCAAGATTGTCACGGTTGAAGGCGAATTTTCGATCACTATGCCCTCGGCTGAACTTGGCTCGGCTGCCCCCACAAGCGAAAACACGACCGCCTTACCGGATATCCAAGTGCGAATGACAGCGTCTCAGTTGGGTGACCTCGATGGCATTCAGGTTGGCGAGAATCAGATGAAATCGCTCGAAGAACTGGCCCAGACCCTCAAGGATATTGTCGGTGACGATCCTAAAGTAGCCAGCGATGTAGAAATGCAAATCGTTGCACCTGATAATCTTAAGTACGGATTCGTAGTTGGAGCCATTAATGCAGCCGCCAAAGTCAGGATCCAGAAAATCAAGTTCAATCCACCTAGTTCCTAATTTTTGGGATTACTCTGTCAGGGTTTAAGAAATTGACTTCAGAAAACCGGCTATCACTGGATCCGGATCAAATTCTTAGCACGGCCCAAAAGCTTTCGCTACGAATTTATGACCGTTTTCCTGACTCGGGTCTTGCCATCCTGAGTAAAGATTTGTGCGAAGTCGCCAGAGTCACAGTTCGTCAAGTGAATCTTGCCCATCGCCCTACCATAGGCTTGAGAATCATAGCTTGGCTTCTGATCGGTCTTGGTCTTGCCATTCTGATTCAGCTTGGCGGTCAACTCCACACAAATTGGGACTTGGGTCACCCAGGTGATTTTATCCAATCTTTTCAGGCGGCTATTGAAAGTGCTGTTTTTCTTGTTGCATCCATTTTATTTGTCCTTGGATGGGAGAATCGGATCAAGCGTCGCCGAGCCTTGAATTACTTACGCGAACTAAGAACCATAGCACACTTGGTTGACATGCATCAGCTCAATAAAACACCTGATACCATTCGCTTCAACGCCATCCCAACCCCCAACTCTCCGAAGAGGCTCATGAGTCCGTTCCAGTTAGCGCGTTATTTTGGATTCTGTTCCGAGATGCTTTCGATTGTCGGTAAGCTGGCAACGCTTTATGCTCAAGAATTTTCTGATAATTTCGTCTCGCAATCAGTCGATCAAATTGAGGACCTGACCACCAGTTTATCCTCAAAAATCTGGCAAAAAAGCATGTTGATCACCCCTAAAGCTGCAGGCGAATTGTTTTCGAACCCGAACATATCCGAGAACGATCTGAATCAAAACACTTGAATCTCTCACGAATTCCTGTTTAATAGGACTGACTCAGCTATTTCCCACCCCAATCAGCTTGACTTGCTACGAATCCCAAGAATCCGGCCTACGTGTTGTAAAACCCATGTCCGCCATTACCTGCAAAGTCTCTCATCCAGCCCGTTCACAGCAATCTATGCCCTTCGGAGCACGTTTCATGACTCGTCGATTTTTCTCTCTATCACTCTCCAGCGGGTTGGCCGCCTTTGCACTTACTGCCATGGGCTCAATCTACGCAGCTGCGGTTGATCCAGCAATTGTCTCAAAATGGCTTGATTCGGCAGTGCTTGACAAAGACACTGCGATCGACGAAGTTCGGGCTTATGTCGCTAAGAAGATTCCAAAAATGCCTGTTTTGGCGAAGCCTGAGGATTGGAACAAATTTGCAGCCGATCATCGCAAGAAAATTTTGGATCAAGTCGTTTTTAAAGGTGATGCCGCAAAGTGGCGCGACGCTAAAGACCTGAAATTTGAGCGAGTCGGAACTGTCTCAACCAATGGAGGCTATCTTCTCACCAAAGTACGATTCGAAGCCCTTCCAAACCATTGGATTCCTGGACTTCTGTATGAACCCGCCGAGCTCAAACCTGGCCAGAAAGTTCCGGTCCACCTGGCCGTGAATGGCCACGATGCAAAGGGCTACGCTGCCCCATACAAACAAATTCGCTGTATCAATCTTGCCAAGAAAGGCGTGATCAGCTTATCGTTGGAGTGGTACGGGATGGGGCAGTTACGTACGCCCGACTACCTTCACCCTCTGATTAATACAATCGACCTGACCGGCACCTCAGGAATTGCGACCCATTTTCTTGCTATGAAACGCGGGATTGATATCCTGTCCTCGCTCCCCAACGCGGAGCCAACCAAGGTGGCTGTTTCAGGACTTTCGGGAGGTGGATGGCAAACCATTTTCATCTCAAGTCTTGACCCACGAGTCACCTTATCTAATCCCGTGGCTGGCTATTCAAGTTTTATCACACGCCTTCAACACGATATGGACTTGGGCGACAGCGAACAGACTCCTACCGATCTTGGAACCGTCACCGATTATTCCATAATGACAGCCCTGCGGGCACCATCTGCCACTTTGCTGACATTTAATGCCAAAGACAACTGCTGTTTCACGGCAGATCATGCTTTGCCCCCACTTTTAGCCGCCGCTAAACCCGTATTTGATCTGCTCAAGGCTGGTGATAAAATCGGGACACACGTCAACCAGAATCCTGGCGACCACAATTTCGGCGAAGATAATCGCAAAGCTTTCTATCGGTTCATGGGCAGCCACTTCTTTGGAAAGTCGGGAGCAGACCTCGAGCAATTCGCAGTTGAAATTCCTTCCGAAGATCAAGTCCGAAGCGAGACTGAATTAAAACTGAATCTGCCGGCAAATCAGGCCACTTTGATCTCAATCGCATCTGAACTTGCCAAGAGATTGCCCAAATCTGCCAATTTACCAGCCGAGAAAAATGCCGCAGAGATATGGGTCCTCGAAGGCAGAAAACGCCTCCGTGAAGCTCTCAAGCTACCCGAATCAGCAGCTCCACTCTACGATACGTTCACCCCTATCGGTGATCGTCAAATCCAGAATGGAATTGTTCGACAAGCTAACCTGGTTCGAGTTGCCGACACTTGGAGCGTCCCTTTTGTCGAGCTATTTCCTGAAAAAAACACACCAAAAATCACGACGTTTTATTTAGCCGATAAAGGTCCTGCCAGCTTTGCCACACTAGCCGCCGATCGTCTCGCAGCGGGTGAACGAGTTGTTGTCTGCAATCCCTATTACTTTGGCGAATTGAAACCATCACACCACAACTACCTCTTTTCGCTCATGCTCAATACCGTAGGTGATCGCCCACTTGGTATAGAAGCCAACCAACTCGCAGCCGCGATCGCCATGGATCGTAGTCGCCTTGGACAGCCTGTCAGGCTTGTCGCCAATGGTAAGCGAGCTAGTCTCGTCGCCTTATGTGCTGCGGCAATTTCTAGCGAAGGCCAATTGGCGGAGGTCGTTGTAACGGATTCTCTCGGTAGCCTGAAACAGCTAATCGAACAGAAAGATAGCTATAGCGATGCTCCTGACATGTTCACCTTTGGACTCCTTGAGCAGTTTGATATCAAGCAGATTACCGCATTGATTGCTCCTACAAAAGTGACTTTTTCGGTCCCATCTGAAAGAGTCAGGAGAGAAATCGGTGGGATGGGCTCATGGTGGAAACTCTTTGGTGTTGATCACAATCCCGTTAAGTAAGCTTTGAATCGAAAAACATAGCCAGATCAACTTGGGTAATAATCAAGTTTGATTTGGCTGTGTTAATCGGTTTTTGAGGATCCACCCACTATGAAACATGTGTTATTTGTGTGCAGTCAGAATAAGCTGAGAAGCCCCACCGCAGAACGCTTATTTGCCGGACGCCCTGGCATTGAAGTCGATTCTGCTGGCTTGAACCCCGAAGCTGTCAATCCAGTCTGTAACGAGCTACTGGAATGGGCAGACATCATCTTTGTCATGGAAAAGTCTCACAAAAACAAACTCCTTAAAAAATTCCGAATTCATATTCAGTCTCAGCGCGTCATTTGTCTTGATATTCCAGATGAATATGAATTTATGGAACCTGCACTTATAGAACTTCTTGAAACCAAGGTCAATTCTTACTTTTCAAGAATGGGCCTGTAAAGCGATTCTTTATGACAGTTCTGAAACTCAATTCACTGATCAAAAAGTATTGTTCCAAAAGATTTTTTGAGAGCCATAGGCAGCCCAATGATATAGGATAGTCCCCATAAGATATCGGTCAAACCAATAAAGATCGCATTATTACCTATAACCTTCTGGCCGATTGTCAGCAGAATCGCCGCCGCTGAGAATCTTAAGAAGGCTTCCCATAAAACAAATGACGCATTTTTCTGAAGGTTGCGGGAAGCGATGACCAAGACAGATGCTGTAAAAAGCAAGAATGCGCCTATCATGAGATTAAAATAGTTCTCAGCGATTGTGTGATCAGCCAACAATTCCTGGAAAATCAAACCGAGTCCGAGAAGCAAATTCCAAATACCTGAAATAAGCACAATCGATTTCATAGATTCGTCTCAAAAAGCCTTTGAATGATAGTTGCGATGTGATGCGAAGTTAACCAGTTCGAACTTGGGAAAGCCATAGCTGGACTGGCATTTTTTGAAGCTTGAATTGATTTGCTAATTTCCAAGCCGAACGAATCGCCCCAGAAATTGCTCCTGTCAGTCAGTTGTCGAGCGGCAAAGGTTTTGCCATAAAATCAGACTGCCAGAGATTGATGGCATTAGAATCCGGGTTTTCTTCAGAACCAAGCAGTCGTCCTCTAAATCGTGATCGCAGAATGACCCCACGCTCCATCGGATACCCAAGTGTCCAAGTTTGCTGCGTGATACCCGATAGACTTCTATAACGCCTGCTAATATCAATCGGATGTGCAGTCTCTGAAAATCTTAAATCAGCTCTCTTGCTCATCATCAAGCTCGGTGGCCAAACTTTTCGCCCGTCCTCTCCTGAGACCACCCCATCCAACTCAAATCCCGTCTGATTTGCAAACCATAGAGATTGTCGACCATCTTTCGACCTAATTTCCGCAGATTCATCGCGCATGGATACCAGCCAGCTTTGATGCTTCTCGGGCTTCGTCCATGCCGATGAAACCACACCGAGCTCGACACCATGCAATTTACCCACAGATCTAGTAGACACTTGCAATTCCAGGTCGAACTGGTCTGAACCACTGGGCAACCAAGCATAACGAACAGTCGTATCGTGCCATCCTGACGGCACAAAACTTAACTCCACACGATCTCGAACAACCTCAATCTGCGAAATATTGGACTGATCGAGATTTCCCGGCTCGCCTTGGCCCCGTGCCGTAATTCCCAAAGCTCCCAGATATGGCCCTGAATATGTCTCTTCGCCTGCCAATTTGACATAAAGTCCTGGCATAACATTGGTCCATTTCAAGACCCAATGGCTTGATGCAGAGTTGCCGGAAATCCATTCGAGGCCTTCGGAAGTTTCTCGCCAGCAGCTCATTTCTCAGTACCTTTTGATTCCAGAAAGCTTTGCAACAGAATCCATTCCAACTGCATTCGTTCTGCGAAGTGACCACTCTTACAATTTACCATAATATGCCCATGAAATCGTTAGAGTCTTTATCATCTAGAACATTTTCCCATTTCAATCGCTCTGATACTTGACGAATCCTGTTAATATGCATAGAGTTTATACTTATACCAACCGGTAAGTAGACAACCTCGTTTGAGACAAGTTGACTTGACTGCGAATCACTCCGAACAAGCTTTGATTGCCGATCCCAGCAAGCCACCTGAAGGTTCGTTCACAGCGGCCCAACACCTTGGTCAAACAGCTCTTAAGCTCTTTGCCAGAAAGGGCTATACAGCCACTTCGGTAAACGAAATTGTCGAAGCTGCAGGCGTCACAAAGCCAATGCTCTACTACTATTTTGGTAGCAAAGAGCAACTTGCCCGCAAGCTCGTTGTGGAACCCCTTGAGAAGCTCACAACTCGCCTGAAATCTTTTGAATTTTCAGAAGGCGATCCTACGGATCGAGAAATCGACTGGCTCTCTGCCCAGCTTGAATTTTGCAAGGAGGATCCTGATCGGGCACGATTCGTTTTCGCACTCTATTTCGGTCCACTGGGGGCTGAACTTGCTGATGCGGTCGCTGAATACGGTCAGCGGGCCAAGCAAATCATCATGAACATTGCTAAAAACCGATCAGAATTTGCCCAGTCAACTGAGACTTGGCTGAACGACTATGTCCGTGCAATCCACGGCCAAATGGTTTCAACAGCGATTGAAATCCTATATACGGACCCAAACTCCCCGCTCTGGCAAGTCTCTGCACACGATCTTGCCATTCGACTCATCACGGATATTGATCACGGATACCTGAACTCCGTTCGAGGATCAGGCTGAAACGAACTGAAATGAATTGATTGCATTTCAGATATCCAATATTGCACTCATCTGTACTTGACTATGGAGATACAACCATGCTGTGCCTCATGCCTAAACGATCGATGCTCTTGATCTTGTTTTGCCCAATAGCCCTCTTTCAACTCAGCGGTTGCGTAAAACCCAAAGAGAATATTGTGGCAGACTCCGGTCCCAAGGTCATCCCTATTAGCGTCAAGCCATTGGAGCACAAGGCCATTGAGCGGAAGATTGACGTTGTTGGGAGTCTCAAAGGCTGGGAAGAGTTTCAAATCGGAGCCAAAAAAGGTGGTCGTGTTCTTAAGGTTCACCATGATGTCGGCGATCGTATCAAGCCCGGCGAATTGGTGGTTGAAATTGATCCAGTCGATACACGTTTGGCAGTTGTTCAGGCTGAGCGAAATATGCAGGCAGAACTTGCCCAGCTAGGCTTGAAGCAGTTGCCAGCAAATCCTGCTTCATTTAATGTTGATTCCGTACCTTCTGTACTAAAGGCCAAGGTCGAGCTCGAACGCGCGATGCAAAACCTCACACGCCAACGCGCAATTAGCCAACGTAATGCTGGATCTTTACAAGAATTACAAAACTCAGAAAGCGATTACAAAGCAGCAGAGGCAAGCCTTGAAGCTGCTCGCGTTATGTCTTCAGCCATTTTGGCAGGTGCCCGAGTTGCATCGGCCGCTTTGGATGTCGCACAACAGAATCTCAAGGATTTAATGATCTTGGCTACTCAGCCCAGAACTTTGCCGCCCAATGGGCTTGCATTTCAATATGCCATTTCCCAACGAATGGTCTCCGAAGGCCAATACATACGTGATGGAGAGCCTGTTGCAGAACTTGTCATTGAAGACACCTTGAGGTATGTCGCCAAAGTGCCTGAGCGGTATTCCAACCAAGTCAGACTTGGTCAGGAATTGACTTTACGTGTTGCCGCATTTGAAAACAAGGTCTTTTCTGGCCAGATCAGCCGTGTCAATCCTACGGTTGATCCCGTTTCGAGAACTTTTCAGGTGGAAGCTACCATTCCAAATCCGAAGATTGAACTTCGACCAGGCGGTTTCGCGAAAGCAGATATCCTTGTCGATCGAAAAGGATCCGGAGTGGTCGTACCGATTGAAGCGGTGGTACGTACTGTGGGTGTAACCAAGATTTTTATGGTGGTTGACGATTTGAAATCACCATCCAAAAAAGCAGCCAGAGAAATCCAGGTTTTAGCCGGAACTGAAGGTGCGGGATGGATGGAAATCATCGGAAATTTACCATCATCAGGAGAGGTAGTGACGAGCGGCCAAAGCCAGTTGGCCGATGGAACTCCAGTGCGTATTAAATCGGAAAACGAGTCTGGAGATAGTCCAAAAGCCAAGACAGGGGATGATTCAGGAATCAAACCCGAAGCACCTGAGCCGCAATCCAAGCCCAAATAATTGTGATCATCCAGAGTTTTACACTTTGTGAGTTGCTCAGGCAGTTCCAAGTGTAGATGGGGCCATGAAGGCTTAACGCAAACTCGTTATCTGACAGCCAATTCAATCAGAGTGGAGATTGTATCTTGAATATCTCGGAGATTTGCATTCGCCGCCCAGTCTTTACATGGGTTCTAATGCTATTGCCAGTGGTTTTGGGTATTTTCTCCTACTTTAGTCTTGGTGTGGATCAATTCCCTAATGTGGATTTTCCAGTCTGCACGGTGACTACGGTTTTACCGGGTGCAAGTGTTGAGGAAATTGAATCCACTGTTTCCAAGCCGCTTGAAGATATCGTTAATACGGTTTCAGGAATTCAAGAACTCCGCTCCGTCAGTTCCGAAGGCGTTTCGGTGTTGAGCGTACAATTTGTGCTCTCGAAAGATGGCGACGTGGGCATGCAGGAAGTGCGCGATAAAGTCAGCACTATCCTACAAACCTTGCCGACAGAAACTGAAACGCCAATGATCGACAAATTTGAAACCGGAAGCATACCTGTTCTTACGATTGTAGTTTCAGGACGTCGTGATTTTCGCGAAGTCACTGAAATAGCTCGCCGCCAATTGAAAGAACGATTAGAAACAATTGATGGGGTAGGTAATATTTCACTCTCAGGTGGTCGGACCCGCGCGATTAATATTATCGTGGATATTGATCGGCTTGCAGGGTTTGGGCTTTCGATTGAGGATGTTCGATCTTCACTGACCAGGCAAAACCTTGAAGTTCCTGGTGGACGTATTGATCAAGGTCCCCGTGAAGTTGTTTTACGAACGCTTGGCCGACTTAATACAGCCGACGAATTTGCAAACCTGATCATTGCCAATAAAGATGGATACCCCATCCGAATCAAGGATATCGGCAAAGCCATTGATTCCTTTGAGGAACCACGATCCATCACACGTCTTGATGGGCAGAATGCCGTAAGCCTTGTGGTGCAAAAACAATCTGGCACAAATACAGTCAAGGTGGTCGAAAAATTAAGAAGCCGTCTCGATCAGGTTCTACCGACACTTCCTGAAGATATCAAGGTCGAAATTATTCGCGACCAATCTCGTTTCATTGTTAAATCCATCGAAGAAGTCAAGTTCCACCTCTGCCTCGCCGTCGTTTTGGTTTCCATAACGATTTTATTATTTATTCGTGATTGGCGCACGACCATCATCGCAACTCTCGCCATCCCAACTTCCATCGTCCCAACCTTCCTGTTTATGGCACTGATGGGTTATACCATCGATAATATCACCATGCTAGGCCTGATTCTAGCCATTGGAATTGTGATTGATGACGCAGTGGTGGTGCATGAAAACATCTTCCGACATATGGAGGAAGATGGTATGGACGGCTGGGCTGCAAGTATTTTGGGCACAAAAGAGATTGCATTGGCTGTGCTGGCGACCAGTCTATCGTTGATAGTAATTTTCGTACCGATTGCATTTATGGGTGGAATTGTGGGCCGTTTTTTCTCGAGTTTTGGACTGACTGTTGCATTTGCAATCGCTATGAGTCTATTTGTCAGCTTCACCCTTACTCCTATGCTTTGTAGTCGGTTTCTTAAAATTGAAAAACATGGCCATTCTTCCAGCAAGTCTGGATTTGTCTGGCGAACGGTTGAAAATAGCTATACCAGTATTTTGGGCTGGTCGCTCAGACATAAATGGGTTATAATTTTAGTAACTTTGAGCGTGATCGGTTCGACTCCTACAATTGGCAAGAAAATGGGCTTTGCTCTGATCCCACGAGACGATCAAAGTGAATTTGAAATATCCATTACTACCCCAGAAGATTATTCACTGGAGCGTACAAATGGACTCGTCCTTGAGATTGAATCTAAAATTAAAAAACTTCCGGAAACTCGAAATCTGTTCGCCACTGTTGGCCTGACAAATACAGCAAGGGCTGTAAAAGGCCAAGGAGATGTAACCCGCGCTTCAATTTACGTGCGCATGACTAATCTAGAAGAACGAACAAGCGGCATAACTCAGTTTCAAGTGCAATCGATGGCTCGTGATATCCTGTTCGATTATCCTGATCTGAGAACCAGTGTGAACGATGTTTCTTCGTTCCAAGGTGGACGTCGGGCTCAGACATTTCAAATCAACATTGGCGGACCTGATATTTCCAAACTGGAAGAATATTCCAATGCTCTTTTGAAAACATTCAAAGCACAAGGCGGCATGACCGACCTGGATAGCACCTTGGCACTTCGCAAACCTGAGTTCCAGGTAACTATTGACCGCGAAGCAGCCAGCGACCTGAACATCCCTGTGTCTACAGTTGCCGACACCTTAAGGGTTTTAGTTGGTGGCCTGCCAGTAACAAATTTCAAGGATGGTACGGAACAATACGATGTCTGGCTGCGTGCCGACCGTGGTGATCGCCAGACTCAGGAAGATCTCTATAAAATGAGCCTTCCTTCGCCTAAAGCTGGACTTGTAAAATTGTCGAGTTTGGCCAGGCTCGACCAGAAAACTGGTCCGACTGAAATTGAACGGCTTGACCGCCAAAGAATTGTGACTGTCTTAGCCAACCCCGATACCATTTCTCTGGGTGAAGCAACCACAAGAGCCGAAAATGCTTTGAATGCCATGAATTTGCCGCCAGCCTATGGCCTGAAATTGACGGGACAGGCCGATACCCTGAAGGAAACGCTTTACTATTTCATCCGGGCTCTGGTCATTTCGATTGTATTCATGTACCTGATACTTGCGGCCCAGTTTGAGAGCTGGACATGGCCGATTTCGATTCTTATGGCACTGCCCGTCACAATACCGTTTGGTTTACTCTCCATGGTCCTTTGGCAGACTCCTATGGATATCTACGGTCTTTTTGGGCTTTTCATGCTGATCGGGATTGTCAAGAAAAACGGCATTTTACAGGTTGACTCCGCCAATCAATTACGTGCAACAGGAATGGGACGACGCGAAGCTGTGTTGCAGGCAAACAGAACCCGCTTGCGTCCAATCCTCATGACCACACTTATGCTTGTCGCCGCCATGATTCCCATTGCATTTGGCAGAGGCCCCGGTGCAGGCAGTCGGGCCAGCATGGCCAAAGTCATTATTGGTGGGCAAATGCTATCGCTGGTTCTTGCACTACTGGTCACTCCCGTTTTCTACGAAATCCTTGACAACTTGACGTCTTGGCTAAAACGGACTGGATTCCGGCTCTCGGTTCACAACCCGAACATCGACGACAAAGGGAATTACCATAGCCCAGCCGCCCCAACCTCTAAAGGATCTTTCCAAACAAGTGTTGATCCCAAATCAAACCCCGACCTAGTTACCTGAATGTTCGTAGGAGTGGGTAAGCCGGAAAACCTCGCTGTAAATCTTGCGACTTTCGTTCTGATTCTGGGATTCGTCGGGGTTATGCGACTTGGACAACCATGAAAGTCGATCTTTTCCTTACAAGTTCAAATCTTTCACTTCGACGAACCCATTTGACATGATAAGATAGAATATCGGTCTCTGCGATCCATCTGGTCTTTGAATTTAGGCTGGGGCTTCCTCATGGAAAAAACGATCTGTCTAATAACGGCAATTATTGCTGGACTCGTGGCTCTATTTATGGTAGCTGACGCTGCGATTGGCTTTCCGTTTGGAAAAGCCAGCATCGTGGTTGATGTCCTCGTTGCACTGGGTGCAGCGGTGATTGTTTGGCAGTCCATTGCGACAGCCAAGGAATTCCGATGATACTGATGTGATTCGTTAAACGAATACGAGTGGTTTTCAGGCTTTTTCGTTTAACGAATGCTGCAAAATCGCTTGGATTAATCCTGCGAAGTGATAATTCTGCGCCTCAACCGTTGGCTCGATTCCCACTTCACGAGCTGCTTGGGATGTAATCGGGCTTAAGCTCGCAAATTTTAATTCCTTAAAAACATCTGCAGGAAAATTGCCTGGAAGCATGCTGATAAATCGGCGCACATTTGCTGAGCTTGTCAGAGTGACCCAATCAACTTTGCCAGCCATGAGAGACGCTAAAATATCCTCCTGAAATTCTTTCACGTCAGAATTATGATAGACCGTGACTTGTTCTACTTTATGGGCGGTTTTGATCAGCTCATCTTTTAATATCGATCTGCCTCGATCCGCTCTGGCCAGCAAAATCGACTTTCCCTGCACATGACCGGCCAATGCAGAAGCCAAGTCCTCAGACTGATAATTCGCCGGGACAATATCCGCATTGAGACCAAACTGATTCAAGGCCAAGGCGGTCGCAGGCCCGATTACGGCCAGCCTTATGTGGCCAAGAATCCTTAGATCGCGGCCGGTCTGAAAAATTCTTTCAATAAAAAACCTGACACCATTTGCTGACGTAAAAACAAGCCAATCATAGGAATCCATTGCGGCAAGGGCTTGATCAAGGTCAGCCGGATCTTCTGCGGGGCGAACACTAATGGTCGGCGCAAGAAGCACCTCAGCACCAAGCTCTTCCAGCAATTCCAAACTCTCTCTAGAATCGGTTTCTGGCCGGGTGACCAATACCGTTTGGCCGTGAAGTGGAAGCTTCGACCACCAGTCCAGAGATGGCCTGGCTCGCACGACTTCGCCAATCATCACGAGAGCTGGCGGCTTGACTGGCAACGGGTGGCAAGATTCCGAAATTTCCTTTAATGAGCTGACCACAACTCTCTGACTTGTCCATGAACCACGTTCCACCATAGCAACAGGTGTATTAGCTTTTTTCCCTTGCTGAATAAGTACTTGGGCAATTCGTGGAAGCCGTGTCACCCCCATATAAACCACTATCGTGCCCTGAAACTTGGCCAGCAGAGGCCAATCCGCCCGACATTCAGGCGAATCCGGGTCATCGTGCCCCGTTACAAAAACCACACTTGAAGCATAATCACGATGCGTTACCGGCAGGCCAGCGTATGTCAGAGCACCGATACCTGCTGTGACACCTGGTACAACCCGAAATGGAATTCCCGCATGAAAAAGCGTCTCGGCTTCCTCGGCACCACGCCCGAAGACATAGGGATCGCCCCCTTTGAGCCGGACCACAAAATGGCCTGCAAGTGCCTCCTGACAAAGCACCTGATTAATTTCCAGCTGCGACATTTCGTGATGGCCACGACTCTTGCCGACATAAATACGCTTTGCCGAAGTGGGAGCCAGTCGGATTAGATCCTGACTCACAAGATGATCGTAAACCAAGACTTCTGCTCGACGTATAATCGACTCGCCACGCCGCGTGATCAGGCCAGGATCACCCGGACCAGCACCAACCAGGTAAACGATGCCTTGGATCATGAAGGTTAGGCTCCGGACGGCGCCGAATCCGGTTTCGTGTTGCTCTGCACCATCAAAATTCCCAGTTCATAGAGGCCATACATTGGCACAGCCAGCATCAACTGACTAAACACATCAGGCCCAGGTGTCAGCACAGCCGCAATCACCACCATCATGAGTAACGCGATCTTGCGTTTCGAACGAAAGTCGTCGACGTTCAAAATACCAATTCTTGCCACAAACAGCATCACCAGAGGTGTTTGGAAACAGATTCCAAATACCAGTGGCAGAATGGTGGCAAAACTGATCCACTCATTCAGCTTGAGCATCGGCTCGATACCAAGCCAGACATTGAATTCCAGAAGAATTGAGAGGGTGACAGGCAAGATCACATAAAAACAGAGCAAAACCCCTGACAAGAAGAGGATTACGGAAAATGGCAGGTATTTCTGAACATAAGCTCGTTCGTGCCTGTAGAGACCAGCTGCCACAAACGCCCAAATGTGATAGAAAACCCATGGGCTTGAAAGAACCAGACCAGTCACCAGGCAGACCATGAAAAAGATCATCATCGGCTCAAGCGGGGCAGTATTAATCAGCGCTGAGCGTTGTTCTGTGGTCTCTGCAACAGTCTTGATCACATCCGCTTTGGCCTGACTTATAGGCAGAGTGATTTCCTTGCCCTTTAAAGTCTCTGGTTTCGGCAGATTCAATTCCGGTGCAATTTTCATCAGCTCGCGAACAAAGTCGTCGGCTGGAAATTTATTGGTGGTCGGATCTGTAAACTTTTTCTCAGCCGCTGCTTCTGAGGAGCGAACTTCGGCCTTTTGTTTGTAAAACTTGTCTAGCGCAACCTGAGCAGGCTCCGAAAGTTGCCTGAGCACATTCCGCCCTAAGTTTACAGGCGGAATGAAGGTCAATACAACCCCAATCGCCAGCCCCATAAGGGCTAGAACAAGACGTATGCGAAGTTCTTCCAGGTGATCGCCAAAACTCATGGCAACCATGGTCTCTTCTTCGCTAAACAGATCGTCGTCGCTCGGACGCGCCATAGCTTACAGGAACTCAACAGGCCAGATTTATCGTACTTTCACGCCCTAGCATCATACCTGAAAACAGGTCTGATTGAACAGTCCTAAAACGTCATGAGGTTGCCTTTATCTCGCAGAAAGATCGATGAAGGCTCCAGCTAAGACTCGCTTTTACCTCTTTTAGCCAAAACCCTCATAGTTAAGAACAAACCCATAGGGGCTTGGCTATTCTGGTATAAAGTCCTATTGACCAGTTTCCTAAAATCCAGACGATCATTCCCATCATGACAGAACAACAAAACAATTTCCGACCCATGTCACTGATTCGTGCCGCCGCCAGTGCCCTACTCTTGCTCAGCATTGGCTGTGCTACAACGGGCACTAAAAGCACTTTGAACGACTTGAAAGAAGCAGCCTCAGAAGAAGCAAATCCTCCAAAACGCTCTGCTAAGTCCGCTGTATCAGCCACGGAGATTCTCAGAAGACAGCCAGTTCAAGATTTTCGGGATTCTGTCATCCCATGAACCTGACCTTGATTAAACCTCATGAATCGACCCATATTCGGGCATGATCACTGGGTTCTTGACATATTTTTGAAGGGTAGGAGCGATGGCCTCCATGCTTGCAGGCTCACCGTGTACCAGAAATGCCGTCTCAATACCACCCCCGGTCTGTTCATACCACCAAGCCAAATCATCTGCGTCTGCATGACCTGAAAAACCGTCAAGAACATAGACAGGACATCGCACCTGAACATCTCGGTCAAGAATCTTGAGGTCCCTCTGACCATCCACCAATTTTCGGCCTAGAGTGCCTTCGGCCTGATAGCTAACAATCACCACTGCGTTGGCTTCCTCCTGAACGGCATGAAGCAGATGATGACGCACTCGCCCTGCATCACACATACCAGAACTGGCGATTACGATCATTGGACCTGAGTGGTAATTCAATCGCCTGGAATCCTCTGGTGTCTGACAAACCTCTACATATCGCGACCCAAAATACTCGTCGTCGCGGTCCATCAATCGCCGAGCCTCAGGCGTGTAGGCGTCGGGGAAGTCGCGATGAATGTCCGTAAGCCGTGTGGAGAGAGGACTATCCACATAGATTGGCATAGGCTTGACTCGATACCTGTAAAACAGCTCCTGAAGACAATAAATCAGTCGTTGTGTCCGTCCCAGACTAAAGGCTGGGATGATCACCCGCCCTCGCTTACGATGCGCCCTGGCCAAAATGGCGTGTAGCCGCTTGAGCAAAACATCATATGGCTCAAGCACCTTTCCACCATAAGTTGATTCGCTAACCAAAATATCCATTCCTGACAAAATACTGGGGTCTGGAAGCAAACCCATGTTTCGCCTGCCAAGATCACCTGTAAACACAAACTTGCGGTCCCGACCGTCCTCCTGAAACTTCAGTTCTATCATAGCTGAGCCCAAGATATGGCCGGCATCATGATAAGTCATGTTCAGGCCAGGCAGGATTTCGGTAGCCAAGAGGTAATCAATTCGCCGTATCTGGTCGATCACATGCTCAACATCAATCAACTCAAAGAGCGGATCCGTCAAATAATGGTTGGTCGCTTGAGCATGTGCCCAGTCGTTTTTCTGAATTCTAGCACTGTCACGAAGCATTACACCTGTGATGTCGCCGGTAGCGTGGGTGCAGTAGATATGCCCCTTAAAGCCTTGTCTGACAAGCCTTGGAAGACGGCCAATATGGTCGTTGTGGGCATGCGAAAGTATCACCGCATCAAGTGTGCGTGGATCAAACAGAAATTCACGATTCAGACTGTTGGGATCGACTCGATCATGATCGTGCAAGCCACAATCAAGCAAAACGCGGTGCTTTCCAATTTCCAGCAAGTGTGCACTACCTGTGACTTGCCTTGTTGCACCGTGAAACGTAATCCGCACCCTGACACGCCCCTTTTTTTGTCGCGATCTTTTTGTCAGATCCGCTCGCGATCCATTCCACGACAACCAAGGCCGTGTATTTTCAATCTCTCAATGGAATCGTTAATCTGTCTTGTAAGGTAATATCGCACTTAATGTCAAGCCTTCTATTGAAAATAGAACGCCTTGTTTGACTAAAACCACTCGATTACGGTGAGTTCCAAGAATACCGCCTGATCAATGTTTTTCTATCCCAACGACTTGCCAAGGCTTGTCGATACTTTTATCCTGCTTTAAATCTGACTTAACCTGACAATCCTGAATTCTACCAGCAGGCGAATCGATGAAAATACTGATCCTAACAAGGTGATGCTGGCGAATCCCTTGAAATTTATTACCCCAAGTTCCGGCTCGAAGAAGAAGGCTGGCAAGTCTCGATCGCTGCACCTGCCCATCGGGTTTTCACGTCCGTTATACACGATTTCGAACCAGGTTTCGATACCTATACCGAAAAACCGGGATATCGCGTGCAGGCTGATATTAGCTTCGCCGAAGTCGAGCCAGAATTGTTCGACGCACTTGTTCTACCAGGGGGACGGGCTCCAGTATATCTCCGAAACAATCCCGTTGTCATCAAAATTGTACAACATTTTATGATCACTAAAAAACCTATCGCAACCAATTGTCGCGGTCCTTTGATCCTTTTCGCTGCCGGCCTCGAACCCGGACGTTCCATGACAGCTTATCCGGACTTGGCTTCAGATGTGATAAAATCCAAAATTCAGTACAAAAACGAACCAGTCGTTGTTGACGGAAATATTGTAAGTGCAAGAGGATGGCCAGATAACTCGATCTGGATGCGCGAGTTCGTGAAACTAGTCAAAAGCCCAGTCGCGAGAGCTTGAGCAGACTTGCCGATCACCAGCCTGATACACGTAGAGACGTGTATCAAATAGGCGATCTGTCAGGCGTGATCGTGCTCGCAGGATTTGACTGGTTACGACGCTTGGCTTCCCAGACTTCGCGGCGGTCAACACTTACGGTCGACGGCGCCTCAATACCAAGTTTGACTTTGTCACCACGGATTTCGACAATTGTCACCGTGATTTGATCATCGATGATGATCGTTTCATTTTTCTTACGGGATAGCACAAGCATGGGTCGACGTAGCTCCCACGGTGTCCAATCGGAAAGACGAACATCCTGATTTGTTCGAATCCTATACGCTAAACAAAGTTCAGCGACTATAGTTTCGACAGGTTTAACATACCCCATTACTACCCAACTGGTCAAGGAATCAAACAGCCTATATTGCACAAGCTCCCAGAATAATCGTTACAACTCAAACTTTCGATCGGATTTCGCCCAAACTTGTCGGGCAGATCTCAATCCTTCAAATTACTAAAGTCTAATTTTACTTCAGACGCCGATAAAGCGAACCAAGCCCCAAATCATTTAGCTCGTTCTCGATATCTTCTGATGTTGCATTGGCAATCGTTTCCCGAAGCTCCTGCACCAAAAGATCGAAAAACTTGACGCGAGCACGTTGCAATGTCTTGCGAAATGCCTCGGCATTATACCTCTGAGTGGTTTGCGAATTAAGACGATCGACCAATACCTGTATCGAAGCTTCTGGATCACTCACCCGAAGCTTCAAAATTGTCGCATAACGATTATTCGCCGTGCCAGCTTCATAAAGCTCAAGTCGGCCCCAAACACGTTTGATCAAAACCTCTCGCCAAACGTGGTCGTAATCCTTATCAGGCTGCTCTGGCTCAGGCAAATCACCAGGTGGAAGGCTCGTCGTTTTTCGACTCCGAAAATGATCTACCATCAATCGATGCAAAATCGTTCTTAGGTAATCCCGAAATCGACCCTTCGTCTCATCTGCCCCCGATAGTTTATGAGTCAGCACTTTCGTCCAAAATTCCTGTAGCACATCGTCTGCCAGATTCTGATCCTTGATCTTGATTCTAAGGTATCGCTCCACCGCATCGTGATACCGCGAAATCAGCTCTTGCATCGCCATCTGCCCTTCTGGGCCAGGAATATGCGCTGCGTGGATCTGAGTCCAGCTCGTTTTCAAGCTCGACAAATGTTCAGGCCGAATTTCGGAATTCTCTGGCAATGGGATCAAGGTCGTGTCGCTCACTTCTGATTGGCCTTCTGAAAAAGCGTTTCACTCGTAACCATATTCTTATCAACAGAATGATTCGATCGCAAGCGATAGTTCCGGATTCCGAAAGTTTTAACTAGGCCAGAAACCATCCACGCCTCGCTTTATCTCCAGCACCCGCCATTCGGCTCAATTCAAACAGCAAACTCCGTAAATGACTCGCCAAAAGTTGCCCCATCGGCTTCTCTTCTGATGCTTCAATGAAAACCGCCCGATATCCCGCCTTCTCCGCCTTACGCTTGATCTCATTCAATAAGACTGCCTTGCCTACCCCTCGCAGCCCTGCCAACAACATGCTCTTTTCAGACTTGCCCGCCTTCACCCGCTCCAACAATACATGCGACTGCTCCAACACCGGGTCGCGACCTACCAGCTCCGGTGGCCTCGTACCCGCATTCGGTGTATATGGATTCTTCAGAAAGTCCATGCCCCATAACTCCTTGCAACATCATCCCTGCACTTTCCAATCTGATCTTATACTCAGTTATACCCAGTTATACAAGATTTTCGTATAACCCCGTATAACCGTGTACAACCAGGTACAACTCCCCTCCCCCACCATCGGCTCATACCTTAAACACCTTCATCACTTCGTCGCCCAGGTGGTTGATCACCTTCACCGCGATCCGGCCCTGATTTGGCCCCTCAAATGGCCTTGATGTGTCGCTGTTCAGCGTGGCCCAGGCCTCTGCGTTGATCTCGGCCTTCAGCGTCGTCTTCAGCGCGGAATAGGGGTCATTCGCTCCCAGAAAATAGGCGTGGCGCACAAAAAAGCTCTCTTCGTTATAGTCGGTGTCGATAAACCAGCAGGCGATCCCATCAACGCCATTGCTGATCACTTCGCCGGTCTGGGGTTTGAAAACGTCCACGCCGTTGATCTTCACCCTCAGTTTGCCGTCCGGCTCATGCAGAAGCGTGATATCAGGCTCGCCAAAAATCACGAACAGGTTGGCTTTATCGGTCTTCTTCAGGTCATCGGCCATATGCAGGTCGGCGTTCATGCGGGCCTTCAGCACCGGGATTTTGCCAAGTTTGCTGAACTCTGTGGCGTGCGCCTCATAATTGAAGGCGCAGGCAACCAGCACATCGAATTTGGCATCGCCACACTCGCGGGCGGCTTGCACCAGGTCAGCCCGTTGCACGGTGCCGAACTCGGGGCCTATGAAAATGCCCGCCCGCTTCTCCGCATCGCCTTCCCGATAATGCCCCTCAGCGCACACCAGGCCATCGCCGGGCCACGGGTTCAAAGCGGTAAAGCTGATCTTGTCGGCTTTATGGGCCTGTTGCACGCCGGCCGTCATGAGATTCTCCAGAATCATCTGCTCGAAGCTGCGCGTGGCATCCGACCTTTGCTGGAGAGGGTCAATCAAGTCATCGTTTTCATCCACACCCAGTGTGCGATGCGGGCTCAGGCTTTCCACAGTGAAGGGGCCCGCCACGCGCACCTTCTTCTTGTCGTCATAAGGCTTGTCATAAAGGTATTCAAACTCGGCCCGGGCCGCGATGGACTTGTCAATCTCCTGCTGGCGGGCGATGCGGGCCTGCCACCAGTCGGCGTGCGTTTTTCGGGTCGCTTCAGGCCATTTCAAATCGGCCTCGCGAGGGATTTCCCACTCCTGCCAGCTCTTGTTCAAGGCCGTGTTGATCTGCTGGAGCAGCGGCTCCAGCCTGGGTTGCCACTTCTCCCAGATCACATCAATCTCTGCATTATTGGCGATCGACTTGAGCGTGATGTGCGGCACGCGCTCATAAACAAAGCCGTGGCGAATGTTGCCCTGCACGGGCTGCGTGCTGGACGCGGTGGCCGTGACTTCGGCTTCCTTGATTTGGCCCTCGCGGGAATCGGCCAGCAGGTAAAAGGGATAACGCGCGCCCATGATGCGGGCACGGGCCAAGGCCAGGGCCACGCGCGAGGTGTCAATGGTGATCCAGCGGCGGCCCCATTGCTCGGCGACGGTGGCGGTGGTGCCGGAACCGCAGGTCGGGTCGAGCACGAGGTCGCCGGGGTCGGTGGCCATGAGGATGCAGCGTTGTATTACGAGTTCAGCGGTCTGAACCACATAGGTCTTCGTTGAAAAAGTTCCGATTACTGTGTCTGTCCAGAGATTGCCGAGTGGTTGAACCGGGAAACTGTCATAAAACCGCTTGAAGCAGAGCACCTTGGGTAGGGCCAGCAACTTGTCAGCCTTTGAAAGTCGGTTAAGTCCAGTTTGACTGGTTGACCAACCTCGCGTCGTAGATGGAACGAAGTCGCTTCCGTGAAATCGAAATGGAAACCGACTCGAATCAGAACCCGTTTGGGAAGAGACATCTGCTGCCCTAAATACGCGACCTTTGGCTTCTGTGTCTGGGGATCGCAGCTCTTCGTTGGACAACCGGCGGCAGAAGCCAGTTGGCTCCTCAATCCATCGGAACGTCCCTAGCTCTGAAGTTTCCTTCTTTTCGGTCCAAGGCTGACGAAATTTCACTTTCACCTTGTCCTTTGAATACCACACCAAGTAATCGCACACGGGCGGCAGTTCCGTTGTCGTTTGGCCGCTCGTCTTTTGAAATGGAATTAGCGAAACGCAATTGTCCTCCCCAAACACCTCATCCATCAGCGCCCGGACGCGGTGGACATTTTCATCGCCGATCTGCACGAAGATGGAGCCGGAATCGGTGAGGAGATCGCGGGCGACGGTGAGCCGATCCCGCAGGTAGGTGAGGTAGCTGTGGATGCCGTCGCGCCAGGTGTCGCGGAAGGCTTTGACCT
>CAMBEP010000052.1 GCA_945865635.1 Candidatus Kuenenia stuttgartensis
AATAACGTGACCCCGGGATCAGGCACGAATATGTGGACGATCCTGAACTTGACCATCACAGGTTTAGCCGCTGGCCAGTATCAGATCACGCTTGGAAACAGCGAGTATACGGACAGCGCAACCCCCACCGGCACCACCGGCCCAACTCCCACAATCACTGGCGGCTTGATCACAGTGAATGCTGCACCCGTACCGGAACCATCGACCTGGGCCCTGGCCGCGATCGCCACAGCGACGCTGGCCGCCCTCGCCCGCCGCCGCCAGAGAGCCTGATTATCAGACCAGAATAAAATCCATTCCCCAGCGCCGCAGCTTATTATTACGATGAGTTGGGGCGGTGGGGGATGGGATGTTTCACTTTGATGGGACGCAACTCCATTTAGGATCAGGCCGAAAACAACGACCAGTTTTTAAAACCAATGAACCGGGGCCAGCGCCAAGAACGGCTGGATAACAGCCAAGTTGTGCTTGGTCACGATTGGCCTAAAAACCGGAAGTGATTTCCTGCCGGTTCGTTAGTATATGGGTTGCGACACGAATTGGGAATCTGGTACACCGAGACTACGAAAGTGTTTTGCGGGATATTGTGAATCCGAATGCGACGATCAACCCCGACGCTATCGGTTATCTCATATAACTCAAAGACGGGCAGACACTTACCGGTACACGCATGAGTGAAACGGAAACGGGCCTGGAACTGGCGATTCCGGGAAAGAATCCTTTGAAAATCCAAAAAGCCGAGATGGATCAAATCGTTCCCATGGGCGCCTCGCTCATGCCGGCAGGGATTGAAAAGCGACTCTCAAAAACAGAAATGCGTGATCTGATGACTTATCTTCTCAGTGAACCGCCAAAGCCAAAAACACCATAACCACCATGAAAAATAAGCTTTTAAACCTATTGAAACCTGATGGATCGCGAATGTTGAGACTGGTTCTGGTTAGCCGCCGCTACCCGCCCCAGATTGGTGGGGCCGAGCGAGTGATGGCCAATATGGCGGATGCTCTGGCCAAGGCGGGGCATTTGGTGACGGTCGTTTCCAGCCAGAATTCATCGGAGGGGATTTCTGCAACGCCTGATACAGGGCCTGCTGACGAGGAACATAATCCAAAGCTGATCCGCTTGCCTTATAGAGGTTTGCGAACTATTGGGACAGCTCAGTATATGCTGGGTCTGAATCGCTGGCTGGTTCGACACAGACCGGATCTGGTTTATGTATCCATGCTTAAGCACGATGCGTATGCGGCGATTAATGCAGGCAAAAAATTGGGAATTCCGGTGGTTTTACGGCCGGAAGGAGCGGGCCACACAGGCGACCTTGCCTGGCAAAAGCGGGACCGGTTTGGAGCGGTTATAGGCCGTAAAACGAAGAAGGCGAATGCCTTTGTAGCGTTGTCCGAAACGATTCGCAATGAACTTTTAGCGGGTGGCTATCATTCGTCATCGATTCATTTGATCCCCAACGGAGTGCCAGTTCCCAGCGCATCTTGGTCAGCCAAAAAATGGGATGGAAGTGGGCCTCAGGTGGTTTTTGTCGGTCGACTGGCACAGGAGAAAGGGCTCGACACATTATTGGATGCCTGGCCAGAAGTTCTTGCTTTAAATACGGATGCGCGGTTGAGAATTATTGGTGACGGGCCATTGCAACAAACACTTCAGGAACAAGCCAAGCGGCTTGGGATATCCGGGTCAGTCGATTTTTCAGGTGCATTGGCAAATGCGGCCGAGGAGTTGGGCCAGGCGGATCTTTTTGTACTGCCTTCGCGTGAGGAGGGTTTAAGTATTGCCTTGCTGGAGGCCATGGCACTTGGCTTGCCTGTGGTGGTCTCGGACATTCCGGGAAACCGGATTCTTGTGAGGCAGGATCAGACGGGTCGGCTGGCTTTACCAAATGATCCATCGATGCTGGCTCAAATGATCAAAGAAGCACTTTCAGGCAACGAGCAGACCCTGGCGATGGCCAAAGCGGGCCGGGAGCTTGTTGAGGATCGATTCTCAATTGAAGCTGTGGCTGAGCAACATCTGGAACTATTTCGCGATTTGTTAAGCGAAATGAGTTTTAGGAACTGAGGTAGTCGAATGGATTGGAATTATTGGCTTGGCCGTTGTTTGACCCGCAGGTGAGGTCCATTTTGGGGCCGAGATAGTGAGTCATGAGGCGCGTGGGCTCGCCACTGCTTGGGACGGCGCGTTTCAGTCGAGTCTTTGATGGGCGATAAGACTTGATGAGACCGTGATTGTTTCTGCTCGTCCATGAGCGAATCTCCAGAGAAATGTGCGAGGTGCATCCTGCTATCTTCATAGCTATCAGAATCGAGGGAACCGTCTTCGTCAAGTATGATCGGTAGAAATGGAAGTAGAAATCCTGAAAATTCTCAAGTAGGGCCTGATTTTTTATCATCAGAGGAATTTGGTTTGTCAAATCCGGCAGATTTGACTTGATCGACTCTGGTTTTAAGCTTCTGGCTATTTTCGTTACGTTTGGCAACGATGGCAGGTGGTGGCGACTCAAGAGGCTGAAATGTTTTGGTTTGACGGCTGGCGGACTGCACCACCGAAGGGATATCCAGAACAGCGTCACGGCCGGCATTCCATGCCCAGATCAGGATCAATTTCTGTTGAGTTTCCTTGTCGGTTTCAGGCGGTTTGGTCAGCAGGAACCAGCCCAGGCCTGATTCCCGCGAGGGGTCGAGCCCAATCACCAGGCATTGGCCGGGCTCAACCCTGATATTAGCTGCCAGGTCTCGAAAAAGTTCTTCGTCCTGCACGGTTTTCATGGCAAGCTGGGCGGGTTCGAAGGCGCTTTCGAGATTTCCGGCGGTCACAAATTTTGACTTCATTTCGCCGTAATGAAGTTCGGGCGTTGTCTTCAGGACCACACCCTTCTGGTCGTCGATTGTGGCCGTGATACGCAAAAAGCCGGTCACGTTCTGGTATGTTTTGCCTTGAACCTTGGTGCCGGTATCGATCAGGAGCGAGGCTTCGGCAAGTTTCTCAGTGGCCGCAATTTTTGTGGGTTCATTCACAGGCTGATTGACGATCAGCGGTTCCACGAATTGTCCGGCATGACCACCATGAAGCATCAGTTCTTCAACCTCGGCAGGCAGCGAAGAGCGTAAAAGACCGATCCGTAAGCCATTGTTTTTCAGTGCGTTTCGTAAATCTTCCGGAAGAATCTGTTCGTCGGTGGTGTGCCAGATGGCTTGATCAATTGCTTGATCTCGCAAGGGAGCGGCGACAGTTGCAATTTTCATTCCGACACGTCGCGGTCCATCAAGCGGATGGCCATTTGGCTTGGTGGCCTTGAGGGCATCGCTGACGGATGGTGTTTCGGTTTTGTCCGTTGCGGTGAATCGCACCAAATGGCAACCGGTCGAGCACCAGCCCAAAGCGGCTCCGATTAATTGACGGCGTGACCAGCGTGCCATGGCTCGGGATCCTTCCCCATTAAAATATATGGCTCGATTCAGGCCTTTGCAGATCGCAGACCCGACTGGCAATACCCAAAACACTTCCTGTGATTGTATTTGAGATGTCGAACCAGAATAACGGATTCGCCAGATTCGTCAATTCGAAAAAACAAGGAACTCTCACTCACCATCAGTTCAATCAAATCGTTTGCCCTGTCGCGATAAAAACGCTTCAGGCGAAAACTCTAAAGCGGCTTGTGTGTTCTAATTACAATGGTGGTGATGGATTTGTGAACTGATTGGCGCAAACCGATTCGCGGCTTTCAGTTCTGAAATAGACTCCGGCTGGAACCATCAGGTTCACCCAAGCCCTGATAAGCGATCACCTGTACGATCCTTCCATGGGCGGCTTATCAGAGCTCCGGTTCGGCAATTATTTACGCGACATAGTGACGAACAAAGAGGTCGTTTTGGATCCACAAAAGTTTACCGAACGCACGGATAGTGGCGATTTCGATCTCTCTTGGAAGGTTGAGCGAAAAGATCGTGCTCGAGAGTGCGTCAGCGACGAAGCCCATCAAGGAGTCGATCTGAACAATCGGCACGTTCACCGCTATTGAACCCGCCTTAGGGGTATGGATCTTGCCGACCCAATCAAGATATTTCACCATCTTATCGTCGTAAGGCCTGCTGACTAAAGCCACAAGATAGCCCTTCAGGTGCTCTTTTCGAAAACTGATGATCGGGTGGTCCGGCGTAAGGTCTTCGAGCTTTTCCGGTACGGTACCTTCATAGCCGGCCTGAGGTCTGGCAAAGTGTCGCCAGGTGGCGTCTTGTTCATAAAGCTTATTATAAACAGCGTTTACCAATCCAGGAACAAGCGGAGCCAAAAGAGCCGCCGAGCCTTGAATCATCCTGATATCCGATTCGCCCAAGCCAATAAATCCAGAAACATATTCGAACCTGGCCTGCAGGTCGGTTTCCAGAAGGTTTTCGTCGATGTGTCGCATGTGTCGTTCCCCTGAGATTGGTCCTAATCCGCTCATCGGAGATCTGGATGGCAGTTCGCAACTGCTTGAAGATGCAGAAAATTTGATGTGATTGGATTTAAGCAGATATGAAGGTTCGATTATCTGTTAAATAGCTGGTGGTGTCAACACACGTCTCAGGGTTAAGTGGCTTGTTGTCCGAAACAGAGTTGGGAACATGCAACTGACGAAACTTTCTGCACTTTGGAGCATGCCGGGGGGATTGTCCTGCAAGATGAATCTGTATAATGACTTGTGAATCTACAGGCTTTCTGTTTCTTTTCAAGCTGGCAAACCATTTGTACAGAGACGTTTTGTTCAGCGACCCCCCCCCTGCCCCGACCTGGCTTGCGCATTACGCCCCTCGCTTCAATGATGGCTTTTTGTTGAGGATCGCAGTCCAGGAGTTGGCCTATCTCAAATCGTGAATAGATTTTCGGCCTAATCCTCGGAAAATCATTTCTGGTTGGCTTCCCCGGTTCCGTTCAAAATCCATTCGAGATCGACATTTTCGATGCAACACTTTTAAAGCGATGTCAAACCAGGTTTTGATTCCTCCTTGAATTTCGAGAGTGACGGTTGATCTAGGTTTGCCCGAAACACCTGCAAAGGTATATGATGGGTAGATCTCGGCAAATTGCCGTCAATGAAACAAGGCTCAGGCTCTCTCAAGAACCGATAGCGAGTGCAAAGAAAACGCCATGGATTCCTCCGACACTTCCGGCCCGTATTGTTCCGAAGTTGACCCGGCCCCAACAACGGCTCTGGCAGGCATTCGTAACATTGGTATTATCGCTCACATCGATGCTGGTAAAACCACCACCACAGAGCGCATTTTGTTCTATACCCATACAATCCATAAGATGGGCGATGTCGACCGAGGCAGCACCACCACCGACTATCTGCCGGAAGAACGCGAGCGCGGTATTACCATCATCTCCGCCGCGATTACCTGTAAGTGGAGAGATTATACAGTCAATATCATTGACACTCCCGGCCACGTGGACTTTACTGCCGAAGTGGAACGAAGTCTGCGCGTCCTGGACGGCACTGTGGTTGTCTTCTCGGCCGTGGAAGGCGTGGAAGCCCAAAGTGAAACCGTCTGGCGACAAGCCACCAAATACAGTGTTCCTCGGATCTGTTTCATTAACAAGATGGACCGGATCGGCGGAGATTACGATCGCGTTTTTGAAGAGATCAAAGAACGTCTTGAGTCAAACCCTGTGCCGGTTGTCATGCCGATCGGGGCTGGGCCTGAAGGCAGTATGGGCCAGTTTAGGGGCCTGATCGACCTGATTCAGATGAAAGCGTTTTATTCATCGGCCGAAGACATGGGCGACAAAGTGACAGAAGCTCCAATTCCAGAGGAAATGGAACCCGAGGCCGAACTCTGGCGAGAACGCCTTCTGAATAGCCTCTCAGAGGCCGACGAAGAATTCACGGAAGCCTATATGGCCCACCTTGAAGGAGCAGAACTTACAGAACAAATGATTCATCGAGCTCTTCGCCGGGCGACCGTGGCCGCAAGAATTCAGCCGGTTTTGTGTGGTTCCAGCTTCAAATATGTCGGTGTCCAGCGTCTTCTGGATGCCGTGCTTCAATATCTCCCAAGCCCTGCCGAAAAGCCGCCTGTGGTTGGTATTCACCCCAAAAAAGGTACGGAAATATTACGCAAGCCAAGCATTCAGGAGCCGTTCTGTGGCTTGGTATTCAAGATCACCAGCGATCAGCACGGCGACCTTTCGTTTGTTCGGATCTATTCAGGCACACTCAGTTCTGGCGATCGGCCACTGAATACGGCTCGCGACAAAAAAGAAGTCTGCTCAAGGCTTTACCATATTGCGGCGGATGAGCGGATCAAGATCGACGAAGCCACAGCGGGCGACATTGTTGGCGTGGTCGGCCTGAAAGAGGCCAGAACAGGCGACACTCTGTGCGAAACGGCTCATCCGATTTTGCTCGAAAAAATTGAATTTCCAGAAACCGTCATGAGCATGTCGATCGAGCCTGTCAACAGTGCTGATAAAGGCAAGCTGGCTGACACTTTGGCCAGCTTGGCCCGGGAGGACCCAACCTTCCTTTACAAAGTGAACGAAGAGACGGGGCAGACCATTATTTCTGGTATGGGAGAATTGCACCTTGAGATTCTCAAGAACCGGATGATTCGCGACTTCACCATGAAAGTTCACGTTGGTAGGCCACGGGTCAGTTATCGCGAGACGATCAAGAAGGCTGTCAAAAGGGTTACAGGCGTTTGTCAGCGAATCTCGGGCAATCAGGAACTCTTTGCGAAGGTGACGATCGATATCGAACCCGAGGCCCAGCCCAAGGGTGCACCGGTGGTGAAGTTTGTGAACAAATGCAAGGCGGGTGACATTCCAACGGAATTCATTCCAGTCATCGAGCAAACATTGCGTGAGGAAGCAAAGTCAGGCGGAAAAACGGGTTATCCACTGGTCGACCTGAAAGTGACCCTCGTGGACGGATCCTACGACGATCATGCCTCAAATGATGTGGCATTTCGATTTGCCGCCGCCGATGCCATGACAAAAGCCTTGGAAGAGGCTGGCCCGGTTCTGCTGGAGCCAATCATGAAGCTGGAAGTGGTCACTCCTGACGAGAGTCTTGGCAATATAACGGGCGACCTGAATGCCCGAAGGGCTATCATTACAGGCACAGGGCAGCGTGGTCGACTACAGGTGATCGAAGCTCAGGCACCGCTTGAAAAGATGTTCGGCTACTCTACAGCAGTACGTTCGCTCTCTCAGGGGCGGGCGAGTTATTCGATGGAGCCGTTGCATTATGCCGCAGCGCCTGACAGTATGCTTGAAGTGATACTTGGGAACTGACTAGCCGAATTGTCCTTAAAATGGCGTGGGCATGAAAAAGCCCACGCCATTTTATTGATGATGACTCGCTTGGTCGCTTTAGATGATAACACTTTAGAGCCTTGAATATGGAATTCCGATCGCTTATGAAGTTGAGCGATCCAGATGATCGATACATTCTCCCTGGCTAGGGATCGAGGCCTGAAAGCGGAAATGTTCCAGATAGAAATCCAACCCACTTTGAATTTCTGTCAGGTTTGCGAATCACAACCCTTGATGTTGAGGCTTTTTAAAAACACCATCGACAAACAGTCGATGGAAATCTTTGGATTCTGTGATTCTAACGAAGAGACTTGGTCCGCCAAAAAATGAGTAAAGCAACCTCTCGTTGTGATCCTGGACGAAGCAGATCCGGATACGGTCAAATAACTCGTAACTTCCTAATAATAAAAGCTATACGAATGGCCGTCCTGACCTGAAGACCCATTCTTCATTGTTCGACATCGTCTGAATCGGTGGTTGGAAATGGTTAGAACGCGTAAATTTTAAGAGAGATTCTAAAACCATTCCTTAGGCGTACTGGAAACGCTGGTCTGGGCATATGGATTCGGAGATCTCAGCGAGTTGTGACAGTGTAAACGCAGAAAATATAAGTACATAGGAGTTTCTTATCAAAAATCGGATTGATGCCTTCGGGCAAATCTCAGGGAAATCAATGCAGGGATTTATCAAAATAAAGGCGTACTAAAAACAATATTTAAATTGATTGAAAATCCAAGAGATCGTTGTTATGATGTTAGATAGATATATGTCCGAGTCCCTTTCAAGAAAGGCCACACACTTATGGATAACTCAATGCTTTATTTGGCGTATCTGGATCCAGGAACAGGGGCGATGGTGCTTCAGGTGATTATTGCCGGATTTCTGACAACGATGGTCGCCTTTCGTGGAATATTTTACAAAGTCTTGTCCTATTCCAAGAAGTTGTTAAGAGTTGAACCCGTCTGTATCAATGAAACGATTTTGGAAACAGAGAAAACAAAATAATCTGGACGGATCTTGTCAGGTGTCCTTCAGGCATCGGGCAAGTCCATCTTCTAAATTCTCTTGTCATGCAGTTTGCTTCTCATGAAACCAGACTCACCCCAACAATCGAATCTGGCTTCCAGAGAGGGCTTTAAAGTCCTGGGCTCTTCATTTCGAGATCCGTCCGGCTTCGTTTTCAAAAACAGAGATGGAGTCATCCTACGTCAGATCAATCAAATCTATGAAAAAGATTTCCTGCAATTTAAACAATCTGGGTTGCTGGACAGCTTAATTAAGCGAAAATGGCTGATCCCGCACCAGGAACTTTCTTTAGAATATCGGCTTACAGACGATGCGATCGCAGTTCTAGCTCCAGAACCGATTCCGGTGATCAGTACTCCAAGCGAATGGTGTTTTTCACAGTTGAAAGACGCGGCTTTGTTGACCTTGGAGATCGCACTGCTTTCTCTTGAGCATGGGATGATCCTCAAAGACGCCAGTGCTTTTAACGTTCAGTTTATAGGATCCCGCCCCATCTTTATTGATACTCTTTCCTTTACAAACTATCAGGAAGGCGAAGCCTGGGTGGCATATCGCCAATTCTGTCGGCATTTTCTTGCGCCTTTGGCTTTGATGGCAAAGACCGATATTCGATTGGCGAAGTTGATTGGTAATGAGGTGGACGGAATCGACTTGGATCTGGCATCCAAACTGCTCCCGAGCCGAACCAGATTTTCACTTGGGCTCTTGATGCATCTTCACTTGAACTCGAAATTCCAGACCTCATTCAGTAAGACAGGTAAAGAGCAGGCTCGAGTCCAGGCCGTCAAGTCGCGTAAGATTACAAAAGCGGGGCTTTTTGAGATCATAAGAAGTTTAAAGAAGACGATTTTCACCTTGAAATGGGATCCTGTAGGAACACAATGGGCGGATTACTATGAGGATAACTCTTATACAGGTCAAACGTTTGAGAACAAGCAGCAGATCGTTCGGAAGCTTTTGGGCCGGCTTCAACCAAATACAGTGTGGGATCTGGGAGCCAACACGGGTGTGTTTAGCAAAATTGCATGCGAATCTGGGGCTTATACGTGTTCGATGGATATGGACCCCGCATGCGTGGAGCGGAATTACCTTGAGCTCAAAGGTGGCAACTCAGAGCGGATCTTGCCGTTAGTCGTCAATTTGGCGAGTCCAACCCCTGCTATCGGATGGAATCTTTCCGAGCGAGAATCCATATTGGCACGAGGCCCCTGCCACACGGCCCTTGCTTTGGCTCTGATCCATCATCTTGCGATTGGTAATAACTTGCCTTTTGATCGAATTGCCCGATGTTTTGCGTCTTTATGTCAGCATTTGATCATGGAATTTGTTCCCAAGAGCGATGTGCAGGTGCAACGGTTGCTGAATTCACGGGAGGACGTTTTTCATGGATATGATCTGGATGGATTTCTACAAGCGTTTCGTGGATTTTTTGAGATCACTGCAAGCGAGCCAGTCGAAGAGAATGGCCGGATCATCTTTGAAATGAAGAGCAAGTTACAGGTTCTTTCTCAAACCGGAAAGGTGACAGTCGGGCAGGGTCTGATACAGGGGGCGCAATCATGCACTTGATGAGATACCCCCTTCATCCGATTCTGCTTGGGATACTTCCGGTACTTTATTTCTTTGTACAGAACAGCCAAGAACTGGAATGGTTTGACATCATTCGGCCATTAGCGGTCTCATTTGTTGGATCATTGATATGTTATTTAATAGTATTCTGGGTATCAAAAAATAAAAACGTGAGTATGATGGCAAGTAGTCTTGTTATCATAATGCTGACCATGTTTTCGTCTGCGTATGAAAATCTCTTCGTAATCTTTCCTGCCTTGCGTTATCGTTACTATGCAATTTTTTGGGTAATTACATTTGGGATGAGTGCGTTCTATATCATTAAGAATGGATCAAAACTCAAACAACTTTCCAAAATTAATGAATATATCAATTTATTTGCACTTTTAATGATCGGCATGCAAGTTTGGAAAATGGCAGGAATGTATTCCTACATCTCGCAATCTGCCCAGATTCAGTCTGAGTCCCAAAAAGTTTCTTCGACTTGGCTGGATCAGATCAAAAACTCTGGCAAATCGCTTGAGAAACGTCCAGATATTTATTATCTGGTACTCGATGCCTATGCGAGGGAGGATATACTTCGTAGCCGTTATGATTACGACAATCGTCCGTTTCTTGATCATCTCAAGGCTTTAAACTTTTCGGTGAGTGATCAATCGACATCCAACTATCCATTCACACATCTTTCGCTTTCGTCGACATTAAATCTCGACGAACTACAGAACTTTGTGCCCACTGACCTCATGCGTGGTGCGCCTTCGACGAATCCGGAACGATATCATTACCTTTCATCCAAACTTGGCAAGGAATATATTTCCAGAAACCGGTTGCGCTATTTTCTGGAATCGCTAGGCTATGAATGGCATCGAAATGATAGTGGCTACCCGATGACCAGACTTAGAAATGAGTCACTTTCGGACATTTTTACGAATCATATAAGTCAGCTTGAAATGATGATTCTGGAATCGAACATGATCGGCCATTTTCTTGGTCAACTTTCTCAGAAATACTCAGTGCAGGCTTTCTTTCATCATAAATGGCGAAATGGGCTGGAGCAATTTGCATCGATGGAGGATCATAAATCGCCAAAATTCATTTTCTATCATATCGTATCACCTCATGCCCCGTTTTGTTTCGATGAAAATGGCGGCATAGCGAAGGAGTTGGTGGAAGGTCTTGTTGCACCAGGGGTGAATGATGAAAGGCTTGCAACTGCCAGTCAAAATCGGAAATACAGAGAGCTTTACCCGAAAAATCTCGCGGGACTTAATATTTATGTTCTGGAGACGATCACGAAAATCCTTGAAAAGTCTAATGGTGAAGCCATAATTATCATCCAGTCGGATCATGGCCCATCTCTAGGTTTTAATTATTATAAAATTGACGAAAGCGATTTGAAATCCAGGTTTGCCAATCTAAATGCAGTCTATATGCCTCCCAATTATGAAAGGTCACAATTAGATGGCAATATTTCCAATGTCAATACATTCAGGGTCTTACTATCAAGCATCTTTGGTGTCGATCTGCCTAAAATTAAAGATCGGGCATGGTTTGCATTTGCAGGAAATCTTGAATTCTCAGAAGTTACAAATCAAGTTCAACTTCTGGAACCAAAGCCTGTCGATTTGTCGACCAAATAGAAACACGGAAACCTGATTGATTGTTATTGTTTGATGCTCCGGGAAAAATAGCATGGCCCGCTCGAATTGCATTAATCAAATCGATGGACTGAAATGATTTCCTCTGGTTAGAAGTCGGTAACGAGCTGGAACATCATGAAGGTGCCGGATTGCCCGATCCTGTAAGGCGTCAGGATATTGAACGCAGGCGAACGGTTCACTTGCAGCACTTCCGCTGTCGCCCGCCATTTGCGGCTGCTGTTGATATACCAGTTTAGGCCGCCACCGTAGTCGTCTCCACTACCGTAAGGGCCTGCTACGACGGATGTTTTGCCGTATAACTCCAATTTCTTGGGAATTACGGCATAGGAAAGCTGTGTGTAGCCGCCTTGGTCGAATATCTTCTGGATTGCCGGTAGTGGCTTATCGGTTTGAAAGTTGTCCAGCCATCGCATGTAATATTCGCCCGAAAGGCTAAATCCGCGATATTTCAGGCCTGCGTCCAGCGACCAGAACCGGTTGGTGGCGGACAAAAGACTCACACCAGGTGCAATCGCACCCGGAGTGAATATGGGATTGCCATTGGAGAGACGTGTGACGGTGTTTTCTGGGTTATCCTGGAAAGTGGTGTAAAGCAGTTCGCGATTTTGTCGTTCGTAAAGCCCTGTGGTGCCGAGCCGGATGGCCAGCTCTTTATGATATTCTTCGTCGGCAAAGCCGGGACCAAAACTTCCTAAAGGTTCCCACCAGAGGTTGCCAGAATAGCACATCTGAGTGGTCTGGCGGTCACCAAGCTGAGAAAATGAGTTTATGGAGTTCGAGATCATACCGTAATAATGAAAATTGGTGAGCGGTTCGCCTGTGATCCAGACGCCGGGGGACATACTGGGCCGGAAAAATGTGGTCGCCATGGAACGGTCCACACCCATTGTCGATTTGAACGACTCAAACCATTCACGCGAGCCTGGAACCTTGTTGAATCCAGCGAACAGGCCGAATTCTTTGTTGAACTGATATCCAAGCACAGCCAATATATATGAGACATTGACCGTGGATGTGGTGGCCAGAGTGAAGCTGTATTGCAATTTTGGGTCGAGCGCAAAACCGCTAAAGCCGAGATAGGCTCTGTTGACATCAAATGTACTTCGGTTATAAACCGGGAGAGACGGCTTGGTATGATGCGGCTGCCATTGATCGACATTTCGGAAAAACCCGGTATAGCGTTCCTGTGAGACAAGATTCACCTTCATGGCAAATGGTGTTTCTTTGGGATCTTTTGGAGCCACCAGCAGAAAGCCATTGTCGTATCGGCCAAGCAGATATCCTGAAGCTTTGGTCTGAAGTGGTGCAATGGCCGGAGCGAGGTCGGATGAAGAAAGTGTGGATATTGGGAAAGTCGGTGCCTGGACCGGTTCACTGATATCAGAGTTCGGCAAAGCCTGGAATTCACTGAACGATTGAGGGAGCTCAAGCTTGAAATCCACGGGGATTTGCGCATGCACTGTGGAAGAAGGTTGGGGGGGCTTGACATCTGCTGACTCAGAAACGGCATGCGGAAGTGTGGGTGTCTGGGCTTTGGCCTTGGCAATAACAGGGTCAATCTTCGATTCCAGACTTTTCAGCCGGTTGGCAAACTCTTCGTTTTTGAGGGTAAGCTCCGCATTCTGTTTCTTAAGGTCTTCAACAGTCTGAATCTGCGCTTTGACCGTCTGGATCAGACTGGCCACATCGGGGTTGGGACCTATGGATTGTCCACTGACTAAATTTGATCGAAAAAGTATGAATATGCTGACTAGTAAAAACGATCGGCTCGAGATAAAATAGGCGTTCATTGCTCTGCCGCCCATCGAAAAGTCGTCTGAAAGAATCAATGCAGACCATCCGCACGCTCCTGTAAAAGAATTATCGGTTAAGACACAATTATTCTTTGGATTATTTTGATTTTACGGATCAAGAGATATACGTAAGATAGGGAAGACGATAGGCCCGGCGAGGTGGTCGTTCTTTCAGTGGCCGGATTCACTGATTTTGAGGTTTTGTTCCACGTGGATTGGAGACTGGAGAATGTTTCCAACGACATGCAAGTTTTGACTGGTTAGACTCACCCCGATTTCAATTACGCCATGCGATGGCAGCGTTGAGGCAGGATGCAAACCCAACCCAGGCAGCATAGGGCACGATCATGAGTGTGGCGGTGCGAGAAAATCGCCATCCGATGCGAATCCAGGTCAATAGGAAGAGTTCCAAGGCAAGGATCACAAACAGCCCGAGCCATAAGCGGCCTGCACCGAAGAAAACTAGTGGCCATAAGGCATTGAGTATGATTTGAATGGTAAAAACCTGAATCAGTTGTCGATTGTATGAAGGGTCGGAATGGGTTCGGCTGGAGGAGTCCATCAATCCCATGCTGATGCCCATGAGCGTGTAGAGCGCAGTCCAGACCGGCCCAAAAAGCCAGCTTGGCGGTGTCCATGACGGTTTGATCAGGTTATTGTACCAATCGCCGAGGCCTGCAAAGGTTCCAACACTGCCAATGACAGCAGCAAGAAAGCTGATTCCAACCCATGCCAGGCAGCGAACTAAGGTGCTCATAGGATTAAGCCTTTTTTTGAGATGATTTCGTTGTGTTCAGTCAAATGAGTCGGGAAGAATTCGTATTGGAGAGGACGTTGTCAGAGGATGAGTTCCTTGATTGCCTGCCCGGTGGGCAAGGCTGGAAAGGGCCTCCCGGTTTGGTCGTTCAGGGTCAGGCTGGCGGCATCGATTCCAAGGTGTTGATAAATGGTTGCCATGAAGTCGCGCACTTCGACTCGTCGGCTGGTCACATCGGCGCCGTGAGGGTCGGTGGAACCGATGACTTGGCCACCCGGCAGGCCTCCTCCGCTAAAAATGAGAGAGCAGGCTCTTGGCCAGTGATCGCGTCCTGGCTGTTTGATTCCGCTGGCGGAATCGTTGGCGTAAGAGATTTTCGGAGTTCGTCCAAATTCACCTGTAACGACCACAAGAACACGCTTATCCAGGCCTCGATTGTGGAGGTCTTCGATCAGTGCACTCACTGCTTGGTCAAAGGGCTGGGCGCGGCTCTTCATGGCGTCAAAAACGTGGTGGTTCACGGCATGGTCGTCCCAGTTTCCGACTCGGCCACAAAGTGGTCCGTCAAGGCTTGTTGTGACAAGATCGACACCGGCTTCCACAAGCCGTCTGGC
Source organism: Candidatus Kuenenia stuttgartensis (assembly GCA_945865635.1). GTDB lineage: Bacteria > Planctomycetota > Planctomycetia > Isosphaerales > Isosphaeraceae > QWQI01. The sequence goes on from CAMBEP010000052.1 coordinate 14,729, forward strand.
CAGCAGGCAGCGCTGGCCCCAGGTGTTGCGGCCGTACCGATCGCGCAGCCGAGGGTCTTCCTGATGGATGTCAAACGCATTCCTGGCCTGAGGACTGGTCAGCATAGACAAAGCTTGATGCTGAAAAGTGTTAAAGGATCTGGTCATGACTGGGTTGTCCAGCCCTTGAGAGATTTTGTCGAATTCGGAGGAGAGCTCCAACCGACGATTCAATCGGTCTGCCTGGGCGCCTTGGAACTGGCCAAGGTCTTGAACCCTGAAGCTGGGCTGGTTCGGGTCACCATAAACCGCAAAAGGCTCATTGGCGGTTCCCAAATACGATGAGCCAAGATAAGGGATTGGATTCAGACCCACATAGGCTGGCAGGTTGCGGCCTGGTGTTGATCGGATTCGGTTCGCCACACACATCAGGTCTGGGTGTTCGGGCTTGAGTTTGAGGATCTGCTCCGGATGGCCTGTAAAGATCTGCTGGTTGCCTTGCTGGTGGCAGAAGCCGCTGTGGACCAGCGACCGCACGATGTTGAATCGGTTGGCCAGCTTGGCATGAAGCGGAAGCAATTCGCTGATACGAACGCCTGGAACATTTGTGGGAATGCTTCCAAACGGGCCTCGCACTTCAGCAGGTGCGTCGGGTTTCGGGTCGTAGGTTTCGAGATGACTTGCCCCGCCCTGAAGCCAGACGACAATCAGGGCTGTTCGTTCGCGATTGGGTCTGGTGGCATCGGCTGCAGCTCGTAAAGCGAGCAGTTGCGGCAGAGATAAAGTCGTAAACCCAGTGAGGGCCGCTTGCAGAAATGACCGCCGATGCATGGCAAACTGCTCCCGGGTAGAAAATGGATCGATTCAGGGATGGAGTTTCGAGTTCAAAAAACGCCAGATAGCCTTGAGATGAGATGCGACAGATTCAAGCACAAGGACGTTTTCAAATGGAGGGATTAAAATCATGCAATCCAGTCATGGATGACAGTCCCATGCACATCGGTCAGGCGGAAGTCGCGGCCGGCATATCGATAAGTCAGTTTTTCATGGTCAAGGCCCATCAAATGCAGCATTGTCGCATGCAGATCGTGTACGTGAACGGGTTTATCCTGTGCTGCAAATCCAAATTCATCGGTGGCTCCATAGGCCTGACCGCCCTTGATGCCCCCCCCTGCCAGCCAGACTGAAAAGCCATAGTGATTATGGTCTCGGCCATTTAAAGCGGGCAGTTCGCCAACTGGCGTACGGCCAAATTCGCCACCCCAGAGGACCAGAGTTTCATCAAGAAGTCCACGCTGGGAAAGATCCAGAAGAAAGGCGGCAATGGGCTGATCCCACTGTCGGCCCAGCGACCGGTGCTGAGCCTCAAGGTTGTCGTGGTTGTCCCAGGGTTGACCGGCACCTGACCAGACCTGCACAAAGCGCACGCCTTTTTCGATCATCCGTCGAGTTAAAAGCAATTGCCTGCCGATCACGGTATCACCGTAAAGTTCGCGAGTCCATTTGGATTCCTTTGATAGGTCGAATACATCGGCGGCCTCGGTCTGCATGCGGAAGGCGAGTTCATGGGCCTGAATGCGGGCTTCCAGGAGCGGGTCACCGGCATTGCGATCCAGATGCCGGCGATTCCATTTTTGAAGTAAATCGAGTTGCAGGCGCTGATCGGTTTGATTTAAACTGGAATTACGAATATTATCGACCAGTTTCTCGACCTCTTTATGTTCCGTATTTAAATATGTGCCCTGATAGGCGCCTGGCAAGAACGATGACCGCCAATTTTGTGTGGCGACGATTGGGTATCCACCCGGACACATGGCCACAAAGCCGGGCAGATTTTGATTTTCTGACCCAAGTCCGTAGGTGGCCCATGAGCCGAAACTGGGGCGTGGAAGGCGAGAATCGCCGCAGTTCATGAGCATCAGCGAGGGTTCGTGATTTGGGACGTCGGCCTTCATGGATCGAATCACACAGAGCTTGTCGGCATGCCATTGGGCGGTTTGCTGAAAGATTTCGCTGATCTCAAGGCCGGACTGGCCATACTTGCGAAATGTAAACGGAGAGCCCATGGCCGCGCCAGTTTTACGCTCGGTGCGCAGGTTGGGCGATGGTAAAACTTGGCCATGATATTTTCGCAAGAGTGGTTTTGGGTCGAAGGTGTCAACCTGTGACGGCCCACCATTCATGAATAGGTGAACCACATGCTTGGCTCGGGCTGGGAAGTGTGGCTTTTTAGGCGCCAGCGGGTGAGTAGCATCGTCGGCTGCCTCAAGGGCTGATAAGGCCAACAAAGGCAGGCCGGTGCCGGTTCGGCGAAGCAGTTCACGACGTGTGATGGAAAGGTCGGGTCTGTTCATGGGTTTAGTCAATGAAATGAAATTCGTTGGAGATCAGGAATGATTGTGCAAGAGCAATCATGGACTTGCGATGTACTTCAGGCTTATTTGAAATGGATGCCTTGAGGAAGCTTTGGATTTCTGAAAGCTCGGTTGCATCAAGTTGGCGTTGCCATGCAAGCTGAGCCATGCAGCGTGCAATCGCCATTTCATTTGGTTCCGAAATCCTTTCTGCACGTTTTAAAAAACTCTCGGCGCAGGATTGTAATAACGGATGATTCATCAGAAACAGAGACTGGGCTGGTGTGGTGGTGGTCGATCGCTCGACAGAGGCTGTATTTGGGTCGGGGAAGTCGAAGGTGCGCAATTGTTCCGGAAGATTCAATCGGTCAATCTTTCCGTAAATTCCACGTCTTCGGAATTTAAAGTCGACCGATTCACCCACTGAAGGCCCGCCTGAGACGGGATCGAGCAGGCCTGAAACAAAAAGAATCGAGTCGCGCATGGTTTCGAAATCAAGACGCTTTTGATTTTGATAAGCATAATTTCGATTTTCAGGATCGCCTGATTCGGCTTTAACCGGTACACTCGATCGCTGATAGGCCTTGGATTTCATTATCTTGCGGATCAGACTCTTGGTCGACCAGCCAGCCTCCATAAATTCAGCCGCGAGCAGATCGAGCAGTTCAGGATGGGACGGATTCTCTCCACGGGTTCCAAAATCGCCCAAAGAGGTGACAATTCCTGAGCCAAACAGGTAGCTCCAGACGCGGTTGACATAGACCCGGGCTGTTAGAGGGTTTTTCGGATCCGTAATGGAAAGCGCCAATTCCAGTCGTCCGCTCCGATTCTTGGGAAATGCAATGACAGGCTGGGACTTCTGAAAGACTTGCAAGAATTTTCGAGGTGATGGCTCGCCAGTATTCTGTGGATTCCCACGTATAAAAACGCGTGACTCTTCAATGATGGACCGATCCACCAGCATTTGTGGCCGCACGGCCGCGTGGGGGGCCCTGCGACTTTTTTCAAGTGCTGCAATCAGCGATTGCAACTGGGCCTGTGATGCCCGATCGGGTAAGAGGGTAAGATCCCCCTGCGGATTTCGCGCCACGCAAGTAGGCGATTCCGGGCCGTCGAGAACGAGTCTGAGGGAATCAATGACAGGGTCTGGATATTGGTCCGGAACCGACTTGCCTGACGATTCAGCCCGGAGTCTGAATTCCTGCCAGGTTCTAAAAGCCTGAGTTAATACTGACATGTAAATTCGGGCCAGGCCTTCCAGGTTAGCAGGCGGTGATTCTATCAGCCTGGATTTCAAGAGGCTGTTTGTCTCTTCGGCGATGGCGGACTTTAAATGAGCCGGGAAATCATTGTTGGCAAAATCAGCCATTCGGTTCCAGGTTTGCATGACCGAATTGTTTTGTTTACGGGTTGAATCGAGAAAGGCCTGCCAGCGGACAATCATGGCCGGATTTAAATCGCCGCCATCAGCGATCAGCATGAAGTCTTCAGTTTTAGGGGCATTTCTTGCTTTTTCAGCGGCCAGAAGATAATCACCTGATCGCCGCCTGGCGGTCTCTATCAATTGATCGTATTTTGAATCAACAAACGATTTAAGCTTTTCATAATCGGTACGAATATTGGTTTCTGCATCCTGAGAGGCCTTGATTATTGATATGGGCGATAAAGCGGGTGGGTATGGGGGTTCAACAGAGTTTGCAAATACAGCATAAAGCGCGTAATAATCTTTCGACGAGACGGGGTCGAATTTATGGTCGTGGCAGCGAGCGCATGCAACGCTCAGGCCCATGAGTGGGCGTGTCACCACATCAATTCTGTCATCAATAATATCATGAGGATTATTCATATATCGGCCGCCAAGTGTTAAAAAACCCAAGGCTGCCAAAGATTCATGATGATTTGAGCTTGCCAGTTGATCGGCAGCAATCTGTTCTTGAATGAACTGGTTGTAGGGTTTATCGGTATTGAAGGCCTTTATGACATAATCCCGGTAAGTGTATGACCATGGATAGTCTTTCTCTTCGAAAAAAACATAGCCTTTAGAATCGGAGTATCGGGAGAGATCGAGCCAATGGCGAGCCCATCGCTCGCCGAATCCTGAGGAGGCAAGAAGTTGGTCTACCATTTCTTCAAACACAGTTTGGGTTGGCCCTGGGTCGTTTAGAAATAATTGCATCTGAGCCGGAGTTGGCGGGAGTCCGGTCAGATCGATACTGGCACGTCGCAGCAAGCTGCGCCGATCTGCTGGGGGCGAGATTTTCAAATTGTCGCGTGCAATGGCTTGACCGAGCCATTGGTCGACTATGTTTTGCGACAAAGCGGGTTTTTGCGGATGTTTCTGGATGGGCTGAAATGACCAGTGTGACTTTGATTTTTCTGAAATGGATGATACAGCGATCGATTTTGTGTTGTTTGGGAATGGCGCACCGTCATTGACCCAGGTCTTAAAATCTGCGATCACAGAGGATTCGAGCTTGCTCCGTTTGGGCGGCATTTTGAGGTCATCGAGGTGCTCGATCGCGCTGATGAGCAAGCTTTCTCCGACCTGACCCGGCACCACGGCGGGGCCTTGGTCGCCGCCTTTGAGCAATCCCTCACGACTATTCAGGCTAAGTCCCGACTTGGGTTTTTCAGGGCCATGGCAGTCGAGACATTCTCGAACGAGTACGGGCCTGATTCGGGATTCAAAAAAAGAATCGTCTGCCGATTGGAGCGGGGAATTGAAAAGGGCTATCCCCATGCCTGCGATAAGGCATGGAATCATGTTCAGGTATAAGGATTTGAGTCGTGCCTGTAAAGAGAGAGGCGGCATGGTATCGGCTTTCGAAGGATGGGGTATGCCGAGATCTGAGTCTGCTGGGGGCCAGATGAAGTTTAACATAAATCGATCGGTAAAGAATCGAAAAATAGAGTTGCCCCTAACTCATTGATAGTTTCTAATTGTGTTTAACAAAAACATCCAGATCCAACCCTTCATTGGCAGGTTTTCGATTCATTCCGCCGTAGTCAGCTCGCGATCTACGGCTTTTGGAGAGATCGAATTCATTGCTTGGCAAGATTGTGAGTGATCGTGACCGGGCGATCCGCAAGAATCGATCAGTCTTCAGCTAGAGGCGGTTCCTACCATGCTCCAAATTCAAGGCGTTCCTTCCAGGGCGTGTCATTCCATGACACGTCGGACCATGATTCAGGCGGCAGGTGCAGGCTTGATGGGCTTGGATTTGAGAAAGTGTCTGGCAGCAGAGTCGTCCGGCTCCAGTGTGATAAAGCCGCGGGCCAAGTCGGTGATTTTTATATTCCTGTTTGGTGGCCCGAGTCAGCTTGAAACCTTTGACATGAAGCCTGACGCCGCGGAGAAGATTCGTGGTCCGTTTAAGCCGATTGCATCACGGAACCCGGAATTGCTGATCTCTGAGCATTTGCCGGGGCTGGCCCAACGGGCCGACAAGTTCTCGATCATCAGGACCATGACTCACAATTTTAATGATCACAGCGGGGCTGGGCATTATCTACAAACAGGTCGTCGGTGGCAAGTTCCAATTGGTGGGGGATTTGTGGCTACTCCACAGGACTGGCCGTCGATGGGTTCTGTGACCCAGTGGCATTCGCATCAGGCGGGCCTGAGTCAATCCGGGTTGCCGGCGGCGGCCGTGCTGCCAAACTGGTTGGGGCGGTTGCAGGAGGCTGGCCAGTATCGTCGGCCGGGTGAATATGCTGGCTGGCTGGGTCAGGCCAATCGGCCCCTGACGACAAGTGTTGATAAAAAAGACTTGCAGGACAACCCCTACTATCGGACTTGTACGGACAAGGAATTGACCTTTGGGATTGATGGTCTCGACGATTCCGCCAGCCTTCAGATAGATCGGCTTGACCGTCGCATGAATCTGCTGGACCAATTCGACATGGCCCGCAGAGCTGCAGATGAATCAGGCAGGGTGGATCAATTCAGCGCCATCCGCGCCCGGGCCTTTGATCTTGCGGCCTCTCCCAAGGTGCGCAATTCTTTGGATCTCCATCAGGAGTCAAGCAAGTTGCGAGATCAATATGGCCGTCATTTGTTTGGGCAATCGTGCTTGATGGCCCGTCGTCTGGTGGAATCGGGTGTGAGGTTTGTGACAGTTCATTACGATTGCTGCGATGGTTATGGATGGGATTCGCATGTCCATTCCGATGATGTCAGGAATCACTTGATGCCGACCTTTGACCAAGCCACATCGGCCTTGCTGGACGACTTGGAAAGTCGGGGTCTGATGGATGAAACCATGGTGGTGGCCTTGGGAGAAATGGGCCGGACACCGGCCCCGACCCCCCGCTGGGGCCGCAATCACTGGAGCTTTCTGTTTCCGGCCCTGGTGGCAGGTGCCGGTGTGAAAAAGGGCTTTGTTCTGGGCAGATCAGACAAAAATGCCGAGCACATTGTCGATCGGCCCGTTTCGCCTGAAGATTTGGCGGCCACCATTTACCAAAGCCTTGGGATTGATCCGGAGATGTTCCTGACCGATCCATTGAATCGACCTGTCCGGTTGGTTGAAGGTGGGCGGGTGGTGAATGAAATCTTTGCTTAAGAGGCTCGGATGTCAGAGAATCGTTTCCGGTTGATCGATACACACACACACTTTTCAGGATCAGTTCACCATGAGCCAGTTTACGCGATTTGGAATCTCTGGCGCTGCCATGATCATGAGTCTTTTCAGCCTGTTTTCAGGCAATCAGATTCAAGTCTTTGCAGACGAAGCCATGAAAGTGGGGGTGGCTGAGCAGGACATCACACCGCCTGTGGGCTTTCCCATGGCGGGCTATTTTCATGAGCGGCTGGCAGACGGGCAAATTGATCCATTAAAGGCAAAGGCCATCGTTTTTCGAGGGAATGACCAGCAGGCTGCCTTGGTGATTTGCGACCTGACAGGAATTTCGGTCGACCTGTCGCACGCGATTCGCACGCAGGCAGCGCGGAAGACTGGTATTCCTTACGATAATATTATTGTTTCTGCAACGCACTCGCACACGGCCCCTGATTATTACAAGTCTCTGATTCGGTATCTCAATGGCGACAAATCCAATGCCATTCGTTCAGCCTATGTTGAAAAGCTGATCGAAGGCGCATCCAAAGCGATCGAAAAAGCGAGTCAGTCGGCTGGCACAGCCATTCTAGAGTCAGGAACTGTCGAACAAAAGACGCCGGTTGCATTCAACCGGCGGTTTGTGATGCGCGATGGAAGTGTTCAGACATGGCTTAACCTGAAGCATCCGGAGGTTGTAAGAATCGCTGGCCCAGTGGATCCGGAAATTGGCCTCCTTTTGATCAAGGATTCGAAGGCCAAGCCGATCGGTGTGCTGAGCAATTTCGCCTTGCATTTGGACACAGTGGGTGGCTTGAAGTGGAGTGGCGATTATCCATTCTTTGTTGAATCCGCTGTTCGTCAGTCGCTTGGAGCCGATGTGGTTTCTCTATTCGGCACAGGATGCTGTGGCGATATCAACCACTCCAATTCGGATGGACTTTCGGCGCGTAATAAAACGGATGTGATTGGAAAAGCGATTGGCGAGTCGATCCAGAACGGCTTGCCGAAGTTAAGTCCCTTGAAAAAGTCTCGCTTGAGTGTGCGTTCGAATATCGTTCCGCTGGCACTTCAAGAATGCTCAGAGCAGGAGGCAACCGAAGCGGTTCGAGTCATGAAAGCCGTGGAAGCGGGTGAAAAAGTGGATTTTCTCAAGCATGTTCAGGCCCATAAAATGCTCATGGTGGACCAGCTTAGGAACAAGGAGCCATTGGCGGGCAAATCAAATCCCAGCCCGATTCTTGCGACCCGAGAATGGTCGGGCGTGGGCCAGTCTCTGCCTGTGGAAGTGCATACGATTTGTCTGGGTGAAGAGCTTGCGATAGTGACCCTTCCGGGCGAGGTTTTCGTGAATCTGGGCTTGGCCATCAAGCAGAATTCGCCGTTTCGGACAACGATCATCATCGAGTTGGCCAACGCCGTGGAGACCTGCTACATACCCACCCAAGCGGCCTATGCCGGCGGGAGCTATGAAGTGACAAACTCAACAGTCAAACCAGGTTCCGGGGAGCGGCTCGTGGAAGCCGTACTGCATCAACTTAGAGAAGCACGCCAGGAAATCGACAAACCCATGAAGTGATGTGCACAGCAAAAGCTTCGCATAGAAGCCGAGCAATTGAGAATATCCATGATTTGTAGGAATTCAGTTCCGCCTGAATGACAGAACGGGTATGGACTTTCCCGGCTTTGTCCAATTTTCTAGTCCCATGTCGTTCTAAATCGTCAACAGCTTTGATCGATGGAGCCGCACTTGCCTGATATAAAGAACCCATTCAACCGCTTGCTGCTGATAAGATCACAGACTCCGGGAGTGATTAAGATGAGATCAAATGGATGGATTGTCTTGGGAGCCCTGCTGATTTTGCTCCAAGCGTTGCCATTGTCAGCTCAAAATGCGGCAATTCCGCCTGCCTCCTTGAAATATCTGAAAGCCAAAGCTTTTCACGTACCACCTGAGACGACCACCGAAGAATCAGGGTATTTTGCACTTTGCGAAGGCAAGAACGGCAAGATTTATGTCGGTACGGCGGCTTACGGAAGAAATGCGTATCTTGTGGAATTCGACCCGGCGACCGAGAAAATGCGAGTCGTGGTCGACGCCCATAAAGCCATTGGTCTGCCGCTGGAACCCACCGGCTATGCGGCCCAGGCCAAAATTCACACCCGAAATTATGTGGGCCCATCCGGCACAATTTATCTTGGCACCAAACAGGGCTACCCTCTGGAACCCGAGAAGAAAAAAGGCAAGATCTCAACATATCGTGGCGGCTATGTCTTGACCTACGACCCAGCCACAGAAGTGATCAAGAATCTCGGCATGCCCATGCCCCTTGGCGACCCTAGATTGCCAGCCGATGGCAAGAAAGTTGGTGCCAGTACAGATGCCGAAGGTGAGGGGGTGATCGATGTGGTGGCCGACGAGCCAAGAGGCCTCATCTATGTGATCACTTGCGAGCACGAAAACTGGATGCTTTTCGACACCAAACATCCGGAGAAAGGGTATCGCCTGCTTGCCTCCAACCTCTGGGACCAGCCTAATACTTTGATCGACAAAACCGGTCGAGCCACTGTGACCACTGCTGATGGAAGAGTGGCAAGATACGACCCAGTATCAGATAAGGTGACGATCGATGACTTGATTGTTGATGGTCAGCCGTTTCGCAAACTGGTGCGGCCTGATGCAATCTGCCCTGACTGGCGACTGGCCTCAGATGGTCGGACCGCCTATATGCAGCTTCTCAATGATATGCGGTTGTTTGAGATTGATCTTGGAGGAGTCTCTGGCGAGCCAGTCCAGGGCCGATCCGTGGGTGAAAGGGTGAAAGGCAAGAATCCGGATTCCCGCGGATCGATCAGTATCGCGCCGGATGGTCAGGTCTATTCTGTGATTCGTATCGACAATGAAACGGGCTTTGGAACCGGTTACCTTCACCATGTGGTGAAGTTCGACCCTAAAACAAGGAGAATGAACGACTTGGGTGTGATGACTGTTGAGAATCCGAATTTCTTCGACTTCAAAGCCCCTCAAGCCAAGAACCCTGATGGCAGCTTGCGGCCGATTCACGGCTTCCACCGTCTGCCCGACGAAACACTGACACCCTTGCATGTCATTCTGGCCATGATCGTGACGCGAGACGGCACGATTTATGCCACTACTCTTTATCCCTTTACTTTGCTTAGGATTCCAGCGTTGGCGAAGTCAAAATAGCGGCTCATTTGGAATTCAAGCTTGGCCGAGCTTGGGAATGGGCAATTTCAGGTTTCGAGTCGAAAGGGTGGGCTTATCGCCCATCCGTACACAAAAAGGGAAAATCAGAACTGGTGCCTGAGATCGCTTGCGCTTTGGTGCCCATTCAGCCTATGACTACAAGTCGTTGTCTTTGATTGGCGAATACATGGGTGGTTTCGAGACATATGCTCATACCAACAGCTTAACCAAAGGGACCCATGTGCCAACATCCGGTTGGTATATCCAATCAGGTTACTTTTTGACGGGCGAACAAGTCACAAGTCGAGTGATTGTCCAGCCGCTTCACGCCTTCAACCCCAAGACCAAAGGCGGAATTGGAGCCTTGGAATTGACCGGCCGCTGGGCCAACCAGACGATTGACAAATCGATCTTCAACTTTGCATCGGAATCGAAATGGACCAGTGATACAAATGTGGTCGATGTCGGTGTGAACTGGTATTGGAACAGCTACGTGAAGTTTTATGCCGGATGGCAGTGTTCCATGTATGGCGAACCAATTCAGGCTGCTCCGGGCTCGACGGCAAATGCCTCGCCGTCTTATTGGATGAGCTCAACCGATATGCTCTGGTTGCGAGCACAACTCTTTTATTGAGATTCGGTGTCGAGCGTATGACAAGTTCAGCCCCAAGCTGGGCTTGTTAGTTGAAACTCATTCTGCTGCATTAGGATACGAGATTTTTCAATACACAGACCTCTTGGGCTGTGAATCGTTTTTTTGGGTTAGCCAGAACTTTTTGATTTGGTTTTTAAAAACCGTCATGGAGTGAGTTTCAAAGGCCTCACGAAAAAAAATAAGATTTTTTGGAACAAGATCGGTTAGGATCATCCCCTGAGCTTTGATACTCCGCATTCCTGATTGACTGGTGCCATGAATTCCGTACAAATCAATGTGCTCGCCCATTCGCCCGCCATTCAGCCTCTGAAGTGGGCCCCAAAACCCGCCTCGTTCTGGGTTGAGCTTTCTCCGATTCTGATGGGTCTGATCGCTGAATGCCGTCCGCTTGTGACTGTAGAACTTGGTACGGGTGATGGTGTCGCGGTCTGTTCCGTGAATCAGGTGATCAAGCCCCATAATGCGGGAATCCTCGATTCAAGCAAGCACCAACGATCGTTTTCCGTCGACCCTGATGAAGAATTTCGTAAGCCAGGATCGCCCGAAGCCAAGTTTCGGGTCGAAATGGGGAAATATTTCACCAGCGAGTATGGCAAGTTCGGGTCGATCATTTCGTTTGATTGTGAGCGGGCCCGATTTTATATCCCTGATGACTGCGCCAACTTCTTTCTTTTAAGTCTGAGTCGGCCATACGAAGAGCTTCGGAAAATCTTCGATCGCTGGCTCGGCAAAATTCATCCGAAAGCGATCTGTTTTATCATCGGTACACAAGGTCGCGATGCGGCCACCCAAGGCCATGCCCAACTTTTCAAAGAGCTTTCAGAAAAGTATCCTTCCTTCGAGCTTACCAATGGAGCAGGATTGGGGATCATCGACCTTGGAGGAGATCCGGCAACCTCTCCTATCGCGGAACTCCTCAACGCCCCGGAAGAAGTAAAAGCCGCTGTGCGACAGCACTTTGCTGAGGTCGGCCAGCGAATGCTGCAGGCGACAGGCCACCTTCCGGCATAAACCTAAACCCTTACAGGTTCATAGGTTCAGATCATTTTGCTGAATTAATCAAACAGATCGATTCAAGCCATACAGCCGGTATTGTCGATACAACCAGAGACATCTCTCTATAGAGGGAAGGTCCACGATTCGTGGGCTCCTTTAAGAAGATGGCTTTCTGGAGTGCTGTGCAAATGAATTGGCAGGGATATCGTCCAAACCAGCGACGATTCCAAACCTCAATCCAATTGAGGCTGTCTGGCTATGTCAAACGGCATTTCGGGCCGTTTCTCAAAACCCTTTGCATGTCTTGGTTTCTGAGCGGAATGGCTTTCGATTTGCCCGCTGCTGAGAATCAAAAATCCAACACCATTTATCACCCTTCGCTCGGCTTCAAGATCCCGTTCGACATCGAACCCTCAGACAAAGCCTATCTGAAGTCGATCGAGCTTTACGTTTCGGATGACAAAGGCAGCAGTTGGCGACTCAGCAGCGCCACCAATCCCTCTTCAAAAGCGTTTACTTTCAGGGCCGCTCGGGATGGCGAATACTGGTTTGCTGTTAGAACTCTTGATATGGATGGGCGTTATAATCCTTCGGACGATAAACCCATCCTGCCCGATTGGCGTGTGGTGGTCGACACAAAGAAGCCTGGTCTGGGCCTGGAGTCTATTTCACGACGCGGGTCTACGGCCACAGTCCACTGGGACGCCCGCGACGAAAACCTGGACCTATCCTCACTGGTCCTGGAGTTCTCGATTCCTGGTAGTGGAGAGTGGAAGCCGGTTCCGATGAATCGCCCAACCCTTAATGGAGAAGCCACTTGGGACACAGGCACAGCCGACTCGATTCGGGTGCGGGCCACGGTGGCCGATAAAGCAGGCAATGTCCAACATGCCGAAACTGAGATGAGCGACGGAACAGCACAACTCCCTAACATGTCGGGCAGCAGGTCGGATTCCAATGGCGGGCAAGCTCCTCCACCGATTGCTCGGATGGCCTCGAATGGAACAAGTCGCGGAATTCTGGGCCCTCATCAAAGCACAGATTCGAAGACAAAATCCGAGTCAGGAAACTGGATAGAAACTCCTTCCGGATTTAGCCAAGGAGGGTCAGGCCGATCTGCACGCCCCGAGGATTCAAGCCGGGCTTCTGGAAATGGTGGTCAGAATCAGCCAATAGCTGCCGCAGGCGTGAATGCCGATCGACGTCAGGCACCACTCATACCGAGCCCCAAGTTTCCTCTGAATTATCGAGTCGACGATGCTGGCCCTAATGGCCCTGCCCTGGTGGAACTTTGGGTGACTCGTGATGCTGGCCGAAATTGGTCCCGGTGGGCGGAAGATGCCGATCGAACAAGCCCCATGGATGTGGATCTGGGTGGTGAGGGCGTTTTTGGCATTTCCATCATTGCACGATCCATTGCCGGACAGGGCGATGAGATCCCGCGTTCAGGAACCGCTCCTCAGATGTGGGTCGAAGTGGATTCCACTCCCCCTGCCATGATTCTGAATGTTATCAAGGTCGGGGTTGGTAGTCAGTCGGGAAAAGTTTTGATTTCGTGGCAGGCTGAGGACCGGAATTTTGGTTCCCGCCCCATCAGTATCTCTTATAGACCTGAAACAGGCACGCAGTGGATACCTATCGTTGAGTCCGTTGAAAATTCCGGTCAATATGTTTGGACTCCAGGTCCGCAGGTTCCGCCTGTTTTTCATGTGCGGGTTGAGGCCAAGGACGAAGCGGGCAATCGTGCAGGTGTAGATACCACGGAATATGAGCCAGTTTTACTGGATCGATCTCGACCCAAAGCCCGGATTATTGGCCTCAGCTCTGGCAACACAGGCCAAGCAGAATCACCACCGGCACGTGAGAAAGTTCAAAATCAGGATCGGCCAAAGGCTTCGATTGTCAATCCATCGTCAGCGAATTTCGAACCACCCCCATCGTCACCGGTCGTCACAGCCCCACCACAACAAGTAAATCATGAGCCAGTAGAACCAACCAAGCGTCCAGAACAAGTTTTGAAAACAGCTTCCAATCCATCGGATACATCCAAGAAGCCTGAGATCGAAAAGCAGTCGTCACAAGTCGAACCAGAGAAAATGGTTCCTGTAATTCCTCAAGTGCAGTCAAAAAAGCTCGATAGCCGACCGAAACCACCGGTTCAGGAGAAGGCTCCGGTCGATGCGGCCCTTCCGCCCATTTCGTCGCCTGCTCCAGAAGCGGGCCCAAATCAAGACAAGCCTCCTGCTTCGCCTAAAGCCCCAGAATTGTCGCTGGAATTGTTTCCTGAAAAACGCCCGCTGGATGGAGCTCCGCCCATCGAAGCTTTTCCGTTACCGGAACGACCATTGGAAGCGCCTCCCAAACTTCAGGATCCACCACCTTCTTAAAGTGGAATTAATTTATCGAAAATACTTATCCTTTTAGTTGCATAAGATTTAAGTGGTTAGTGAATGAGATTCGAAGTGTTAAGCGTGACGGTCTTTTCAAAAAACAATAAGTTTTTTGGAAAAAAGTGTCGCAGGTTGATTTTCTTCACGGTGGTCATTTTTAGGAACATCTAAAGTGTGGTCGAGGGAGCGGGTTTGAGAGACTGCGGATTCCAGAAATTTGCAGTCGAGCGCATGTGCTGCTTTGGTCTTGAGTTCGAAGAGCATAGTATGATATCCGTAAGGGGTAGATATGACGACTTGCAAGACCGTTCTTGAAATCGCAATCCGGCTAGAATCCGGCTTTAAGAAACGGTTTCAAAAGATTGATTCGGGTGATTTGCCCAGTGCCGACCGTTGGGTGAACTGTGCCATAGGCTTGCTGCTACTACATCAGCAAGATGAACGATATCCTCTTGATCCTGAACTTTTTGTGGCAGTGATGACAGAAGCCGTGGCAATTCGCCTTTTGTTTTCGGGTGCGATCGATCTTGCGATGGCTCACTATTCCAAGGCGATACGCACCATGGTAAGACGCCTTCGTGCCGAAATATCTGAAGAATTGAAATGGCTGAAGTTAGAGACAAGTCGCGGTCAAAACCCCGAAGGGCTGATCCTCTCACCTTCTCGACAAATCACGCCTTTAAGCCAGTTTATCCACGCTCATCGGTTGAATCGATCAGACTTGGCCGATCAGCTTGTGGCTCAGGTACTAAGGCAACACGAAACCTGTCCTCTGTATCAACAGGCCGCTTCCAAATGGCTGGAAAAGTCGCAATATCCCGCCTTTTCAGTCGTAGTCAATCGCAGGCACCCCAGAATGACACCTGATCCACACTGGGATGTCTCACACAACTGACCATTGGGACAAGCCTTAATGGCTTGTCCTGCTGAAAGTGGATGTCCATCCCTGGCATCCACCGCTTTTTATGGCCGGTTTGTGACATAGGTATGTCACACTTTGGACCTCAAAGTTTGCCGGCTGATTTTGCTACCCACGCCCTCAATAGCCTTCCCCAACTGCCTCGTAGACAATCTCATTTCGGAGCCCGAAGACCATGAAAACTTCCAATCGCCGCAGATTCGTTCCAACGCTCGGAAACCTCGAAGGCCGTAACCTGATGACAACCTTTGAGCCGATTCAGCCGGTTTCTGTCATCATCACGGCCCCGATCATCGGTCTGCCCGGTCCTCTGCCTGTCCCACCGACTCCGCCACAAATGGACAAGCCGCTGAATCCTTATCTACCCAGTCCTTTGCCAGCTCCGACTTGGATCGCTGTCTGATTCAGAGGAATGATGGCAGTTTTGCTCCAACCATTGGTTAGGGAGAGGGAAAGGCCTGCTAGATTAAGCGAAATGCGGTGTCTGTAAGATCAATTAAACAAAAATTTTGGCAGATTTGCCAAAATGTGCTTCACCTTTGGCGTCGAACCTGTCAGGATAGACTAATGTCTCTTACAGGATTCGAATCATACGCTTACAGTCCGAATCGCATGCAATCGAGAAAAGTTTCTCATTTGCAGACCGAATCGAATGGGGGGGGGCATTCATCTATGGTCGAAATTGATCATGAGGATCCTTTTAACTTGCTCGTAAATCGAGTCAGGCAGGGAGATGCGCTGGCTTGGACGGAGTTTGTGGAGAAATATGATCCCAAGCTCAGAAGCGTGATTCGTAGCCGCTTACGCATGTTCAGCCGCAAGATGCGGTCTGTTTACGACACATGCGATTTTTCAAGTGAACTTTGGACAACGCTTATGGAGCGACTCCCAAGCCTGAAAATTCAAACGGAAACCGATTTCCTGACATTAATGAATCACATTGCGTTCCAGAAAATCATCGATGCAGCGCGGAAACAGACAGCCAATAAGCGCGACTCTAACCGGGATTTGCCGATTTACCATAGTTCCGACAGTTTTGCGAGTGCCATTGAGCCACGAAGCCAGGAGCCAACTCCAAGCCAATATGCCATGGCTGAAGAGGTTCGTGAGCGACTGACTCAAGAGGCCGACCTCATGGAAGAAGATTCGGCACTAATCATTCGGTTGAAGAGTCAAAACTATACAAATCATGAAGTTGCAGAAGCGACAGGTATGAATTTGCGTAAAATCCAGAGACTGTTAAAATCTCTCAGGGTGCAGTTTTTCCATCCCAGATAACCCCCCCTTCTGGATTTGGAGAAGGGTTTCCGATGGACACAGATCCCTTGCAGGCAAACGATTTCCTGGGCTTGGGACTTGAGGAAAACCTGTTTTCTCAAGCGGATTCAGATTTCATCCAATTGGCATTGAGAGAATTGAACAGGCTTTGGGATATTGCGGATCATTCAGTTTCACTGAGCGATCTGGAGCGTATCTGGATAGAATTTGACCCGGACCAAACCACGGATTTTTTGATAGAATTAATTAAAAACGATCAGCAGAGGCGGATTCAGGCCGATGAACCCTTTGATCTTCATTTCTATTTTGATCAGTTTCCGGAACTTGAAAAGAATCACGATCGAGTGATCAGCCTCGCTTATTCCGAATTTTGTGTACTCGAATATCAAGGCGAGCGGGTGGATGTCGATCACTTTTGTGAAAAATACGAAGTTTGGGGCGATAGCATTCGTCGCCAACTGGCGATTCACCAATTGCTGAGTATTCCCTCAAATGAATTGCTCGGACATAAAGCGGTTCGCCACTTCCCTAAACCTGGAGATCAGATCGACCATTTCAAGCTCGAACGCGAAATTGGTCGAGGTGGCACGGCAAGAGTCTTTCTGGCAAATGACTTAAGTTTGGGGCAGCGTCAGGTTGTTCTGAAGGTTTCCGGCGATATCAGTACCGAACCTGAAATCCTGGCCCGGCTTGAGCACGATAATATTGTCCCTGTGCTTTCCGTTCACGATGCCGATGATGGGCTCAGGCTTATCTGTATGCCCTATCTGGGAAGTGTGACACTGGAGCATTTCTTTAACAAACTCTACAAGGGCAAGCACAATCTACCCAGAGACGCAAAGGAATTCTGGGCGACTTACTGTGAACTTAACGCAAGGGCCCCTGAACCAAAGGTGCCAGCCAGCCCAGAGAATGCATGCTGGAGCGATTTTCCGAAGACCGGGCTTTTTACAGATGCTGTGGCTTGGATTGGCTGGAAACTGGCCAGTGCACTGGCTCACGCACACCAACAAAACATATTTCATAGAGATATTAAACCCGCTAATATTCTGATGTCCAGAAAATCAGGGCCGCAACTCCTGGATTTCAATATGGCTCGCGATTCAAATGTCGTCAATCAGATTGAAGATAAAATTCGGGGCGGAACCCTGCCTTATATGGCTCCAGAACAACTTGCCGCATTTATTGATCCGCGATTGTGGACCGAAATTAGCGGAAGGGCCGACATTTATTCTTTGGGGCTTGTGCTCAAAGAATTCATCACTGGCAAGCGTGTGTGTGTGCCTCTTGGCGGCAATGCGACCATGCTTGAACAGGTCAGGGCCTTACTCAGGCAGCGAGAATCCAAGTGGGTCTCATTGAAATCAACGAATTCTCAGGTCACCAGCGCACTGAATGCAGTGCTTTCGAAATCCCTTGAATTCCGTCCATCAGATCGCTATCAGGATGCATTTCAGCTTGCGACCGATCTAAAATGCATTCTTGATCGAAAACCGCTCAAAACAGCATGGAATCCATCTCGTAGGGAACGCAGCCTTATGGCCATAAGGCCCCTGCGTAAATGGGCTCTGATGCTCGGCTTGGTGGGGCTGAGCTATCAATTCATGGCCAACTGGCTTACAGAGTCAAAACTCTCCATTCCCAATGTTTCTGCAAGTATTATTCGAGATCTGAAACGAGGCGAATACAAATCTGCCTTTCGGGCATTGCAGCGATCAGAGGCTCCGGAAACAGATTCGACCGCGCGAGACCTGATTCGCATGATCAGTTGGAATGAGTCATCGCCTGGTGATGTCAATGCCGAAGAGTTGTTGAAAAATCTGGTAACCAGGCCTGATCTTGATTCATCGTGCTCAATCGTTAAAAACGCAATCGGAAAGAATCGTCACCTGGACTTTATTCTGATTTATCGTGAATATTGCCGGCTCGCACAATTACAGCAGAAAGGCATTGCGCAGCCCCTGGAATGGCAGGATCTGGAACGCCAGTTCTATCAGTTTAATCAGAATTGGCCAAATGACATTCGCCCTTACGGATTTCTCATTTATCTTGCCTCCATGCGCGCTGATTACCAGACGGTATACGAACAGTCTCTCCAAGGACTTAAGGTTCTTGATAGTCAGCCTGGAAGAGATGTCGGAACCATCCGTAGCGATTTGATACAACATAAAATTAAAAGCAGGTTTCAGCTCGCTGCCGAGGCTCAGAAAAATGATCGGCCGCAATTTGCCATGGAGCTTTATCAGGCTTGTCTGGATGATATCCGATCCTTTAAAGTCAAGGATTCCAGAGGCCAGATAAACCCTGAATCCCTCTTTCCCATGATGGAGCTTGAGATCCTATCGGAAATCGGAATTGGTGATATTAAAACAGATCAATTGAAATATGATGAAGCCCTGGAAAAATATAAAAGTGTTCAAGCCATGCTAAAGCGGGATCTGGAATTGTTTGTCAAAAATGGCTTGTATGAAAAATTTAATAGCAATCTGGAATTACGCATCCAAAGAATTGGCGGACTCGAAAAAGCCAGTGGGCTCATCAATCCAAATTCAAACTGAAACCGATTCGATCAGAAACTCTGCTCTTCAAAAGCATGGGTTGAACTTGTGAATCGATCCGCTGAGTGATTCTCCAAAAGGTTCATCCCCCCACCCTGGCCCGCAATTGCTCCAGTTCCCGGCCAATCTCTTCCGCCCGGGCCACCTTGCCTTCGCTTTTCAGGCCTTCCTGATATTTTGTCGCAATCTGCACTGCATTGCCCATCAGGCCCGCCGATTTGCGCATCAACTCGCCATCCAGCCGGCTCACCCATGCCCAGGCCTTGCCCCAAGTCTCAATAGCCGCCGCCGTTTTTGCCTTGCCTACATAATTCATGGCAAGCAATTGATATGCCATGAGATAAAATGTCACCTCAGGCTGCTTCTGGTTTCGGGGCTGGGCGGCCAGCTCCATCAGTTGCCCCACACGCCGCTCCAGCAGCGGCTCGTCGCCTGTGAACTCGCCCAGCCTTGCTGCCTGATAAAGAAACATCGTCGCCTCGGCCCCATGTTTCTCAAGCATGTAGCTGTCTTTCATGAAATTGTCCACAATATCTTGAAATTGCCTGAGAGACGACGCCCGCAAAACCTTCATTTCTTCCGATTTGTTGTTCACCAGAAAAGCTGTCACGTTCGAAAGCAATTCAAACTCCCGCAGGTAATTCTTCACCGCCCTATCCCGCTCCACCACCACCTGACCGGCAAATTCCCGGCTCCGCTGGCTCTCGCCCTCGGCCGCCGCCCGCAGCTTGGACTGCTCAATGCTGAAGTAAACCAGCCCCACCATCAGTCCCACGCTCAATAAAACCACCGCCACCAATGCCGCTGCCAGGGCCCGGTTCCGGCTGCCCCAGCGCAGCAGTTGCCCCAGCCGGCTCATGGGCCGCGCCACAATCGGCTGGCCCTTCAAATATCGTTCCAGGTCGTCGGCCAGCTCATCGGCGGATGCATATCGCCGGCCCGGCTCTTTCTCCAGGCACTTCAGCGTGATCGTCTCCATGTCCTTGCTGATGCCCGCCACCAGCTTGCGCGGTGAAACCGGCGGCACGCCCTCAATCATCGCCAGCAGTATCCCTACCGATGTCGCATTGAATGGCGGGTGCCCTGTCAGGCTTTCGTATAAAATCACGCCAAGGCTTTAAATGTCTGATCCCGGCCCGATTTCGCCCTTCCGGCCCGCCGCCTGCTCGGGCGACAGATACATGCCCGTGCCCACGATCATGTCCGACTTGCTCAGGTCCGACGGCTCATCCAGCAGCTTGGCAAGGCCAAAATCGGCAATCTTGGGCATCCGCATCGCGGGCTTGCCTGAATCGGTTTCAAACTGGTTCTCGCCCAGCAAAATGTTTGAAGGCTTCAAGTCGCGGTGCAGCACGCCCGCCTGGTGGGCATAATGCATGCCCCTGGCCACACGGGCCAACAGTGCCGCCGCCTGGCGGGGCTCCAGCGGTTTCTCCTTCAATAACTCGCGCAGCGATTGACCCGCCACAAATTCCATCGTGATAAACGGCACGCCCGCCAGTTCGCCCGTTTCATAAATCTGCACAATGTTCGGGTGGTTCAGCCCCGCCTGAATGCGGGCCTCGCGGTTGAGCCGGTCAAAAAGTTCGCCCGTCAGCCGGTCGGCCCTGATCTTCTTCAAGGCCACCACCCGGTTAAGCTTCTTGTCAAAACACTCGTAAACCTCGCCCATGCCGCCCCGGCCCACCTGGCCAATCACCTGGAACCGCTGCCCCAGCTCGAGCTGGTCCTGCCATTGGTTCACGGCCTTTAATCGCTCCAGAAACGGCACAGGCCCGCGCTCTGCCAGGTGCTCTGCCCGGCTTGGCACAAAATTCCGGGCGTCGGCAAAAATCGCCTGGTCAAAGCGCTGCGTGCAGCTTTCGCAGCCCTGCATGTGATCGGCCAAGCGGTCGAACTCGGCCGATGAGACATCGCCCTCTGCCGCTTTTTTCAAAAAAAACGAATCAAAACACGCTTCGCTCTGCATTGCCTGCCACTTTCCAGAAAGCTTTGAAGTTTCAGAATTGGAATTCGGAATCCATGGCCAGAATCTCGTCCTTCAGCATCGTGCGAACCCGATAGACGTTGCTGAAAACCGCCTGCCGCGACTTCATCAGACGCGTGGCCACTTCGTCGCCGGGCAGCTTCTCCACATGCATCAGCTCAAAGCAAAGCCAGGTCTCGGGCTCCACACGGCTTTGCACGCGCTGGGTGGCCAGCTCCAGAATCTCATCGCGGGCAACGGCCTCAAAAGTGCCCAGCAGGTCTTTGCAGGCCGCTGGAGAGGTCAGCATCCGCAGCGTCTGCTCGTCAAATTTCTCCAGCTCCAAGCCCTGTAATCGCTGCAAATCGTCGCGTATCTTCTGCCAGCACCGAAATGCCAGGGTTTTCAGCCACGAGCGGAAGTTGCTCTTCGGGTTGTTTTGATATTGATGCAGGTTGCGAAAGGCCAGAATCAGGGTCTCCTGAATGATCTCTTCGCAATCCTCGGGCCGGGCGCCCCAGCGATGGCCCCAGCGCAGCAGCAGGCGGCCATATTTCTCCAAAAAAATCGGCCACGAATCACTCACAGTCCGCCCGGCCGCCAGGCTGGCCAGCAGGCTCAGGTTTGTCGATGAATCGGCCAGCCGCGTCTCTTTGCTCATCGTTCCGCTGTTTTCGTGACCAATGGCCTCCCCAAAAAACACTCTGGACCATTCTACCCGATCCGCACAGAAAAACAGGCCCACCGAAAGGTTCGTGGGTGGTAGGGGGTCCAGTCCCACTCCCGATGGGCCGTGTTTTTTTCAACAGCTCATCAGGCCCGGGCGGCCTTGCGGCGGCGGGCGATGGCGGCCATCACACCCGTGGCAATCGCGGCCAGGGCGTAGGT
>CAMBEP010000053.1 GCA_945865635.1 Candidatus Kuenenia stuttgartensis
CTCGACGGCCTGGCGAAAGCTTTTGAGATCGAAATATTGCGAGAAAACTGTCTTTACGGCCTCCGCACGCAATCGCCCGACCAGGTCGTCCTCCTGCCCATCGTCTTCGGTCAGGGTCAGCTCGATCTTGCCCCGCGAGCCCGCCGCCAGGCCTGAGAGGTCAGAAGGCCTTGGCACGATCCATTCTTCGCCGGCCAGGATCGTCCGCCGCTCGGCGGTGGAGATGCAGTTTTCAAGGTTGCAGATCGACATTCGAACCGATACGCCGGACTGCTGGTTGACCGATCCACTGACCCGGGCTGCCCGTGCATATTCTTCGATCAGCTCCTTCATATAAAGCGGAGTGAAGAGCCTGAGACCAGGGCCCCGGTTGGTCCATGCCTCGGCATCGCTGATGGCCATGCCCAGTTCGCGAGTGAGTGGGTAGTGCGTGCGGATCACCGACCCGATTCTGTCCTTCAGAGGGGTCACAATCCGGCCCCGATTTGTGTAATCCTCAGGGTTGGCGGAAAAAACCATGTTGAGGTCAAGGTTGAGTCGGATCGGAAAGCCTCGGACCTGCACATCACGCTCTTCCAGGACATTAAACATGCCCACCTGAATTTTGGGTGCCAGGTCGGGTAGTTCGTTCATGCAGAAGATGCCGCGATTGGCACGCGGAATCAGGCCAAAGTGAAGGGTTTCCGCACTGGAAAGGTAGCGTCCTTCCGCATGCTTGATCATGTCGATTTCGCCGATCAGGTCGGCGATGGTCACATCAGGAGTGGCCAGTTTTTCGGTATATCGGCGATCGCGGCCAACCCATTCGATGGGAGTTTCGTCGCCTCTGGTGCGGATCAGCTCGCGGGCCATGTGCGATATGGGTGCCAGTGGGTCGTCGTTGATCTCAGAGCCCGCCACAATCGGAATGGCATCGTCCAGCAAGTTGACCAACTGTCTCAGAAGGCGTGTTTTGGCCTGTCCACGCAAACCCAGCAGAAGGATGTCGTGGCGGGAGAGTATGGCGTTCTGGATTTGCGGAAAGACTGACTCGTCATATCCCAAAATGCCGGGAAAGAGCGGTTCGCCAGTGCGAAGCTTGGCAATCAGGTTCCGCCGGAGCTCGTCCTTGACGGATTCCGACTTATAGCCTGATTGTTTCAGATCGCCGAGCGTGTGTGGCCGTGCAGGTGTCATCATGAAAATCACTTCGCGAATCAAGTTGCCAGCTCAGAACCCATCATTTCCCATACAGGTTCATCGTACCAGATTATCATAGTCCTGTGCGCCTGAGTGTCTACCTCTCCATCAGCTTGTCAAATATCGGTCCGGATCGTTTAAGATTGTCTTTAATGATTTGCAATATATATGGTTGCAAATATTTTTAGGCCTGAAAAGTCGCGGATTACGGTTCCCGATTTTGTCGAATTGTGGAACATTGGGCCGCAACAGTCTAAGATAAGGTGATGAACCCATTAGGGCGGCTTGATCTCAAGTCGGTTTTCTTGGGCTTTCTCGCCTTTTGATCATTGGGCCAAGACCCCATTCTCCTAAACAACCCGGCGACTTTCAAAAAAACGATGGAAAGGTTCGGCGCGTCATGCAACATTCTTATCAGAAACCTGCCCGTTCATCACGCCTCTGGTGCGGAGCAGGCCTGCTGGCTCTCTCTGTTGCTGTGATTGGTCTTTGGAATCGGCCGAATCCGAGGCTTGACCTTTCGAGGAACCCGCTCGTGACGCAAGCAGCTTATCAGGATGGACCCAAAGTCGATCTCGAAGGTGGGGTGGACTGGATCAACACCGCGGGGCCGATCCATATCGAAGACCTCAAGGGCAAAATCATCCTGCTCGATTTCTGGACGTATTGTTGCATCAACTGCCACCACGTTCTGCCTGACCTGGAACGTCTGGAAAAGAAATACCCAAATGAGCTGGTTGTCATTGGTGTGCACACAGCCAAATTCAGCGCCGAACGCGATACCAACAACATCAAGAAAAAAGTAGCTGAGTATCGTATCAAGCACCCGGTGATCAACGATGCAGACCATAAGGTCTGGAACAAGTTTGGCGTCAATAGCTGGCCGACGTTTGTTATTGTCGATGCCACCGGCAAATATCGCGGCTACACAAACGGGGAAGGTAAATACGAGCTGCTCGACGAGGTGATTGGCAAGCTGGTGGCCGAGCATAAAGAGAAGAAGGAGCTCAACCTGACGCCCGTGAAATTCTTCCCTGAAAACGAGAAGAAGCACGATCAGCCACTGCTCTATCCTGGCAAGGTGCACGCAAATGGGGCCGCCAAGAAGCTTTTTGTGACCGACACAGGCCATAACCGGATCGTAGTTACAGATCTTGATGGTACGGTTCTTGACGTGATTGGCAATGGCCAGTCGGGCTTCAAGAACGGGAGTTTTCAGGAAGCATCGTTCAACCGCCCGCAAGGCACCTTTTTCAAAGACGATTTCCTGTTCATTGCCGATACCGAAAATCATGCCATCCGAGTGGCCGACCTCAAGAAAAAGACGGTCAACACCGTGACCGGAAATGGGATCCAATCCTATAGACGCGAAGGGCTTGGCAAGATTCCTTCCACAGGCCTGAACAGCCCGTGGGACATTGTGCCGATCCCGGGCAACAACAAATTTGCCATTGCAATGGCTGGCCCCCACCAGATTTGGGAACTTGATCTGGATAAAGGCACTGTTGGTGTTCTGGCTGGATCGGGTTTGGAGGACATTGTTGATGGCACGTTTCCGAAGTCGGCCATGGCCCAGCCAAGTGGCTTGGCAAGTGATGGTGAAAATGTGTTTTTTGCCGACAGCGAAACCTCCAGCCTGCGCGTCCTGATCTGGAAGAAGAAGCAGGTTGACACCTTGATTGGTCGTGGACTGTTCGATTTTGGCGATATTGTTGGCCCGGCTGCACGTGCCCGACTGCAACACTGTCTGGCCGTGGCTTATAACGACAATTTGGTTTATGTAGCAGATACTTACAATAATAAGATCAAGGTCTTTGACATCAAGAAGAAGGCCATCGCCAACCTGATTGGCACCGGCAAGGCCGGAGCAGTCAACAACGGTGCCGAGAGCACGCTCGACGAACCAGGCGGCCTGAGCTTTCTGAACAACAAGCTTTTCATTGCCGACACCAACAATCACCTGGTGCGGGTGGCAGATTTGACCACCGGCGATGTCAAAACCCTTGAGCTCAAGGGGCTGAATAAGCCGGAAGCCCCTGTTTTGCCGCCTTCATTCCCGAATGCCCAGGTAATTCGTGTTGCGGCTGGTAAAGTGGCTGCCGAGAAAGAGATCAGCCTCGACATCCGCCTGCCGATCACCAGCGGCATGAAGCTTAATAATTTGGCGCCTCTGCCTTACACCATCGAAGTCAAGGACGCCGATGGCAAGCTGCTGGGCGGCACGAGTTTGGCTGGATCGGTCATTGAGCCGCCTGCCGGTTCCTTTACCACGAAGGTGGCTTTGGACAAGCCTCTTGAAGCTGGCAAAAACGTGACCATAAAAGTTTCGGTCGCAGCCTTCCTCTGTAAGGACGGGGCCGAAGGCTTCTGCCTGCCGAAGTCGTATATCTGGGAAGTGCCTCTGGCGGTCGATGCCAAGGGCTCAAACAAAATCAGCTTGAGCGACGCCATCAAATAAATCTTCAGCCAGACCGATAAAAAAACATCAGAAAGGGCATTCTTCGGAATGCCCTTTCTGCATTTAAACTTGTCGCAGTCAAAAAAGAGATATCCCGTAACAGAATGATGCCGGAGGCATCAAAGCTAGTGGCCGGTGGTTGAGGAGCGCGAGCGACGACACCACCGGACGACGACGCGACATAAGGTCTTGCACCCCTGCCGGGGTGCCAGCAGCTTTTTTGTTAGACCTTATGACCGGTGGTGTCGCTTCGCTCAACCACCGGCTACTCGCTTTGATGCCTTCGGCATCATTCTGATACGATGTATCATGTGTGGCCGCGACAACTATAAACCCATTTTTTTTCAAGTTGTTAGACTCGAACTTCAGAACATCGTATAGAAATCTTTGATATACAACGAGTTAAGGGCACCCATCCTACATGAAATCTGGTTTTCATAGGCGAATGCAGTTTAGGGGGGATCGATTCCAGGCACACCGAAACGCGCAAGGCCCGGCCCTGAGGATAAAGACGATAAATCCTGTGCAGATTCCACTTGCAGGAATCTCCGGTTTCGCTATAGTCCTATTGGAACTGCTGCGAAATCCACAATTTTGGATCTTTCTACAGCAATTGTTCCCGCCTTTGCCCAAGGATGGGCTATCCGGCGACCGATTGAATACAATGGTGGACGGGTCACTCAGGGACGAGGGCCGGTTGCGTGCAATTATGTGGTGTCGGACGATTCACTCTGGTGATGGTCGGACTGGCGTTTCTGCCAGGCTGCCGCACATTGAATCTGACCAACCCGAATCGTGTGGATGCGCCGGGCTCTGCCCAGCGGCGTCTATCGCCCATGGCCACCGAAATGGTGCAGAAGTGGTCGGATAACGCGGCCAAGGTGAAAACACTGAAAGCCCAGCCCACCGTCAAACTGACGGCGGTCGATGGCCGCCGCCGCTTCACTGGGGGTGTCTCGGGCCGGCTGGCAATGGAGCGGCCCAAGAATTTCAAGCTTGACCTCTCTACCAATTTTGGACAGGTTGCAGACATCGGTTCCAACGATCAGATGATCTGGTTTTGGATCAAAGATGGTACCGACGGCGTCTATGTGGCCCGATACACTGAGGACGGCCGCCCTTCAGCCCGCTTGAATATCGACCCGCAATGGGTGCTGGAAGCCATGGGGCTGGCCGAATTGACCCCCGCCCAGATTGCGAAACTTGATATCAGACGCGACCCGACCACCCGCAACATGATTTTCACGGAGCATCGCGATGGGCCTTCCGGGGAGCGCTGGATCAAAGAAACCGAGATGGACGCCGGCGGCGATATCGTGGCCCACCGACTGCTTGAAGACGACGCCCGCAAGACTCTGATTGCTTCGGCCGACATTGAGGGCTGGCAGACGGTCATGATTCCCAAAGCTGCCGACGACCTGCCGACTTTAGGTGGTGCAAAAGAGGCGGACAGCGTGGGTGAGGATCAAGTTCTGCTGCCCGAGAAGATCAAGCTCTTCTGGGCCATGGATCAGCTTGCGATTGAAGTGCGCATGCACAGCCCACAGGTGAATGTGCCGTTTAACGACGACTTTCGCCAGGCCCAGTTCAAGCCTCCTGAGAAGCGTGGTCAGTCGATTGTGGATATTTCGGATAAGACCATGCTAGCAGCAGGTCGTCGCGACCAGCCATCGGCCAAAGGTCGGGCGGGGAGTCGTGATCTGGCGGCATCGCCCCGAGCAGCAGACCCGCCACCTCTGGCCCGATTGCGCGAGCCCGAGCCGCTGAAGGCGCCTGAGATACCAAGTACCCTGCCGAGCGATCCCGTGCCGGAAAGTATTTTGCCGAAAAGGATTGGGCCTGTGAACCCGAGCCTGAATGTTTCGCCGAGCGCGGCTGTTGGATCCGTTCAGGAAAAAGCTGTGGCCCGGCGATCATTGCCCAGGCCACATTAAAAAAGAGGGTTTGTCGGGCCGAGGAGTCAGTTTGCGTCGGCAGGCACAGGATAGTTTTTGAGCATTTCGACAACGCCCGCCGAAACTTTGGCCAGATGAGCGTCGTCGGTCGGCGACTTTAAGGCTTCAATGATAAAGCCTGCCACTTGGCGAATGGCCGATTGGTCCATCCCACGCGTGGTCAGGGCGGCAGTGCCCATGCGGATACCTGAGGGGTCCAAAGGCTTGCGCTGGTCAAATGGAATCAGGTTTTTATTGACGGTCACGCCGGCTTTACCGAGCGCGGCTTCAGCGGTTTTACCTGTCAGGCCCTGGCTTGTCATGTCGATCAGGATCAGGTGATTGTCCGTTCCGCCCGAGATCAACCGAAATCCAGCCTTGGTCAGTTCCTCGCCCAGAACCTGAGCGTTGACAACCACTTGCGCTGCATATTTTGCGAAATCCGGGCGTAGGGCTTCGTTGAAGCAGATGGCTTTGCCTGCAATCACATGCTCTAACGGGCCGCCCTGAAGGCCGGGAAAAACGGCCATGTCGATCTTCTTCTGCCACTCCGCTTTACAAAGCACAATTCCGCCACGTGGTCCACGCAGGGTCTTATGGGTTGTGGTCGTGACAAAATCGCTTACTGCGACTGGGTTTGGGTGCACTCCGCCAGCCACCAGACCGGCGATGTGGGCCATGTCTACAAAGAGCAGGGCACCCACTTCGCGGGCGATTTCGGCGAATCGGTTGAAGTCGATGATTCGTGGATAAGCACTGGCGCCGGCCAGGATCATTTTCGGCTTGTGCTCGCGGGCCAGCTGGGCAATACGATCATAGTCCAATCGCTCAGTGGACTGGCTCAGGCCATAAGGAATGATGTTGTACCAGCGACCCGAAAAATTGAGTTTCATGCCGTGGGTGAGGTGGCCACCTTGGGCCAGGTCCATGGCCAGCACGGTGTCGCCCACTTCAAGGGCGGCATAATAAACCGCTTGGTTGGCGGTGGCGCCGGAATGTGGCTGCACGTTGGCGTGCTCAGCACCGAACAGCTTTTTGGCCCGATCGATCGCAAGTTGTTCGGAAGTATCTACATGGGAACAGCCCCCATAATATCGCTTGCCCGGCAGACCTTCGGCGTATTTATTGGTGAGGACCGATCCGACGGCTTCCATAATCGCTTTGCTTGTATAGTTTTCCGAAGCAATCAGCTCAAGCTCGTCGCGCTGGCGGTGCTCTTCAGCTCGGATCGCAGCATAGATTTCCGGATCTTGCTTTTGAATCGTTTCCAAGTCGGCCATGGTCGATCGTTCTCAATCATTTAGAAGTCAGAAGATGGGCGAGATGATCAGAGGCTGAGCCATCATGCAGAGCTGGTCAGCCGGTACCTTTAATATTACACAAATTTGGCGGAGTTCACCAATTCGATTGTGTAACTCCAGGGAATCGTTCGCGAGGATGTCGCTGATGGATAGGTTTCACGAGGCTCAGGCACCCGTGGCAGGATCTGGATGCGGAGAGCGGATCGACCTGCCTGAGCCATGACCAGTTGGCTGCCTTTGTCCGCCACAATGCGCAGGATTTGGCCCGGTTCGTTGAGATTCAGGAGAATCTCAGAGCCATCGGCCGAGACAATGTCGGACGATGTTCTTGCTACAGTGTAAGTGGATGCCAGGGCAACGGGTTCGGCTGTTCGCACGCGGGCTGCAATGTCGCAATGAATGCGGCCGGGAGAGGTTTCCATGAAGACACCCGAGAAATGGATTTTGCCCCACTGGCCCACACCCATCAGGGCAAGGCCTTGCGGAAGATGCTCTTCATGAAGATGCTGAAAGACAGGGCTGGCCGGGCCATTCTCTTCAAGTTCCGGTTTCAAATCTACAGATTGAATCAGTGGAGATTCAAGATTGGAGCGTTGAAGGCTGTGCCCGAGCCGATCGTCGGTCGCAAAAAAAGTCCAAGAAAAGTCGGACCCAGCCATTGGAAGCCGGGCCAACTCGTTGGAATTCGCGTTTGGCACGTGTGTTACGCGCCTTTCTTGATGGCGGCATCACCTTTGGAGAGACGCATCCGCAACAGGGCGTTGATGAATTCATCAATCCGGCCGTCCAGGACAGCCTGGGGATTGCCTGATTCCTGACCTGTGCGTAAATCCTTCACAAGCTGATATGGCTGAAGCACATAGTTGCGAATTTGGCTGCCAAACGAGATTTCACCCTTTTCATCATAAGCCCTTGCGAATTCGGCTTCGCGCTTGATTTCCTCAAGCCGGACGAGCTTCGCTTTGAGCAGTTGATAGGCCAGGGCATCGTTCTTGTGCTGCGAGCGTTCGCTGCGGCTTTCAGCGGCCACACCTGAGGGCAAGTGTGTGTATCGCACACCTGATTCAGTCTTGTTCTGGTGCTGACCACCGGGGCCACCGCATCGAAAGACGTCGCGCTTGAGTTCGTCGTCCTTGAGTACGATGTCAATCTTGTCGTCGATTTCAGGCAGCACATCGACCGATGCAAACGAAGTTTGTCGCTTGTCGGCCGAGCCGAACGGGCTGATGCGCACCAATCGGTGCACGCCGGATTCGCCCTTGAGATAGCCATAAGCATTTTCACCACGAATGGCGATTGTCACCGTCTGGATACCAGCCACATCGCCCGCTTCACGGTCGACCAGCTCAAGTTTGTACTTATGTGCTTCTGCCCACATTGTATACATGCGGAAGATCATCTCGGCCCAGTCGCATGCCTCGGTCCCGCCCGCACCCGGATGGATGGTCATGAAGGCATTGCAGTGGTCGTTAGGGCCGTTCAAAAGGCTTTGCAGCTCAAAGCTTTCAAACGCATTGATGCCGGTTTTGACGGCCTGGCTGATGTCTTCGTCAAGTGAATCGTCGCCCGCTTCCAGCGCGAGATCCATCAAAGCCTGAAGATCGTCCGCCTGATTGCTCAGGCTTTCAAAGGGCTTGAGAACCGAGTTGATCGTTTTGATCTCGTCGATCGTCACTTTGGCGGCTTCCTGGTCATTCCAGAATGTCGGCTCGCCCATCTTGTCTTCCAGCTCTTTACGGCGTTCCAGCTTGTCGCCCAGGTCAAAGAGAGTCTCGGAGATTGACGATCTTTTCGATCAGGCTCCGAGCCTCGCGCTTGAGGTCATCGTTCATGGTGATCCCGAGAAAGTGAATTCAGCCCAATTTCGCTAAACCTGCCAAAAGTGTGGCCGGTGTCGTCGGGCTTCTCAGTACTTTTCAGACACGTCAGTATACCGCTAGAATGGATAAAACTCCAGCCTTAATACTTTAAGCAGGGCCCAGATCTGATTTGAATGATTCCCCGCAACCCCTATCTACGATCGCTCGTGCCACAGTCGGCAGGCTCGCGCCATCGCCTACAGGTGGGCTCCACCTGGGCAATGCACGCACGTTTCTGCTGGCCTGGCTGCTGGCCCGCCGTCAAATCGGTAGAATCATCTTTCGAATGGAAGATCTCGACTCCACCAGAGCCATCAAGGAAGCCGCCAGCCAGGCTCTTCTGGACCTCCGCTGGCTCGGCCTCGATTGGGACGAAGGCCCCGATCTGGGCGGCCCCAGCGCCCCTTACAGCCAGTCGCAGCGAGCCTCAATTTATCAATCCGCACTCAACAGGCTGATAGACCTAAACCTGGTCTATCCCTGCACCTGCACCCGTTCTGATGTGGCCCGGGCCGCGTCGGCACCGCATGCCACCGATGCCCAGCCAGCTTATCCCGGCACATGTTCCTTGCGGCATGCCCAGGAAGCACTTGCGCTTGATGAGCTGGCCAAGCCATTTGCCTGGCGATTTCGATCGGCAGGCCGCACGGTGGCCTGGAACGACCAGATCAGGGGCCCCCAATCGCATGATCTGGATAAAATTGGTGGCGACTTCATCGTGGCCCGCTCCGGCTCGGTCTTCGCCTATCAGTTGGCCGTGGTGGTCGATGATGCGGCCATGGGTGTAACGCAAGTGGTACGTGGTCATGATCTTATGGATAGCACACCGCGGCAGGTCCTGATACAGCAGGCCTTGGGCCTGGCTCAGCCCGATTACTGGCATGTGGGGCTTGTGCTGGGGCCTGATGGCCAGCGGCTGGCGAAGCGGGACCAGTCGATAAAGATTTCACAAATCAGGGGTTCAGGTCTATTGCCGGGTCAGTTGGTGGCCATATTGGCCAAAAGTTTGGGGTTGGAAATGACCTTGGATGCCTTGGGCTTGTCGCCAGCCGATCTGGTGAATCCGGATTGGTCTGAACCGAACTTAAACTGGAGTGATGACTGGATTTGGTCTTCACACAGACTTCATGAAGTTTGAAGCGGGAGGGTGACCGGATCGGCATCGTTTTGATAAGATATTTAGAGCGGCAATGATTCCAATGCTGTCCGAGACCCCGATACTGGCCATGGACCAATCCCTGATCTGTTCACCCAAAGAGGTGGACCCCTACGGTGAGCTGAAAATCTTTGCCGGTAGCGGCAGTTTTCGTTTGGCAGAGGCCATATGCCGGAAAATTGGTGTGAGTGTGGCTCGCAGCGAGACCAAAATCTTTAGCGAGGGCAATATTTTTGTCCGCGTTTTGGAGAATGTCCGGGGCCGCGACGTTTTCATCATTCAGGGCACGGATCGACCGGTCAACGACAACCTTGTCGAGCTCTGCTTTTGGATCGACGCCCTCAAGCGTGCCAGCGCCACGCAAGTCACGGCCGTCATTCCTTATTTCAGCTATGCCAAGGGCGACAAGAAGGACGAGCCACGCGTCTCCATCCGGGCCCGTGTGGTTGCCGACATGCTTGAAGCCGCCGGGGCCGACCGCGTGCTCACCATGGACTTGCACAGCCCTCAAATCCAAGGCTTCTTCAAGGTCCCCGTCGATCATCTTTATGCCATGCCTGTGCTGGTCGATGAATTCAAGCGGCGAAATATTCCAGACCTGGTCATTGCCTCGCCTGATGTCGGTTTCGGCAAGCAGGCCTATCGCTATGCCGAGATGTTCCGGGCACCGGTGGTTATCGGCAACAAAATGCGCGTTGATCATAATGAACAGGCCGAAGTGCTTGATATCATTGGCAATGTGGAGGGTCGTAATGTCCTTGTTGTGGATGACTTTACAATATCGGGCGGAACCCTGATCGAAATGGCCCGTGCCTGCAAGGAGCGAGGCGCTTTGGATGTCTACGCCTGTGTCTCCCACGCGGTTTTTGCCAAAAATGCGGCCCAGAAAATCGGTGAAAGCCCGATCAAGGAACTGGTCGTGACCGACACCATCCACCACACCGCCGAAAGCCTGCCTCCCAACGCGCGTATCATCAGTGTGGCCAGCCTTTTTGCCAAAGCCATCCTTTCCATCCACCGGCGCGAGTCGGTGAGCCGTCTGTTTGAGTCGGAAGAAGAGTCGGCATCCTAAAAACCGGGAAAGCCTGCACCATGACATGCCTGCACAGGTGTCAATCCAAAGGATTGTGTAAATCTATGGTATAGTGGCTTATGCCCTAATTGGATGCATTCACGGTTCCATTGGCAGACGATCAGTTTGTGCTGCTGGATATGGTGGCCGATTTGCCTCGTGGAGGGGCGACTCCGAGCCGGCCGGTACGGCCAACGATCAGCAGGCCGACGCTTTCCGGCAAGTTTCGGGCGATGGACATGAGGATGTCGCCCTTGAGCGCTGTCCACATCGATCCACGGCGGGTCACGCCCAGCATGAGCATATCAGCGCTGTGTGTGACGGTGAAGTCGACAATGGCATCTGGAATATCGCGGCTGACTCCATAAAGCAATCGCAAGGGTACACCTGCCGATTCGCAATCCATTTTGACTTGTTCAAACAGTTTCAGTGCGGCCGCATCTTCATTCAGAGAAATCTGGATCATCGGCCCCAGGGCCTGTACGGCAACGTGCCTGATGTAAAGAAGCTGTAGCTCTGCCTCCCAGGCCTGGCATTCTCGGATGGCATAATTCATGAGTTCAGGATTGCCCTGGGTGGCCACCATGATCCGATTCTTGGCATTGTAGGAGCCAGCAAAGAGCATTTTTCGGCGAATCCGTTTGGCGGTTCCCAGTGCATGCTCTTCGTGATGTTCCTCGTCAAACCCCGTGAAAATCCCTTCCCGCTTCTGGACCCTGTCGCTGATGAGTGCAAGGGCCAAAGCCACACTCGCAGCCATGATGAAGTCCAGGAAATTCGAGACCGAGCCTCTCCCAAATACTGCAACCGAAGGTTTCAGGCCGAGTATCAGAATCATTGAAATAACGGCTAAAATGGCCCAGGCTGTATATTTTGTACGCCGATTCATCGGGATTTCGACAGATCGGTTCAGGCTGATGGAAATCATCCGGGCCGCCAGGCCGAGCACCAGTGTGATCAGGGCAAAGCCTCTGGCCTCAGGCTTGATCTGGCAGATGGTGGCTTCGATGCAGATCATCACAAGTGTGATCAATTGCATGAGCCGGCGCTCAAATATCCGGAGCGGCAGTTTACGGTTTGTAGAAGTCGTGCCCAAATTGATCCCGATGGCACCAACGACGCCTATGGCATATAAGCCCGCAAGCGCTGTGACATTTGGAAAAACCAGAACCACAATTGCTGGTACAAGGCTGGCGATAGCCAGAGGGAGGATCGGCATTCCGAACTTGTTCAGGCCACTGAAGAGCTTGGGCAGCTCGCGGTCGCGTGAGAGCATGAACTGGATCATTTTTTTTCGGGTTTTCTCAATATTTCCAGATGGCTTGCGAATAGCTCACCAGTCAATGGTTAAGCGATCATCCCGTTTTGACAACCAGCCTGCTCCGCTAAACCAAATGTCAGATCACCCGGTTCCCGTCAGAAATTTTCAAGGAGTTTCAAGCCATGCTCTTTAACCTGATAAAAAAAGCCGCCGTTGTTGCCGTTCTTGGGGGCGTTGGCCTGACGGCCATGAAAGCCACCTCGGCAGGTAGTTATCTCAGTACCGCAGTTTCCAAGGCCCGACAGGTCGCCAGCGATGCCGTTCCCGTCCAGTTTGAAATTGACCGGGCCCGCCATGAGGTCGATGCCCTCACGCCTGCCATTCGTCAACATATCGAACAAATGGCCCGCGCTGAGGAAGATGTCCGGACATTGGAATCGGACATCAGCGAAACCTTGGCAAATCTGGGCAAGCAAAAAACGTCGCTTCTGGCGCTTCGCAAACAGGTCGACTCCGGCCAGATCCATCAGGTCAGCGGCTCGGATTCGACCCGGCAGATTCAGGAATCGCTCCGCAATCGCCTGGAAACGTATAACCGGTGCGAACGCATTCTGGACGAGAAAAAGGCCACTTTAGCCTCTCGTCAGAAGGTGGTCGAGTCTGCCCGCGAGCACCTCACAGTCATTGCCACACAGAAAAAGGCACTTGAGGCCAAGATTGAAGAAATTGAAGCACGATTGGCTGCCATTGAAGCCTCAAACGCCAAAAATCAGTTTCATTTCGATGGCTCGGCACTGGCCCGGGCCAGACAATCGGTGGCAGACCTGGACCGACGCCTGAATGTGGTGAGCCGTGTTTCTGAAATGGAAGGCCGGCTGGTGGAAGATGGCACCCTCGGCCCTCTCCCGGCCCCGTTGGGCGATGTGGCCAAGGAAATTGATGCCAAATTCGGCAGCAAAACCACCGAAACCGTTGCAACTGGCTCAGCCAAGCTGTAAAAAGACGCCCAAAACAGTTCCGCAACCCCAAAAAAGGTCATGGCGAAATGACCAGAACGTCCACCGAAAATGGCCTGAAAAGCTGTTTTCAGGTGGACGCTCTGCTTGCCTGGGGATGGAAGTCGACCGGCGGATATCGGACAATTTAAGATCTAAGCCAGACCTTTCAGCCTGAGGTGACCGGCAATGTGGCAAACCTGGATCGACAAATGGCGGGCAATGGCCGCAGGCCGATCTGCGACCTCCGACAAGCCGCCCACGACACAGATTGTCCCACACCCGGACTGGTCGCAATGGCTGGCCGAAGGCCGCTGGGATTCTGCCGCCGTCTGCCTGGAGGACTATAGAAAGCGTTATCAGGATCTGCCTGAACTGACCATCTTGATGCCCCAATGGCAGGGGCGCCTGGTCGAGTCATTTCTGAGCCGGTCGTGGTCGGACCTTGCCCCTGAATCGGCATTGAGATGGCTGCGGCGGGTGGACAGATTCGCAGACCGTGGTCTGTTTGATCCGCGCCTTGAAGCCTTTCGCCAAGTGGCAGATTTGATGTGGGATGCCAGTCGGGCACAGTCCCAGGGCGATTGCCGCGCCGCACTTGCAAAACTCGATCAGGCCGAGCGGCAGATGCCCCCATCAGGCAATGGCTCTTGCGATCGGAACCAGGCATTTCGACGTCAATTGATCCAAACCCAGGAATTGATCGCCGAGTGGTCCATGCAGATGCGCATTCACAGCGACGATGGCCATCAGGCTCAGGCCCAGGCTCTTGCCCGGCGAATTGCTGAGATTGCACCTGAGCATCCCGGAGCCTTTTCCGTCCTGCGCATGAAGCGTCAGCCTGTGACCTTGCCGCACGAAATGAGCCCCCCGGGCGATAGCCTCCGAATGGTGGACAGACCCCCGGAAGTCGCTCTTGAAAAAGCGATTGAATCTGACTTCAACCGTGCAATAACAAATCATCCCGAGACCCACCCGCTTTGGCAGGTCTCGCTCGATCGGGCAGATTCCTGGCTTCTCACCCGATCCGACAACCTAGCTTTTTCAGCCCTGATCGATTCCCGATTGGCCGATGCCCTGGGCCACGATTTCAAGCTCGACCAAGTGCAGCTTCAGCGCGATGAAGAAGGCTGCTGGCTGATTCAGGCCACGGCCGACGTGCTTTGGATCAACTCCAGGCCCGTGCTCTCAAGCTGCCTGATGGATGGATCCATGGTTCGGTTCGGGAGTGGACCCGAGCTTCGATTTGTCCAGCCGAGAATGGAAACGGGCTCGGCCCGGCTGGAACGAACCGGCAGGGCATCGCCCGAAGGCCAGAGAGGGCTTGTGCTTATGGGCGAATTACTTGAGGTGGGCCATGGCTCCATGGCCGAAATTCCGCACAGCGAAATGGTCAGTCCACTGGTGCTGATCAACCGGGCAAGGCAGTTGCTGGCACGCTGTGATTCCGCTTGGTCTGTTAACGGCACAATCGTCGTGGATGAGGCCCCGATCGAGCCGCCATGCCGAATGAGGCTGAAGGATATAGGCATTTACTGGGAGGTTTGAGTGGGCACTTTTTTGAGCTGACAGAATTTCAGAGAATTTCTAGACTAAACAGAAAATCCACTGAATATCGAAACCATTGCAACGAATTATACTGCGGTGAATCACAACGTGAAAGAACCGACACATGGACCCGAAATTGACCATCGACCCGAACCTATCGTTTGGACCCGCCGCACCCGGGCGTTATTACTATCAGGCCGGCGATCGCCCACTGGACGGGCTGACCATCAAGCGTGCCATTGGCAGAGGCGGGTTTGGAGAGGTCTATTTTGCCGTGACCGATGCCGGAAAGCAGCTTGCCCTGAAGCATATTACAAGATCCGTTGAGGTGGAGCGCCGGGGCGCTGCCCACTGCATGAACATCAAGAGCCCGAACCTGATCGGCCTGTACGATATCCGGACAAATCCCGAAGGTGCCACCTTCATCCTCATGGAATATGTCCCAGGGCCGACCCTCAAGGAGCTCATTGAACAACACCCCAACGGTATGCCCGAAAAGGATATACGCAGCCTGATGGGGGGGCTGGTGGCGGGTGTCGCCCAGCTTCATGCGGCAGGCATTGTGCATCGCGACTTGAAGCCGGCCAATGTTTTTGTCGATTCCGGCATTGTGAAAGTAGGCGATTATGGCCTATCCAAGACCATCACCGAGGTCGATCTGGACCATTCTGTCAGCGTGGGCACATGCCACTATATGGCCCCCGAAATTCGATCGGGCCGCTACGACAAGCCGGTCGACACCTATGCCCTGGGCGTGATCCTCTATGAAATGATCCGTGGCCGGCCCCCATTTGAAGGCCAAACCGTGGCCGAGATCCTGATGCGTCACCAATTCGATCAGCCTGAGCTGGACCCGATCGAAGCTCGCTATCACTGGATTCTGAAGCAGACCCTCAACAAGAACCCGGCCCTGCGGCCGAAAGACCTCTATGAAATCTTAAGAGCGCTGGATCATCCCGAAAAAGCCAGAATGGCCCGTAAACGGAATTCCCAACCCGGCCAACCTCTGCCAGGCATTGCCAGTGGGTCGCCTGAAATCGAGACTGATTCTGCAAAAATCTGGTTTTCCAGATTGATTCGCGGCGAGGATGCCGTGAAGTTGCACCGGAAGGATCGGATCGATGCATCCACAAGGCTCAGTGCTGGCCAGGGCCGATGGTCGCGATTGAGCTTGAAGCCGGGCGAGATTCTCTTTGAGGCCCCGCCCTGGCCAAATGACCGGCAGCGGCTTCGCGGGTTGGTTCGAAGCCTGATCTGGTCTCTGGCAAGCTGCTGGCTGATGGCCGGGCCGATCGGTTTCTTGACCATGGTCAACATGAGCGAAGCCCCAAACCGAATCGCCTTCGTGGCGGTCGTTTCAGCCCTTTTGACCAACGCCATGCTGGTGCTGCAACATTTCTGGGAAGGCTGGTCTGTGAGCCTTCGCCAAAAACGACTGGCCGGCCTGGCGGCTGGCTCGGTGGTCGGTGTGGCCGCCTCGTGCCTGGCCGCCTGGCTGGGTGTCGAGCATCGGCTCGAGACGATGAATCGCCCTTTACCGGGTGCGGAAAATGCATTTCGAATGGCATTGGACCAGCACATGCTGAGCTATGCCATGATGGGCGGCCTGAGCCTGGCCATTCCCAAATGGTGGGGCCTGGTCGATCGCGAAAGGCCTTCCCGCTGGGGTATGAAAAATCTGGTCCGATGGGGCATCTGGGGCCTGATTATCTCCCAAATCTCGTGGTCCTCAAGTCAGCCTCAACAGCATCTCAGCATGAGCTTCGTTGTGATCGCCGTAACCGGCCTCGTGGCCCAGTTCGCAAGCCCTTGGGATAAAGCTCTGGCCGACTCTGCCCAAAGCGGCAAGCTCTCACGCAGGCGGGCGGGTTGATCGCTGCGCCAAGCGGTCAGGAATTAGGCTGCCGGAATCATTCAAAGGAATCATGAAAATGCTGATGCTCATAGGTTTGGGGATTCTTCTGTTCTGGTTTCTGATGCTGCTTGTCAGCCTCGTTTTTCTCATGCTTGCGTTGCTGGTTTGCGCTTTGGTCATTCAGAAAACCATGAAAATCATTCTCAAGCCCCCCATTCCGAATAGAAATCCCAGGGAATTTCCAAACAGGCGTCCCGCCATTTTTCCTGCCATTTTATTTGTACCAATTTGGCTATGCCTATTGGTCGTCTTCAATTGGGCATTCCTTCGAGGGCCCGAAACTCCGCCGAATCCGACGGTTCTCAACAGCCCCCGAATGGTCATCAATTCCGTCATCGAAAATCTGACAATGGACCCGCAATTGCGATTCGTGGAATTTGAGTCCCAAAAAACCGAATCGACTCCCTTATTGCAACCGGGGCGAATCGCTCTGAAAAGCGCTCCTTGTATGGAAAAGGCAAAAGCCCGAATCGAAGTGATCAGCCAGCTCAGGCCTTTACTGGCCAGCCATCTGCATAAATACAGGGACTCAGGATTGGTTCAGGAGGCGGCCAACAGACTCGCAGATCAGATCGAGTTCGATGAAAATTATAAAGAGGTGGCCGGTGATCGGTATCCGATTTACACTGGACGATTGAATGTGACGCTTGACGACCAATTCGATCGCCAGCTCATTCCGCTTCTCAATCGCCGCACAGCCCAGAATCGCTTTGTATGGTTGCTCAAGGGCTCAATCATGATTATTGCGATGCTGCTTGTGCTTGATCAGGTCTGTCTCGGCCGGTCGTGGTCTCGCGGGCCAAAAACCGATGTCAATCAGGCCATGGCCTGAGTTTCTACCCCGAAAAAACTGCTTTTTGTGGCTTGATCCGATATAAAAATGGCCGTTTCCCAATCTGACCGTCTCCTGATCCGCCAGATTCGCGAAGGCGATGCCGAAGCTTGGCGCAGCCTCGTCCTGAAATACGAAGGCCGCCTGCTCGCCTTCGTCGAAGCCCGTATCAAAGACAGGGCCACGTGCGAAGACATTGTTCAGGATACTTTTGTCGGCCTCATGGTCAGCCTGCCGAATTATCAGGAAGATCAGGAGCTGGAGGGCTATCTTTTTACCATCGCATCACACAAGCTGATCGATCACTATCGCCGGTCCGGACGGCGGCATGTGGAGCAAATCACACCAACCGACTCGGGCAGAGGTGGCTGGAACAACATGCCCGACGATTTGAGGCAGGTTTCCAGCCTGCTTCATAGTCAGGAACGCCGCGAAGTGGAGCACGAGTGGCTCAAGCAGACACTGGGCGAGATGGTCGGCGACTGGCTTTCCAAGGGCGATTACCAGCGAGTGCAGTGCCTGGAACTGATTTTTGTAAAAGCCTGGCCGAACAAAAAGGTCGCCGATGCGTTGGGCCTGTCCGAGCCAACTGTGGCAGGCTTCAAGTTTCAGGCCCTTGCCCGGTTGAAGCAGAAAGCCATTCACCAAACCAAGGCTGCCCAGGATTCGGAAAAATGACCCAAATTACCGACGACGAGACCCTTAGGCTCTATCTCGATGAAGCCCTTGACCCCCAAGCCATGGCAACCATCGAAAAACGATTGAGGCAGGAGCCACTGCTCCTGCAACGGCTCGATGAGATTCGCCAAAGCCTTTTCGACCACGCCACCCATAGTCTCGGCATGGCCTGGATTGAAGGACGGCTGACCTGCCCAGCCCGCTCTGAGTGGACCAAACACTTCAACGGCTTATTGGAAACGCCCAGATCGGCTTATCTGAAGTTCCACCTGGAGGTCATTTTGTGCCCCTTCTGCCTGGCCAATGTGACCGACTTGCGCCAGCGGCAATCGCGTAAAGTGCAAAGTTCCAGTCTGGCAGACCGTTCCGCTCAAGCCGCCGGCTGGTTAAAATCGGACTCAATCCCTGCCCCTGATTGAGATCCACTCCTGAAAGCCAGAAGAAAAAAAACGATGACCACCCTATCCCGTCGCTCGTTTCTAGCCGCAAGCTCAGCAATGGCACTTGCCGGCCATGCACAGGCCCAAACCGAATTTCCGCCCATCATCGACACCCACCAACACCTCTGGGATCGCCGTAAAATTCAGCTCGACTGGATCGAAAAAGGCTCGGTGCTGGATCGCGACTTCCTCCCATCCGACTATGCCCTGGCCACGGCAGGCCTGGGAGTGGTGCAGTCGGTCTATATGGAAGTGGACGTCACACCCACTCAGCAAACCCTTGAAGCCAATGAGATTACCGCGCTTTGCAAATCAAGGTCAGGGCCGACCCGGTCTGCAATCATTTCCGGCCGGCCGGCATCGCCGGATTTCCCGAAATATCTCGATCAGTTTCGCGATAACCCTTACATCAAAGGCCTTCGCCAAGTGCTTCATGCCAGCACCACCCCAGCCGGCTACAGCCTGTCGTCCGAATTTAAACAAGGCATACAAGAGCTTGGCAAACGCGGCCTGAGCTTCGATATCTGCCTGCGTTCCGTGGATCTTCAGGACGGTGCCAAGCTGGCTCAGGCATGCCCTGACACGCGATTCATTCTGGATCACTGCGGCAATCCCAATGTCAAGCAAAAGCCCGACTCAAAATGGCTGAAGGCGATCGAGACCCTGGCTAAGCTGCCGAACGTATCAGGCAAGATCTCGGGCATTATTGCGGGCAGCGACCCAGCCAAGCCGCTGGTGCCGCAACTGGCTCCGTTTGTCAATCACATGTGGGACAGCTTCGGGCCCGATAAAGTTGTGTTTGGTGGAGACTGGCCCGTCTGCCTTTTGGGCGGATCATACGCCAAATGGGTGCAGACCTTACGCGAAATTGCCAGCACGCGAACAAAAATGGATCAGCAAAAGCTGTTTCACGACAACGCCTTGCGAGTCTATCGCCTGGCATGACCCACCGGTTTGCTCATCCGCCGATGGAATGCATCAGGCGGTCGGGCTTGATGAATCGGGCTGTGTTGATTTCATGGCCTTCCCACTTCTCGGCCACCGAGTCGCGGAAGGCCTGCTCTAGGGTGTCGTTGCTGGCACCGCTGCGGATCAGGCTTCGAAGGTCGGTTTCGTCCACTGCGAAGAGGCAGTTGCGAAGCTTCCCATCGGCTGTGATCCGGACACGGTTACAGGACTGGCAAAACGGCCTCGAAACGGACGCAATAAAGCCGAGTCGCCCCGACCCATCAGCGTAATGGAATTCCAGGGCCGGGGCGTTTGGATCTTGCCCAACGACCGGTACCAAGGGCCCGATGGAGGTTTCTACAGAGGCGATCAACTCCTCCATAAGCAATACTTTTGAGCGTTCCCAGACGTCCTTGGCATCGAGCGGCATGTATTCGATAAAACGCAGTTCCAGGCCCTGATCCCGGCAGAATCGGGCCAGTGGTACGATATCCGGCTCGGAAAAGCCCTTGATCGCAACGGCATTGACCTTGATCCGCTCAAAACCCGCATCCTGAGCCGCTGCAATGCCTTGCAGAACCGATTCCAGACCGGTTCTTCGGGTGAGCGCCAGAAATCGGCCCGGATCAAGCGTGTCCAGGCTGACATTGAGTTGCTTCAATCCCGCACTTTTGAGCTTCCGGGCCTGATCCGCAAGCAAAATGCCGTTGGTGGTCAGGCCGATATCGCGAATACCTTCAATGGCTGCCAATTGCTCGATCAAGACCCAGAGCGACGACCTGACAAGCGGCTCTCCGCCCGTGAGCCGAATCTTTCTGATTCCCAGAGAGGCCGCCACCAGTGCCAGCCTGACAAGTTCTTCGAAGGTCAGGATCTCCGTTTTTGGCAAGAATTCAACCGACTCCGGCATGCAGTAAACGCATCGGATATTACAGCGATCTGTGACGCTGATGCGCAGGTTGTCGTGCGTTCTTCCGAAGCGGTCCACCAAGGGTGTCATCTGGAAAGGCGGTCCATTCGATCAGGGGCAGGTTTGTTTCCTATAAAAGGATTATAAACGAAACGAGCGCGGAACATAGATGCGCAAGTTGAGAAAGTCTGGTGGTTCCTGAGAATTCCTGACTCAGTATGAGTCGGAGGAAAGCACCTCGCCGCCCGCGATCGTGCCCAACCCTCGCCAGACTTCACCACGAATTGTTTCGGAGATGAAAGCAACCGAGCCATCGGCTTTCAATATCTGGATGCCACCTGGGTGATAGCTGCGCGAAGTGATGGAAGCAAATGTCGGCCCACCGTTGGATTCACGACGAGTCGTGAGGTCAATATCCACGTTTCGCGACACCGTTCCAAGAATCTTTTTATTGGGCGTAAATGCGGTGGACATTCCGGTATGGTGGGCATGACCGTCCACCCATTCGGTGTGGCCTGAAGTCTGCGGAGCTGTGGCCGCAAAATACTCTGACGTGATGGATTCAGGCGAGGCGCTGGGCGAAGGGATATTTGTGGCGGTCATCCCGGAAATGGCTCCGGTGTCGCGATAATAAGGTTGATAGGCTTTGACTTCACCCATCAGCACAGTGTTGGAAAGACCGTCTGAGAATGCAGAAAACCGTCGAGCCAGATTGACTCCAAACGGTGCCCGGTTGGGTATTCCGGCGGTGCCGCCCCAAATATACCAGTCGCCTACGTTGACGCCATAATTGACGACTCCGCAAAGACCGAAGCTTTGAGTGGCCGGCTGAGGCTTGACCTCACTGGGACAGATAAAGGCATTGATGGTCAGGTTTGAGACGGTCGTATTGGCGGCATTGGCGTAATTGAGGGTGAAGTTTAATCCTGCAAAAACAGAGTTTTGCTCAAGAAAAGGCAGGATTCGGCCATGAGCCGACCATCCACCAAACCAGGTCACCGCTCCTGATGAGTTTGTGTCGAGCACGACCGATGGCGGGAGAACTCCGTTGGTGTTCTCATATTGATGCATAGCCAAGCCGAACTGCTTGAGATTGTTGGCACATGAAATGCGCCTGGCCGACTCCCGGGCGGATTGAACGGCCGGCAGCAGCAGAGCGATCAAAACAGAGAGAATGGCAATGACAACAAGAAGTTCGATCAGAGTGAAACCCGAACGCTTTTTCACGAAAATCATGATCAGTGCCTGCATTCCATGATGTGTTTTGGGATACTGTTGAGACTGAGTCTCAGTGTCACTAATTTAGTTTAAGCGTCCCGTATACTTTCGTCAAGAAAAATTGCGAAAAAGGCCAGGCAAATTGTTAAAAATCGGTTTAAGGTTTTATAAGATAAGTCATTGCGATTTATTCTCTCAAGTCGTTCGCCCGACATGTAGCCAATGCCCAGTCAGGCTTTTTCGGTTGGCAGCGATTGTGGAAGGTGGGCCCATGGCCACCACCTCGCCGCCGCCTTCGCCAGCTTCGGGGCCGAGGTCGATAACCCAGTCGCTTTGTGCGATCAGGTCAAGCTGGTGCTCGATCACCACTACGCTATGGCCTTGGACGGTCAGACGCTTGAGGATCTCCGTCAATCGCGAAACATCCCCCGAATGCAGGCCTGTGGTTGGCTCATCGAGCAGAAACAGAGTCTGCTGGGTCGACGGCTTGACCAGCTCTGTGGCCAGCTTCACCCGCTGGGCCTCGCCGCCGGAAAGGGTCGTGCTGGACTGCCCAAGCGTCAAATATCCCAGCCCCACTTCATGCAGTGCATTGAGCCCATCATAAACCTTCGGCACATTTTCAAAGTGGATCAGGGCTTCGTCGATCCGTGTCTGCAATAATCGACCAATCGAAAGACCCTTGAACTGGATGGCCAATGTCGCCCTGTTGTATCTCAGACCCCGGCATTCAGGGCATTCCATATACGTATCCGACAAAAACTGCATCTCAATTTTCAATTGCCCCTGACCATCGCATTTCGGGCACCGGCCGTCGGCCACATTATAGCTGAACCGGGCCGGAGAAAAGCCACGCAGCTTGGATTCACGCGTGCCAGCATAAACCTTGCGGATCTCGTCCAGCAGGCCAGTGTAAGTGGCAGGTGTGGATCGCGGTGTCCGACCGATCGGCGATTGATCCACCAGTACCATACGCTTGACATTTTCAGTGCCTGTGAGTTCGCTGAACGTTCCCGGCCTCGGCATTTTCAGGCCAATCGCCCGCCCCACGGCCGGCGCCAGAATTTCATAAATCAATGTGCTTTTACCTGACCCGGATACGCCTGTGACTGATGTCATTTTCGATAATGGAATGCGGATGTTCACCG
This sequence comes from Candidatus Kuenenia stuttgartensis, assembly GCA_945865635.1. Classification (GTDB taxonomy): domain Bacteria; phylum Planctomycetota; class Planctomycetia; order Isosphaerales; family Isosphaeraceae; genus QWQI01. The sequence goes on from CAMBEP010000053.1 coordinate 22,853, forward strand.
ATTTCAAATTGTGTTCCGTTGCGCCTTTTAAGATCAGCCAGGGCTCATGCTTTTTCGGATTCCATTTTGAACCGTCCTCAAGGGCGACTGGTGCGGCATTCAAGGCTCTGGCGGTCGGTGAATCCAGCCATTTGCTGGTTTGTGATGGCGGCCCGAAGGCTACAATATGGCCCCCGTCCGGGCCAGCGCCGGGACCAATTTCTACAAGCCAGTCGGCGGCCCGGATCATGGATTCATCGTGCTCGACCACCAGTACGGAATTTCCAATATCACGCAGTTCACGCAGGGTTTCAATGAGCCTGTCGGTGTCGCGCGGGTGCAGGCCGGCGGTAGGCTCGTCAAGCACATACGCCACCCCAACCAGCCCCGATCCCACCTGGGCCGCCAGCCTGACACGCTGAAGCTCCCCACCACTGAGGGTCTCGGCCGCCCGGTCAAGTGTCAGATATGACAGCCCCACATGATTCAAAAATGCAAGTCGAGTGGCAATCTCTTTGGCAAGTGGCCCCCCAATCGGCTGGCGATCAGCCGGGAATTGCACCTTGTGAAAAAATGCCGACGCTTTATCCAGAGGCCAGTTGCCCATGGTTGCAATGGAAGTGTCAAACAGCTTGACGCAACGGCTTTCGGGCTTCAGCCGAGTGCCTTCACACGATCCGCAAATCCGGCGCGATTGATAAGCCCCCAAAGCCTCCTGCAACCGGTCGCTTTTGGCGGCCGCAAGCTGTTTCTTGAGAATCTGATTTAAACCGGCAAACTTCTCGCGGCCGCTCTTTTTGTCGGCCGGCAAGCCGTTCCAGAAATGCATCCGGATTTCAGAAGGCCATTTGGAATATGGCTGCTTCTCGGAAATGGTGTTTTCAGAAAGCCACAATTTTAATAATGCCATGGGCGGATCCAGCTTGTCGATCAAGGCCGCGTCTACCCACGGACCAACCAGTCCTTGGCCTAGTGCCAATGCATGATCTGTAAAAACCAGTTCCGGATCGAATTCATGCACATGTCCCAGGCCTTCGCAGGTTTCGCAGGCCCCATAGCTCGAATTAAAGCTAAATGTGCGGGGCTCCAGCTCGGGCAGGCTCAGATTGCATTTCGGGCAGGCGGCTTTGGTTGATAATAGGATGTCGGCCCACTTGCCATCGGTTTCCGTGCAGAGAATGACCACGCCATCGCCAAGCTTCAAGGCGTTCTGGAGGCTCTCAGCCAGTCGTGCGGCGATCCCTTCACGCACCACAAGCCTGTCCACCACAGCTTCAATCGTGTGAACCGTGTTCCGATCAAGCGCAGGCGGAGGATCTATTTCCACCATTTCGCCGTCAACCCGGGCCCGGATCAGGCCCGCCTTGCGCAAGGCTTCAAAAACGTCCTTATGGTAGCCCTTTCGCCCGCGGATCTGAGGGGCCAGCAGCATGAGTCGCTGCCCCTCAGGCATGGCCAGAACCGTCTGTGCAATTCGATCCGGCGATTGGGTCTGCACGGCCAGGCCGCAGATGGGGCAATGCGGAATGCCCTCCTTTGAGAATAAAAGCCGCAGATAATCGTAAATTTCCGTGATGGTGCCGACTGTAGAACGTGGGCTGAATGTGCCAATCTTCTGGTCGATGGCCACGGTGGGCGGGAGCCCTTCGATGGAGTCGACATCGGGCTTGTCAAGTTGGTCAAGATACTGGCGGGCGTAGGTCGAGAGCGTCTCCAGAAACCGCCTCTGACCCTCAGCATAGACCGTATCAAACAAAAGACTGCTTTTCCCGGAACCGGAAACTCCGCTGAAGACGACGAGCTGATCGCGTGGGATATCAAGGTCGATATTTTTCAGGTTGTGTGTGCGGGCACCGACGACCCGAATGGTTTCCGGCGTCTGGGGATCAGTAATCGCTGCGATTTTTACAGCTTCCGGTGATTTCTTGCGAGACATCAGGTGCACTCATCCTTGAAGATCTTTTCGATTCAGCCAGTGACTAAGTTACGTAACCAAGGTGTCAGGATTCAAGGCCTCAGGCTTTTGAATCGCGCAGACAAGGCCTTGTTCATCCAGCCTTTCAAAAGGTCCCGCACCACCGCCCAAGGTCAAAAAAACGCGATTTCCACACCCTTCAAGGTTTGGAAGTTCTCATGACGCTGGCCGGATCCAAAATGGCAAAGGTCGCGATTCAACTTTGATGGTTGTGAGACATGGGCTGATCAGGATTTTGCCAAATCAGAATCGAAACCGTGTTTTTATTTTTTTTGTTTGCTTTCTATGAGAGAGTTGTGAATAATCTAAAAAGATGAAGATGTCCTATTTTCTGGTTGTGGCGATACAGTATTGTAAAATCCTGTATGAGTGGTCGCTCTCAGTGGAATGATTTCAATCAGACTGGATTCTTCATGTTTATACGCTTCGCGACCATTAATGACACTTTTTGATCGCGACGATGCCGGAGACATCGCAGCCAATAGCCGGTGGTTGAGGAGCGTCAGCGACGACACCACCGGACGACAACGCAGCATAAGGTCTTGCACCCCTGCCGGGGTGCCAGCAGCTTTTATCCCCATCTCATAACCGGTGGTGTCGCTTCGCTCAACCACCGGCTACTTGCTTTGATACCTCCGGCATCATTCTGATACGATGTCTCATGTGTGGCCGCGACAACTATAAGTGAGACAGAATTCATTTACAAATGAAGGGCGGGCAGCGATGAGTCATCGAATTTCTCCAGGGGGGATTTCGAAATATGTTGCAGCAGTGATTCTGCTTGTGCGTCTTTCGGTATCGCCACCTGCTGCGGCGGCTGACTATGTTTTGTTTAGTCAATCTGCAAGTCAGCGACCAGTGGAAATTGAAAGCTACAGCAACGGGATAAACGGTGACCAGAATGTTATTGCGGTGTTTGATGATTTCACGATTCCGATAGATGCGGAATTGACAGGCGTCAATTGGACCGGTGGATTCATTGGTAATTACGATGGCGCAAGTGTCAGTCGTTTCACGATCCGTTTTTATGAGAATCTCGCGAATCAGCCGGGCGCCCTGTTGTCAAGTTCGGTGATCGTAGGCAATGCCAATGAGAATTATTCTAGTTTTTTAAACAAAAATACGTATTATGCACAATTGACAAACCCGATTCTGGTCTCGATGCATACCAGTTACTGGATGTCGATTGTCGCCACGGTGGATAACTCTTTAAACTTGAACCATACAGCGACCTGGGGTTGGGGAGTCAGCCAAACTACTCCATTTTCGCCGTTTCCACCCTATGAGCCTGTGATTGCATATTACTCGAATAACAATGGGCCACTCTATTCGATGTCGGCAAATATGTCGTTCTCGATTTCTGGCATCGCTGTGCCCGAGCCGCCGGGCTTGGGTGCATTGGGACTTGGTTTGATATGTATTTTCTTAATGAAACTCAGTCAAGAAGCTGAGTCGTGACCATTCTGGTCAAACCAGAATTTGGCTTTAATCACAAAGTCCTCCCGCAACTTGATCAGAGGTTGCGGGAGGAGGATGTTTCATGATTCATTGCGACACACAAGTTGCTGTCGAATCAAACGCTTTGTCTTATGTTCCGGCCTTGAGCCGGTCCACTGTTGCCACAATCTCATCGGCAATCGTTTCCTGGATCCCGTGCTCCATATGCGTGGTGAAGCCTACGCATGAGCAGTTGATCTCGCCCAGAACGTACTTGTCCGAGCCGTCCTCGTTGTTGTCCAGCATGAAGTCGGCGGTCCAGATCAAGGGGATCTCATACCCTCCAAGCTTTTGCATGATGGTCGGCAAGGTGCCCAGGAACATGTCGACCAGGTGCTGCCACTTGGCCGGCTCGTCGTAGGTGTATTTTGCGCCTGAGAAAAGGGTCGCGGAAAACGCGTCGGCCGATTCAGCCGGCTTTTTATGCACCACAAAAATCGGCTTCGGTCCGACCAGCAGGATCCGGATCTCGCCTTCCTTGATTCTGGGCAAAAATCGCATGTCAACCAGCATTCCGTAATCACCCACAATATACGACTCGCAGAAGGTCATGAAATCGCCGAGCTCACGAAATTCCACATGATTGTCAACGGCCTCAGTGCACTTGATTTTCGTGTCCAGTGGGAGCGGCTGGCCTTTGGCGAAGCTGCGGTCGTCCACCACGGCCACTCGCCAGATTCCCTCGCCGGTAGAGCCCCGATTCTGCTTCAAAACACGCTCGCCCAGTGAAAGTGTTACAGGGAAGTGCTCGTGCAGTTCGGATGTTTTGTAATAGGCGTGCGTGTCGGGTGGAACCAGGCTGGTGTCGCGCAGCTTCACGAGAGCGTCTTTGGCCCCATAGCCGACCATGGCGTCCGGGTGAGGCATTCCCACCACTCCGGCATCGCAAAGCTGGCGAAGCATTTGGAAATAGCTCGACTCTCCGCCGGGAATTGTTCCTGGATTGATCCGGCTCACATAGGCATCCGCCGTGGCCACCACTTTGTCGAAAATCGCCGATCGATCGGTGTCGCTGTAAAAAATCACTTCAGCCGTCCAGCCCTTCGGAATAAGGGCATTGATCATCGGCATGGTGTCCTTGCGGTGCCCATCAGGGCCTTTATCGGTTCCACCTTCAGCCTCGAAGAAGACAACGTGCTTTTTCATCGGATTGGACCTGTTTCTATTTCTGATGGGCCTGACGTGTCGAATCGTCGTGTATTTGAAGACTTTGAACCAGCTTTTCACGCACTATATCCGACCCGGAACCATGCGGCAACAGGCTTCACATGGAATTCATCTTATTTGGATCTGAGGAAAACCTTTCGTAAGTTCGTAGATTTCCACTCACCGATGCTTTAACCTAGGCAGGATCACCCACGGTTTCCAACCCTCAAAATGCCGGAGCAATCCCACCATGTCGATGCTGACTCATAAGCGTATCCTGCATACATTCATTGCCCTTTCAGGCTTGTTCTTATCACTGAATCAGGGCGTTTCAGCAACCGCGGCTGAACTCATGGCCGGGGCCGCCATGCGGGTGATTACGCCTGATCCGTTGCTGCCAGTTTCAGGCGGCTTGGGCGTTCCAAAACCGTCCACCCAGAAAATGGGCGAACTGACGGCCCGGGCGGTTGTATTACGAAGCGGCGAGACTTCAGTCGCCATCGTCTCGCTCGACCTCCTTGGTTTCCCAGGCGTTCTGGCCGACCGGGTCAGAGCCAAAGTCCAGGGCATTCCTGCCATAAATATCATGATCGGTTCAACCCACACCCACAGCGCCCCCGATTGCTACGCCTTTCCCGACGGTAAGGGCGGCCACACCGGCGATTTGAAATATATCGACCTCGTGGTCAATAAGACGGCTGAAGCCATTAATGATGCCGTTTCCCGGCTGAAACCGGCCGCCCTCAAAATCAATACCGGCGAGGCCAATGGCCAGATTGCATTCAATTACTACGCGCCTGACCTCTACGACCGTAGAATGTCGGTGATTCAAGCCATTGATCCAGCCTCAAAAAAGGCTATTGCCACTGTGGTAAATTATGCCATCCATCCGGAAGTGCTTGGTAATGACCGAGGTATTTTAAGCCCCGACTGCATTGGCCCGATGTGCGATAAGATTGAAGCCGAAGCGGGTGGAATGGCTTTGTTTATGAACGGAGCACAAGGCGGCATGGTGACGGCCGATAATCGCGACCTGACCAAGGTGCGCGACCCCTTGAAAGGCTATTGGGAAGGCAAAGGCACTTGGGAGGAATGCTTGCGGATCGGTCACCTGATGGCCGCTGAGGCCCAGAGGATTGTATTAAGTGCCCCTGTTCAGAACGATCCTGCGGTTTTTTGTGATACGATTCAAGTTAAATTCCCTGTCGATTCGCCCGTCATGTGGGCTGTGATCACAGGCTCTCCCCTGAAATATCCGCATAACGACGACCATACGATCAGTGCTCAGGTCAATCTGGTAAACCTCGGAAACAGCCAGATTCTGACCATCCCCGGCGAAGCCCTGCCCAATATCGGGTTCTATCTCAAGCGCAAGATGAGCGGTAAGAATAACCTCCTGTTTGGCCTGACCAATGAAGCGTTTGGGTATATCCTGACCAAGGTCGATTTCAAGAGCTTTCCGCGTTATGACTACGTCTCGAGAACTTCGCTTGGCGAAATGACGGGCGAGATTCTGATCGAGAAGTCGCTCGAATTTGTCAATAAATCACCCAAGCCTTCAAAGTAAAGGATAAGCCAGAATGAAATACAATCGCATTGCAATCGTTGCCGGGTTGGGGATTCTGGCCATGGCCGGATTCGTGGGAAATGCAAACGCAGGCCCTTTGCGAGCCGGTGTGGCATCGGTGGATGTCTCTCCAACCAAGTTTCCGGTGATTGTCAATGGAGGGTTCCTCGCTGACAAGGCCGATAAAGTCCTCGACAGGCTTTATGCCCGAACCGTAGTACTTGATGATGGCTCCCAGCCGATTGCAATCACGGTGGTTGATAGCTGCATGATGCCCCGGGATATGCTCGACAAGGCCAAGGCCGATGCCGCCAGATCGACCGGTATCGCGGTGGAACGCATGCTCATATCAGCAACCCACACGCATACTGCCCCCAGCACAATGGGGACGCTTGGAACTCCGCCTGATCCGGATTATGTCGCCATGCTCCCGGGGCTGATTACTGAGAGTATCGTCAAGGCTCATCGCAACCTGCAGCCTGCTAAAATCGGCTGGACGGTGGTGGAAGATTTTGATCATACGCACACCCGTCGCTGGATTCGCAGGCCCGACAAGATGATCAAAGACCCGTTTGGGGTGGTCAACGTGCGTGCCAATATGCACCCTGGCTATTTAAATCCGGATGTAATCGGGCCATCAGGGCCAGTGGATCCTGCCCTTTCGCTGATTTCAATTCAATCCGATTCAGGCAAGCCATTGGCTGTATTTGCCAACTATTCCATGCATTATTTCGGCACGAGACCGGTTTCAGCCGATTATTTTGGGATGTTTTCAGCGAAGATTGCTCAAAAACTGGGTGCGAAAGATGGAGACGGATTTGTCGGGATCATGTCGCAGGGCACCAGTGGAGACCAGCACTGGATGGACTATGGGAAGGCCAAGACCGACATCACCATCCAAGCCTATGCAGAGGAATTGGCGAAGCGTGCATTTGAAGCGCTGGGGCAGGTGAAATATAAGTCTGAAGTGCCGATTGCAATGGCTCAGGCGACATTAAAACTGACCCGCCGCCTGCCGGATGCAAAGCGGCTGGAATGGGCCCACGATATAAAGGCCAAAATGACCAAGCCTGTTCCAAAGGATGTGGGCGAGGTCTATGCCTGCGAAGCGATTGAACTTGACGCCAATCCAAACCGCGAGCTGATCCTGCAGGCTGTGAGCATTGGAGAGCTGGCCCTGACGGCTATTCCCAACGAGGTTTATGCCATCACAGGGCTGAAACTCAAGGCCATGAGCCCGTTTAAAACTACGGTAAATATCGAGCTTGCCAACGGTGCGGAGGGCTATATTCCGCCTCCTGAACAGCACAAACTGGGTGGATACACCACCTGGCCGGCCCGCACGGCGGCATTGGAGGTGATGGCTGAGCCGAAGATTGTCGAGACTCTTTTGACTCTGCTGGAGAAGGTGGCCGGCAAGCCGCGCCGGGAGATGCATCCGGGGCAGGGTGAATATGCCCGGAAGGTGCTTGAAATGAAGCCTTTGGCTTATTGGAATATGAATGAGATTGCAGGTAAGAAGGTGAGTGATGTCACAGGGCACGATCATCAGGGGCAGTTTGAGGATGGAGTTGCATTGTATTTGAACGGGCCTAATTCAAAAGAATTGGCGGATTCAGGGCATGTCAATCGGTCCGCCCACTTTGCGGGGGGCCGGATGAAGGCCAATGTAGGTGTGAGTGGCTCAAATCAAAGTGTTTCATTATGGTTCTGGAATGGTATGCCAACCGATGCCAGGCCCATATCCGGCCATCTTTTTGAGACCCCGGCGGGTGATACGATTGCAATTGGTGGGGCTGGAAATTCGCCTGGAAGGTTGATTGTGGGCCATGGAGATGCGACGAATTTGGTAGGAAGGTCGCAAATCGCCAACAGATCATGGAATCATCTGATATTTGTGCGTCAGGGCGGGAAGGTGATGGTGTATCTCAATGGTCAGTTGGAAGTGGAGGGCGAGCTTAATGCAACTGTGGCACAGTCCTCGGAAAAAGCTATCTACATCGGTGGAAGGGCCAATGGCCAGACGAGTTTTGAAGGCAAGCTGGATGAAGTGGCGATTTTTGATCGTGCCCTGACCGCTCAGGAGGTCAGCCAACACTTCCAGAATGCAGGGCAGGTTGGTCAGGAATGAACGAGGCAACGGTCGAATTGCGACCAAGAATTCTGCAGTTGAACCATTCAAGGGGCCGCCTTCCGCTGCGCCAGGTCGGCGACACATTCCTGCCAGAGCTCGTCGGCGGTTTTGCCGGTCACGGTTTGAAAGGCTTCCAGCTTAAAGGTGCCTTCCTGCATGAGCCTGTGGAGTTTGTCGACCGTGCCCGGGTGCTTTTCGTCCAGCCACTGCAGGAAACGGGCCGTAATGCGATAACTGTTGCGATAGCTTTGCTTCTGAGTCAATCGGGCGGGCAGGGACCAGCCGGGCTGCACCTTGGGGCCGTAGATGAGGCGGGCGTAGTCGGCAATTCCTTCGGTCATCCATGAAGGACCGTTGGGAGGATAGGCCTGCACGGCGTGGGTCAGTTCGTGTGTGAGCAGGGCCACGTCCTCAGGGTGCTGCGTCAGCCATTCCACACTCACATGAATTTCGGCGCCGCTGCAATAGGCGGGCACCGTCAGGCCCTTGTCAAAAACGAGTCGAATGTGGCGTGGAGCAGACCTATCAGGCTTCTCGAATCGCTCAATCAGTCGTGGGTATGACTCATAAAACAGAGCGGTCAACTGGCCAGCCACAGGGGCCATCAGGGGCGAGACCTCACCTGAGATCGTCAGGCTGACTGACTCTTGAGCGGCCATGCCCCATTGGCCTGTACAGAAGCCGATCAGACTTGCTGCCATGGCCCACTTCACTGACCATTTTGACATGAGAAACATCAGAGAACCCCTTCAATTTCCGTTGATTGCCAGTACAGTGAAACGCTTGTGAGCTTAGTATATCAAAAATGAATCTTGCATGGTTTGCCAAGAATTTCCGGGAATAGCATAAGTCGAAAACCGTTCTAGCCCTAAAACAATCTAAGCCCGATGCCCTAATCGGGATCGTACAACAAAAAGTCCAGGAGAGTTCAAATCTACAGTGCCCCCTGATCGCGCGAGCCACGTCAGGGGACGTGGCCTACATTGTTGAATTCAAACGAAAACCCCGAGAATGTCGGCCCGATGCCCTCATCGGGCGCGTACAACAAATAAACCCTGATAATCCGAATTCATTCAAAAACGCCAGGCCCCCTGATCGCGCGAGCCACGTCAGGGGACGTGGCCTACATTCGCATATTCAAACGAAAAACCCCGAAATGTCGGCCCGATGCCCTCATCGGGCGCGCACAACAATTAAACCCCGCCAATCTGAATTAATCTCCGCCCCCAGGCCACCTGATCGCGCGAGCCACGTCAGGGGACGCGGCCTACATTGGCCTATTTAATCGCCCATATGACATCCCACGACTTTCGCATATTAAACCGAAAAAAACCGCAATCGACATGCGATCGGTGGCAGAAAGCCCATCAGAAAGAGAAGGGCCAGGGCAAGCAGGCAAAAGCCGAAGTGAGGGTAGAATTTTGATAACGTCATGAAATCGTAATGAGTTGTAGTGAACAGGGGCATGGGCAATCCTCAAGGGAAATGCGACTCTGTCATATTTTCATAATCGTGACATGGAACCAACGGCCCTGAAAATACGAATCGAATCGGTCAAGATCGGTTGACGTGGAATGGCTTGCAGCGGATTTTTTGGGTATTCTATGCGAATGAACCAGAATCCATCCATGAATATCACGGTGCTGTTTTTCGCGTCTGTCCGCCAGGCTGTGGGGCAGGCGGAATTGCGGCTTGAGATGGCGAAAGAAGCGACGATTGACGACCTGAGGCATGAGCTACAGGCTCTCTATCCAGCCACTGAGCGGCTGCTTGGTCATGCCCGATGGGCGGTGAATGAGGCGTTTGTCGAGCTGGATCAGAGGCTGGAGGGTGGGGACACGGTGGCGGTGATCATGCCTGTGAGTGGTGGTAGTGGAGAGCCACAGGTTGGGCCGCCCGAGCTTCTGATTGCCGAACTGACCAGCGACGAGATCGACTCTCAGGGGCTGGTCAAGCGTGTGAGTTCGCCCATGTGTGGCGCGATTTGTCTGTTTCTGGGTACAGTGCGTGAATTTACGCAGGATCAGCAGACGGTGGAGCTGGTTTATGAGGCGTATCCGGAGATGGCCCTGAAGCAGTTGAGGGCGATTCTGGACGAGGCATGCACACGCTGGCCGATCCCCCGACTGGGGGTGATTCACAGGCTGGGGCTGGTGGGGCTGGGCGAGGCGAGCATTGCCGTGGCTGTGGCGACTCCGCACCGGGGCGAGAGCTTCGAGTCGTGCGAGTGGATCATGAACGAGATCAAAAAACGGGTCCCGATCTGGAAGCAGGAGCATTGGATTGACGGCCGAACGGAATGGGTGCATCCAGCCAGCTGATAGAGAGAGAATGTGTGAAGGGCACGGCCGGATGTCTTAATAGGCTCCAGGGTCGATCACTTCACCGCCGTTGCGCGTGGCGAGTTTTTGCCAGACTCCGGATTTGCCTTCGTTTTCCGTAGAATCAATGGTTTCTTTGATGAACCGGACCGAGCCATCGCCCATGAGGACATTGACACCGCCGGGGTGGAGGCTGGAGGCTGTCCAGACCCATGCTGGGGCGTTCCAACTGCCGACAGTTTTGTACATGTTCGGTGGGCCATCGGCCACATAAAGCGTATCGCCGATATCTCCGAAGAACCAAAGTCCATAGTGCTCGCCCAGGTCGTTGGTCACGAAACTTTTCGTTCCGGAAAGGATGGTGAACGACTTTTCGGCGACTACCATGGTTTTGCTCAACCCGTCGGTGACCGAGGCCAGGCTGATGTTGGGAAGGTCGTTCATGCAGCCGTTGGATTTGGCCGCCTTGGCGGGATCGACCTGGCAACGATAGCTGGGGTTTTGCCATGCCGCGATATAATGCGATGCAAGGCAGGCAGCGTAGCTTGAGCAGAAGACTGGTGTGGCGGGGTCGTCCAGCATGTTGTAATCGGGGAGATGTCGATTGACAAAACCGTCACGGACACGGCCTGCCAGATAGTCGCTTGGGCATGCGTAGGTGGAAACAACCTGGCCCCGTGCGGTCAGTTGATCCGGGCCCAGAATGGAAAGTTGGTGATTGATGGAATCGTATAATGGTTTCTGTTCGATCCAGGGCAGCAATACAACCAGGTAACTGCGATCGATTGGTCCGGCGCATGGTACATCTTTTAAATAGACGTATCGGGAATCTTGCGAGAAGATTCGTCCCTGGGGAAAGACATTCGTTGTGTTGGAATAGTTTGCCAGGGCAATTCCGAGTTGTTTCATGTTGTTTTGACATTGAACGCGTCTTGAGGCTTCGCGGGCGGATTGAACCGCAGGCAATAGCAAAGCGGTCAACATGCCGATAATGGCAATGGCGACCAGCATTTCAATGAGCGTGAAGGCACGTCTGAATTTTTTCGCCGGTGGATTGGTTCGCCTCATCGCAGACTCTCCAGTTTCAGGAGCATTGTTCGCCCCATGTGTCAAGTTGCTGTGAACCCGCCTTTTCGGCGTGCAATCGAGCGTAAATAAAGACCCATGCTGACAAGCAGAAGGATGATTGCAGTCAGCCCTCCATAGAGCTTCCAGTTTGTTCGCGATTCTGGTTTAAGGGGAATATCCGGAAGTTGATAATGCGTCAATTTGAATTCACTGATCGGGCGTTTTTCAAACCGCCAATCAGAGAATTCCATGGTTGCTTTTCTTTGGATGCGATCCTCAAGTTTGGGTTTCAGATATTCGTTTCGCTCTTCCAATGTGACCAGCGTGGGCATCGCGAATCCATCCACCTTCGGCCCGTATTTTACGTCGAAATTTTTGCTGATCCGCATGTGATTGATTTCGGTCTGGCGTATGTAATGGACAACGGCCCAGCTATTGGCTGGATCAAGATCGGCAACGATATTTTCTTTGACCTCTCCTTTACCGAATTCCAATTTGATTTTGACATATCCAGTCTTGGGGTCGGGATCGGAAACATTCGTGAGAGTCTCTTTGTTTTGCTGGATGTGCCTGTATATTGCCCCTCGACGACCACCAAGAGAAACGTGAAGGAAATCGCCGAATTCCTGGTCGTAGATGCTCTGTTCCATTGTCGATAGTGATTTGCTTTTAAGAGAGAATTGATCCTTGCCCGGCGCTTTGAGTAATTGGAATAACGTATCTTCGCTAAGGCAATAAACTTCTTCCAGCATATATCGTTGCGAACCTTCCGTGACTTGGATTTTTGAATCCATCTTCTCAAATCCATCAGCACGACTAAAAACGATTTGCCTATCGGACTTTCTCAAGGCGTCCTTCTTATGTGCCTTGCAAGTCACATTCTCAATTCTTTTTAAGTAA
>CAMBEP010000054.1 GCA_945865635.1 Candidatus Kuenenia stuttgartensis
GAACGGCTGGATCAGGCTCCGTCGCAGTGGTATTTGACCGGCTTTATCGTGCCGAGGAATCTGCGGGTTTCCCGAGATCTGGGAATCTCTCCGGCCCAGCAGCATTCATTCAACCTTCAAGCCGATCTTGAGCAGGAAGATGAGGACGACGACGAGCTGGATCAAGCCACAACCGATCGCCCCGCGCGGGCTGACGACACGGATAAAGAGACACCTCGCAGCAGCGGCAAGCCGAAATATCTGCCTTCGTCGCTTGGCCTGACCGTGCTTGTACCGAAAAGTTGCCAAAAACTCCAAGTGTTTGCCACCTGGGGCGATTATGAGCCGGTCATGCCTGGCGATGTTTTAGTGGCGGATGACGAGAGCCACATGGATGAGGACACACCGAGATTTGACCCTTTGATTGCTGGCGAACAACAGGGAATGCTGGAAGGGATTGGGGGAATGGTTGCCGATCAAGAGGCACGTCGATCCAGACAGCCCGATTGGCAAAGAACTCCGAAGACATCCAGACGGATCATCGAAGTGGACTCAGGCGCAGACAAGTTGCGAGAGGTAGATTTGCCGGGTTCGGATGGTTTGAAACTGGCCTGGATCTGTCGCGAAACGCCTGCCCAATCGCTTGACCCCTCAGTGGCGCTGGATGGCGCGATTACGGTGAGTGCGTTTTTGATCAACGACCGACAAGCTGTGACCGGCCCGGGCAAGGAGCAGACCTATGCATTCCAGGCTGAGCTGAAATTGATGTGTGTCGAGGGCTTTGTGGCCCGGCCCGGGCTGAGCGGGCTGATGTCGAAGGACGAAGATTTGCGGATAGGAGACCTTCAATATCGCGATGTGTTTGAGTTCGCCGTTGGTCACAATGCATCCGCCACAGGCATGGTATTCGGTCCAAAATGCCATATCGTGAGTACAGCCTGGCTGCCTACAGCCACGGTGGAACTGGTGGAAGCCGCCCAGATTACGAATGTAGAACTGCGGATGGAGGCACTGGCGAGCCTGAATGATCATGCGTCAGCCATTTCAGCACTTTTACCGCTGGCCACCGAGTATGAAAAATGGATTCGCGAGCAGAGGGGTGCCAACTACGGCTTTGCCGAGCGTGGTGAAATCGCGGAAACCCTCATGGACAGGGCAGAAGTAGTGGCGAGACGGATTCGCGAAGGTGTGGAGTTATTAAAAGACGAGAAGGTCTTTACGGCATTCAAGATCGCCAACAGGGCCATGGCCATGCAGGCCAGACAGAGAGCGGCACAAACCAGAAACGTGAAGCCAGAGAGCGTGGATGAGCCCCGGTGGCGACCATTCCAGCTGGCCTTTCTGCTGCTGAATCTCAAAGGCGTGGTGGAACCGCATTCGGACGACCGAAAGATCGTAGAACTGCTCTTCTTCCCAACTGGAGGAGGCAAGACCGAGGCCTATCTGGTCCTGGCAGCATTTACGCTGGTTTATCGACGGTTTCGCGAAGGGGTTTCCGGCGCCGTTCCCAAATATGCCGGTGTGACCGTGCTGATGCGATACACTTTGAGACTGCTGACACTGGACCAGATGGGCCGGGCAGCGGCTTTGATTTGTGCCTTGGAATTGATCCGCAAAGATGATCTGGCAAAGCTGGGCAAGTGGCCATTTGAGATTGGACTGTGGGTGGGTGCGGCGGCCACTCCAAACTATATGGGAAAACGCGGTGATGAGAAGAGCATGGTTTATCGGGTAGCGGCCTATAAGAACGGCAATGACAGCCGAAGGCCAATCCCGATGGAAAAATGCCCGTGGTGCGGCAAGGATTTTGAAAAGGAGAGCTTCGTTTTGGAACCATCGATGGATGAAGCTGACAACTTGCACATTCATTGCATGAGCGAAACTTGCGCATTTGGTGGGGACAATCATTTGCCACTACTGATGGTGGATGAACCGATTTATCGCAGGCTGCCGTGCTTCCTGATCGCGACAGTTGACAAATACGCGTCCATGCCTTGGCGTGGCGAGATTGCCAGCCTTTTTGGTAAGGTGCAATCATTTGAGAGAAATCGTGGATTTGTAGGCTGGTCCGGGAATCATAAGTCGCAGCCGATTGAAATGGATTTTGACCTGCCGCCACCTGAGCTGATCATTCAGGACGAATTGCATTTGATTTCAGGCCCGTTGGGAACCATAGCAGGTTTGTTTGAAACAGCCATTGAGGCATTGGCGACACGAGACGGGGTGGTACCGAAAATCGTATCCTCGACAGCCACAGTGCGTCGGGCGAAATCACAGATTGGATCATTGTTTGGCAGATCAGACGTGACCATTTTCCCTCCACCTGGCCCTGACAGGACCGATTCGTTTTTCGCAAAAACGGTGAAAGGCCGGGAAACCAGCCGATTGTATGTGGGCGTAGCCGCGCAGGGGCGAAGTGTGAAACGAGTGGTTCTGCGAACGTATGTGGCATTGATGTCAGCGACATACAAAATCTACAAAGACTGCGGTGGTGCGAATAACAAAGAGAATCCGGCCGATCCATATATGACCATGCTTGGATATTTCAACAGCCTGAGAGAGCTTGGAGGAACGCGAAGACTGGTGGAGGATGAGTTGACAAGCCAGCTGGGGCAATATGACAACCGTAAGCGTGTGGATGATGATTCGAGCCCGTTCATTTCCAGGAGTATACAGTTTGAGGTACAGGAGCTGACGTCCCGCGTTACGACCGACAAAATATCCGCCGCCAAGGAAGCATTGTCCAGGCCACACATGGACGACAAGACATCTGTGGATATCTCGCTGGCAACAAACATGATTTCGGTTGGTCTGGATATCACTCGTCTGGGCCTGATGGCGGTTTATGCGCAGCCCAAGATGACATCCGAGTATATTCAGGCCACATCACGGGTAGGGCGGGACAGGAACAAGCCGGGGATGGTATTGACGATCTTTAATATTAACCGGGCACGGGACAGGTCGCATTACGAGCGTTTTGGATTTTATCACGACACGTTTTATACCGGCGTTGAGGCCACAAGCGTGACTCCGTTCTCGCCCAGGGCGCTGGATCGAGCCTTGTTTCCGGTGGTGGTTGCATTGGCGAGGCTCAGTTTTGACTTCATGAATCAGGACCAGGACGCGATTGAAATCATTAAGCACCGCAGCAGGCTGGACACGATCCTTGACATCATTGAAACCCGAGTGCGCAAGGTGGTGAGCCTGAACCCGGATTCGATGTCAGAGCTTGATGTTGACCGCGTAAAATCGGCGGCAAAGTCATTGCTTGATAGTTGGCTGATGTATGCTGAGGAACTTGAAAACGACAATTGCAAATTAAGCTATCGGGATGGAGATGGAACGATTCGCAAACGGCTGATTCACGATGTGCTTGACCCGAAATTGCAATATCTGCCCAAGCTGGAATACCGCAAGTTTGTGGCTGGCCGTTCCATGCGTGATGTAGAGCATACAGTGGCATTGTTGCCGAAATATTTTGGGCACAACTCTCAGTTTGTCAAAGTTTCAGGTGCCAAGAACACCTTTTCGTATATCAGGCAAAGCCAGCTTGTATCCACTTACGGCCCGGGAGCGATGGTCGATCTGCCATGGTTTGCCACGGTGGTGAGCGGGCTGGACTTTTGGAAGAAAGGGGAGCTGATTGCAGAACCCCGGCTATTACGTAAAGTGCAGATGAGCGGCAAGCAGGTGAGTGCGTTTTATACACCCAAAGCATATGTCGAGCCAGAGAATAATCAGCCGCCTGAAGGAGTGGTTGTCTGGCGATTTCCGGGGTGGTCACTGACTCAGAAGACGAGGCAATCGGTGGATCCAAGAACTGGCAGAACTTATCAATCACGCTTGCTGGTTCAACCTTCATGGATCGATCGAAGCAATGGCAAAGCAGACCTTCCGGACTGGGATCGAAATGGTCATAACAAAGAATACGACATCGTCCCAATTCGATTCATCCGGGCATGTCAGGCCGGACATATGGACGACATTGAATGGCACAATTTTCTACATGGAGATAACAAGAGTTGTCTGGGGAGATTGTGGCTTGATGAGATGGGCACCTCAGGCGAGCTGACTGAGTTGAGAGTTCGGTGTGACGGCGGCTGTAATCAGATACGCTGGCTGAGCGAGGCGGCTGGCCCGAACAATCCTGCGTTAGGCAAGTGTAACGGTCAACAGAAATGGCTTGGACCGGAGTTTGAACAACAGGACTGTGATAAAACGATGAGGCTTTTGATCCGCACTGCCAGCAACGCGTATTTCCCGCTCAAAGTCAGTGTTATTTCAATGCCAGACAGGGATGAGCTGTTTCGTACGGCGATTGATGCGTGCTGGGAATCGGTCTTGAAAAATATCACTAATCGTGATGAGCTGGTTTTTGCTCTGAGAATGATGACTGAGATAAAAGCCAAGCTTGAAATGTATTCGATAGATGAAATCTGGTCAGAAATTGAAGCGAGAAGGAGCAAGCAGGCCACCGGCGGCAACGCAAACACTCCTGATAATATTCGGACACCTGAATTGAAATTGCTGACATCGCCCGCCAAATATCTTGGTGAGGATGGGCTGGATAGTCCATTCTATGCGGAGGCAGTGGATATCAGTGAATCAGAGAAAAAGCCTTACATGGATTTGATTGAACGGGTTGTCATGATCCACAGGCTGAGGGAGGTGACGGCTCTTGTCGGTTATTCAAGATTCGATTATATCTCTCAGGACAACGATGACGACCTGCCTTCGGATGCGGAGATGGCAGCGTTAGGGAAAAACACGGACTGGCTACCAGCTGTTGAGAACCGAGGCGAGGGCATATTCATTCAGCTCAACAAACAGCAGGTGGAACACTGGGCGAGCTTGCCGGAAGTCCAGGCGGCGACGCAGAGTTTCAATGAGGGAGTTGCCATATATAACGATGAACACCAATCCAATAGAAAATTTCGAGGCCCTGAATTCGTGCTCCTGCATACCTTGAGCCATTTGTTGATGAACTCCATATCGCTGGAATGTGGTTACCCTTCGGCGTCAATCAAGGAGAGGATCTATAACGACAAAGAGGTTGGCTATGGGATTATGCTTTATACAGCCAGTTCCGACTCCCACGGCACGCTTGGTGGCTTGGCATTGGCAGCAAAATCGATTGACGTCTATTTAAAGAAAGCGTTGGAATTAGGCACGAAGTGTTCGAACGATCCAATTTGCAGTCTGCATAGGCCAGAAGACCCCAATGATAAACGCCATTTTCAAGGGGCAGCGTGCCACAGTTGTGTTTTTATCAGCGAAACGAGTTGCGAGTGCCTGAACGACTTTCTAGATCGAAATCTTGTAGTCAGAACCATTTCCGGATCGGAGCAGCACTACTTTACGATCGACTGATCTAATTTGAGAGGAGAGCGAGCAAATGGCAAATCTGATTCCCGAAATCAACCCGGATGAGATTGAAAATAGTACAGAGAGACTTTTTGCAAAGTTACTTGTGGAGCATCTGCCAAGTCGTGTAAAGTCTGGGTGGTCACAAATGACACATTTCGCATTTAAAAGTATGCAGGAAGCATCAGATGTGTGTAGCCGGTGGTTGAGCGCAGCGGCACCTTCCGGATTTGGATGCGAAAAAAAAATACGGCTTGCACCCCGGCCGGGGTGCAAGAATTGTTGGTCGTGTCGTCGTCCGGTGGTGTCGTCGCTCGCGCTACTCAACCACCGGCTACAGGCTTTGATGCCTCCGGCACCTTTTTCGATCAAAACATGTCGTTTATGACCGCGTAGAGTATAACATTTGATACGATTCGAAATTCGCCAGTGAAAAGCGGAACGAACGGATTCACAGCAAGCCGTGTCAACATTCTGGAAACAGAGAGATCGTTTCTCATCGGCTATTGACACGCAGGAAGTCAAAGCGTACTAACATCCTCAGTTCTGTTGATCGTTTCAGCAGGATTCAGAATGACCTAAGACCATACAGTAAATCGATTTGTAGTGACCTTACACGCAGGATGTCGGGGGTTCGAATCCCTCACCGTCCATTTTATGTAAATCTTCGTTTTGTAAATCCTTACAAACAGCAATCGACTCCATAGGGACTGACAAGAGCTTGAAAGCGTTGCTTTTTGTCTACCTTTTTGGATACTAAGTGAAGCTGTGCGGATCGAGAAAGTTTCGTTACCTCGCACAAGGCTGTTGTCAGGGCAAAAGATTTACGGGTTTTATCGGTTATTGGCCCTATTTTTGGGTGATGTTGTGAAAACTCGATTGTGCCCCCTTGCCAAAGGGATTGAGAACTATTACAGTCATTAAGTCGCATCCGGTGGCACCAATACACCCATTAGGCTTTGGCAACACTCTTGAGATTCCCTGGGAGGAAACATGGCTGAAAGTACGCAACATAAGCTAGATCGGGTTCGTAGCCCGCGGGTACAGATTACGTATGATGTTGAGACGAATGGGGCGATGCAGAAAGTCGAGATGCCATTCGTGGTTGGGGTTTTGGCGGATCTATCCGGTCAGCCGAGCGTGGCATTGCCCGCCTTGAAAGAACGCAAGGTTGTGAACATTGACCGGGACAATTTTAACGACATTCTGAACAAAGCCAATCCACGGGCCTATGTATCTGTTCCGAATCGTCTTTCGGAGAATCCGGACGAGAAGTTGGGTGTTGAGCTGAAGTTCCACAGCATCGAAGATTTTGAGCCAGCGAAGGTGGCAGAGCAGGTTGGCCCGCTCAAGGAGTTGCTTCGGATGCGTCATGAGCTCTCGCAATTGCTGACGAAGATGGAAGGCAATGAGAAGCTTGACGAGCTTTTGGGCAAGGTGATCAACTCGAGCGAGAACGTGAAATCTCTTGCCGAGAAGATGGGTATTGCGCCTGCCGAGCCGGCATCGGAATAATTGGATGGCCAGGGCCTTTGAGTTGGGAAGAGAAGCGTCAGCGAATGCGGTGAAACCACAAAATCCATTTGAATTTTCTTGAGGGGCAGATCAGCGATGAGTACAGATGCACAGTCGTCGTCCCAGCCGGAAGGCCAGTTGGACGCAGCCGAGCCGAATTTGCTTGACATGGTGGTGACAGCGACACGGCCACAGAGTCAGCAGGAGGCGGATCGGGCGAAGGATTATTTCAAGCAGTTTCTGGAGCATGCGATCAAGCCTGGCCAGGTGATTTCGAAGGATGTTGAGACAAACATCAAGACCTGGATATCGGAGATCGACAAGAAGCTGTCGCTTCAATTGAACGAGATCATGCATGCCCCAGAGTTTCAGAAGCTTGAGGGGACGTGGCGTGGACTTCATTATTTTGTGCATCAGAGCGAGACGGGCACGAACCTGAAGATTCGGGTTTTGAACGTCACGAAGCGCGAGCTCTACAAAGACTTGGAGAAGGCGGTCGAATTCGACCAGTCGGCCCTGTTCAAGAAGATTTATGAAGAGGAGTATGGCCAGTTGGGTGGCCAGCCTTATGGCATGCTTGTGGGCGACTACGAGTTTGACCGGAGTGGCGAAGATGTCAACATGCTGAAGATGATTTCGAATGTTGCCGCAGCGGCCCATGCTCCGTTTGTATCGGCAGCGAGCCCTAAGCTTATGAACATGGAAAGCTTTAAGGACCTTGCCAATCCGCGTGACTTGGCGAAGATTTTTGATGGTGTCGAATATGCGGCCTGGAAGGGCTTTCGGGAGAGCGAGGACAGTCGTTACGTTGCCTTGACGATGCCACGTGTGCTGGGTCGTCTGCCGTATGGATCGAATTTCAAGAAGGTGGACGAGTTCAACTTCGAAGAATCCGTTTCGGGCAAGGATCACGACAAATACCTTTGGATGAACGCCTCCTGGGCGTATGCCTCGCGGATTTCGGACACGTTCTCCAAATATGGATGGTTTGCGCGTTCGCGTGGTGTTGAGGGTGGTGGTTTGGTGGAAGGGCTGCCGGTCCACACCTTCCCGACCGATGATGGCGATGTGGCGATGAAGTGCCCGACCGAGATTGCGATTTCGGATCGTCGCGAATTCGAGCTTTCGAACCTTGGCTTTCTGCCGCTTTTGCATGCCAAGGGAACGGATCACGCGGTTTTCATGGGTTCGCAGTCGACCCAGAAGGCGAAGACCTATTTTGATCCGGCTGCCAATGCCAATGCGGAGCTCTCTTCCAAGTTCAATCTTCTGCTTTGCACAAGCCGCTTTGCCCACTATCTGAAAGTGATGGCTCGTGATAAGATTGGTTCGTTCATGGAAGTGAAGGATTGCAGCCAGTGGCTTAACGACTGGATTTCCAACTACACGGTAGATCCTGATGGAGCAAGCGACAGGACAAAGGCGGAACGGCCATTGTCTGAAGCCGGTGTGGAAGTGCGTGCAGTCAAGGGCAAGCCAGGCTGGTACGAAGCGGTGGCCTACCTTCGGCCGCACTATCAACTGGAAGCACTGAGCGCCTCGATGAGGCTTGTCGCTGAAGTACCAAAATCGAGTTAAGACCATCCAAAATTCCAATTTTGGAGACCTTGCGAACAAAACGGTTTCGCGAGCGTAGTTGAGTGAGTGGAAGAGAGCCGGTTGTAAGGCCTCTTCAAGAAGATAGACCACTGCTGAGATGATCAGCAATTGATTGAAGGACCAGACTCATGTCAGATATGTATCTATTGATTGAGGGAATCAAGGGTGAATCGGCTGATACGACATTCAAAGCTCCCAATATGGTGATCCAGAGCTTTTCGTTTGGGGCCTCGAATCCATCCAGCATCAGCAATTCATCGGGTGGCGGTGGCTCTTCCAAGGGGATGCCCAGCTCGATCAACATCATTAAGGATTGCGACGCAGGCGATCCCTACCTTTTCATGGCCACTTTAGTGGGCAATCACTACACCAAGGCGACTCTTGTCTGTCGCAAGGCGGGCGGTACGCAAATGGTGTTCTTTCAGATTGACCTGACAGAAGTCTTCATCAGCAATTACAATATTTCCGGTAGCGGCGGCGGCGGCGGCGACGTGCCGGGCACGAGCTTCTCCATGTCGTTCAAGTCGATCGTTGTGAGCTACACGCCTCAGGATGCGAAGGGCGCCAAGGGGACCCTGATCAAGCAAGGTTATGACGTGGTCACACAGAAGGCTGTCTAAGCAGTTTTCTGACATCAGATTCATGACCAATTCCTGCCTGAACCTCTCGAACAGGGGGTTCAGGCTTTCGATATGACTTTGCTGGATGGGATGAATTGATGAACAAGCGTGAACTGGCGACTTCGTTATATCACGAAGGCAAACTATCGGAATCGATTGAAGCCCAGATTCAATGGGTACGAGATCATCCGGCGGATGTTAGCTCGCGCATGTTTCTTTTTGAGTTGCTGAGTTTTGATGGTCAGTGGGATCGCGCTGAGCGTCAGATTTCCATGCTTTTGACAAACGAGGCCGAGGCCGACACGGGGACTAGTTTCTACATTCGGTGCCTCTGGGCGGAGCGTAAGCGAGAGGCCGTCTGGAGTGGGCAGGCGAAGCCCAAGGTGCTTGGCCCTCTGACTGAATCAATGCAAATCCGGATGGACTCACTTCAAAAAGAAGGGGGCCTGACGACGGCTGAACCACCGATTCGGCAGGCTGAAATGTTGGAGCACAGCTCGCAGTTGCAAGCCTTTGAGATTAATGGCGAGCGATATTCCAAGGCTCGCGACGGCGACGACCTGCTTGGCTCGATTCTTGAAGTTTTCGCCCAGGGCGAGTATTTCTGGATGGATTTTTCGGCTATCAAACTGATTTCTTCCGAAACGCCGAAGTATCCGAGAGATTTGATCTGGCTACCGGCGAGGGTTGAGACGGAAGGCGAATCTGGCAATGTGTTTATACCCTTGCTTTATCCAGAGAGTTCCAGGTCGGCTTCTTCAGAATTAAAATTGGGCCGATACACGGATTGGTCGACCATTCCGGGAACCGATCTGGCGCGTGGGGTGGGGTTAAAGGAGTGGTATTTTAACGGTGAAACGGTCATCCCCTTGATTCAATGGCGAATTCTGGAGCAGACCTCAGATTGACCTTCACGAACCATTGTTCTGAACTGAAGTGTTCCTCATTGGTATGGAAAACAAGCCCCCCAAGCACAAGATACCGGTTCGGCCATCGATTTTAGACCGATTGATCGACGATCGGGCGGATGTTTACGGATATCCGATCAATCTGTTGATCGAATCCCTCCGGCGCGACCTTGAGAATCTTTTGAACACACCCAAATCCCCTGTTGTTTTTGGTCCTGAGTTTGTCGAGCTTCATTCCAGCATTCTCGACTTCGGGATTCCCGACGTGGCCTCGGCCACAGGAAACGACTCTCAGATCTGGGAAAAAATGATTTCAAAAATCGAATTTGCCATTCGGTCTTTCGAACCACGCCTGAAAGAGGTCGAGGTTATCATGAAAGACAATCGCAAGTCGGGCATTCCCAAAGTCGAGTTTGAGATTCGCGGCCAGCTTGTTTTTGATCCATCGCCGGAACTTCTCTTTCAATCGACGATCGAGCTGAGTTCTGGAAGGACTCTGGTAAATTTCCCAACCCTGGAGGAATCCTAGGCCCGGATCATGATAAATCGGAGTCTTGCAGCAAGGGCATTCATGGCAATAGAGCACCTATTGCCCTGTCAGGATGAACGAACAAGAGTTTCGCGAAGGGATCGCTGAGGGGGGGGAGAGAGATTGATGTTAGACCCAATCTACCTGAGATATGAAGAGGAATTGGCCTTCATTCGCCATGAAGTGCGCCAATTTGCGGAGCGATACCCCTCGGCAGCTTCGCGTCTGTTGCTCGAAAATGAGTCGAGCGCCGACCCCCATGTGGAGCGTCTGATTGAGTCGTTTGCATTATTGACGGCCCGGATCCGGACCAAGATTGACGACGAGTTTCCCGAACTTGTCGAGTCCCTGATCGAACGTCTTTACCCGCACTTTACACGGCCCATGCCGACCATGTGCGTGATTGGTTTCGAAATTGATCCGAAACGGGCCAGGATTCCAGGCGGATTGAAAATCGGCCGCAACTCGATCCTCTCAACGCCCGCCCCAAAAGGAGATCGGGTTTTATTTCAAACCGGTGTGGAAACTCAGATTTGGCCGATCCGTACGATTTCTGCCCGCTATTTGTCGGCTCCATTACCGCATCACTGGAATCTTTTTGGTGTGGCCCAGGCGGCAATTCATATTCGCCTCGAATTATATGGTGGGCTACGCTGGCATGAACTTCAGGACTTGAAATACCTGAGGTTTTATTTCAACGGCTCGCGCGAAACGGTGGAGACGCTTCAGGATGCATTACTGGCAGACTCCGTAGCCTGGAACTGGATTTTACCTGATATCAAGACCGATGCCTTGATTGCATTTAAAACCGAGACCCCGTTTCGATCCGTAGGGCTTGAGCCGGACGAATTCATCATCCCGAAATTTGAAGCTGATCTATGGCCATACCGGCTTTTGACGGAATTCATGGTCTTTCCCGAGAAGTTTCATTTCCTGGATATTGCCATACCCAATGCCAAAGATCTGGTCCGGGCCGATCGCCATATTGATCTTGTCATAGGACTCAAGCAGAGTCATGATTTACTTGAGAAGTCGGTATCGGCGAATACATTTTTGTTGGGCTGCATACCAGCCATCAATTTATTCGACCAGACAGCCGAGCCGATCAACGCGGTTGCGTCAAAATACCAATATCGGATTGTCGCTGACGTTGCGCACGATTTGTCGCGAGAAGTTTATTGTGTAAATTCCGTCACAAAAACAACGTTGTCGGAAGGAACATCTGAAGAACTTCAACCGTTTTTTGAAGCCGTCTGGGAATCACCATCGGGCAAGAGCCAAGGCTACTGGCAAGGGATCCGCTCGTTTCCAAACCACCCGACCCGCAGCTTGAGCGACGTTTTCTTACGATTTTTGACACCCGATGCGGAGCCTGTTCCACCGGATACGTCGACATTGGTGGTTCGAACGACATGCTCCAATGGCGATCTGCCGGTTCAACTGGCTCAGGTTCAAGGATCGATGAAGTTCCATTTTTTAAGTGGATCGCAGCCGATCTCCCAGGCCGTGAATGTAAGTCGCCCGACCCCAAGCCTTCGGCCGCCGTCGGCAAAGTCGCTTTATGGCAAACTTCTCTCACAGATCAATTTGAACAACCTTTCCTGGACGGATGGTCCGACGGGAGTCGAAGCATTCAGGAGCATTCTCAGGCTCTACATTCCCTTGGATCCGTCGATCAATCATGAGTCACGAATGCTGATGGAATTGCGTATTGATGCCATTGAGAGCATCCAATCGCGTCCGATCATGATGCGATACTCCGATTCTGGTCAATCAACCTGGGTTCGTGGGCTGGAAATTCGAATCGGGATGCGCACCGAGGCATTTATTCATGAAGGTGGAATGATTCTATGGGCCTCGGTCCTGGAGAGATTTCTGGCCCTTAACCTGAGTGTCAACAGTTTCATTCAAATGAAACTGGTGGACCATCGTGGCCAGGGCGTTATTTATCAATGGCCCATGCGTACAGGTGAAATACCAGCCCTATGACACCTCATAAAATTGATCTGGAAAATGCGGTCCACCAAGTGATGTATGACCCAACGGCATTTGATTTTTTCGAAGCCGTAAGAAGGATCCAGAAGGTCGCACGAGCCGCCGAGAGACAGTATTCCCATGAGGGCACGGTGGAGGGTGCTTATTGGGGCCAGCCACTTGGTTCGTCTCGAATCCAGGTGGGCCAGGCCGTAACGTTTCGCAGTCATATTTCAAACAGTTTTCCAGCGGGATCAATTCAAGACGTTCAATTGTTGCAAAAAAAAGATCGATTCGGGAAAAGCTGGAAACAATTGGAAATGGTCGTCAATTTTCTTGGTCTGACGGGTCCGAATGGAATTTTACCGAACCATTACACAGACTTGCTGATCCAATTCAATCGGAACAACAACAGCAAAGAGAAGAACGCCCTGAGGGACTGGTTTGACCTGTTTAACAACAGGCTGATTTCCTTATTTTATCTCGCCTGGGAGAAATATCAGCTACCTGTGCAGCGAGAGTTTGCGGCAACAAGTCATAAGTCGGATCCGATTGAAAGGATTTTCCGGAGTTACGGAGGCCTTGGCACAGAGCATCTCAGCCATCGGATCACGAGCACAGATCCATTGAATCCAGGCCAGCCGAGCCTGGTCCTTTCCGACCTGTTTTTAAGTACAAGACTCGCCCGATCCCATCGGTCGATCAGCGTTTCCGGGCTTCAGAATCTGATTTCCAAGTCCACCGGTTCGCGGGTTCAAATTCAATGCTTTGCAGGCCGCTGGGAAACGATTCCGCCCGGCGACATGGTCAGGCTTGGCAGCCCGAATTCCTCTCAAGCGGCCCAACTGGGTGTCAACACAACGCTTGGCTCGAGGATGTGGAGCGCACAATCGAATTTCATGGTAAAAATTGGTCCAGTCAGTTGGCCGGAATTGAATCGATTTCTGCCTTTACCCAAGTGCGAGAATAAGAAGAGTTTGCCAACCCTGATCCATGTGACCCGGCAATTGGCGAAGCTCAAATCGGATTCTTCATTGAATACCACGATTCGGATACACACCAAAGCCGATGAGATTCTGCCTGCACGATTGGGAAAAGCCGCCTCAGGATTGGATCAACCGTCAAAACTGGGCTGGAACATGTGGTTGGGTAGCCCTGAGCGTCATGCTGGATTTGACGATTTGGCAGGATGCAAGTATCGTAAAGATACCGAGTTCAACGAGACCTGACGGGCAGTGAGGCAGATGAAGGCATTGGGTGCGGCTTCAAGGAAAAACCATGGATCACAACCCGGTGGATTGGTACGAAGGGATGTTCCTTCGCCCCCAGCATTTTCAGACACAGGAACGCTACCGAAAACGGGGGCTGCGGCAGAACATTGACTTTTCAGTGCCCTATGCGTGGGGCTTGAGGCATCTGGAAATTGATGAAGATGCCCTCAGGAATGGGCGACTGCTGGTCCGCCAGCTCCAAGCCCGGTTTCGCTCGGGTACCGTGCTCGATATTCCGATCGACCGTTCTCTGGATCCGATTGCAATTCGGCCCGTATTGGACCAATCCGGCGAAGTGGAAATTCATATTGCCATTCCACTGAATCTGGCGAGTGCCGGGGATCCTATTGCCGAAGGGCGCAATCGGTATCAACAGATTGAAATGCTGGTTCCCGATGAACACGACCGCCAGTTGCAACCCATCATGGTCAATCAGATCCAGCCGTTTCTGATTGCAAAACATCTGCTTGGCGAAGGCTATGAAAGCCTGCCGGTGGTTCGGCTCAGGCGATCAAGCTCGTCACCCGAAGCGATGGAAATTGTTCAGACATTCATTCCCCCCATACTTTGCTCCAACGCATCACAAGTCCTTAAACAGCATATTATTGAATCGCTGTCGGACATTATCAACCGCAAGCTCGACGCCTTGTCTGTTTCACTTGAAAACAGCTCATCCACAAATGCAAGCCAGATTTTTTCTGACCTGGCCACCTTCAACAGACTTTCCCTGCTGAATCAAACTTCGGCTATAATATCTGTTCTTGCTAATACTTACGACATGTCACCGATTTGGATCTATCGTAATTTGTGCGACATGATTGGTCGGCTGGCGATTCTTGGGATCAGTCGCAATCGGGTGGTGGGTCAACTCCCGAGATACGACCACGAGGAGCTTGGCCAGGTTTTCTTTGCACTTAAGCGACGGATTCAGGAGCTTTTGGAGACTCTTGAAAATCCTGGGTTTCTGGAACGTTCGTTTGTGGGAGTTGCATCGCGTATGCAGGTCAGTCTGGAGCCGAATTGGCTGGAACCGGGCTGGACCATGCTGATTGGAATCCGCAGCGATCTGGATCCTCAAAACGCGATGAAACTGCTAGCCAACAGCGGTCCGCTTGACTTCAAGATCAGTAGTTCCGAACGGGTCGACCTGCTCTATCGGATGGGGCAGCGGGGATTACATTTTGAGCCGATTCAACGTGTTCCGATTGTGCTCAAGAATATTTCCAACACGGTTTTCCTCGGTCTCGGCAGGGATGAGGCGACAACCGAATGGGCCTCAGTGCGGCGCAGCCTGAATTTAGCCATCCGGTTTAATGAAAGTCTCCTGACGGGCTCAATACACGACCAGACCCGATTGCAACTGAGATTTGACGGACGACCAATACAGATGGAAATGACACTCTTTGCGATTCCCCCGCAGGATCAGACGGTCCAGATTCAGCCAGGGTCAAATTTCAATGCCCCAACAGTATTCGAAAGTGGGTCAGGATCGGCCTGATATGATCTTCGCTTAAAGGCTTTTTTCCAAGCCGCTTGAATACTCTGCCGGATTCCTATTGAGATGGACGAAGACGATGAAGAAAGTGTCAGAAACGGAAAAACTGATTGACAGGTCACACGATGTCATTAATTCAGGCATGGCACTGTTTACGCAAGTCAATCAGCAGCCTGCCCCTGACATGCTTAAAGAGCAGTTCAGATTGATTCAGATGCTTGACAACCTCTTGCGAGGAATATCTGCTACGTCGCCCAGAATCAGCGAACCAGACAAGGCTTCCGAACCCCCGATCAGTACTTCGAACCAAAGTGAATTACCAGGCCGGCTCGGCTCCATCCCTTCCAAAGACGATATTCCAGGTGTCTGTCGTTATCTGCTGGCATGCTGGCTGGACGAGCTTTTTGTGATGGAGACGGACTGGTCCAGAGCATGGAATGAAAGCAAGCTGGAACTGACCTTGTTTGGAACGAATGATCGGGCCTGGCGATTTTGGGATTTTGCCAATTCCAATCAGGCCTCGTCCAACGAAGCCATCAAATACGTTGCATTTTCATGTGTTATGCACGGCTTTCAAGGCCAGATGATTGAGTCGCCGGCAGGCCTGTCGAAATGGGTTGACAAATTGAAAGCGGAAATCATCAAATCTTCCATGGAGTCATGGACCCCTCCCCCAAGCCTGCCAATCAAGGCGGAAGTGCCGGAACTGAATGGATATCATAAGGTTGAAAATGCGGTGCGAATGGCGATTGTGATTTTGATCGTGATCGTGCCTGTATTCTCGTTTCTGATCGTTTTTTCCCTTCGGAAATGAATTCAGGCCAAATCCGACTTGCCTTGATCCACAGGGATTGAACCTCCAAATAAACCAGGAAATTGTAAAATGCCAGCTTCGATCAGCAAATTTATGTCTGAATTCTCAAAGCGGTTGAAATCCATTTTTCTACCGTCCGATCAAACACGCACCGGGCGGAATATCCGCCGAGTCCGCAACTTCGTATTTCTGGCTCTCATCAGCACGGGCCTTTGGGCGATCACACGCTACACATGGCTGGAAGGGAGCATTCAGGCGCCCTCAATCTATTTAAGGCCATTTTGGCTGGTTTTGATTTTCTGGTCATTATTGCTTGCTTACCACTCGACTCGCCATCTGTTTTATCTGATTCGGACAGAGCCTGTCCAGGAATTGTTTCCTGAAATTAAATCGACCTGGAATTATGCCAAAACTGTCATGGAAGAAGCGGGTGTACCCCCATCAAGTCTTCCCATAATACTGGTTCTGGGCAGTCGGCCCAACCAAGGGCCCCATTTTTTTGACCAAGCCCAGATCAGGCTCCGAAACATCAAGCCACCAGGTATTCAAGACCCACCTTTCCATATTGATCTGACGGATTCTGCAATTTTTGTGACGTGCCCGTCGACAAGCCTCACGGGCACTTTCAGCAAGCGTCTGGAACAATCCCTGAGTCCATTCATCCTGGCCCAGTCCATATACAGCATGGAGAGTCAGATCTCGAAAACGAAATCTCTGATTGGCCTGACCCCCGATGGAACTCAGGAAAATGGGGACTCCAACTCTTCTCTACAATTGCAAAATGACCCCTTTAAAAAGTTCGAACAGCAACCCACTCCTTCGAACCAGAATGAAATGGAACTGATTTCATTCAAATTGCGCACCTTGTGTGATCTTATCGTAGCAGATCGCCGTCCGTTTGCTCCGATCAACGGAGTGATTTTTGTTCTACCGACAGATGTCACTTCCTCTGATCGACTCACGTCGCATGCCATCGAAATGACAACCATCGACATGGATTCCATCCGCGAGTCGACTGGCTTAAACTTCCCGTTTGCAATTCTCGGGTCGCACCTGGAACGTATCCAAGGCTTTTCAGAACTCGCACTGAAACTCGATCCGAAAAGCAAGTGGCGGTACCTTGGCCTTGCCCTCCAAACCCGCCTGGATGTGAAGACCGAAGCCTGGACCAAAAACTTCCGAAGAGGGCTCCGCTGGTATCGCAAGAATATCCTGCCGGCGCTGATTTACAACAAAATGCTCACTCTTAAACCCGCAGACTCAGCCACTCAGGGATCTCCACGAAAATCGATGATTGAAGCGAATCACTCCGCATATCAATTCCTTGAAAAAACCAGTGAAAG
Source organism: Candidatus Kuenenia stuttgartensis (assembly GCA_945865635.1). Lineage (GTDB taxonomy): Bacteria > Planctomycetota > Planctomycetia > Isosphaerales > Isosphaeraceae > QWQI01. The sequence continues at coordinate 17,412 of CAMBEP010000054.1, forward strand.
TTTTCGCCGGTTTGAAAAAATCTGTCTGGGCCTCACTGATCTGCAAATCAAAGAACTCAAATCCAACCCACGATTTGCAGGCCTCTTTTTCACGGCCATGGAAAATCCCGATACTGGCCCCTGGCTTTTTATTCCGGACATGCTCAAGCATTTTCTCAACCAACAAAATTCCATTTCCTGGACAGAAGATGCAATCAGAATCGATCGCTTCCGGCGCAGGCTTTCTTTGATCATTTTAGTCTCAATGGCTTTATCCATGGCCCTCACAATTTTATTCTACTTCACCATGATCAAATGAAAGAACGACCAGCCAGACGCCTCTCTGATCTTGCCAATGGTCCTTCCCCCGCCACCCCCAAGTGTCCAACCATACGCCCGCCAGATCGCCTTCGAATAGATCACTTTGTGTGGTCTTTCCAGCCTCACCTGCTTGTATCATCGGGAAAAAGAAATGATCCGAACTGATTACCGAACTCTTTTTTGGATAAATCTTTATGACGTTTTCCAGCTTCTGGCCAAGCAATTCCAGGTGTCTCATTGCCGGGGTTTTCGCTATACTCCTTAGGAACACAGTCTGCGGGGGGAGTCATTCGATACTCTCTTCAACGGAATCGAAAACCAAATTCCTGAGCCGGGTCTTACAACAAAAAAAGCCATGTCCACAACCGTCTCCAATTCTGCCCAACTGGCCAGCCCGACAATCGACGGCCTGGCCCATCTGCCGCACCCGGATCCAGCCATCATTGCGCGACTGATTGACGATCTCAGAGAGGCCATTGGCGACGAGAATCTCATCACCCATCATGATGAGCTGGTGGTTTATGAGTGCGATGGATATGTGATTGAAAAGAACGTGCCGGATATTGTCGTTTTCCCGACCTGCCGCGGTCATGTGGTTGATATTGTCAAGATCTGCAACAAGCACCGTGTTCCGTTTGTGCCGCGTGGGGCAGGCACATCGCTCGCGGGCGGGACTCTGGCGGTCGGTGGAGGTGTCATGATCAGCCTGACGCGGATGAAGAAGATTCTCGAAATCAATCTTCGCGACCGTTTTGCAGTGGTCGAACCCGGCGTGGTCAATGTCTGGCTGACACGGGCTTTAGGTGGAACTGGATTTCATTACGCGCCTGATCCCTCAAGCCAGACGGCGTGTACGATCGGGGGCAATGTGGCGACCAATTCTGGCGGACCTCATACGCTCAAGTATGGAGTCACGGTCAACCACATCATGGGCGTTGAGATGATCATGCCTGATGGTTCGATCATGGATATTGGAGGCCCGTGCGAGGAGCAGTCGGGGCTTGACCTGATCGGCCTTGTGGTTGGCCACGAGGGCACGTTTGGGATTGTGACAAAGGTGATCGTCAGGCTGACTCGCGACCCAGAAGCAGGCCGGACGTTTTTGGGCGTTTTTGACTCGATTGAAAGCTGCACCCAGACGGTCTCGGACATCATTGCCAGCGGGATCGTGCCAGCCGCTTTGGAGATGCTTGACAATCTTATGATTCAGGCGATCGAAGAGGCGTTCCACTTTGGTTTTCCGACGGAAGCGGGAGCGGTTTTGATCATTGAAACCGATGGCCTGGAGGCGGGCCTGGACGATCAGGCCGACGCCATTGAGGCGATTGTCGTGCAGAACCGGGGAACCGTGCAGAAAAGGATCCCCTGGCGGACCCGAAAAGAGCCGGAATACATGGCGGTCTGGAAGAGTCGCAAGTCGGCCTTCGGCGCCATTGGCCGGCTCTCGCCGACATTCTGCACTCAGGATGGAGTGGTTCCGCGCACGAAATTGCCGCACATTCTGCACTTTATCCAGTCGATCAGCCAGAAATACAATTTGCGGATTGGCAACGTGTTTCATGCTGGCGATGGGAATATTCACCCAATTCTGCTCTTTGACGAGCGAGATTCGGAACAGGTCAAGCGGGTGCTTCTGGCGAGCCACGAAATTCTCTCGGAATGTATTGCCGTGGGCGGTTCTGCCACAGGCGAGCACGGCATTGGTGTCGAGAAAATCGAGTTCATGAGCAAGCTCTTTTCAGAGGCCAGCCTTCAGGCGATGACAGACGTGCGCAAGGTCTTCAATCCGGAAAACCGGTGCAGCCCGTTCAAGATGATTCCCTCAGGCTCAGCCTGCATGGAGCGATCACACCCGGGCCACCACGCCGGGGCTTAAAAAATCGGGTATACTGATTGCGACTGCCAGTCGATCAGGCCAAGGGCTGACGAACTGAGGCAGGACCCTGTATCCAAAAATGCGTAGAATTTTTGAAGGAGAATTGTCAAGATGGCCAATCGTCAGCTCATCACCTCAGGCTCGCCATGGGAACCCAAGATGGGGTATTCCCGCGCTGTCAAAATTGGCAACATTGTGCATGTCAGTGGCACAACCAGTTCGACTGCGGCTGGAATTCAAGGGATCAACGACCCATATGTCCAGACCAAAGTGATTCTCGAAACGATTGAAAAAGCACTTTCTGAGGCGGGAGCCACATTGGGCGATGTGGTCAGGACACGAATTTACGTGACAGATATCAGCCGATGGGAAGAAGTGGCCAAGGCACATGGCGAGACCTTTGGTGTGATTCGACCGGCCACGGCCATTGTCGAGGTGGCCAAACTGATCAGCCCTGACATGATGGTTGAGATTGAAGCCGAAGCGATGATTGGCTCCGCGCTCTGAGTTATCAGGTCATTTTTCAGTAGTCAAAGCCTCTGGCAACAGAGGCTGAATGACCTTTTTATACTCTTCGCGGTCATAAACGACATGTTTTGATTGAAAAAGATGCCGGAGGCATCAAAGCCTGTAGCCGGTGGTTGAGCGAAGCGACACCACCGGTGATGAGATGGGGATAAAAGCTGCTGGCACTCCGGCAGGGGTGCAAGACCTTATGCCGCGTTGTCGTCCGGTGGTGTCGTCGCTGACGCTCCTCAACCACCGGCTACTGGTGCTATGCCTCCGGCATCGTCGCGATCAAAAAGTGTCATTAATGGTCGGGAAGAGTATACGTTGCGAAATAAAAACGGCAAGGCGTTTTTTCTTTTCTAAGCAACGCGACTTTAAATTTCCCAGCTCAGTTTGTTATCATCATCAAGACATCGATCCTTGATCAGCACTCAGGAACTTGAATACCAGCTTTCCACATTTTCCATTTGAGATATGCCCAGAATCATGATCCAATCGCCGCCTTTGCTTGCCATTTTTGACCACGATGGGGTGCTTGTTGATAGTCTAGACTTCCACTCCAGGGCTTGGGTCGAATTCGGTCTTCGTCAGAATCTGCCGATTGATCACGCCTTTGTACGCGACACGTTTGGCCTGACCAATTACACCATTTTCGAACGACTTTTCGGCCGTACCCTCCCCAAGGACGAAGCTCAGGCCCTGGGCGAAATCAAAGAAATCTGCTATCGGGAACTGGCCAGGGGCCGAATCGAACTGATGAGCGGTGTCCAGGATCTGCTGGCCACTTTGGAGAGCCAGGAATTCCACCTTGCCATCGGTTCATCCGGGTCGCGCCCCAACCTCTTTTTGACCATTGAAAGTTGTGGCCTCGAAGGGCGTTTCAAGTCGATCGTCGGGCTGGAAGATATCAGCAACGGCAAGCCCGACCCGGAAGTCTTTCTCAAAGCGGCTGAACATGCCGGAATATCGCCCAGACATTGTATTGTTTTTGAAGATGCCGTCTTTGGGATCGAAGCGGCCAAGGCTGCTGGCATGTATGCCGTGGGCGTGGGCACCACCAACCCCTTGCCTTTGCTGACCGAGGCCGGCGCTGACCATGTGGTTGAGACTTTAAAAGACTACCCGGTAAGTCGACTGGCCGAGATCTTACGCTCCCGCTGACCACACCTTACGCTGCCAGCAGGCTTAAACCCTTGCACAGCAGCGTAAAGCCTGAGCTCTTACGCTGTTGTATCAGAGATCGAGATTAAAAAAAGCCGCTGGATGTAGGATTCATGAAACCAATTCGAATTGGGATGCTTCTGAACGAGCCCCCCCTGCCGTTTATTTCAGCGGCCACCCGATCGTTTGCAGCCGTTTTTCATGAGATGAAAACGCTTGAAATGGTGCACCGGGGAAATACAAAAGCTGAGATCACAAAGATTTTTGCCACTTCAACCGATTTAAATCGGCACCGCTTAGAATTAGAGAAACAGTTCCCTGAATTTCATCAAACCGTAGAGCTTTATTCACCAGGCGCCGGCACCCGCTGGAGGACCAGATTAAATCATCTTTTAAAACCTCAATCGTACCTTTCAGGCCAGGAATTGGCGGCAGGATTTCGCAAATCGTGGGCCCTGAATGAATTTGACATTGCCCATGTGGAGCTGGCCTGGCCGACCTATGCCTTACCGGCCGGGATTGACCTGGACCGGGTGCTTGTCAATTTGCATTACTTTCTGAAAACGGATTTCCATGCAGCCCAGCCAGCGAAAAGCCTTTATGACCTAATGACCAGAAGGCGACTTCTGGGTGCTGAATTGAAGCGAATCCGCAAATACAGGCATTTCCGCGTGCTTTCCATTGAAATGGCCGACACCTTGCGGGAGATGCATCCATCAGCAGAGATTTACATTATTCCACTTCCGATCCAGTCTGCCGATTACAAATTCCGGCCTCGTGTGAGTTTATCTCCCAATCCGACCGTGACATGTATCGGATCCATGTTCTGGCCACCATCGCAGGCGGCGGCCCAGCGGTTATTGACACGACTCTGGCCGGGGATTAAGGCCAGAGTGCCAACGGCCAGGCTGCAAATTGTCGGGCGCGACGCGATCCGCCATTTTGGCTCCCTTGCAATACCCGATGAAATTGAAATCATCGAAAATGTGCCCGAAATCGAGCCTTATTTCCATCAGGCAGACGTGCTGGTTTATGCACCGCCGGCTGGCAGCGGAATGAAGGTCAAGGTGCAGGAATCGATGCTTTATGGATTACCGGTGGTGACCAATCGCGTGGGCACTGAAGGGCTTAATTGCACCCCGATGGAACACTATCTGGTGGGCGAAACGGATGAGCAATTGATGGATGCTACCGTACAGGTTTTAACCAATCAGGAGTTGTCGACACGCCTATCGGTGAATGGCCGCCAATGGATTGAATTGCAATGCAGCCCCAAATCTGTGGTTTCCGATCTGATCTCTGTATATGAAAACATGAATGCCTGGCGGATTGAAAACTCATGAAAAATCTGAGGGTTGGTATTAACGCCCGCTTGCTGGCGGATGGCTCGATGAGGGGCTGGAACCGCTATGCGGTCAACCTGATTTCCTCTATGGCGAAGACGGGCGAGGTTGAAATTGTTTTATTGAGCGATCAGCCACTGGCCGCAAATTTTCGGTCGGTTTTTGAATCTCAGGAATTTTCGGGAACGCTGAGAACAGAGCTATCGGGCCCGATGTTTTATCCGAAGTGGCAGGAATTCTGGCTTCCAAAGATCGTAAAACAACTTAAAATTCAGGTCCTTCATACACCTTATCATTTTGGATTGCCGTTATTTTCACCGTGCCCGACAGTGGCCACCCTGCACGATGCGATTGATGTGTGCCAGAAGCGGTCGCTGCGTGATTATGTTGATCTGCGATCGATACGGAGTCGATTTTATCTTTGGGAGACTCGATCCAGAGCGAGCCGAATCATTACGGTGAGCAATTTTTCTGCGGGTGAACTGCGAGAAAAACTGGGAATAAAATCATCCAGAATCCGTACGATTTACGAGGCGGCCGACCCTCAGATTCAATTACCGGATCGACTGGAAATGGAATCGGTTTTGGGGCATTATGGTTTGGAGCGAAACGGTTATGTCTTTTATGTGGGTGGACTTGAGCAGCGCAAGAACCTGGGTTTATTGATTGAGGCATTGTCAGGGATTCAGTCGGATTGTTCGCTAAGGGTTGTAATTGCTGGCGGGTCCGCAGGCGATACGGCGGTTCTGAGGGAGTTGGCGGAGAGTTTGGGTGTGACTCAGCGGGTGCAATTTCTGGGCAAGGTGGCTGACAGTGAGCTTTCAAGTCTTTATGGAGCAGCACTTGCGCTGGTCTATCCGAGCCGTCACGAAGGATTTGGGCTCCAACTTGTTGAGGCGATGGCCGTGGGCTGCCCGATTCTTGCGAGCACGTCAGCAAGTTTGCCGGAGATTTTGGGCCAAGGCGGAGCGACATTTTCCGCCGACGATGCCAAGGGGTTGGGGCGTTTATTGATACGTCTTGAACAAGATCAGGAATGGCGTTCGGAACTGGCGATAAAATCGAAGCATCGGGGGCTTGACTTTCGTTGGGAGAAAACGGCCCGGGAAACGATTGGCGTTTATCGGGAATGTGTTTAGATTCCGTTTGATTACGAATTCATTATTAAGGCACTTGACAATTATCCAATGGGGCTACAATCATTTAAGATTGGGATACGAATGGCATAGTCTCTGGATAGAAACTGGAGTAAATCGTGATCAAAGTATTGATTTGGGAAAATGCATTTTTAATTGGGGCATTGAAACATCCAGGGCACTCTGCGATCGCGATCACTGAAGGTGCCACGGCACAGGATTACATAAGCTGGTGGCCGGCAGCAACATCGGATCAGGATCGAGCTCGTGGATTTCGAAAAGGCAAGGCGAATGAAATTGATTCTGATTATCGAGCGGAGCTTGGGCCTAGAGCCAGGCAGGCTCTGGAAGGTGGAGCGGCACCAAGGCTTGGCCAGTCAAATGACCCCGTAATTTTTGATCATGGTATTAATATTCCGAACTTTGACGATGCCTGGATGCAAAACCCGCAACATGTTATTGATCTGCAATCCTTTGATGATCGAAATCTCCAGCCGGGCCAGGAGGCGATTGGACTATGTGAATCGAACATGAGGGACTGGTGGAAACTTTATTCCAACACGGTGATCAATCATCGCGCGCATCTTGAATACAGATTGGTAAGCAAGAAATTCAATTGTTCGGCGGTGGCCATGGCGGGGCTTGTGGCCGGGGGCTGCAATCATTTTGTAAAGTCAAGTAAAGCCTGGTTTTATTACACGCCCAACGACATCAGGGATTATGTTTTTCGATTAAGGGACAAACTCAATTTGATAAATGGCCAAGCTGGTCAGATTAATGCCCAGTTGCTGGCACAATATCGGACATACCAGCCTGCCCGTCGTCAGAGGGGTGGGATTGATTACTTGAATCGAACGATCGCTGGCGATACGAGGGTATTTGATATCTGGTCGGAAGCCGACTGGCGACGCGAGAGCGACCGAAATGTATTTATTGGGCGGCGCAAGGAGCAGATCGCCGTGATTGACGCTCAGATGAGGGAATACTGGGGGCGTGGTCAGGAGTGGGATGAAAACAATTATCCATATAAATCGGATGCAATTTCTCAGATACTGACACAAGTGCAGGATCATATCATCAAGAAGCCCAATAGTGATCGGGCGGATGCCGTCTTGAAACTGGGATCACAGTGCATGATGGTTGTGAGGGACCGAGCAGCCCGAAACTTTGAATGGCAAATGCAACTCTTGACGGATGTCAGGGACATTTTTACTCATTGAGAGTCTGGGTCGCCATTTCGGCCACGTCTTGCGGATTTGAGTCTGCAAGGTCTGTCGATGGCGGAATGGCGTATTTTGGGTTGAAAGAGACGGAAGAAACGGTTTCGGAATTGTGAGGTTGATGACGCGATTCCGAAATTTCGCTTTACTTTTCTGGTGGATTCATGATATAAGAGAGTATGAAAGTCATTTGGTTGATCCATTCGACCAAAAAGGACTTTGCCTTGATCCTTCCCGATGTCCTTCCGCGACGACCTTCCTGCTGGTCAGCTTGATCCCTCAAGTGGGTAAAGTTTTTCATGCAGGATTCCTCTCATTGAGCGATTTTCCAGTCACGGACAGGATGTCTCGACCCGCCTATTACCCGCGTCGAGGGCTCTCGCCATGAATCTACGACTTAGTCACCGGCTTGCAATCACATCAACCGCTCTGGCCTTGAGTGCCATAGCGCCGCAACTCTTTGCGGCTGAAGCGGTCCCGCCGAAAACCAAGGTAGTTGTCACGATACCGGAACAGAAGCCGATGCCGGCCATGAAGCCGCTTCGTCTCTCAATCGTTCCTGGCGATATCACGCTGAATGGTCATCGGGAGACAGCACAACTGATTGTCAATGGCGAATTGCCGGGCAATCAGAGGGCGGACTTTACGCGTGAGGTCCGTTGGAGCTCGGTGAACGAGAAGGTGGCCAGGGTATCGAAAAGTGGTCGGGTGATACCGGTTGGCGACGGGAATTCGACGATCAAGGCCGAGCTGCCGGGTGGGCTTTCGGCAATGGTTCAGGTCATGGTCAAGGGGATGCTTTTGGCAGATCCGGTTTCGTTCCGGAACGATGTGATTCCGGCCTTTAGTCAGGCCAATTGCAACATGGGTGCATGCCACGGCACACCGACGGGCAAAGGCGGCTTCAAGCTGAGCTTGAGGGGTTATTTGCCGGACCAGGACTATACGACCCTTTCCCGCGAGGCTGGGGGACGGCGGATTGACATTTTCGCACCTGATGCGAGTCTGGTTCTTCGCAAGCCGCTGGGCGAGGTGGCCCATGAAGGCGGCCTGAGACTTTCCCGAGGTGCGAAGTCGCACGAATTCATTCGCGACTGGATTGCCGAGGGCGCGAGCGACGACCCATCGGCCCCGAAGGCGATGAAGCTTGAGATTCTGCCGGAAAACCGTGTCTTGCATGAATCCGCGAGCACTCAGCAGGTGGCGGTGCGGGTGACTTATGCGGATAAATCGACTCGCGACATTACACCGCTGGCCTATTACAACAGTTCAGCCCCGGAGATTGCAGACGTTGATGCGGATGGTTATGTGACGTTCAAATCGCCTGGTGAGGCCGCGATCATTGCACACTACCAGGATTTGGTCGCGATTGTGCGACTGACGCACCTGGTTGAGGTGCCTGGATTTGCGGTATCGCCAGTTCCGACGGACAATGTGATTGACCAGTCAGTCATTGCGAAGCTCAACCGGATGCGAATTGCTCCGAGCCCGGGCTGTACGGACGAAGAATTTTTGCGACGGGTCTATCTGGATATGATTGGCATGCTGCCGACCGTTGAGGAACGTGCGGTTTTCATGGCCGACAAAAGCACGGACAAGCGAACGAAGCTGATTGATCAGTTGCTGGTTCGGGACGAGTTTTATGACTTTTGGACGTTGAAGCTGGCCGATGTCTTGCGTTCCAACGCCCGCCTGATTCAGGTGAAGGGTACGAACGTATTCCAGAGGTGGATTCGCGAGAGCCTTCAGTCGGACAAGCCGATGGACCAGTTTGTGCGTGAGCTTTTGACGGCGGACGGCTCGACATTCAAGAATCCGGCGGCGAATTATTACCGGATCAGCCGGGACCCCGAGAATTCGGTGGAGACGACGGCCCAGCTTTTCATGGGTGTGCGCATTCAGTGTGCCAAGTGCCACAACCACCCGTTTGAGCGCTGGACGCAGGACGACTACTACGGCTTTGCGGCCTTTTTCTCAAGGGTTCGCCAGAAGAAGGGGAACTTGCCAGACGAAGAGGTGATTTACGCAGCGGCCGATGGCGATGTGCGTCAGCCCCGGACGGGAGCGGTGATGAAGCCGAAGGCATTGGGTGGTCCGATTTACGACGATGCCAGCACACCTGACGAGCGTCGGATCCGGATGGCCAACTGGCTGACGGGCCCTGAGAATCCATTTTTTGCCAAGAGCATGGTCAATCGGGTTTGGTATCACATGGTGGGCCGGGGAATTGTGGAGCCCGTGGACGACTTCCGGGACTCGAATCCTGCGTGCAACGACGAGTTGCTGGAAGGGCTTTCGAAGGACTTTGTCCAGAATGGCTTTTCGCTGAAGCGTCTGGTGAAGATGATTGCCGCGAGCCGTACGTATCAGATGTCGGCAAAATCGACACCATTGAACGCTGGTGACAGCCTCTATTTCTCTCATGCTTTCACGAAGCTTTTGCCGGCCGAGGTTTTGTTGGATGCGATATCGAGCTTCACGACAAGTCCGACGGTATTTGCAGGCTTGCCGGATGGTGTTCGGGCGACCCAGATTCCGGATGGGAAGATGGAAAATGCGTTCCTGAAGACCTTTGGCAGACCTGCCCGCGAATTGGCTTGCGAATGCGAGCGGGAGAACGACTCGAATCTGAGTCAGGCCTTACAGTTGATTGGTGGAGCGACCGTCAATGGCAAGCTTCGGGACGACAAGGGTCGGATGGCGGTCTTGGCTGCCAGCAGTAAGCCGCCTGAGATGATTGTCAAAGACCTCTATCTGGCGGCCCTGAGCCGCGACCCGTCCGAGGCGGAAGTGAAGGCCGCAGCAAAGCATATCAAGGACGCCAAGGACAGGCGTCAGGCTGTTGAGGATATTGGCTGGGTCTTGATCAACTCGAAAGAATTCCTGTTTCGCCATTGATTCTGCGAGCGGGCTTTCGGGATTTTAAAACATGGGCAATTGGGGGCGCATTGGGAAGATGCGTCCCCTTTTCCTGTTTTATAGCAATATTATCGTATAAAACGGCCAACTTGCGATTGCAAAGAATTTGGATCCAGCGACAATCTATAGATTGCGTGAAGATCGCGCAGTCGCTGGACTCTCATCACCATATCACTCATCGCGCTGACAATCGTCGAATAATCGCGAGGAGGATCTCCGCCCATGAAGCCGTTCGTACAGAATGCCCCAAACAAGAGGTTTAGGCTTGGAGTGGGTGGACGATGGTCGGCTCACGACCTGGAAGTCCTCCTGAGCTCGATTCTCGGACCAAGTGGCTGGCGGGTGCGCACTCGTAATGATCAGTCCAATTCCGGACCGTTGTTAAATCCGCAGACTTCGACAACCGTACCGGAATCTTGCGGAATGATTGAAATTGTGGCCTTGGGAGACGGCCTTGGCCTTCTGGGCGCATGCCTTGACGACGAGGAGCTGGACGCCATTGTGATCAGCCCTCTTTCAAAATCGTCTTCGATGGAAGAGTCCCGGCTTGTGAGGCGCCACCTGGCTCGCTTCATTCGCCAACTGAAGCCGGGTGGGGCCACGATTTTCGCAGCCGACGACCCGGCCTCAGAAATATTCTCAGCCATCAGGCTGGATTGCAAGCGGCTTGGATATGGTCTTGAAAGTGGTCAGGCCGCATTTCGGATTGACCAGTGCGACCGCCCGGAACCGATGCACGCCAGGACCTTCCGGCTTGTCAGCCCGAATGGCGATGCGGATTGGCCCATGGCCCCGGAAATGAACGACTCCTGGCAAATGGCCCTGGCCGCATTGGCGACTGTAGATGCACTTGGCCTTACAAGTGTCACGAATGCCATTCATACTCTGATCGACTGCCTGAACCGATCCGCGATCAGCCCGATGATGAACCTCCAGCCCGTCGCCTGAAAGCATTTTTGAAGCGGGCGCTGGAGCGGTGGATATTTCGATTTAAATTTTCCTTCATGATCGCACAAAAAAAACCGGCCGCTAGGCTTCTGGCATTGCGGCCTGGCTGGTTTATTTTTGATAATTAGGGGCTCAATGCAATCCTTCAAAAATCAATTCCTGGCTTTGACGGCACCGGTGGCGGCCCATTCGACCCCATTGCGGAACCAGGCTTGATAAGCCGTGTCGGCCATGGCGCTGGAGTCGTGCCCGAGCACATTGTTATAGACGCGGCCTGATCCATACTGATGGACCCAAATCACGGCTTCGTCCTTACCGGTTCCCTTGGGCAGTTTGGGGTCGCAATAGGCAGTGGCAATGATTACGCTGCCGGGAGTGAGCAGGTTGTTGGAATAGAGCTCGTCGGTCGGGTGTGGGAAAGAGGCAGGAGAGGCGTCGGAGATTGGGTGCGAGCCCGCCTTCTTGACTCTGAATTCGTGAGCCGGCCCGTGAAAGCCTTGGGTTCGCCATCCACCGGCGATCATTTTTTCGAATTCTTCCCAATTGGGTCTGGCAAAGGCCGCTGAGGCGAAGTGGTGCGAGACCAAGCCCTTGCCGCTCTTGACGGCCTTGAGCAGGGCGTCCTTGTTGGCCTGGGACCACTTGGTGTCGGGCCCGCCCTGGGCGGTTGGGAAGTAGTTGAGGATGAGGACATCGTATTTGGCCAGATTCGCATCCGTAAGGTCGGTTGCAGGGGTGGCTGTTACGTCCACCTGAAATCGACCCTTGGGCGATTTGAGGATTTGCTGGATTGAGGCCGTCGAGGCCTTCCAGTCGTGCACGCTGATGTTGTCGCCGGTGATGATCAGCGCCTTGATGGGTTCCGCCCTGAGGCCCAGCCCGAAGGTTAGGTTCAGGGCCAGGGTCAAGAGGGTTGGTTTTGCGAAGTTATGGATCCGCATGATGCGAAATCTCCTTGGTGAAAAGGTCTGCGGGTTGATGATCCACAAGCCTGAAACAAGTTGTCCCTGGCAATTGAGGTCCTGATTCCACGCACAATTCAAGCCTCATCCTAATGCTTCAAAGGGCCTGTATCCAGAACTTCCTCGAATTTCTCTTGTGAGAGAATCCAAGAGCAAAACCGTGCCACAAAAACATCGCAAGCCCATATTTAGTGCACCACAAGCGTGAAACCTAAGCACCTTTTGAAATCTTGAAAAAAGGAAGTCATTCAATTGGCATGAAATTTCCTTTGTTTATTAAAGGTAGCAATATTGCACACAAAACAGGCAACCAGTGTACTCTCTTCAAGCAATACGCACTCTCCTCAAGTCTCAGGTGAACTCATGAAAATTCGATGGAAAGATCTCCCGCTTCGCTCATTTCTGGGCGGATTTATCGCGTCACTGTTTTTCTTGACCCTTGGTGCCAATCTTTTGGGCCAGGCCCCTGCTGAACCACCCAAGGCGGCGGCCTCTGCCGCCGAGTCCAAGCCGGCTGAGCCGGTTAAGGCGGAGGCTGCACCGACTGGCCCGGCGCACCCCTCGGAAACGCCCAAGGCGTCGGACTCCAGTGGCGCAAATTACCACGGAGCAAGCACAACGGCCGCCTTGACAAAATCAGGCGACAAAATCACAGAGGAGACTCTGGCACGCGACCTGAAGCTTGTCAAAATCGGCCTCAACATGATGTGGTCGCTGATTTGCGGCTTTATGGTCATGTTCATGCAGGCCGGTTTTGCACTTGTCGAATCCGGTCTGACACGTGCCAAAAACGTAGCCCACACCATGGGCATGAATTTCCTGGTCTATGCCGTTGGAATGCTCACATTCTGGGCGTGCGGGTTTGCCATCATGATGGGTGGATATGGCCCCCTGCTGGCCTGGGATGGCCCGAATGTGCTCAATTCGATGTACTCTCTTGAGATCGCAGGCAAGAGCTTCGACCTGTTCGGCATGAAGGGCTTTTTCCTGATTGGGGAATCCAACGACGCCAGTCTTCTCGCCTTTTTCCTCTTCCAGATGGTCTTCATGGACACCACTGCCACGATTCCTACAGGGGCCCTGGCGGAGCGATGGAAGATACTTCCCTTTATCGTTTTCAGCGTTGTCATGACTGGGTTTATCTACCCGATTTATGGTTGCTGGGTCTGGGGCGGTGGCTGGCTCTCTGATCTCGGAGCCAATTATGGGCTTGGCAGCGGGCACCTCGATTTTGCGGGCTCCAGTGTGGTGCACATGACCGGCGGAGTAAGTGCTCTGGCGGGTGCCCTGATTGTCGGGGCACGGATTGGGAAGTTCAATTCCCAAGGCAAGCCGGTCACCATTCCGGCCCATAATATTGCGATGGTTGTGCTGGGCACACTCATTCTGGCGTTCGGCTGGTTTGGATTCAATGCTGGCAGTACCTTGGCCGCAACCGACCTGCGAATTGCGTCGGTTGCCACTTGCACCATGCTTGCGACGGCTGCCGGATGCATGAGCTGTACGACTTACATGTGGCTCGTCTTCGGGAAGCCCGACCCCACCATGTCGTGTAATGGCCTTCTGGCCGGTGCGGTCGCCATCACGGCCCCATGTGCCTTTGTAGACCCTGTCGGCTCGGTCATCATCGGCGGGCTTGCAGGCGTGCTCGTGATCTGGAGTGTTCTCTTCTTCGAAAAAGTGGTCAAGATTGACGATCCCGTGGGTGCGGTTTCCGTGCACGGGGTCTGCGGCATGTTTGGCTGCATTTGTTTGGGCCTGTTTGCCAACGGCGAATATGGAGGAGGCCTCAATGGTGTGGCGGCAGCCCCGCTCGGACTGTTTTATGGTGGAGGCACCGGTCAGCTCTTTGCACAGATCATAGGCGTTGTGACCAACATCCTCTGGGTTTTCCCGGTTTCGCTTGCAACATTCCAACTGATCGAAATCACGATTGGCAACAGGCCGACCGCGGAAGCCGAAATTTCTGGCCTGGACATCCCGGAAATGGGCGTTCAAGGTTATGTGGTTGACGCCACTTCGTTTGCGACCTTCAACTGATTTTGCCAGGCTCGCCGTAATCGGCATGGCATGAGTACGAGTAAAGGCTTCGCGTCCATCAGATCCGAAGCCTTTTTTCGTTTTTTTCTGTCGCCCATTGGTCAGTGTCGCAGACGATTCAAGCACCTTGCCAGATTTCTATGCTTCAATCAGACCCTGGGATGCCTTAAAAACCATCTTCATTCCCAAAAGACGTTTTAGACAGAAAAAATAATCAACCTCTAAGTTGTTTTTAAATAAGTCATTTTGAACGAACAGGCAAAGCCAAATGTTGAGTTTGGCATGACAAATGCTTGGATCTTTGTTTGAGTCCCCCCCCCAACGGCGGAAACCTTATTGCGGAGTGCAGGCCGAACCGAATTGAGCCTGAGTGAGTTCAGTGTCAGTTTGATCAAAGTCAGATCATATCTCGATCTTTGACAAATCCACATCGATGACGATTGCTGATGGCAATGGTCGTATGACCTCTCTTTAAAACCCGCGCTGACACACCTTGACGTAAGGTCCAAGGCTAGGAGATAAGACAAGATGCGACGCCTCTCCCGCTCCCGTTTCCTGACAATCAGCATGATTTTAGCCCTGTCTGCCACCCACATTTGGGCGCAGGCTCCGGCACCTGGAAGCTTCCCGGCCCAGGAATCTATGACAGTTGCCAATGCCGCGACAGCCACCACCGGCATGAAAGAAGCCGATACCGGATTCATGATGATCTGCGCGGCCATGGTGCTGCTCATGACCCCCGGCCTGGGTCTCTTCTATGGCGGCATGGTTCGGCGCAAGAATGTTCTTTCCACCTTCCAGCAAAGCTTTATCCTGATGGGCGCCATGGCCATTCAGTGGGTGACCATTGGATACACCCTGGCTTTCGGCTCGGATCAGCTTGGCGGATTTATTGGTGGCCTGGATTACCTCTTTCTGAAAGATGTAGGCCTTGACCCTCATCCAGTTTATGGGCCGACCATCCCTCACCAGCTTTTCATGATCTATCAGTGCATGTTTGCTGTGATCACCCCCGCCCTGATCTCGGGCGCATTTGCAGAACGTATCAAATTTTCGGGCTACCTCGTCTTCAGCCTTCTCTGGGCGACGCTTGTCTACTCGCCAGTGGCCCACTGGGTCTGGGGCGGTGGCTGGATCAGTAAGCTTGGAGCACTCGACTTCGCAGGTGGTCTGGTCGTACACCTGATCTCGGGTGTGGCCGCTTTGGTCTGTTGTGTTGTGATCGGCAAGCGAAATGGCCACGGCCAGATTCAGATGCACCCGCACAACCTGACCATGACCGCCCTGGGCACTGGCCTGCTCTGGTTCGGATGGTTTGGCTTCAATGCGGGAAGTGCCCTGGCCGCAAACAAATCCGCAGTGGCCGCATTCGTCAACACCAACATCGCCGCCGCCGCTGCTACCATCGGCTGGGTGGCAATTGAATGGATCCTGAAGGGCAAGGGCACCGTGCTCGGGGCCTGTTCCGGAGCCGTGGCCGGGCTGGTGGTGATCACTCCTGCTGCCGGATTCGTCGCCCCGATGTCGGCCCTCTCCATGGGTTTTCTGGCAAGCCTCTTCTGCTATTCTGCAATCATGCTCAAGAGCAAGCTTGGCTACGACGACTCTCTTGATGTTGTCGGAGTGCACGGCGCCGGCGGACTTCTGGGTGCCATCCTGACAGGTGTCTTTGCACAGGCCGGAATCACCAACGATATCAATGGCCTGATCAATGGCAATCCCGGCCAGATGATGCCTCAGATCATCTCTGTGCTTGCAGCAGGCGGATATAGCCTAGTGATGACCACAGTTCTTGCCTTGGCTGTGCATGCCACAATCGGTCTGCGGGTGGACGCCGAGGAAGAAGAGCTTGGGCTTGACCTTTCCCAGCACGGCGAGCACGGCTACATCATGGGCATTGGCGAGCTTCTGGGCAGCATTCCTGAAGACGACCACGGCCCAATCGGCATTAAGGCTCCATCCATGGCCCAGACTGTCGTCACAGCCTGATCGCTTGAAGTGACGCCAAACAATGAAAAATAATGTCCCTTGATTTAAGCAACACCAGAATTGGGACTCCCGAAGGCCAGTCGATATCGCAAGATATCGGCTGGCTTTTGGTCATTGGGACTCCTACCGAAAAACGGCCATGCCCCCTCTGGAATTAGCCACTCATGAGGCTTGAAATACGCCTGGCTGCCTGATCCGCTTGCAGACCTGCCCGGAGAGAATCCCATCCATCACCCGCATTGATTTCCAGAGTCTGTTTATACTTGTCGCGGTCAAAAAAGAGACATCTCGTATGAGAATGATGCCGGAGGCATCATTCTCATACGATGTATCAGGTGTGGCCGCGACAACTATAGATTATTAGGCGCAAGACTGAGAGGCCAAGACCAGGAATCTCCAGCCCAGAAAAAACTATTCCGGGTCGCGTAAAGCCGGATAAAACTGGACCCATACATTGTCATCGCCGGCATGCTTTAAATGACAATCATAACATTTGGAATC
>CAMBEP010000055.1 GCA_945865635.1 Candidatus Kuenenia stuttgartensis
CGGTCGAGCGCCCGGTTGAGACTTGTTCCTGATTAATATCGGGCCACAACAGGCTTTTGTCAGGGCTTACAGGCGAATCGGCACGACGGTTCATGAGTGATACTCCCAGCCAGGAATTGAGTGTTGCGTTGACAAACTCAAATTACCACAGCATGAAAGATGGGGTTGGCCGGACGCTTACGGATAAGTTGGTTCGCCTTCAAAAAAAGCAGAAATTGACTTGACAGGCGAGCACTTCTCAAGCAAATTAGGAAATCAGCAGGCGTAATACAGTGGTAGAATGCCAGCTTCCCAAGCTGGACGTCACGAGTTCGAATCTCGTCGCCTGCTCTCATTGTAAGTAGTTACTTGAAAGTAACTTGTGAATGAATCGTCACATGAATGCCTTGCTCATGCTCATTTCAGGCTTCGGCTTCACGGCCAGCGCGTGGGCGCATGGTATGGCCCTGGCTCAGGCCGAAATCCCGGGCGGCTCGCGGGTTCTATGGTTTCAGTTGGGGATTTTCGTCGTCTGGGTTCCCGTGATAATCCTTCAATACAGAATGGCCCGCGACAACACGGGCCACGAAACCGACCAGAACTTATGGACGGACTACCCCACCTGGCTGCGAGTCGCACAGTATCTACTCTTCTTCTACGCTGCCTTCAATCTCTTCACCACCGATGTACCGCCGGGCTGGAACCGGATCCATTTTAGAACTGACGATCCGCCGCTGCCAGCCATCGTTCAAATTCAATCCAGCGTGTGGATGTCATTTTACTTCGCGGCATTTGCGGTGTTCTATTCAAGTTTTCGCAGGCACAGTCGGCCAGCCCCACACGAAGCTAATCCAGAAACCGACAATTAAAGCACCATCGTTCCGAAATTGTATTTCCCGATCGACTCCGACCTGGAACGACCTAGCTACCAAGAGCCATCTGCGCATGGCATTTTTTTGCTCACCTCAGGATTTTTTCCATCGCTTTGCCCTTAGCCAGTTCGTCGATGAGCTTGTCCATATAGCGAATATTGCGCATCAGCGGATGTTCAATCTCTTCGATCCGCACGCCGCAGATCACGCCCTTGATCAGGCTGCAATTCGGGTGTATTTGCGGGGCTTGCGCAAAAAAGGTCCGGAAATCAGTCTCTTCATCCAACTGCTTCTGCAAACCAGCCTGGTCGTAGCCAGTAAGCCAGCAGATGACCTGGTCCACCTCAGCCTTGGTGCGGTTCTTCTTCTCCACCTTGGTTATATAAAGCGGATAAACACGCGAGAATTTCATTCCATAAATACGATGTTCTGACATCCGAACCGCTCCCTTGACTGAACTTGGCTAGGACTACGCGTAAAAGCGTCTCCATTCTGAATTGTTCACATAGATCGTGTCAATGAGTAAATTATAGCGATCATCCATTGATTTGGTCAATAAAGTTGAAAGGTTCTTTTTGCCATTCTCGGGAGAAATGAAAAAAGACGTAACATGGCTTAGAAACTGGCCAAGAATCACGACCTTATTGGATGACGCTTAGTTTTTAATGCTTACGGCCAGTGATCCAGTGCAGTCCGCCAGTGCGATCGCAAATGGCGATCCAGATTGTGTTTGGATCTGGCGAATGAATAGAGATATCCATTGGCCGAACACTTCCGAACCCAAACGGTCCCTTTAGTTTCCACGAAAGCTCAAATTTTTCTTGATTTAAAAAACCATAGTTACTTGATCCTTCAGAGATTGCAACCATATCAAAAACCAGCCCATCCAGATGAAAAGATTCGAGTGCCGACCACTTCTCTTGAGTTTTTCGAGTTCCAATCAGACCCTGATCCTGGCCCAGCGGCCATGTTGAAATTTCGTTTGTCAAAGTATTGGTCGCCAAGACGACTTTTTCTTTATCATTAATCGCTATTCCCAATGGATTGCCTTTGAGGGTTGTCCACCAATTCTGATCACCAGGACGTTTGGTATCAGTCCAGTCCACTTTCCTCAATCCGGCTTTTGTCCCAAATGCAATCCATGCAGAATATTCATCCGACTTTCCATCACGTACGACTTTCGAATTCAGAACACGTAATGGATCTTCACCCTTAAGTTCTGCTTCATTAAATACAACTTTACCAACCTCTTGAATTTGAAACGTTTCCGGATGGATTTCAACAATATTCAAACACGGGGCAGGTCGATTGTCCTCGCCTTCCGCATTGCCTGATAATAAAATCAGTCCATAGAGCTTGCCATCACGTTCAACCAATGCGATTTCATCAGGATCCCAACCGATATCAATCGGACCAGCCACACGTTTGCCGGAATTGTCAAACACCTCAAGAAACCCGGGCTTGATGTGTCTGTCGTCGCCAGGCGGGCGCTGAACAATGATTATTTTATCTTTATAAGGAGTGATTCGCTGCGGTCGGCCTTGAAGGTCAATGGTACGAATTTGTTGGGGGCCAGATGCAACGGTGGTATCCCAAAGCGTGAACTTGGTGTATCGGGGGCAGGTCATGGCCAGACGTTGGCCATAGTCAAAAAATGCAATGTCATCGGCTCTCTGAAGGCCGGTGCCCACGCGGGAGTGGGTCCTGAATATCCAGGAATTTTTGCCGGACGCCTCATTCAAATATACAAAACTGCTGATAACTTTCCCAGGCCGATTCAACCAGGCGATATATCCCATTAGTAATGCTGCAACCAATGCAAGGAATAAGAAAAGTCGAATCCGAATGTCTCTTAAGGAACTTGCTCTGGATTGCATTTGATCTGTCATGATTGGATCAGGATTCATGATTTTTTTTGCCCGATTTTTGGCTCGGTACCGGCCATAATGCGTTTCAAGTTTGTCCTGTGTCGCCAGATCATCATCGCCCATAGGGCCGTCATGATGACTGACGTGCCCCATTCCAGTCGGCCGAATGGTTTTTCGGTCGTTCTGAAATGTCCGACAAGAAATGCAGATGTTGCAAGCAGGCTGGAGAGCGAAATAAATCTCCAAATGCTCAGAGTGAAAATGAAAACCGCCAACGCCAGCAGAGAACTGTTTACATCGATTGCCAGCACCACTCCGAGGCTTGTAGCAACACCTTTGCCGCCTTTGAACTTTAAATAGGCTGGAAAATTGTGGCCGATCACCGCCGCTGCCGCCACCAGAATCGGGGCGTGGCTGACCAGCGGCGTCAAATCGCTTATCTTAACCGTCGCCAATTGCTGGACAGCAAAAAAGGTCGGCAGAAACCCCTTCAGCATGTCGAGTATGAAGACCACGAAGAAATACTTTCGGCCCAGAGTTCGGCCAACATTGGTCGCTCCAATATTTCCTGACCCATGTTGCCGGATATCAATTCCACCTACGAATCGGGCCACCAGGAGGCCGAACGGGATGGAACCTATGAGATATGTGCCGATGATGGGCAGGATGATCCGAATGCTGGGCGGTATCATCGTTCGTGACCAACATGGGTTCGGATATTGTCGCGTATTCTGAACAGGTGAGGCCCTTGGTCGCTTGGCGCGGAGGTGCCAAGAAATTCGGCCCGGCGGGTTTCAAAAATCGAATTTGCCGATTCATAATCGTCGTGGCGGCCAATGTCAAGCCAGTAGCAGTCCTGCTTGAAGCAATGGACATCGCGGCCCTGGCCCCTCAGTTTTTCAAGAAGGTCTGGCATGCCCAGTTCCTGACCGGCAGTGATACGATCCCAAGCCTCGGGAGCAAGGATGTACACGCCCATGCTGACCTGAAACGAAAACGCAGGTTTTTCGCGATAGCCGGCCAGAATGTGTGGATCGTCGCCAAAGTCGAGCACACCGAAGTCAATTTTGACTTCTCGGGGGTAGCTTGCAATCGTTGCGACAGAATTTCTTTGCGTATGAAATTCAAACATGGCCCGATAATCGAGAGTGGTTAGAATGTCACCATTCATGACCAAAACGGATTCTTCAGGCTTACCCAAAAGGGCCAAGCCACCGGCGGTGCCGAGCGGACGCTCCTCGCGGACATAATCGAGACGAACGCCAAACTTACGGCCATCGCCGAAGAAGGATTCAATCAGCTCGCTGAGATAGCCTGTGATGAGGGAGACTTCTTCAAAACCGAACCGGGCCAGTTGTCGAATGACAACCTCCAGAATGGGCATGGCATTTTCTTCGCCCAGGGGCATCAATGGCTTGGGGAAGACCGAGGTGTAAGGACGCAGGCGTGTGCCGCGTCCGCCGGCAAGAATGACGGCTTTCATAGTGGGGCCCGTTCGCTTTCCGTGCTTTGGGTCATAGAAGTGGGTTGGGGATTGATGAAATGTTTTGCTTGAGGCGGATTGCGGCTGCCTGATTGGTATTTATCCGCAGCCACGGCCGCAAAAATTTGTTCGAGGTGTCCGACATGGGCGTCGAAGGTCTGTGCCATGCCAAGTTCGTGAGCCGCCAATGCCATTTGGCGACGAGCATTGCGATCGGTCATGGCATTCAGCGCAGAGACGAGTTCCGCCTGATGATTGGGAGTGGGGATGAGAAAACCTTCGCGTCCATGGGTGATGAGTTCGCCTGCTCCATTACACCCTGTGGTGATCACTGGGAGGGAGCAGGCCAGTGCCTCCATGACCACGAGCGAACAGGGGTCGTAGTAGGTGGGCGAGACAAAAAAATCGGCAGCATGAAAAAGGGCTTTGACATCGGGTGTAAAGCCCAGCAATTGAACACTTTGAGCGAGCCCTAACCGCTTAACCATCTTGCAAAACGGCCCAAGCTTGCCACCGCCTGATACCAATAGGGTGATTGACGGATCACCTTGTCCCAGCCCTTGCCTTTGCCGGCTGGCCAAGGCTTCAAGCAATGGGGCGAGACCTTTGAGCCAGAAATTGTGACCAACAAAAAGGCCGACATGGGTATCGTCTGCCAGCCCATATTTTTGCCGGGTCAGGGCCCTGACTTTTAAGGGGTCGCTGACGGCAAACCGGCCTGGATCAATTGCATTATAGACGACGTGAATCTGGCTGGGCGGGACATTGCGAAACCTCTGCAAGTGCCCCGAGACCAAGTGGCTTACCGCCACAACCCGGGCCTTGCGGGAGGGTGCATACTGCAATCTCTCAATGCGATCGTATTGCCACTCGGTCAGGCTGGCAGATTTTAGGAATTTATAAATCCTGCGTTTCAGAGGGGAGTCAAACCGCTCGGCATTGTGAAGCCTGGACCCCGCCCTCAGGCCGCCCTGGGGAATAATGACATCATGATGCCAGGTATTGATAAAGCCCATGGTGGCATCGAATTGACCTTCACTCGCCTCAAAAACTGTTTGGGAGTTTTGGGCAAACGACCATATCTTTGCGGATCTTGACCACCCATGAACCAGAACAGGCAGGAAGGCAGCCTCTTTGGGGACAGCTCCCGGCTTGACGAATTCTGCCACCAAGGTGACTTCATGCCCTCTCTGAATCAGAGAACGAGTCAGATCTGCAACGTAGGTCTCAGCGCCGCCGCGGCTTGGATCGATATTGCGATAATTGAGGGCGATTCTCATTGGTGGCTGGCCTCGTGCTCTGGTGTAAGAGCCTTGGAGGCAGCCTTTTGGGACTTGGCCTTGAGCTTGAGATTATGGCGGTCGTAGCGGGCGGCCTTGAGACCAACAAAATGGCCTACCCACTGCCGCTTTCGCTTCGACCAGTCCATCTGGCGGGCATAGTGAACCCAGAATCGAAGCCTGTCTCTGGCCGTGACCTGAGGAACGTCTACCGTGGAATAGATTAACTGGGCGATATCTTTGACCAGCCAGCGCCAATGGGTCATCGGGTGGCGTCCCAATCGGTGCAGATCGATCATCCGCAGCGCAGAATCTGGTACTGTTTCCGCCTCGGATCCGGAAATCCTGGAGGCCCAGTTGGTATCAAGAAAAAAGTGGCAGAGATACAAGTCTTTGTGAAACATGCTGTTGGAATGTAATTTTGCAGATAGGTCGGCCATCCTGCTGACAATCACACGCCGCAAGACTTCCACGTGTTGCGGCCCAAGTTCCCGGCAAAGTGGCCCGATTGCCTCATTCAGGGCCGAGCTGTGCTCAAGTTCTGCTACGACCAGGAAGGACTGGGCTTGAAAGCCTGGCCCGATCAGCTCGCCGGCGGCTATGACATGAGGCACAGGAATGCCCAGGGCCCGAGCGGCTTCCAAGTGGCGCCATTCGACTGGTCCAGGTGTGCTTGTCCCGGCTTTGGTCAGAATGGCGATCAGGCGTTCCTGCCAGTGGAGCTTTTGAAATTTCTTGAGGTAGGCGTGCACTTGACCACCGTCGGCATGATCAAGACGAATTCTGGATGTGGTTCGGCCCTGCTTGGCATGAAACCGGTCGCGACTTTCCATTGCCATGCAATTCTCGGCAGTCCAGTCGTGCGTAAAATCTTCGTAGTCGGGATTCAGCCAGACCCAGCGACAGCCATTGGTAATGCGATTGAACAGGTGACCAATCGTTCGGGCCAGACTCATGGGCGACCAATCTCCGTAATTTCTGGCATTTCGGCCTTGGCTTGCTCTACAGATTCGTCCCGCTTGGCCTTCGGAGTCTGCTCTGCGATAGTTGCTGGTGATATCCGATCCCACCACTCGGGCCTCTTCCAGGAAAAGACCAAAACATCGCCTCCATCCTCATGCCCTTGTTTTTTCGGAAATCTCGCAACCAGTTCGCCACCATCGTCAAGAATTTTCGCCAAAGTTGCTGCTCGTTTCGAGCCGCTTGTCAACTCTCCCGATTCAAGAACCCAGTAAGA
This sequence comes from Candidatus Kuenenia stuttgartensis, assembly GCA_945865635.1. Lineage (GTDB taxonomy): Bacteria > Planctomycetota > Planctomycetia > Isosphaerales > Isosphaeraceae > QWQI01. Next base: position 6,720 of record CAMBEP010000055.1, read on the forward strand.
CGTGTTCCTGTCGCTTATGGCCTGAGAGATGTGGTAGGTGTCATAACGTTTCAAATCGGCCTGAAACGATGCCCAGCCACGTGTGTCAAAAACGGCAGAATTTGACTTCGAATTCTGATTCAGCCACACACCGGCCTTGTAATGCCCCTGTCGCGACGCATGAATCGGCTTGGCCTGCACCCACAACCCCCCTAGGCAAAGGCCGGCAATTGCCAACCGGGTGCAAAACCGGTGGCCTCTTGAAGAGATACGGAAAATTGCTGAAATCTTTAATCCGTAAAGCCTAATGGCAGCCGCAAGAAACGGCACGCTGAAGAATGTCAGGCCGAGCACATGGCGGCTCGAGAGATAGCCTCGGGAGGAGCCCTGCCAGACGAGCGCCAGCATCAGCAATGAGGCCTCAAAGGCGATCAGCCGGCGGGCATTTTGATTGTGAATCCGGCATCGAAAAATCCCCCAGATGGTCATGAAAGCCAGAGCATCGCCAAGGCTTTCCGCCCATTGGCGAACCAGATTGTAAAGCCCTGCCTTTAAACCTTTTTTCGCGAACTCCTGAGACGGGTCCTTGGGAGAGAAGTCCAGGCTCGGGTCGCGCAGCACAAGCGGAAGCCCCTTGGGCAATTGCGAGTTCGACGACGAAGCATATTGCTTAGCCACATTGGGTTGCATGAAGGCAGAGAATCGGTCTGAGACCGAGCCATTGATCCCCAGATAAGCCAATATCGAGAGACCGACAAGACTTGAAAAGACGACGGTTTTGGTGATCCTGATGCGAATCGATTCACGGCTTGGCATCAACCAGATCATGCAAATCGCCGGGGCGGCCAGAATCGTTTCCGGCCGGGTCCAATATCCAGCCGCCACACAGAGAGCCGCCATGCAAGCCGATAGCCACCCGGATTTAGGCTTCTCCGATTCGCTCGCAAGCAGCCCAAAATAAAGTGACCACACCATGCAGAAAAGAGCTGTGGTGTCGCTTAAGGTCTCGTGCCCCAATGACATCGGCAAAGGCAACAAGAGCCAGAGAAACACTGCGAGAAAGCCTGTGAATGGGCGAAACAGCCGACAGGTGATCTGATAAAGCGGCCACAGAGTGGCTAGTGCCGCAACCACCGAAACCATCTGTGCTGCGATCCTCCAAGCAATGTGCGGATCAAGCCCAAGAGGTGCAACCAAGCCATGAATCAGAGCGATTGATGCAGGGTAAAATGGGTGCTGGTCGGCAGATCGGATCACATCCCAGATTGGCTGGTGAGTAAACTGTTGTGCGATGGAGATAAATTTAAGTCCATCCTGGCAGGGCAAATTGATCCTTGCCATGGCACACAAATGCGATGCCATGAAGAAGACGATCAGTGATAACCCAATCATGCGGCGGGGCATGGCCTGCGATTCCTCCATGAATCGAAAATGCCCGATCTGATCGGCAAGGCCGCAGCCGCCGGCAAAGCCTGAGCTGACACAAACCTTCCCAGCAATCCTTTTTGTAAATTACCAATTTTACAATGATGGTCAAGGCCAAGCCTCCATTTTCAGCGCGGATGGCTGGCTTTTTTCTTCACCTGAACTCGATCCAGCCCATTCGGCTTTACGTTTTTTTTCCTTTTTTTCCGATTAAACCGCTTTCCACTGATCGCTCCAGAAGTTAGAATACCGGTTGCTCACCGACTTTTCTCAAGGTCTTGAATCGATCCAGCCATCGGCCTCTAGAGACTTAGTAACCGGTCTATTGCAAAATAAGACCGCAATGGCTTCGCTCGACTCCTGCCAGTGGCCAGTTCGGCCCGATAGAAGAAGTCTCCTTCTCCCTCTGAATCATTCTGGCGAGGTCTCACCATGTCCCTGACGACGATTGCTTCCAAGTCACACACGGTCCAGCGGGCCCGGGCTTCCATTGTTCATTTGGCACGCCGACTTCTGTGTCTTCTGGCCTGCCTGGCACAATCGGCTTATTCCGAGGAGCAAGTCGAGACATCGCCACTGCCTGAGACCATCGAATTCAATCGGGACATTCGGCCGATCCTTTCCAACAACTGCTTCTTCTGCCACGGCCCTGATAAAAGCCATCGCGAAGCCGAATTGAGGCTCGACACCCAGGCGGGCCTGATCGGCGGCACCAATGCCGCCGGCAAGCCTCAGAAAGGGGTGATCGCTGCTGGAAGCCCTGAGAAAAGCAAGCTCTATCAACGACTGATTTCAGCCGACCCTGAGAAGCACATGCCGCCTCCGGAATCAGCCAAAAACCTGACCAGTCGTGAAATCGAAATGGTCAAGCGCTGGATCTCGCAAGGGGCAAGCCATGAAGGCCATTGGGCCTTCCTGCCTGTACGAAAGCCAAAACCATCGGCGATCAAAGGAGAGATCACTGATTCTAAAGTGATCGATGCCTTGGTTGGGGAAAAGCTGACCGTCAATAAAAGGAAATTTTCACCCGGAGCTGATCGTGTGACACTCCTGCGGCGGCTTTATTTTGACCTCACAGGCCTGCCGCCAACCCCCTCAGATGTCAGGGCATTTCAAGCGGACAATTCCCCGAATGCTTATGAAAAGCAAGTGGATCAGCTTCTGGGCTCGCCGCACTTCGGCGAACGAATGGCCATGTGGTGGCTCGACCTCGTCCGATATGCCGACACCGTCGGTTATCATGGCGATCAGGAGATGAGCGTTTCGCCATTCCGTCAGCTTGTCATTGACTCGTTCAATTCCAACAAGCCTTTCGACCAGTTCACACAGGAGCAACTTGGTGGCGACCTCATGCCCAACCCGACTCTGAACCAGAAAATTGCTTCTGGCTATAACCGTCTTGGTATGATGAGTGCCGAAGGTGGGGTGCAGGACAAGGAATATCTCGCAAAATATATTTCCGAACGCGTCCGCAATGTCTCTGGAACCTGGCTCGGAGTGACCATCGGCTGCGCTGAATGCCATGACCATAAATTTGACCCGTTTACAACCAAAGAATTTTATCAGATGGAATCATTCTTTGCCGATATCAAAGAACGAGGCCTTTATTCCGGCGCCAATTCCGATGGCAACTGGGGCCCCTTCGTCAAGGTCCCAACCAAAGCCCAGGAATTGCAACTGGCTGGGCTGGATCAAAAAATTGCCGCCCTTGACGCTCAGTTCAAACAGGATTTGCCCGAGATCAAGTCTGCCCGGAGCCTCTGGGAACAATCGCAGCCAGCCTGGACTATATTGAAACCGGATCAAATCAAATCGCTCGCTGGTACGACCCTGACACGAAACGACGATTCATCGATCCTGGCCAGCGGCACAACCCCTCCGACGGATACCTATACACTCGAATTCAACCAACCTCTGGCAAATACGACGGTTGTTCGTCTGGAAGTTCTGCCCGATGATTCCTTGCCCAAAAAAGGGCCTGGCCGTGCCGGAAATGGCAATTTTGTGCTCTCGGAATTTGTCCTGAAATGCCACCTCAAAAATGGTGAAATCAAAACCATTCCGATCAAGACTGCCCATGCATCCTATGAACAGACAGGCGCTGCCGGTAAGAACCCTTACGGAAAATGGGCCATTGCAGCAGCCATCGACCAGGATGTCAAAGGCAAGACCTGGGGCTGGGGAATTATGGAACAGGCTGGCAAAGCCAATTTCGCCGATTTTGTGATTGATCCTCAATCCCTCCCCAAAGAAACCGTCAAATGGGTCGTGGAACTCCACCAGAATCTTGATAATCCAACACATACCATTGGCAAGTTCCGGCTCTCGGCAACGCAGTCGACAAATTCACCCGCTGGCCTCCCACCCCTTCCGCCTGCAATTGCCAGTATTCTTTTGATTCCGCCAGCCAATCGCAACCAAGCCCAGACACTTGAGCTAGCTGCATATCATCGAACCGTTGCCAAGGAATTGGAGCCAATTCGCAATCAATTGGCTGAACTCCAGAAATCGAGAGATAAAATTGCTTCGGAAGTGACTGGAACGCTGGTCACCGAAGCCGTCAGCCCGCGAATGGTCAAAGTCTTGCCAAGAGGCAACTGGATGGATGATACGGGCGAAACCGTACAACCCGGATTTCCTGCCGCTTTAAATGCAAACGCAAAGCCGCCCAGAACCGACGGCCGGCTCAACCGTCTTGACCTGGCCAAATGGATCACAGACAGCGGCAATCCGCTCACCGCCCGGGTCTTTGCAAATCGCATCTGGAAGCTCTATTTTGGTGAAGCCCTGTCGCGAAAGGTCGACGATCTGGGAGCCCAGGGCAGGGCACCAACCCATCCGGAACTGCTCGATTTTCTGGCAAGCCGATTCATCGAATCAGGCTGGAACATGAAGCAGCTCATGAAATCCATTCTGATGACCCAAACATACAGGCAATCCTCGCTTGTATCTCCTGAACTCAAAGAGCTTGACCCCTATAATTTTTGGCTCTCCCATCAAGGCCGATTCCGGCTCGAAGCCGAACTGGTTCGCGATAATGCTTTGGCTGTCAGCGGACTTTTGGTTAATAGAATTGGCGGCAAGAGCGTCAAGCCTTATCAGCCGCCTGGATATTGGGCCTATTTGAATTTCCCGACACGCGAATGGCAGAACGGAAAAGACGATGAGCTTTACCGCCGTGGCCTTTACACACACTGGCAAAGGCAATACCTTCACCCTAGCCTGCTCGCATTCGATGCCCCCAGCCGCGAGGAATGCACCGCCGATCGTGCCCGATCCAACACACCCCTGCAATCGCTCGTCCTGCTTAACGACCCAACCTATGTCGAAGCCGCCAGAGCCTTTGCCGAACTGATTCTGGAAAATGGCGGAAAAACGACCAGCCAGCGTCTCCAGGCAATTTATGACCGCGCCCTTTCTCGGCCAGTCAAGCCGTCCGAAGCGGCTGTTCTGGAGGCTCTTCTGGCCCGCTCTCTGGCAGAATACAAGTCCAATCCAAAAGCCGTTGCGGAATTACTCGCGGTCGGTGCCAGAAGCGTTCCCAAGAACCTCGATCCTGCCGAGCTCGCAGCCTGGACAGCGGTCACCCGGACGATTCTGAATTTGCATGAAACCATGACCCGGAATTGAGCGAACCTGCCTGTTTGTTCAAAGTTCGCAAATACAACCCAAATCCATGATGCCAGACAGAGGACCCCTGAAAATGCAAATCCCCGACTCCATAGCACGCCGCACGTTTCTGAAAAGCACAGGAATCAGCCTCGGTTCAATGGCTGTAAACTCTATGTTGGCCGAGCACGCATTTGCCATGGATACCGCCAGCCAAAAGGCTCAAAAATGGCAGGGTGTGGTCAGCCCATTGCATTTCAAGCCCAAGGCCAAGCGTATTATCTGGCTCTATATGGCAGGCGGCATGACCCACCTGGAAACATTCGACCACAAGCCCGCCCTTGCCCGGTTGCATGGCCAGGCCATGCCGGAATCATTCACCAAAGGCCAGCAGATTGCGCAGCTTCAGGGTCAGCAATTAAAATGTTTTGGCCCCCAGCACACCTTTAAAAAATGGGGGAAATCCGGCCAGATGTTCTCAGAAATCTGGCCAAATTTAGGCGAAAAATGTGCGGATGACATCTGTATTGTCAGGTCGCTCCATACGGATGCCATCAATCACGACCCAGCCCACACCTTTATGAACACCGGTTCGATGATCGCCGCCCGCCCGGCCATGGGCTCTTGGCTGCTCTATGGTCTGGGTGCCGAATCTCAGAACCTGCCGGGATTTGTGGTCATGGTTTCCACCGGAAAATATGGTCAGAAGCAGCCCATTGCCGCCCGCCAGTGGCATTCTGGATTCTTGCCTGGCCAGTATCAGGGTGTGGAGTTCCGCAGCACTGGCGACCCCGTGCTTTATGTAACCAATCCCAAGGGGGTTTCAGCAGGATTGCAGCGCGACGTTGTCGAGTCTGTTAAATCGCTTAACAACATTGCTGACACCACACTGCAAGACCCTGAAATTGCAACCAGAATCAGCCAGTACGAACTTGCATTTCGAATGCAGACAAGCGTGCCAGACCTGATGGATGCCCGTTCCGAGCCAGATCACATCAAAAAACTATATGGGGCCGAGCCGGGCGATGGCTCATTTGCTTCAAATTGCTTGCTCGCCCGCCGATTGGCCGAGCGGGGCACCCGGTTTATCCAGCTTTATCACCGCGACTGGGATCACCACGGCTCTGTCAAGGAGCACTCGGCTGGAACGGCCAAAGAAGTGGATCAGGGCGTTGCGGCATTGCTGACCGACCTCAAGCAGCGCGATATGCTCAAAGATACCATAGTTGTATTTGGTTCAGAATTTGGACGAACCCCCATGGCCCAGGGCAATGGCCGCGACCACCACATGGCAGGCTTCACGATGTGGTTTGCGGGCGGTGGATTCAAGCCTGGTTTCAGCTACGGAGCAACCGACGAACTTGGCTATAAGTCTGTTGAAAATCGTGTTTCCGTACACGATGTGCATGCCACCCTGTTGCATCTTTTGGGAATTGATCACAATCGATTCACCTACAAATTTCAGGGCCTTGATTCCAAGCTGACGGGCGTCGAGCCTGCAAGCGTGGTCAAAGATCTGCTTGCATGATGCAATTTCCGATTTGATACTGTTTGGCCAAGCCTCTCAATCCTTCTGCTGGAAACGAAGAATGTCGCTGATTCAAAAATTGGCCCTCTGCATTGTGTTTACCGGCTGTCATGTTGCGGTTGATGCGCAGACTCAGCCTGCATTTCCGCAACCGACCAATTCGGAAAAGGCGCCTTTAAATGCGTTGAGTCCAGATGATGCCATCAAGCAATTGAAACTACCGAACGGGTTTAAGGCGACGGTTTTTGCATCCGAACCGAATGTGCAGCAGCCAATTGCGATGGCAATTGACGCCCGCGGCCGGCTCTGGGTCGCTGAGGGCTACACCTATGCCGAGCAGGCTTTGAATTATGATCTGAAATTGAAAGACAGAATTCTGATTTTTGAAGATGCAAATCACGATGGCATATTTGACAAGCGAATTGTCTTCTGGGAAGGTGCCCAGCGCCTGACTGGCATTGAAATCGGATTTGATGGAGTATATGCGCTGACATTGCCGGAAATGATTTTTCTGCCCGATTTTAATCACGACGACAAGCCCGACACTCAGGGAGAGGTTCTGCTCGACGGATTTGATCATGCAAGGGCACGTCACACCATGGCCAATGGCCTTGCCTGGGGGCCTGATGGCTGGCTATATGGCCGTCAGGGAATTTTGGGGACATCCCTTGTGGGCAAGCCCGGAACGCTTGACGCAAAACGAACCTCGATTAATGTTGGCATCTGGCGATTGCATCCAAAATCCCATCAGTTTGAAGTTGTCACAAATGGCACTACAAACCCGTGGGGTATGGACTGGAACGCTTATGGTGAAGCCTTTCATATCAATACCGTGATTGGTCACCTTTGGCACACCATCCCCGGCGCCCACTTCCGGCGCATGTTTGGCGAGGATCCAAATCCAAATACATATCAATTGATTGAACAGCATGCTGACCACGTGCACTGGGATACAAAAGAGCTTTGGAGTGATATCCGAACCCTTGGTGTGACTCCTACAACCTCACAGGCCGGCGGTGGCCATGCCCACACAGGTTTAATGATTTATCTTGGTGATAATTGGCCAAAGGAATATCGTGGCGATTTGTTTACGATCAATTTCCATGGCCGCAGGCTCAATCGCGACCAACTAGTGCCAGAAGGCTCAGGAATCACGGGAAAACATCGCCCTGATTTTGCTCAGTTTGGCGACACCTGGTTCCGTGGAATTGATTTGAAATATGGCCCGGATGGCGGAGTCTTTGTCGCGGACTGGTCAGATACAGGCGAATGCCATGACCATGACGGTGTCCACCGAATCTCGGGCCGAATCTACAAAATTACCTATGGTAATCCGAAAACGCCGACAGTGGGCGATTTGAAGGCACTCGATCAGGCATCTCTGATTCGGCTTCTGGAGCATGAAAACGAGTGGTATGCAAGGCAGTCCAGGCTAGAAATCCAAAGGCGTTCAGGCCTTCCGAAATGGAATTCCAGCGAGGCCTTGGTGCAACTCAAAAATCTGATCCAGAAAAGTTCGGATCCAGTCCACCAGGTCAGAGGCCTGTTTGCGCTTCATTCTGCGGGTCTTGATGCAGAAAATCTGTTGATCGGTTATCTTGAGCACCCCAACCCCTATGTCCAGGTCTGGGCATTACGATTCCTGACAGATCATTCGCGAAGCAATGACCTTTCGGTTAATGCATTAAATGCCATTTCTGGCCTTGCAAAGAAAGCCGATTCCGCGCAGATCCGGCTTGCCTTGGCATCATCTCTCCAGCAAATTGCAATTGAGAAGCGGCCCTTGATTGCAAGTTCGCTGGTCCATCATGCCGAAGATGCAAAGGACCATAATTTGCCAATGATGATCTGGTATGGAATTGAGCCTCTGGCCAAGTCCAACCCGTCGGCCTTGGTTAAGCTTTATGAAATCTGTCAGATACCACTGGTGCGAAAATGGATTGCACGCCGATTGATGCAGGATTATGACTCCAATGAACAGTATCTCGATGCGCTCTTGAAATACAATAGCCAGAAACCTGACCCAGTTAAAATCGATTTGATGGCTGGAATATCGGATGCGATGAACGGACGCCGGAAGGCGAGAAAACCGGCGGGCTGGGATTCGTTTATAAGTTCCATGAGCAAATCCAGCAGCGCGGCTTCCAGCGATTTGGCTCGCAATTTAAGTGCTTTTTTTGGTGATGGAGTCGCAATGGATTCCATTCGGGCAATCGCTCTGGACGGCAATCGAGACCTGAATTCACGGAGAAATGCTTTGAAGTCCATGGTCGATGCACGATCGCCCAGCCTGCGAGACGATTGCAAAAACTTGTTTCAAGTTCGCGATTTGTCGGTAACGGCTGCTGAGGGTCTTGCCTTGTTTGACGACCCGTCACTGGCCAAAGATGTTCTGATACAATTCAACCGACTTTATGGTTATGAGCGGGCACCCGTCATTTCCGCCTTGATCACAAGGCCCAAATGGAGCCTGGCCGTGCTGGAAGCTGTCGAAGCCGGGAAAATTCGCAAGGATGAAATCTCGGCTGTCATGGCTCGCCAAATTCGTGGCCACCGCGATCCGAAGCTTGACGAAAAGCTTGCAAACGTCTGGGGCTTGATTCGCGAAACGAGCGTGGATCGATTGCAATTGATCAGCCAGTGGAAAGGCCGACTGACCCAACAGCAAATTAGCCAGGCAAATCTCAATCAGGGCCGATCGATCTTTCAAAAAGCGTGTTCAAGCTGCCATAAAATGTATGGCGAAGGCGGCACCAGTGGGCCTGACCTGACAGGCAGTGGACGCGATAACCTGGATTACCTTCTGCAAAACATTCTGGACCCTTCAGGCCTGGTGCCCGCTGGCTACAGGCTGTCGGAAATTGCAATGAAGGACGGTCGACTACTGAGCGGAGTGATCACGATTCGCTCTCCAAAAACCATGACGATCCAGACCCCAACGGCGATAGTCGTCGTCGATTTGAACGACGTCGAAGAGACCCGCTCCACAGAACTTTCGCTAATGCCAGAAGGCTTGCTACAAAACTTGAAGGCCAATGAAGTGATTGACCTTATTGGATTTTTAATGAAAAAATAACCAATTCGCTGCATTTAAAATTGAATCAGCCATCATAGTTCAATCGATTCTGATTAAAACAGAGCCATGAAAATTGCAGGAATCAGAAGATTTCTTCGATTTTCATTGCAATATTTGGCTTGATTTTAGATCCAGGATTTCAATGACTTGTCATTCAAGCGAATTCAGCGAGGGGTTTTCGATTCTTCGTTCAGGTTGATGTCATAAGTCTGAACAGAATCCGATGTCAGGGTTCGGCGGATGGGCGAAAAAAACTGGTCGAATGGGAAGATCGACTTATCGCGCGGAACAACGACCCTCACCACATGAAGGCCAGGGCCAAGACCAGTCATCTGATACATGCCGTCCAGCTCGATCGGGCCTGAACGAAACACACCCTTGCCGCCATCGACAGGCACATATTCGACCCACCCGTTGGTCAAAGGTTTCCCATCCCGAACGACTTTGCCTTGAACATTCGCCAGCGGGAATCTGGTACCCGGCATCTCTTCCGAGCAGCCTGAAACGATTGAGAGGATTGTCAGGAATCCCAGGTTGAGCGTTACGAAACCGGCTCGTGTCAGGTTCTGGTTCATGAAAGGGGCTCAGGCCAGGCCCGAATCCCGGCAATTTTATGGGCCATTTCCTGGGCCTCTTCCGCAGGGTGGGGAAAGGCTCGAATTGTGAGTGTTCCAGCCCTGCGTCGATCCATCGCCATCGGCCCAATTCTGGCACCAACGATGATCCGGCCGCCATTCGCGCAATGAGCCAGCCTGTTGCCAGCATCGCCAATCGCCCAAATTTCGCCACCCTCAATATGGCTGCCGAGCAATGCACCTGACCGCCCGGCAATCACCAGGGTCCCGGATTTGAGACCATAACCAGCGCCTGCTCCAGCATTTCCATCCACGAGTACAAAGATGGCAGGCGTGTCCAGGCCGCGAGCCAGCTCTGTGCCGACATCTCCATCAATCCGTATTTCCGCAGCCCATGGGCCGGTCAATCCCGCCAGCAGGAGACGGTCGCCTCGAGCGCCTGAGAGGACGATCTTCTTGTGACCATGATTCAAGGCCAAAGCCACTTGCTGCGTCACAGCGTGTGAGTCACGCCATTCCGGCAAGTGGAAGTGGATCAATTCAGACGACTTGGGTTGATCTGTCAAAGCGATGATGAACCTTGAGCCACTTGGGCTGGTGCGGCTGCGCCTTTGATTTCGAAAGCTTTGCCACCTTTGACAAGCGTCCGATCCTTGGGTTGATATTTGTCGACCAGCTTTTTGAGTTCGACCACCTGGCTTTGAAGATCCGTCCGGCGGGCTTGGACGAGTTCACCACGAGCCCTGGTGAAATTTGAGGCTGTATTGACAACGTCCTTGATCTTTGCGAAGAGTGTGTCGATGGCTTTACGGGTCTCAGCCTCGGCCTTGCCGACTTCAGCCTGACGCAGGATTCCGGAGTCCAGAATCCCTTGAATTCCCAGGAATGAGGGGCTGACCTTGTCGGCCATGATAGCCACAAGCTGCTGTGCTCGCGAGGAATCGGTTGGAGTCATCGCTGCAACCTGAGTTCCGGTCTGGGCCACGGCATCGGCCACTGAGGTGGCTACGAGAAGATAATTGAAGGGACGAAACTGGTTCGGAATATCCAGTAAGCCCAAGCCGCGTGCGGCTTCGAAGCGGACTTCCGCGTGTTCGGCAGGATCGATCAGGAAGCCAAGAAGGGTCTCTGCCGGCTCGACTTTACGCTCGGAAACCAGTTCGCTCACGATCCTCAGATTGCCGATCAGCTTAGACGCCAGAGATTCGAGAAACCATGGAGGATTTTTCTCTTCTCGCAGCATATTCTGAACCGCGACGGTCAACTGTGTTCGCTGAGAAAAGCCAAGCGACCGCTTACCGCCTTGAATCACGTTGTTGATGCCTTCAAGGGCGATCAATTTCACCTGCCAGGGCTGGGTTTCATCGCCAATGATACTGACCAGTATGGGGATTACATCCACAGAGCCAGTCGCAGCAAAGACCTGTGCCACTTGAACCCGAGTCACAAGATGGGCTTTGAGTTGGGGCTGAAGCACGCGAATCAAGGTGGCCACATACGCCGACATGAATGGGGAATTGGCTGCTGCATTCGAATCGCGGGAGGCTCTGATGAGTTGTTTTGTGGCGGTTTCGATCGGGCGAACAAGGGTATTGACTGTTCCTTCGCCACTGATCAGGGTCTCAATGGCTTTTTTGTTCGTCAAATCGGCGGCTTTGGCTTCGACAAACCGATTGATCGACCGTGTGACCAAATCTCCCCGACCACCAGCAATTGCGATCACCTGCTTCTCTTCATTCTGAGAAAAAACAGGCTTCGGGGTTGGTAGCTCTTTGATCAGATCTGCATTCATGGCATCATCAACCCGAGGGTCTCTATAGCTCTCGGCCAGATTGACCTCAGGTGGCTTAAATGTTGCTGGCACATCGGCTTTCGCTGCATCAGCCGGTTTTTTTGCCTCGGCGGTGCCAGGCTTGGTGGCCGCTGGTGCCGATGGATTTGACGTGGAGGGCTTGGCGTCAGGTGCCGACTTGCTGTCCGGCTTGGCGGGTGGAGCTTTGGGTGTCTCTTTCGTGTCAGGCGATTGAGCCGACACCGACACGCAAATCAATGTGGTGACCAAACAGGTCCAGCCGGTCAATTTCAGCCACTTTGAGTCAGGCATCCACCGCCCCCTTCTGACGTAATCCAACGCGACACTTGTTGTTCCGAAATTTCGCGACACTCGCGGCCGATCACGGCATATATTCTCTCAATCTTACCTAACCCACGTCGACTGAAATGTCAAGAAATTCCTCAAAATTCCTCCGATTTTCACGCTTTATTCCGTTAATGAGGAATCGCACGACGCGGATCGGTTGCTCCCAGAATCGCCGACACCGCCTGCTGATTGAAGCCCTTATAGCCTTGCTTCCGCTCCAAAATCTCAAGATGGCTGCCAATCGCACCCTCGGTTGCAAACCTCTGTGCCTCATGGACATCAATCCAGCCCGCCTTCAAGGCAGCGTCAATCCGCCTGGGGTCGACTTGCCAGTTTTCCCCTTTGGTAAAGGCCTGCCTGAGAAACGGAAAGTCGCTGAAGGGCTTCATCGTCTGAACCTGGAACTCGCGTTCCAAGCCGTCCCGGGCCTGCTCAAAATCAAATTGAGCTTCCAGATGATGCATGCCTGCCTCCAGAAAACTCTCGCCGTGAAGTGCGACCCAAAGTCCTACTGTATTTGGTCTTGGGAGCGGCTCTAGGCTCGTGTGGCAGAAGTCGGCTGAAAGCTCGTCGGGCTGTAGGTCAAGGTCGGCAAAGATCACGATTCCCGTCACGGGATGGTCCAGAATCTGTGCTCCCCAGCCTGCGTTTTCACCTGCGTGAAAATTCTCCCTCAAGCGGAATCCCAACAATTCAAAGACGCTGATCAAGCGATGAAAGTTCCGTCTTGAACATCGAAAAGTATGGTGATCGTGATTCGCCCAGCCCAGTCCTAACCGATCTTGCCTAAACTTCTGGCCCCGAGCCGACCGATTACGCGATTCCCAGAATTCACGCTCCACCTCAAAAATCAATTCGCAAGCCAAGTCCCGCCCGACCAATCCGATCATCCGACCCGCCAAGCCCATGGCATGATCAAACCCCGACGCATCATCGCCCGCCCAATGACGTTGGCGAGTCTGCCACATCTCTTTGGCTTCAATCGTGTTACGTGCTCTCTGGGGAGTCAGTTGTCCGGACCGGGCCAGCGATGAAGGAAAGAGGTCAAAGCCATCATAGCCGCGTCGCTCGATACACCAGAAGTTCACCAGCCCCTCTGCCACCAATACCTCGCGATAAGGGCCCAAGGCATTTCCCTGAATGGTTTTATGCAAACGATTTGCGGCAAGAAATGCCGCTGCGTTTTCCACTCGGATGGCAACTCCAAGGCAACTAGGCAAGCCTTCAGAAGCGTGCGGATTCACAACAAGTTTGGGCAGATCAGCCCCCGGGTGCATATAAATCCGCCGGGTGGGCACGGAATCCTCGCCCCGCCTTGGCTTAAATCCTAGACCACGAAGCATTTCATGAGAAACTTTTGCACCGTTGATCTGGACATGGTCCACCCAATCAGTCAAAGTGGTACCTGTCTGATCCCGAAGTCGATCCGCAAAGTCTTTTGCCCATGCGTTATGGGTCATTAGCTCTGCGAATTGATCGATTAGGAAACGCTCTGACTCTGGCCAGCATTGCCAAGCAAATTCACCTTCAGGCATGATTCATGACCACTTTCGCGAATACAGCCGAACATTTGGAAGAGTCAAGGTTTATGTTCCCATTTGCTCCAATCGCCCGCCCAACACATCCTCGTTCTTGGCAATTCCTGAAACTTGATCACAGTTTTCAGGAGTGTCAGACTTACGGATTCTTTGACAATCATTCTCATAAGATATATTCCATGAGAGAGAATTGAACAATAGAGGGCCCTTGGATTAAACCCCAAACCCGACCTGGCCAGATGGGAATTTAGTCGACCACAACCTACCGGTTTCTGAAATCCAAATCTACGATCACCCTTATGAGATTACCGATTGTGAATCAAAGAATTGCATTTCTTCATCCTACCAGATTCGGTTTCTGGATCTGGATTTTGACAGGCTTGTGTGTGCCGTCTATCGCTCAGGTGCTTGAGGCTCCCAGCGAGCCATTGACCGCTGGGTCTTCTAGCTTAAGGCCAAGCAATCATTTAGGTTACGCATCGGGGGCTGATTTTCATTTAGCCTCTTGGAAGACGGTGACGGAATATTTTACAAAACTTGATCAGATCAGTAGCAACGTGGCCGTAGAATCGATCGGCAAGACGACCCAAAACCGCGATATGATTCTGGTCGCGATCAGCGACTCAAAAACCATCGTAAATCTTTCGGATGTCAAACGCAGTCAACAACTACTGGCTGATCCAAGGCGAATCACGGACCGGGCTCTTGAGGTGCGACTCCTGAATCAGGCCAAACCGGTCGTCCTGATTACGGGAACAATCCATTCATCGGAAACCGCTGCCACATTTATGCTTATGGAATTAGCGGATGAGCTTGCGTCAGGCCAGTCGGCCTGGGCCAGAGAGGTTCTTGACAAGGTCGTAGTCCTGATCGTTCCTTCGGTCAATCCTGATGGCATTGACATTGTTGCCGACTGGTATCAGAAAACACTCGGTAAGCCATGGGAGGGGAGTGGTTTACCGCGTCTTTACCATCCCCATGCCGGCCATGATACCAATCGCGACTTTTTTGCTCTAAATTTGCCAGAAACCCGAAATTTATCAAAGGTCCTCTACGAACAGTGGTTCCCCACGGTCTGCTGGGATGTTCATCAAATGGGATCAGATGGTGCACGACTTTTTGTGCCTCCATTTTTTGATCCAACCAACCCGAATGTGGATCCACGAATTACTCAGTCCATCATGATGATCGGGTCGCACATGGCGGCCGACCTGGCTTCCGCCGGAAAGAAAGGTGTGCTTCACTCTGCCATGTACGACAATTGGTGGAATGGAGGAAACCGGACGACGCCTCAGAGACACAACATGGTGGCAATCCTGACCGAAGCTGCCAGTGTCCGTATGGCAAGCCCAATCTTTCTTCTGCCAAGGGACTTACAAGGCAATTCAAGAGGATTTGACAACCATGAGCCGAGTGTCAATTTTCCGGACCCCTGGATGGGCGGATGGTGGCGACTCAGAGACATCATCGACTACGAACTGATTGCTGGCCGAAGCCTTCTCACACTTCTTTCGCGTTATGGCAAGTCATTCCAGAACAACTATTTAGCGATGGGCAGGGAACAGATCCATGCAGGCCAGTCGCAGCCCCCTTACGGATGGCTTGTTCCGCTTGACCAGGAGGATTCCGGAAGCGTCTGGAAGATGCTCGACACGCTCAAAAAAACTGGCATAGAAATTCATCAGACCCGGAACTCGGTCGTAGTTCACGGAAAGTCCTATCCCATGGGCACGTGGTACCTTCCAGCGAGTCAACCATATCGGGCTCACCTTAAGGATATGATGGAAGCCCAGAAGTATCCAACCCGATTTACGGCAACAGGTCAGGCAGAACCGCCTTACGATGTGGCAGGCTGGACCATGCCGCTTTTGATGGGCGTCAGGACGGTCGAAATCAACGATCAAACTCCTGTAAATTCCAGGTTAATTAGCAGTTTAGAGAAGCCGAAGCTAAATTTTGGGGGAAACCTGGCGAACTGCAAATCGATTTTGGTTAGAAACCGATCGAACGACGATCTGACCCTGATTCAAGCCATGATTAGCCAAGGCGTGAAGGTGACGATTCATACAGAGCCTAAAACGATTAATGACAATGGCTTTAAGCCTGGTTTTGCAGAGATTGAAATGACAGAAGTCACCAAAAAGGTGCTTGCTGAGATTGGTCCAACAGTTTCATCCCATATATTTGCAAGCCCAGCAGAAATCATGAGATATGATGGTTCTTACAGATTAAGTTCGCAGCGAATCGGGATCTATCAGCCATGGGAGCCGTCGATGGACGAAGGCTGGACAAGGCTGGTTCTGGAGGGGTTGAGAATTCCCTATTCGACAATTCATCGTGATGATTTGCTTGCTGGAAAGCTCAAGGACCGATTTGACTGCATCGTCCTGCCATCCGTGTCAGCCAAATCGATGAGGACAGGCTACAGGCCTGGGGAGACCTCGCCAGAATATGTTGGAGGAATTGCTGGCTCGAAGGAGGCCCTGAAGGAGTTTGTGACGTTGGGTGGGACCTTGGTCGGGCTTGAGAATTCTTGCGAGTTTTTGATCAGCGAGCTTGGCCTTCCGGTTGAGGACACGGTCGCAAGCCTTTCCAGCAAGGAATTTTACGGCCCTGGATCGTTGTTGTCAGCGGAACTTTCAGGGCTTCATCCACTTGGCTTTGGAATGCCGAAGAAATTCAGCGTCTATTTTGATCGGTCACTGGCGTTGAAATCGGCTGCCAAACCGAATGGCGATTCAACCATAAAACTTGAAAAGATTGTGAGTTACAGTTCAGAGTCAGCCAATCTTCTGCAGAGCGGCTGGCTGCTGGGCCCGGAGAAGATCAGTGGTCAGGCCGCACTTGGTGAGTGTCGTGTTGGTCAAGGGCATGTGGTTCTTTTTGCATTCCCGCCGCAGAACCGTGCCCAGACGACCGGTACATTTCGATTATTGATCAATGCTCTTTGGCGTGGTGGACTTATGAAAATGGATTCCAAGACTTTGGCAGACTCCAGAGTGGAGAAACCGTGAAAGGGAACACAGGCGGTTCCAGTCGGGCTTGTGAGATCATCAGGAATTGGTCATAATGAGTTGGCTTGATCAACGTAGAGGCAATATCGTAGAATTGCTAAACGGCATGCCAAGTGGGTTGTGAAGTGCGTTTTAAAAAAAACGAGGGTCAGCCGGTACGATGAGCCATCCGTTCTCCGAATTTGGTGAAGTCGTTTCGTGCGATATCCCTTTGGCCAACCTGACATGGCTGCGTCTGGGTGGGCCTGCACAGTTTCTGGCCCGGCCTGCGGATGTGGATCAGCTTTCGAACCTGATTCGGACGGCTCAAGCGCACGAGATTCCTTACAAGATTCTTGCTGGCGGCTTCAATATCCTGGTACGCGACAAAGGTGTCAACGGGCTTGTGATTCAAATGGCCAGCCCCGCCTTTTCAGAGCTGGAGATTCGAGGCCAGACGATTCTTGCAGGAGCCGCAGTTCCGCTTACGGCACTAATTTCGCAGACGGCCCGCGCGGGACTCTCAGGGCTGGAACAACTGACAGGCGTTCCTGGGACGATTGGTGGGGCCGTTCGATCGGCGGCATCAACCGGCTCTGTATCCCTTGATCCGATGATCCGTCGACTGACGTTGCTGGACGCAGATAACGACATCATCAAGCTTGAGCGCGAAGATTTGGCACCTGGTCAGAGTTGGTCCGAGCTGGAAGATCATGTGATTTTAGACCTTGAGCTGGATTTGACGAAGGATGATCCGGAGAGTGTCGTCAGGCGGATGAGAAATGTCTGGATTCTGAAAAAAGAACATCAGCCTTATGGGCATCAACCGGCCGCATGCATTTTTCGTGATCCGAGGCCAGATTTGTCGGCAGAATCCCTGATCGACCAAGCGGGATTGAAGGGCTCAAGGGTGGGCGGGGCAGAAGTTTCGACACGCAATGCAAATTACATCGTGGCCGACACCAACTGTAGTCCGAGCGACATCTTACGTCTGATCGAGCTGGTTCGGGGCGAGATCGACCGTCGATTCCAGGTGGAACTTGACCTTCGACTTGAGGTTTGGTAACGCTCATTTTTTGCCGATAATGATAAGGTCGATCCTTCGCAGGCACTCATCGGCTCCACGAGTCTGGTTTGCTGGAGTGGTTTGCGTCACTTTTTGATCGTTGGAGGCAATCGGAACCAGGAATGCTGCGCACGGATCCAGCCAGCTCCTCAACTCTGAACAAATCACCGGCCGCTCCCAAGCGAGCCAGTGAAACCGCTTCAGGCCGGCCTGAAGGTGGGCCTGTGCTTTCGCGCCGGATGTTTGGGCCCCAGGTGGCCAGCGCACTCGCCACCAGCGTGATTGCCGGTTCTGCATCGGTTCATGCCCTAAGCGCAATCAAGGACTGGCTTAAGCAACAGCCCGAGTTCCAGATCCAGAACGACAGGATCTCAATTCATCCTGAGCCACCCGACTGGCTGACCAATGCTCGGGAACGAATTCTGGGGATGATTCCGGAACTGACCAATGCGGAATCAGGCCAGCAGCCGAGCGCCCTGACATTCCATACAGAGGAGCTCGCCCGCCGTCTGCGCATGAAAATGCCTTGGGTCGAGTCGGTCAATTCCGTCCAGCTTGGTCATCCCAATACCCTTCGCCTCGACCTCGTCTTCCGCAAGCCTGTCATGGCCCTTTCCATGGTCAAGCAAGGTGTGCTCCTGATCGATCGACATGGCGTCATTCTGCCTGCCAGCGATGTACGCAAAGACTTTCTGGACAACGTTATCCAGTTCAACTATGCAGAAACCCTTGTTGAGCAAGTGATTCAGCGTGGCGGGAAAAATCCGGCGGGGTTGGCCATGGGTCAAGTCTGGGAAGATGTTCGAATTGCCGACAGTCTTCAATTGGCTTCTTTTCTGACAACCCGCGATGAAGCACGCAATCGGCCAAGGCGGTTGTTCCGTCTGATTGATGCGGCAAATGATCCGAATCGATTGATTGTGCGGACAATTGAAGATCTCTGGATCTGGTGGGGCCGCCCACCAGGCCACGAATTGCCTGGCGAACCCAAGGCCGAAACCAAGTGGCAACTGCTCATGCAATGGTTGCAACTTCATGGTCAGTCAGGATCCGTTGATGTGAATCAATCCATGCTCGTGTTTGAGAAAGATCGGGCCGTGCTTTCACGTGCCAATTGAATGCCAATTTCGATTCTTCTAGTTTTCAATCTGGTTGCAGATCAGGCACGACTTAAAAAAGAGCCCAGGCTCTGAGCCAGGTGGGGAGTGACACTCCGGGGAAACCCATGAGAAATGTTGTAAAGTCACTACGTAAACTTATGCAAAATATGGCCTTAAATTTTTCCCCATAACTTGTGTCACTTTTTGTTTGGTTTACGTATATAGGTTATAGAGGGATATTTCACTATACGCAATTAGGAGCTAACTCTAAAGTCGACGTGGAAGATTCTCTCTATCGGTTTGGCTCAGAATTCTGGATATGTCAAGATGTATGGAAGGTCTCAGTACTCTGGAAAAATAACAACTTGAGCATCAGGAATGCATATGAGGATTTTAGGAACGTCAGGAAATGATTTTCCGAGGTGTCATTTTACGATCGTAAGAGTTGCGGAACAACTGCTTATGGAAATGAGACAAGAATTATGAATTGCGACCCAGAATCAGAAAATACTGTTGGGGCCGATTTGCTTGATCGCCTTTTTCAGCAAAAGAAAGGGGCCTCCAGGCCTAATATGCCTCGTTTATCTTCGCCCAAATCTTTGACTAGAATGATTTTAAACTTATCGTTCAGGAGTGCTTCCATGACAACTCTGCAAATCGACACCTCTGATCTTTCCATCTATGAGGGCTACCGTATCAGGCAGGCCGGCCATGAACCGGTCTTTATAGTGATCGACGGCAAGCGGCATTGGGTTCCAAATAATGCAACCCATTACAACCTTTTCGGCGAGAATCGAAATATCCATGAGGTTGTGGATATCAATGTCGTTCCGCATGGCTCCGCATTGTCAAATGGAGCCATTCTGGCTCGCCCCAATAACAGTTCCGATGTTTTCTTAATTACCAATGGCTTGAAGCACCATCTTGCTTCACCTTCGGTGATGTCAAAATTTGGGTTTGAAGGCATCGTTCGTGTTGTGCCAAGTGTCCTGATTGATTTTATTCGTACTGGTCATGAAATCCTATGATCCCAGCGTCTTGAATTATACTCTTCGCGATCAAAACATATCGTTTATGACCGCGAATTGTATATGTTGTTAATATGGTTCAATGATACATCATGAAAAGCAGACGAACATGGCACATTACGAATGTAATGGACGAAGAATGGGCCTGTCTCGCGGTCGTACCAGCCGTCGATGTATCGACGACCGGTACCCTGTGGGAAGGTGTTTTTTTTTGGCCGTCTCAATCATACAGAATTTTCCAGGCTCATCTGCCCCCGGGCCTTAGGCCTAAGCTCATACCCATACAGCGCAGGCCGATGCTGGATTCTTCTTGCATGAATATGCCAATTCGGATTAGTCCTGATATTGTTCGTCAGTGACAAGTTCCAGCCAGTCGGCGGTCTTGCCGTCAAGCTCTTCTTGAATGGCGAAGTGTGTCATGGCTGTGGTCGGCGTGGCCCCGTGCCAGTGCTTTTCGCCAGGGGGGAACCAGACCACATCGCCCGGGCGGATTTCTTCCCTGGGTCCACCCCAACGCTGGGCCAGGCCTAAACCTGATGTCACAATCAGAGTCTGGCCAAGTGGATGCGTATGCCAGGCCGTCCGTGCCCCCGGCTCGAAGGTGATGCTCAGGCCGACCGTACGAGCCGGGTGTGGTGCCCTGAACAAGGGATCAATGCGGACTTCACCGGTGAAATACTCAGAAGGCACCTTGGCCGAAGCTTGTGAACCGCTGCGTTTGATATCCATTTTCAGATCGACTTTACTACTATTGAGACCTGAGCGGGGTCATGGCGATTGGGTATGTGAGACTTTGTACGGTAGAATGTAACATAGGCTTGGTTGTCAGTCTTTAGTCTAGAAAATCTGCCATAATTGCCATTGAAAAAAAATGCCAACTGTGCCGCAAGTTGTCTCAGCATTGCGGCCTCTACCAGAGAGAAAAAAAAGGATTTAGCCTCCAGGTTCAAAAGCATGCTTGATTAAAAACGTACGACTGCATTGACGTACGCCAAAAAAAACGTACGATTGAAAGTGTGGCCATTTTAAAAGTCTCCCGATTCAGGAGTCAGCAGCGATGCCCGAGCCTTTGATTGATTCATTACAGTTCATGGTATCAAACCCCGGTGGCGACCTGGACCCCAAGGACGTTGTCGGCAGGGATTTATTTATCGAGCAGCTTTGGGAGCGGCTTGAAAAACAAAGCGTCCTACTGAATGCCGAACGCCGAATTGGCAAAACGCAGGTCATCAAAAAGATGCGGTCCATGCCCGCCGCCGGCTGGAAACCGATTTACCAGAACCTTGAAAGTGTGAAAACACCGGCTGAGTTTGCGGAATTGGTTTACGACGAAGTCCAGCAACATCTCGGGACCAAAAACAGGGCCATTAACTGGGTTCAGCGTTTCTTGGAGGAAAACACGGCCAAATATAAAGATGTCGAGCTTGGCCTTAAAGAACGAAGCTGGCAGGAGCTCATCAACGCGGCCATGGGCGACCTTCTCGCCGCCAGGCAGGAGGGCAAGGGGCGGGTCGTCTTTTTCTGGGACGAACTCCCGTTTATGCTCCAGAATATCATGCGCGGCGAGCAAGGCATTGAGCAGACCAACACACTGCTCAGCTTCATTCGCAGTTTATCTGACAAATTTCCTGATTTGCGTGTCGTGCTCACGGGTTCCATTGGTATCCACCATATCATCGCCCAGCTTCGCAAGGCCAGAATTCCCGCCGACCCTCTGAATAAATTTTACCCCACAACGCTTGATCCGCTCTCGCCCGCATGGGGTGACGCTCTGGCCCACGCGCTCATTCGCGGCGAAAAGCTCAAATTCCCCGAAATCAACGCCGCAGCGCGTGCCATTTCGGAATCTGTCGATCATTTCCCCTTCTATATCCATAATGTCATTGCACGCTGGAAAGACGAACAGCGCAACGGCGGGGCCCCGGAAATTCGTGCGTTTGTGCAGGAACAGCTTGTCGCCGCCAATGACCCCTGGAGTCTCAAGCATTTTCGCGACAGGATCTATACCTACTATCCCGACGCACACGAACAGCAACTGGCCCACAAGATTCTCAACACGCTGGCCCTTGAAGGCGACGACGACGACCCGCCACAGGCCCAAAGCGTGGAAGAGATTCAAAATAGAATCGCAACCGACACTGATCGGCAGAAGCTGCTAGCAATCCTCGAAAAACTCGAAAACGATCATTACCTCAAGCGAAGCCCAACCGGCGCATACCATTTCCGCTTCCCTCTCATCCGCCGCTGGTGGAGGCTTCATTCCTGATCATGTCCAAGGCAAGCCACTACCCGCCACCGGCTGGTCAACCACCGTTTTTCTGGGTCTTTTCCCCGTTTCAAACCGACCCGGAACTGCTGGAAGCCATTTTCACAGGGCGGGAAAATCTCCTGCAGGATGTCATCTCAAAGGTTACCCAAAGTGCCCTTACGGCCGCCAAGCACTATATTCTGTTGCATGGTCCGCGCGGAATTGGCAAGACGAATTTCCTGGCACTGCTGAACCATCGGCTACGGCAGAATGAGGACGTGCGCGATAAAATCCGCATCGCCATTCTGAACGAAGATGAAATCTCGGCCTCGTTCGCCCAGTTTCTCATGCGCATTTATCGGGCGCTGGCTGTTGATTATCCCGCCGAGTTTCCTGCGGATCGGCTAGAGCAGATTCTCGACATGCCGCTGGACCAGGTCACGCCCACGCTCGCCCGCGACTTGATCGATCGCCTGGGCAGCCACTGCCTGATTCTCTTCATTGAAAATCTTGATGCCGTTTTTAAAACTTTTGGGCGAGAGGGGCAGCACGCCTTTCGCTCGTTTCTGACCAACCATCAGAAAACCGCCGTGGTGGCCACCAGTCAGCAGATTTCTGATGAATTCAACGACCGCGAAGGCCCGTTTTACGGATTTTTCCGGCAGGTTGCGCTGAAGCCATTCTCGGCTGATGATGCTCACGAAATCCTTAAAAAACTCGCCAGGCTGCGTGGCCAGGACGATCTGGTCGCCTATCTCCAGTCGCCTGAAGGCCGGGGCCGAGTGCGGGCCATCCATCACCTGGCGGGTGGCAATCAGAGGGTGTATATGGTCCTGAGCAGCCTTGTCACGCCCGAATCGCTTGACCATCTGGTGGCCCCGTTTCAAAAACTGGCCGACGAACTGACGCCCTACTATCAGGAGCGAATCTGGTCGCTGCCCACAATTCAGCGAACGATCATTCAGGAATTCTGCCGCAGCCCACAAGCCCTTTCGCCATCGGCCATGGCCCGCCGGTTGGTGGCCGACGAAAAAACCATCGGCAAACAGATGAACCTGCTGGAAGAACGCCACTACCTCGCCAAAACCACGCGCGGCCGTGAAAGCTTTTACGAACTGACCGAACCACTCATGCGCATTTCGTTTGAAGTGAAGGAACGCAAACTGCTGGAAATTTTGGTTGCATTTCTTCGATGCTGGTATGATCCGGCCTCGTATGAGGAACATCGCAACCGAGTGATAACCGACTCGGCCCGCGCCTATATCGATGCGGCAATTGCACACGCGGCAAACAGTCCCGACCCAAGGCTGAAGATTTTTGATGATGAAATCGAAAAAGCACGTAGTGAAAACCGCGAACACGCATTGGCCAAAATCTGGGAAGAGAAAGCGGATGCAACAAAAAAAGCGGATGATTTTTTGCAAGCAGGGTATTATTTCAATACAATTAATAAAGATTTTCTGCAAGCCATAGTCTGTTATGACCAGGCTCTGGATATCAAGCCGGATTATGCTGATGCATGGAATAACAAGGGCAATTCGCTTGCTAACCTAAAACGCTACGAGGAAGCCATCGCCTGTTATGACCGGGCTCTGGATATCAAGCCGGATTATGCTTATGCATGGAATAACAAGGGCAGTTCGCTTGCTAACCTAAAACGCTACGAGGAAGCCATCGCCTGTTATGACCGGGCTCTGGATATCAAGCCGGATTATGCTGATGCATGGAATAACAAGGGCATTTCGCTTGCTAACCTAAAACGCTACGAGGAAGCCGTTGCCTGCTACGACCGAGCCCTGGAAATCGATCCAGAGTTTGTTGATGCCTTGTACAACAAGGGTATTTTAATGAAATTCCTGAAACGCTATGAAGAGGCCCTTGACTGCTATGACCGGGCCATTGAAATTGATAGAAATAATCCATACCCTTGGTACAACAAAGTCGAATCGTATTTTGCAATAGAACACTGGCATGAAGCGTTTGAGCAATTAAAAGAAATTCGCAGAATAATAACATGGAATCCTGTCAATTTTGGCGATGTCGCAAGCATGCTCGCGATCATCTTTGAAAAAAGTGCTGATCAGGAATTACTCCGTCAGCGAATTCAAATGCTCTTTGATCACTATGAGCAACTGGATAAAAAAAACTGGCCCGGCGGCAAACCCGCCCCCAGCCCGGTGGACTGGTTTGGCGAAGAGCTTGTCAAATCGCTTGCCAAGCTTGATCCCGGCCGATTCACGCGCAGGGTGCTTGAAAGTTATGTCGCGGTGGCCGAATCGGTGCTTGGCCCACACCCGCGCATGGAGCTGCCGCTGCGGCTCTTCCGTTACGGCGTGCAATATCTGATTCGGCTTGAGGAGCTCAAGGCCACCGACCCGCGCAAACTCAAAGAAACACCTGAAAAACAGGCAGAGTCTGTGCTTGTGGAACTCGTTCGCCCCGAGCGCGAAATTCTCCGCCAGGCTCTGGGCCTGGTGCCCATGCCCACTTGAGAAGACGACGAACCCGGGTAGACGCACCCCAATTGCACTGCAAATTTGAACAAAACCTGCATCAGGATAGATTAAGGTTTTACGGATGCCCCACGTCAAGTGGCCGCCCTCAGAAAATGTTGGGCCGCGTGGTGGATATCAAGTGGGCACCGATGCCGAAGGCCGGTTCCAGTGGGATGAATCGCCGGTGGGCGGTGTGCGGATCCCTGTGATTCGTGAGGGCTTCGAGTCCATATCAAGGTTCGGGTCAATCCCACAGGGGCAATCACACTCAAGCGGTCTCTGAACGTGTCAGGGCCGATAAGTTATCTTAGGATCAGGCCAAGAATAACTTACTCATTTGGTGAGCCTTTGGTGTAGGCCACGGTCCCCTGACCTACAGCAAAGCCCTCTTTGCAAGCAATGAAAGTAGGATTTTTGGCCATGAGCCAGAAAACCAATGGTTCCTCAAATCTGGAAGTTATTCTTGGCCTGTTTCTTAGGATCAGGCCGGAAATAACTTCCCCGACATTAAAACAAACCAACCGGGGCTATCTAGATGCAGAGCGATAGCCCCGGTTTTACGCGTTTGAAACTAGCCGCAGGGCGATGAACCACGGTCTGCTTAAAAAGCGGAAGTTATTTCCGGCCTGATCCTTAATCCACTGAACGGGCTGCTCATCCATACAAATCACAGGACACTTCGGGTCGTAAGCCTGAGCGTAGATTTCGAGCACATCTTCTATACAGGCCACGAATTCGGCGTTTTGTTCCTGCAAAATCCAGCTTTTCCAGATCGGCATGGGCTACAGGGTAGGTGACGTTCAATCCATTCTAAACGCCCATGAACCTCCCGAAAGAAATCCTGAAGATTTCATCCGCCATGGAATGAAGAGAGATGTGCCCACCGGTTTGATGAGTTTTACATGTACTTGCTCGGGAACAGTCAGCAGATTTCACATTCGGGCTTTGGTCTCGTTAATTTATAAGAGCGTGGCCCTCAAGCGAACTCGATCCAGGAATCGCAATCAACAGACTGTCGACTCGCAAATTTGCGAGATTGCACAATGAATTATATTCCGCAAAGCCAATAGGAATGCATCTCAGAAATTTCGCTGGTCGTGACGGCATCCAATTAATGGCTTTGCGGAGGATCAAATTTGAAAGACCCAATTGCAGGTTTCTAGCATCAGCTCACTTGCCAGTTCTAACATCTGAGCGAACGTCTGATTTTTGAGTTGCTCTTATTCTCCTCACTTCCACCGATTCGACAGGGCAAAGAAGGTCGGTGCCCAGAGCCCAACGAAGATACCGAAGCGTTCCCCGTGAGCCATGTCGGGTTCCTTGCTGAGGAACCAGATTGCGATGCTGGCTGTGATGCTGACGAAGCCAGCGTAAAAGCAGATGGTACCGATTGTCTTCTCGTTCATTTTACTATCTCTCTAGTTTGCCGATCCCTCTTTTGGCATACTTTTCCAAGGAGAGATTCTGCGGTTTAACCAATTTTATAATAAGACCAAGATCCAGTTTCGCCTAGAGCCTATCGATGTTTTTTTGATTTATCTTGGACCATATAATGGCTGCAACAGTTTCGGATCACTTACTCTGAAAAATCTTCGTAACCACCTGGCATAACAATTGGTTTGTCATTTGCAAGGATATCTGGTTCTGAGGGTATGACTTAGGATCAGGCCTGAAATAACTTCCCGTTTCCAAAACCAACCGAGACTAGCCTAAAGCCGGCTTTGCGAAGGAGGGCGGCAGATGTCCTTCGGACTTATAGTTGTGGCGGTCACACATGATACATCGTTTCAGAATGATGCCGGAGGCATCAAAGCAAGTAGCCGGTGGTTGAGCGAAGCGACACCACCGGTTATGCTGCTGGCACCCCGGCAGGGGTGCAAGACCTTATGCCGCGTTGTCGTCCGGTGGTGTCGTCGCTGACGCTCCTCAACCACCGGCTACTGGCTGAGATGCCTCCGGCATCGACTCGATCAAAAAGTGTCATTCATGGTCGCGAAGAGTATAGCTATTAGTAGATGTCTCCTCTGGAGCCCAATCACACCAAAACGGGAAGTTATTTACTGCCCGTTCCTTAGTGAAGTAAGTCTTTGTCATCTATAGGAAACATCGAAAAGGCGTCTCAACTGATCCGATCCGATCCGATCCGATCCGAGCGAAGTTGGTTGAGTGGACCTGCTTCACAGTCAAGTATGTTCAGAATTCTTGACACTTAGGATTCCATTGATTCTCCAAGCCAGCTACACCACAAGTTGTCTCAGGATTCGGTTCGTTGCCAGAGAAACCCGGATTGCCTGATGTGCCTCTTGGATATATCTGTTAATTCTTTAACGACACCACTTGACTCGATCCTCCTGAACGACTAGGCTAGCCCATGTGTTAATGAATTCACAGGAGAAATCGAAAATGGCTAGAGGACAGTCAGAGACACTCACCGCACGTGAGGCCCAGATCATGGATG
>CAMBEP010000056.1 GCA_945865635.1 Candidatus Kuenenia stuttgartensis
ACGCAGTTACCTTTGGCTACAGACGTTGGACCTTTCATCTGAAGAAGACTTGCACCTCTCTGACTTCACACACTTTGAACCGCACGCTTTGATGCCTCCGGCATCATTCTGTTACGGGATGTCTCTTTTTTAACCGCGACAAGTATAAAACAAAAAATAAGGACACCCGACTCCGGACGCCCTTAACGTTAAATCAGATCCCTAATCCAAGCCATGTTTAGACCGTTGCCTTGATGGCAAGCCGGGCTTGGGCTTTCTTGCGACGTGCTGCGCCAGCCAAAACGGCGACCGTCAAGCTGGCCATGGCCCAGGTCGATGGCTCAGGCACTGAGGCTGCGATGCTCATCATGGCAGGGTAATTCAAGGCTGTTGCTGTCCAGTTTGTCCCGTCAAACGAGGTTCCCAGAGATGGGATACCGGTCCCGGAAGGAGTGGCCGTGTCCCAGTAATCCCAATTCATGGACGTTGATTGCACACCACCGACCACCAGGAAATAGTTGGTGCTTGCAGAGAGTGTGAGGCCGAGCGTACCGAAGCTTTTTGTCGAAGCCGAATCGCTCAGGGCAGCCTGGCTTTGATTCAAGGCCACGTTGGCTACAACTGAGTTCGGCAGACCACCCACATTGTCGTAAATCCAAACGGAGTAGACATCCGTACTGCCAGTTTGCTTGTAGATTTGAAGGCTGATCGAGTTGATGACAAATTCGGAGACCGTGGTGCTGAACCCCTGGGCCACCAGAGTGCCGCCCGGGTCAATACTGGCCTGACCCTGGGTCTGGCCGCCAGCCAGACCAGGCGTGAGACTGTCATATATGGTAACGTCGGCGGCTTGAGAGACATTCAGGCCCGGCACGAGAACGACCAGGCACGCGAGGGCTATTTTGAAACGGGTTTCTATTCGCATCGATCCACCTTTAAAATGCATTCCCAACCTGATCCTTTGGCAACAGGCACACATCATGCCGGCCGCTTACTCTAGTCATCTAGGACATAACGAGCCTAACCATTGGCCTGTGACGAATTAATGAAAATAATTGTGTTGATATTAATATTCAGGCCACAAAATGATGCAATTATTCGACATCACCAGGCGCAGATAGCAGTCGATTTAATCCATAAAACCCTTAACTGCTCAAAAATAAACACTTCACGGAATGCCTGGAATAGATTAGGATAGAATTTGCTTTCGCCCAACATTCAGCCCCCCTGAGACCTGTTGATGAATCTGACACTCAAGAAGTCTGTTGCCCGGCATGTTCTGCCGCATGTTCAGGGGCCTGCCCAATATCTTGGAGGTGAGCTGAACAGTGTCCGCAAGGATCACTCCACCGTCAGGGGCAGCATCTGCCTGGCATTTCCGGATGCTTACACGCTGGGCATGAGCCACCACGGCTTCCAGGTGCTTTACAGCCTGATGAACGACCTTGGTTGGGCCTGCGAGCGTGTCTTTACACCGGTGCCCGACTTTGAAAAAGCGATGAGGGCCGCCAACCTGCCGCTATATGGGCTGGAAACCTTCACCCCTTTGAATCAGTTTGACATCATCGGATTTTCGCTTCAATATGAGGTCAGTTATACCAATATCCTGACCATGCTTGACCTGGGCGGAATCGCTCTGCATTCTGACGATCGTGGCCCGGACGACACTCTGGTGATCGCCGGCGGACCGGGCGCACAGAATCCGGAACTGATCGCCCCGTTTGTGGATCTTTTCATTGTCGGCGATGGCGAGCCATCACTCCCTGTGGTGGCCGAAATGTGGGCCTCCATGAAGGGCGACCCCGCCCTGAGCCGCGAAGAGAAACTGGCCCGGATCGCCTCAGCCAATGAATGGGCCTATGTGCCACGATTCTACACCCCAATTTATGGCGAGGATGGCACGATCATTGAGATCAGGCGACTGCGCGACGATGTACCAGAAGCCATCAAAGCCTGTGTGGTAGACGACCTGGACGCCATCCCCCTGCCCATTCGTCCGATTGTTCCAAATATTGGGACAGCACACGATCGAATCGCAATCGAAATCATGAGGGGCTGCCCCTGGCAGTGCCGGTTCTGCCAGTCGACGGTGATCAAGAGGCCACTACGGGTCCGATCCGTCCAGACCATCGTTTCTGCGGCCATGGAGTCCTACCTGAATACAGGATATGACGAAATCAGCCTGCTTTCGCTCTCAACCAGTGATTATCCCTATTTCGAAGAACTCGTCCAGAAAATGTGCGAGGTTTTCACGCCCCTGGGAGTCAAGATCAGCCTGCCAAGCCTGAGGATCACCGAAACCCTCAAGAAAATCCCAGCCCTGCTTCAAGAAGGCCGGCGCGGCGGATTGACACTCGCCCCGGAGGTCGCCCGCGACGATATGCGCGAGCAAATTCGCAAGCCAATTGACAATAAAGACCTCTATGAAGGTGCCGAAGAAGCCTTCCGGCGCGGCTGGAAACGCGTCAAGCTCTACTTCCTGTGCGGCCTGCCCGGTGAACGTACCGCTGACCTTGACGGAATTGTAGAGATGGCGGAAACCATCGCCAAAATTGGCAAAAAGGTGACAGGCCGATATGCCGATGTCACCGCAAGCGTTTCAAACTTCGTTCCCAAGCCACACACTCCATATCAGTGGAACGAAATGCAGAGCCGCGAATATTTCCGATGGGCCCACAGATATATTCGTGATCAGGTACAAATCAAATCCGTTTCAATCAAGTGCCACGATATTGAACGAAGCCTGCTCGAAGGGGTCCTGACTCGCGGCGACCGGCGCGTTTCAGAAGCCGTTCTTGAAGCCTGGAAGCGTGGAGCCCGGCTTGACGCCTGGTCCGAATATTTCGAGCCAAAACTTTGGTGGAAAGTCTTCGAAGATCTCGGCCTGGATATTGAATTTTATAGCCACAGGGCCAGATCGATTGAAGAGGTCCTGCCCTGGGACCACATTCTGGTCAAAAAAGGCCGCGCTTATCTCGCCAAGGAGCAAGGCCGATCGCTGCTCCAGCTTGATTCGATGGCAGATTCGGTATAAAATTCGATATGGCTCAAATAAAATGAGGCCGGCGTCATGAGGATTCATGAAAGCCGGCTTTTATTTTCTGAAATTATTGCAAGCCGGAAATTTCATTTGCCAGCTCTTCATGAATTCTGGCGTTGGTCAGGTCATTGCTCATGCGGTAGGCCTTGGAGAGCCTCAGGTGGTATTCTGGCTTGAGACAATAAACCGGAAGGGCTTTGAGATAATCCTGAATCGAATCTTTATTGACGCCCAGAGTCGATTTAATTTGAGCTCTGGTATCATAGATTTCGAGAAAGTCAGGATATTTCTGGATAATCGGCTCGACGAGTTTCAAGGCTCTTTGTGGATCTTTTGGGTTGGTCTCAATCAGAAGGATTGCAAGGTTGTTGAGCGATAGAATTTCATCCGGATATTTCAAAAGAATTTTTTCATAGATCTGGCGTGCAAAGCCCATTTCTTCAAGATCTTTGCCTTGAACTGCAAATTCGTGAAGGAAGGATGGGTCACATTCCGACTGAAGGGTCATCTGGTCTCTCAATTTCAGGGCAGAATCCCGAACTGGGCTGTTGCGCTGAGTGATCTGCATCAATGGCGAAATCCAGATTGGCGAACATGGCAGCTTTTGCTGATAAGTGGCGATGATTTTCAGGACCTGGGGATATTGATCGACACCTTGAGCCAGCAACCGTGCCATCCAGAGCCCAATGGCAAGTCGCCTGAGCTCATCAAGCCGTGTCGGGGAGATGGCCAGTTTCGGGTTGTCAAGCCCTGCCAGAACCGATTCCTCTTCGGCCATTAGGATCAAGCCAATGGCCGAGCGTTCGAATTGACCGATATCCTGAGGATTTTTCCACTGGTCACGCCATCTTGTGATGTAAGGAGCAACCGTCGTGGGCACATCGGCAAACCGTCCTTGCGCATTGCGCACCAAGGCCAGTTCGATGCAGGCTTCTTCATTGGTACGGATGGGTTCGAGGATCCGTTCGGCATCGTTGAATCGGCCGCGTTTTCGATAAAGTCGTCCGAGCGAGATCCGTGCAATCACAGTGGTGTCGGAATCGATCATGGCGCGAATCAGGTGACTCTCAATTTTAGACGACGACTGGTCTGTCTGTTTCGGAAGCGCAGAATAAGCGCGTGCCATTTCGAGGTGGGCTGGACCAAAGCTGCGATCTGAGGTTTCTGTGAGGAATTCCAGAAGTTCACGAGTCCTCTGAATCTCCTGCTGGGACGCCAAAACCAGAGCGTATCGGAAAAGGTCTTGATTGCTCGGCCGATTCTGCGCGGAAATCTGATTTTTGACGAGCAAATTGGCTTCATCGATACGCTGCTCTGCAAACGCACGATCAAATCGATTCGTAAAACCAAGCTGCCTGACAAGCCGGTTTGGCGATAAATCCAGAACGAGTCGCAAAGCAAAAACGAAGAGCACGATGGCTGGGGTCGCCAGCAGGAGCCGCTTGGAATTCTTAACCACACCGTGCTTAAGCTTTTGCAACCGCGATCGATTTCTACTTGGATCCCCGGCTTTGCCATCGCGCTCTGTCAATTTATCGACAGTAACAGACTTCGAGAGCGATTTGATGATTCCTGAAAAGGTATGATCTGAGGTACTGCTGCGGCTGTCTGAAACCAATGCATCGGATGAAATTGACTTGAAGGAACGCTTGAAGTGCTGTAAATAATCCTTCAACCGCCGGCGTTTTTTAGGAACAACATTGGACTGAACCATCTGAATCGGGTCAACACGCTTCGGAGAACGCCGCTTACGACGAAACAATAAAGCGACTAGGCCAGGTCGTTTACGGTCTTTTGGAGGCATGATGGATGGCTGACGATCTTTATCTTGGTTTCGGCGCAATTTGCCCCGGAAAGAGTGGATTCGGATTATCCCGGCGCAGCTCAGTCAACCGGTTTTCATGACGCAAGGCAAGATCTATGCTGCCTTTTCGACGGAGGAGTCGACTGAGGGTCTCGTGAATCTCGGGAATATTTGGAAAGCTGGTCAAGGCGTTGGTCAGGTCGTCGATGGCAAGTTCGTCCTGCCCGAGCAGGGCGAAAATCTGACCTCTGGTTTCCAGATAGATCGGATTATTCGGCTCGACCTTCAAAACACTTTCGATGAGCTTCAGTGCCCTCTGATAATCTTTAGGCTCTTCCTTATAAAAGAGATTTGCCAAATTATTTGCAGCAATGATGTTTCCTGGGTTGAGAATCACACTTTGAAGCTGAAACTCACGAGCGTCGTTATTGGCCCGACGCTTTCTTGCAATATTGCCCCAAATCATGTAGCTCTCGGAATCGAGCACGCTCGGATTGGCGGCAATAATCTTGCATGCAGACTTGTAAATCGAATCGCCATAAGCAGGCTGTCGGTCTGCAAACTGAGTCATCACGTTCCACAGATCCTTGTTCCTGGAATCCTTCTCAAGCTCTTTCAGGCACTCATCGATCAGAGGCCTGGAGTCTGAGACCGGGAAATCGAGCTTCTCGATCGTGCGGATGGAAAGGAACTTGTTCTTCCAGAGATGAATCGACTTTTCGTCATCAAGCCGCCTGTACCAATCGTCAACAATTGGCTCCGCTTTCTTCCATTGACCTGCCAGGGCAAGACACAACAAATATCGCTCCCGATCTTTGAGACTTTGCTCAAGAAGTCTCGGAATCGATTCGAAATAATTTGCGGCGAAGGCTGCCGAAATCTGCTGGTTGACCCTGTCTCCCTTGTTAAACGCCAATCTCGCCAGATAATAGTGCCCAACTGGCCAGCGCTCCAGGCGTGGGACCAAAAGACGCTGAACCTCCGAATCGTCGCCCATGGTCATGAGCAGGTCGAGCAGCATTTCGACGGCATCCAGGCGATTCGGATCAGAGGCAATCGCCAATCGAAGATGGCTCTGAACCAATTCAATAAATTCCGGCACCTGCTCGACTTTCAAGTCGGTTTTGCTGATCAGTTCCCGGGCAAGAAAAATATGGGCTTCAGGGTAATTGTCGCCATTGTGGGCCGCCAGTTTCATGATCAGCCTTCGGCCCCTCAGACGCGTTTCCGAATCTGGAGCCAGAATCATGACTTGCGAATACTGCCAGAGGTTTTCCGGAGTGTTTGCCGCCATGCAAGCCCGCCGGATTGCAAGCTCTGCCCCACTCCAATCACTCGTTGTCAATAGGTCTGCCGAAAGTCGCCGATAATAATTCCGCTCCCTGAGAAGGTCGGACGTGTTCAGATAAATCACCGACTTGTATGCCATAAATGCCATGACCAAGGCTGGAAGCCCGACAAGGATCGGCTCCAGCCTGGACCTCGGCTGCTCCAGAATCCCACCTGTCTGTGAAATCGACCGCCATGGAATCCCAATCGCCCAGCGAATGACTTGCCTGACCACGACAAGAATCAGCCCCAGCAAGGGCTTGCGAAACTCACCATCCGCCTGGCCCACCTCTACGATATCTTGGGCATTCTCAGGATCAACCTGCAAGGCGCCCTGCTCTAGCGCCTGATTGGAAATGTCAAGTCGATCAACCAGATCACCAATCTGCTCCTGGATCTGATCACCAAAATATCGGCGAGTGTTCACAGAACCGGCTTCATAAGCCTCGGGATCCGAAGGCTGGGCTGAGGACGGCTCGATTTCTGAGGGCTCGGCAAAGACAGAAGCCGAAGCCATGCGCTTGGAAGATGCGACTTCGACATCCTCCGGATCCGTCTCCGGTCCAAGATGCGGAGAAATCAGAGGATCGGAAACAACAGGCTCATCAAAATGATAGGGATCTTGCTTGGAAGCAATCTGGAAATCATCGCCATGCTGCTCTAATGAAATCGAGTTCAGGCCAGGCGTCTCTGGCTCTTCATCGGAGTCAAACGAATTGAACGCCGAATTCTGGGCAACGTCCAGATCATTCAGATCTTCGGTTTGAGCCGCAGAGGGCCCGCTCAAGGGCCCCAAATCAAACGAGTCGAATTCAGGCGACTCTGCCTGCTCCCATTTTTTTCCCCTAAACCAAGATTCGCCTTGCCCGATGGCGAAAGGCTGAATCTCTACATCTCCTGAGTCAAGGTCGGGCGAATCCGCTTGGCCACCAAAACCCGTCTTCTGGCCAATTCCAAAAATCGCCAGGAAATAGGCTTTCGCTCGACTGAAAAAGCCTGATTCCTCCGTTGTCGTGTCCGAAGCGATTTGAAAATCGTCGTCACGCCATTCTGGCGGGTGATCGGGTCGCAGGAATTGAGGGTTTTCTGGTTGTGTCGACATCGATTCTAGAGAACCATTTTCCTTGGAATCGAGGAGTCCGGCAAGTCAAAAAATGAGACATTCCAGTGAGCCGAAGAACCTGTATCTGAAATTCCTGAATCCGTTTCGATCAATCTCCAATAACCAGCCCCGGATTAAGCCTGGCTTCCAAGGCGGCTTTTGTCAGCTCACCAAGGATGGCATCATCCCCTTCCTTGAGACCGGTATAGGACTCATAGAAAACTTCTGTCATGTACCGATCGGCACGCACTGGACCCCGCAAGGCCAAGGCTTGAAGGAAGTGCCACCAAACCAGCCGAGAGATGTTTCGAACCGACGGTGACTCGGTTTCTCCGCCGATTTTATCCATCGTATAAATCAGAAAACCTTTTTCACCCGTGGACTGCCCAAGATTCATCTGCACATAAGGCTTGCCCGATGGATTCGTCGAAACAACCTCTCTGGCAATCGACCAGCCACTGGATTGAAAATCCAGAAATCGGTCATGCCAGCCCGTGTAGGGGCCCACCCAACTCACTTTTGCCAACCTCTGCTCAGCCATATAACTTGCAGAAATCGAGGAAACCACGGATCCATTGATCGTCTTGTCCAGCGAACCGGCTGTAACAGGCGTGTTGACTCGTGTCCACCTGCCCAATTTGTCAGGCCAGACCGACGAATCGTTGCGGGCCGCAACCAACTGCCATTTGGTACGAACTTCCTTATTCGCCCTTAATCGCTGTATCGATTGCCCGGCAACAAGTACGGCCACAACGACCGAGACCACACCTACCCCATAGAAAAATGCAGGGGGCAACGAGACGGGAACAGGCTCTTCCTGATCGACCAAGCCTTCTCCAGGATCGACTTCTTCCTGCTCCTGAGCAGAATTGCCCCGGGGCTTGTCACGCTTGATCCAAGAAAGAGGATTCAAAAGACCAAACACGAGCAAGAGCTGGTCTGTACTGAAAATCAGCACAAAGCCTGTCAAGAATGCGAAAATGGAACTGCCCCAGACCGTCTCCCACCCGCTAACCTCATTCTGCATCAAGACCCGCCCATAAACCCAGAACCCATTGAGCACCAAAGCCCAGAAAATTCCGGACACCGACAGCATCAACACATGGATTGGCCCGCGTCGCATCAAGATGCCTGTCAGGCAGGCAACCATCGCACCAAGCCGAAGACCTGTCAATCCATCCTGACTCTGACCGATCGTCGTCTCCCCTTTAATCGTCTGAACCACCCGACCTGCAGGGTAGTTCAGTATCTCCCGCATGTCCAGACGATCGCCCACCAGGCGGCTCATGTAAATCTCTGATTTCGCCTCAACGCGTTCCACCACCTGGATGGCAACCGGCCATAGGCAAAATGTGGCGATCAAGACTACGAAAGCATCTCTGAGTGGCGTTTTTCGTGCCACAGATAGGCTTAAAGTGGTCATCGACAAACCAAATGCCACCGCCGACGGCCAACGCACCGGAAACGCGACCAACAATGCCAGACTCAAGGCACTGACAACCAGAAAAACGGCCGCTGTCATGTCCGACGGGCCCTCATACTCGTCGCTTGCAGATTCTGAATCTGCATTTCGAGACGATGATTTGCTCGCCCTTAATGAAGAAATCAATGGGCCTGCAGTGAGGACAATCAGGCTCAAAACAGTCAGGATCGAAATCGGAAGACTGGAATGATTAAACGAAAAGAAACAGCAAAACGCTGCCGCCAAGGAGTTGATAAGAGCTGGAAATGTG
Source organism: Candidatus Kuenenia stuttgartensis (assembly GCA_945865635.1). Lineage (GTDB taxonomy): Bacteria > Planctomycetota > Planctomycetia > Isosphaerales > Isosphaeraceae > QWQI01. The sequence continues at coordinate 8,988 of CAMBEP010000056.1, forward strand.
ACTTTGTTGGCAAATGTCATGGTGAAAAGCTAAAGATCCAGAGATTTAGGAATCAGATCAATACAACGGAGGAGGAGGGATTCGAACCCTCGGTAGGGAGTGAACCCTACACCGGTTTTCGAAACCGGCCCTTTCAACCGCTCAGGCACCCCTCCAAACTACGATAAGTATCATACAAAATCCTGGCGATTTTGCAACCTTCGTTCACGAAAAAATTCTGAAAGCAGTCGTCTTGACTCCTCTGCCAGTACCCCTTCATCCACAATCAGACGATGATTCAACCTCGGGTCGTCGGTCACTCTGTATATGCTCCGGCAGGCACCAAACCGCTCATCACGCGCTCCAAAACAAAGACGCTTCAGCCTGGCACCAACCAACCCTCCCGCACACATCACACATGGCTCAAGCGTCACATAAAGCGTGCATTCCGCCAAGCCGTGCCGGCCAACCAGCCTGGCACCACGCTGCAACAGAATCATCTCTGCATGAGCCGTCGGGTCGCCAGTCAATATCACTTCGTTTGATGACTCGGCGATGATCGCCCCTTCATGCACAAGCACAGCACCAACCGGCACTTCGCCTCGCCCTGAGGCCAAACTGGCAATCTCAAGTGCATAACGCATGAAGCCAGTGTCAAATTCAGGGCTTCGTAACAAAGATTCAACTTTTGCCGTCATCAAAATACACCCGATAGGATTCGAACCTATAACCTTCGGTTCCGTAGACCGATGCTCTATCCAATTGAGCTACGGGTGCGTTGATGAAATTAGTCTACGGGATAGTCCTGAAAAAGCAAGGCCTTTCTCCGATCATTAATCTTAAGCTGATACACCACAACTACTTATTTTAATCTTTTACAACGTTTTTCTTGCAAATCCAGCCGAATCTCATGCCCGCAACGGTCGCTTCATCATTTTCATGAAGCAACCCAATGCCCGCATCAACAAACCTTAAGGCATGGTCAATCCGCTTGACCGAATCGTCTTCAGTTCGCTATTCGGGGAATCTTGACAGAAATGACTTTATTCCTTAGAGTTCAATCTCCTGATCTGTCAATTTTGCCCGCTCCGGGAATCCTCTTTTTCGCTGTCCCACATCACCTCTGGGGTTTTGACAGATGCGCATCATGCAAAATCAACCTGCATCAGCGATTTCCAGGCGAAAAGCCTTGATTCAGGTCGGTTCGCTTGGTGCGTTTGGCCTCAATCTTGTGGACATCCTTTCTGCCAGGTCAAAGGCAGCCGAACCAAGCCCGATCAAGTCGGTGGTCCTGCTCTGGCTTTGGGGAGGCCCCAGTCATCTGGACACGTTTGACATGAAGCCCGCATCTCCTCTGGAGTATCGTGGGCCATTCGAGCCAATCCAGACGAATGTTCCAGGCCTTAACTTTTGCGAACTTCTCCCAAACCTGGCGAAAGTTGCAGACAAAATGGCCATCATTCGGAGCATGAACCACGCCTCAAACGACCACGGAATCGCCGGGACCATCGCTCTGACTGGCTCCCAGGCAGGCGCCGTTTCCCTCGGCGGCGCCGTAAGTTCAGGTGCCATGAGGCCAAGCATCGGCTCAATCATCGGACGCCTCAACCCGCGCCCCTCTGGCCATCTCCCCGGCTATGTCATTCTCGGCAGCCAGCTCAATCAAGGCTTGAAAAAGGTGGTGGGCGAAGGTGGTGGACTGCTCGGCTCCACCCACGACCCGTTTCGGCTCGATTACGACCCCGTAGAAGGTCTCAAAATTCCGTCTCTCAATATGCCCCCGGAGCTTTCTGCCCATCGCATGGATCAGAGATTCGCCATGCTTGAGGAGCAAGCTGCCTCCAAATCCTCCGCCACAGTTTCGGCTATGGATCATCACTATCGCCTTGCACACACAATGCTTTCATCACGCCAAAGCTTGGCGGCCCTGGATCTTTCCAGTGAACCCGACCCCCTAAGAAATGCTTATGGCAGGCACCGATTCGGGCAATGCTGCCTGCTTGCCCGCCGCTTGGTGGAGGCAGGCCAGCCTGTCGTTCAGGTCAATTGGTCCACGCATGTCGAGTGCCCCGAAGACGCAGGCGATGGCGGCTGGGATATGCACGACCGCTATTTTCAGATCATGCAGGACCGCCACGGATGGATGCTCGACCAAGCCATGTCGACCCTGATCACCGACCTCCAAAATCGACGACTGCTTGAATCCACCTTGATCGTCGCCGTCGGCGAATTCGGCAGGACCCCCAAAATCAACGATAAAGCTGGCCGCGACCACTGGAACCCTTGCTATTGCGCTGTGCTCGCAGGCGGTGGAGTACGCGGCGGAGCACTCATCGGAGCCTCCGACAAACGCGGCGAACATCCTGCCCAAAGACCAGTCTCACCTGCAGATCTCGGAGCCACAATCCTGTACAGAATGGGCGTGACCGCAGCAGAAATCACCGACCTCAACCTGCTCCCACAAGGCACTGCCCTGACGGATATCTTCGGATGAAAAACCCCATCAAAACACTTCTCCCACTGCTTTTGATTTCCACTGCCAATCTACCGGCCGACGCCCCGGCCAGCCACGACACACCATTCGCCATTACTCGCGACGGCGCCTTCAAGCATCGACCTCAATGGCATCCTGACGGCCAAAAACTGGCTTTTGCCAGACACGAAGCCAGCGGCAATTCCATATTCATCAGAATCGCAAAAACCAGCGATCTCGCTCATCCGGAAAGACTCACCAAACGGATCGCTCCCGAATATCACGCCACATTCTCGCATGATGGCAAAGCCGTTCTACTCACTTTAATCACCCTTTCAGGCACCCAGGGCAATCTTGATATCGCCCTCATGCCAAGCAATGGATCCGCCGAACCAAAAATCGTCGCCGGTGATCATGATGGAAAATTATCCCACCAAGACTGGCCAGCCTGGATGCCCGACGGCAAACGATTCGTTTTTACCTCCACACACGAAGGCAATCAGGAACTCTATCTCGCACATATCGATCATTCCGAACCAATCGAACGCCTGACACAAAGCCCTGGCCAAGACCTGCACCCCGCCGTCTCGCCCGACGGAACCTTCATCCTTTTCTCAACCGATCGATGGTCAGGCCTGGAATTGGCTCGCCTCGATCTTGCCGACCGAAAAATCACGCGACTGACCACAAGCCCAGGCCTCGACGATTATCCATCCATTGCCCCTGACCAGAAGAAATGGGTCTTCATCTCCGCAAGATCAGGCACCCAGAATGTTTGGATCAGCAACTCAAATGGACAGACTGAAAATCTGACCCAATCCACAACACCCAACTCGTTTCCTACATTTACACCCGATGGAAAACACGTAACCTACATTTCAAACAAAGACGGAAAGACGGACATTTATACAATCGCCATCCCAAAAACGTGGCTCAAATAAACACCGTCTTGACCCTTTGTCATTTAAAATAAAAACCGCCACAGATTCATCTGCCATTTTTCATGATGACAGTTTATTCCTCACGATTTGTAACACAGACTTGGTTTTAATTATTTCCATTCGCACCTCTTACAATCCAAAGAATCCTCGCACAAAGCATGAAAATTCATCGCTTTATTGTTGTAAGTCGTGGTTTTAGCATTCATGGAGTTTTTCCACCATCCATATCAAGCCAGCTCTTCCACGCATCGATACTTTTTTTGGTCGGTTCTTCTGGTTTATAGCCCATTTCATCGCGTCTGGCTGCTTTCATCAATTCCATGACCGAAAGTTGACGTATCAATATGGAAGGATGTTCCAGCGAGGAAACGAGATTTTGATACCATGCTTTGACTGGCTTAGGATTTTCCTGGGAGAGTATTCTCGTCAATAAGATTGATGTCTCTTGATTGAGATCAAGTTCTTCAACAAGTTTTTTGGTAATACGATTCGCATGTTCCGAATGGTTCAGGTAGATTTTTCTTAAAGCATTTATAGATGATAATCTTAGATCACTGTCTACAGGATCTGTCAACGAATTGAGCAGTATATCGTCTCTATCAATCCAGATTGCTATTTCAAGGGCAAGATCTCGTACGGGGCTAATCTTGTTGGAAATGGCTTCCATGATGGCAACTGGTAATGCTCGGTCGTTATCTGTGTATTTAATGATCATTTCTGTTGTGTTTTTTGCTGTCTCTGGATCGTTTGGCCACTGTATGGTTAATGCCGGCTCTATGATTTGATAGTTATTGGTCTTTTGATAGTCTTTTGAGGTACTCTCTATGAAAACGGACCTGGTTTTATCAATCAGAGATTTTATTTTCTTATAAACCAAATACGCATCACCTTTAATAGCGACAATTTTGAGTCCACCACCATTTACGGGTGATTTTAAATCGGAACCTGTTTCATATTTTGTATCTCTAGCAATCACAAGTTCTGAATTTGGTGAGATTTCCAGGTTGATAGTGTTTTCTGATGCATCCATACGTAATGTCAATGGCCAATTGCTGATTGATGTAAATCGACACTCCCCTTCGTGGAGGATTGGAAGTCCGATTGCGGGCCACTCAATCAACGATCCTCGTTGAATCTCCAAGATGCCGGCTGGACTTTTAAACGTCTCCTGATGAGCGGATGCAAACCGGATGATTCCGTGAGTCGATTTCGATTTCGGAGTCAACTTGCTCCATGACGACTTCGAATGATCTTTTATTGATTCTGGAAGACCCTGTTTATTCTCCGAAATCAAAATTATCGACGTTTTGGATCGCTCGATCAAATCCTTGAAATCAAGAATTCCTAGCCCCACTTTCTCTATAACCTTTTTTGTGGCCGTAATGTCGATGTTTTGATTATCTATAAATTTTGGCGTCTTGACGACTTCGTTTTGCTCTTCGGTTTTATTGACGACCCTTTCTGCTAAGGCCTTATCCGGTTCAACTTGTGACTTAATTGAGAGATCTGGAATTTCCTTTGTTATTGGAGGAATTGGGTCTGTGGGTTGTATAGAAGGCAAAGCGATATGTGGAATGTTATTCTGCTCGGTTTGCAGATTTTTTTTGGGCTCGAATTTCGCTCTTGATCCAATTTGATTCAACCATTGTGATGCACTGAGCATCGTTAGGCCAAGAATCAAGCAGCATGCGATCAGTTTATTGCGATGCCTCGAAAAGCCATCTATTTTTGTCTGACTTCTCAATTGATCGACGATCTGGCTGGCTTGATGTTCTTGACTGGTTTTAATCTTGGTTTTTTCATCCAGTCTCTGTTTGAGCCATCGATCGGATGGAATTCGCGATTCTGGCCCTTGTACGAGCCGATACATTTTGGCATAGGTATCGGTCTCAATTTCTATGGGTTGTTCCAGGACACTTAAAATCTGATGGCTTGCGGCAATCTCAGAGAGATGGACATCGCTGTTCAGGCTGAGGCTTTCAATGGCTGAGGTTTGGTCATTTGACAAATTATTATCAAGATAGGCTGCAATAATATTGGAATCGATTGGGGTATTCGTCCCCATCCCCGGCACTGTCAAACGCCTCTGCCTAACGACTCGCCGAATTCGCCGGCTAAGTTCCTGCGCAAATCTTGAGCGATGCAGTTGCCGCCCTATACGTGCCACATCTTTGGAAGGGAGCGTATCGTCCAGCCAGGCCAAAAGTGTTCTAAGTGTGAGTCGCATGGTTCCAGTCACCTTCCAGCATTGCTGCTGTATCGAATTATTCGCTGTAGAGTTGTTGCTGTCCAGATCCCGCTCCCATCAACAACCCTCTACGTATATCAGTGGTACGATTCAATACCAATCCGTGCCGTTTTTATAAAATAAAAGTTTGTTCAGGATTGGCCGAGCGTCTTGATTTTGATGTAAGACACTGATTAGAAGTCAGTTAGATTGGATAGACAACTTGTACGATGGATTGCAGCCAGATGAGTTGGATCATGGTCCAGGCGATGCACCAGAGGTGGAATTTCAGGGATTGGAATTCTGGGATCGTTTTAAAAACTGGAGTGATCAGTAATGGGTAGAACGGGAGCCATAGTCGACCGACTTCGCTCAGGCTTTTGCCACTCAGGGCGAGTAGTGCCAAGACGACGGTTGTGATGACGGCTGGTGAACTAAGAGACTCTCTTCTCTTAAAGCTTCGGAATTGGATGATGAGGCTGGTCAGAAGGAGCAGGCTGGCGGGCAGCCCTAGGCCAATTGTGGTTTCGGCGAAGTCGGCCAGGATCCACTTCCAATAGGTTCGAGGGAATTCGAGATAGAATCGGCCGTGGTTGATTTGATTTGAGTACCAGATTGAGAGTGGGTTTGAGGAAGTTGTGGTCGCCCAGAGCGTGGTTATGGCGAGGAAGCCGGTCCCTATGGTCAAGATGTTTCGGGCTTTGGTGCGGGTGGAGATTCCGGGCTGCGCGCTGATCAGAATCGCGATGATCATCCCGGCTGGCAGGAAGACGAGGCTGAAAAACATGCCCAGACCGAGGATGAGACCACAGAGGAGGAGCTTGACGCAATATGAGGCAGTGGGGCTTGAGTTTTGATTGCGAATCGAGAGAGTGACGGCGAGGGCGACAAGCCAGGCGAAGGCAGAATCAGAAGCGGGTAGGAACATGGTTGTGGAAGGAATGACAGGCCAAAGCGATGCAGTCTGGAAGGCGATAAGATTTGTTCCACCAAGCTTTCGGACCAGAAAAAAAATTGGCCAGACGCACATGGCGTCCAAAAGCCAGTGGCTGGCTCCGATGCTGACAATAGAGGCCTGATCTGGGGCGGGAATCACACCTTGACGTATGACATTCCTTGCTGCGTCGCGCATTTCGGCTGGAAGAGACGCCATAAATGTTTTTGCTGAATCAGGATAGGACTCCCAGAAGTGGAGCCAGGCCCAGGAGCTGACAATAAGGCCTGGCGGGTGCGTTCCGATATGGAGTGCGTCTTTGGTTTTGACCCAATCCGGATAGTTTTCGAGGAACAAAGGCAAGTCAGAGGCTTCCGTTTTGGCGATCAGGTAATAGCCGCTACAGCCTGGGCTGAAGCTGCAGATGGGCCACTTGGCAAGCCCGTAGCCATAAGGTGCGGAGAGATGGAGTCCGAATTGGACGAGTGCAGCGGCGGGGAACATGGAAAGGACGACGATCAGGCGCGTTGTGGGAAGTTCCAACAACTTGAAACTGATTGAGATATAGCCTAAATAGAGAGTAATGGTTGCGGCGGCGGCCAACAATTCCCAACTGGTGAGCGAGGCATTGGGGGCGGTCCATAACCACTCACCCGGAACGCCTTTGGGAATGATGCCAAGCGACAGGGCCGCCATGGCCGTGCAGACGATCAGCGGCAGGGCAACCCAAATGACCAATATCGAAGCCTTTGAGAGCGGAGAATCTGGCAAGGATGAGGAAGATGGGATGGGCGAATTCATTCTGTCCCTGAGATCAATGACACGGAGTGGAAAACCGGTTGTCCGAAGTTTTTTTATGGATTAGAGGTCCGTCCCAGTCAAGCCATGATCAGGACTTCGTGTTTCATGGACGCGATGTAGAACCGGCGGAAGTCTCATGTTGGCCAGCGAACTGTCAGGCTACGAATCTGGTTTAATCGCTTGGGGTTAGGACTGATTAATGGAATCTGGAACAAGCGTCGGGATTCTGTTTTGGCATCTCACGTAATTTTAGACTACAATATCGCAACCAAAGTTGCTATGCTCACACATCTTCCCTCACCTCTTTTCACGACCTCCAACTTGCTTGGTTACTCGATTCCAGAGGTACCAGCATTTTGAAAGATCCTTGAGGAGCCAGCCCGCGATGCACTTCGACGACCCTTCGAATCAAATGGCGACAACGATCAAGGATTCCGATCCCTGGCATAAAGGCTTGACCCGATACCACTGGTTCGTGCTGATGGTGGCCGCACTTGGCTGGCTTTTTGATACGATGGACCAGCAACTTTTCACACTGGCCCGAATGCCAGCCATTACAGAGCTTTACGGTAAGCCAGCGGGAATGTCGCCTGACGATGTCAAAGCGGCGGTGAACTATCATGGTGGGGTGGCCACTTCGGTATTTATGATCGGGTGGGCCATTGGTGGCCTGTTTTTTGGAATTCTGGGTGATAAGATCGGCCGTGCCAAGACAATGATGTTCACGATCTTGATCTACTCCATTTTTACAGGCTTAAGTGCATTTTCCATTGGCATTTACGACTTCATGGCATTTCGCTTTCTGACAGGCTTGGGCGTGGGCGGTGAATTTGCTGTGGGTGTGGCCTTGGTGGCCGAAGTCATGCCTGACCGGGCCCGGGCTTATGCTTTGGGCTGGTTGCAGGCCTTGTCGGCAATTGGGAATATCACGGCCGCACTGATTTCGATCAGTTTGGGGCTGGTAGAGGACATTGGATATTCACGATGGCGAATCATGTTCATCATTGGAACTTTCCCGGCATTGCTTGCGATTTTGATCAGGTCTCGCTTGAAGGAGCCTGAGAAGTGGGCGAAAGCCAAGCAGGCTGGGCCAGACCAAATAGATCAGGAATTGGGATCGCTGAGGGAGCTTTTTGGGAACCCGCGCTGGCGACGCAACACTCTGGCTGGCATGGCCATGGCATTTTCAGGTGTGGTCGGGCTTTGGGGCATTGGCTTCTTCAGCGCCGACCTGGTGCGGACAATTTTCCGTAAGCATTTTGAAGCCCAAGGCTTAACCGCTGAACTGGTGAACCAGAAATTGACTCTGTGGACAGGTATCAATTCGCTGGTCTTAAACATCGGAGCGTTTTTCGGGATTCATGCCTATAGCAAGCTGACCAACACGAGACTGGGCCGCAAGCCTACCTTTGCGATCTTTTATGTATTGGCCATGGTCTGGACTGCGTTTACATTCTGGAATCTGGACAAATTCAGCGAGATTTTCTGGATGATCCCAATCATGGGTTTCTGCCAGATTGCCTTGTTTGGCGGATTTGCAATTTACTTCCCGGAACTTTTCCCGACCCGCCTGCGCTCGACTGGAACCAGTTTTTGCTATAACGTGGGGCGGCTGGTCGCGGCTGTCGGTCCGTTCACATTGGGTTACCTGACCAGCAATGTTTTCAAAGGATACGCCGTGATCAGCCCCGGCGTGACCGACGACTCGTTGCCCTATCGCTATGCCGGAGTGGTCATGTGTTCATTCTTCCTGATCGGCCTTGTGGCCTTGCCTTTTGCTCCCGAGACCAAGGGCAAACCTTTGCCAGAGTGAGTTGATCCTAATGGCGAACAGAACTTGAACTCAATCAAGCTTGCAAAAGTTGCGTTATCCTGGCAGATTTGACTTGCCAGGATAATGCAATTGCATAACTTAAATGGTGCCAATGAGAGAATCGGGAATTGATACTTTTAGTACACTTCAAGCATAGGAATGCTCAGATGCGAATTGACACGATAGAAGTGAATGGGTTCCGTTGTTTCAGCGAATCCAGATTTGAATTCCATCCGAATTTTAATCTCATCGTAGGAAATAATCAGGCTGGCAAAACAAGTCTACTCGATGCTTTAGCCGTTGCCGCTGGAGCATGGATGCTTGGTATGCGTGGGCTTGACAAAAGAAATTTAACAGCAGGCGATGTTCGTCTGCATCCCGAATATTCGAAAGATGGGAAACGATTTCATAGCTTTGAAGAAGATCAAAGGACAGAAGTCAAAGCAAAAGGGCATGTATTGGGGCAAGACTTGGTATGGGCTCGGGATGTAAAAGGACGTAAAGGCCGAACAACAAGCATCAATGCCAAGAAAATGATCGAAGTGGCTGAAGGCGCAGCAGAATGTGTCAGAACCGGCAAGAATGTCATTTTACCTTTGATTTCCTATTATGGAACTGGTCGATTGTGGCAGATTCCCAAAAACATGCAAAATTCGAGGCCGGTTAAGAGACAGGCAGAATTGAGCCGACTGGAAGGTTATAAAAACAGTCTTGACAAGAGGTGCAATCAGACCGATTTGATTCGATGGATGAAACGACAGGATTGGATGGCATTTCAAAAGCATGAGCAACAGCCAATTTCAATAGCGGTCAAGAAATCCATAACTCAATGCTTGGAAAACGGTAGGAACATATGGTATGATGCTGAGTACTTAACGATTATAGTCGAGTTTGAAGGACAAAAAGCCCAAAGATTTGAAACGTTAAGTGACGGGATGAGAAACATGGTGAGCATGATTGGGGATATAGCCATTAAGGCGGCACAACTGAATCCTCATCTTGGTGAGAAATCCATTTTGGAAACGCCCGGAATTGTACTGATTGATGAGCTCGACCTACATTTGCACCCTCGCTGGCAGCGTAAGATTGTGAATGACCTGAAGCGGACTTTCCCCAAAATCCAGTTCATTTGTACCACGCATTCGCCACAAATTATTGGTGAAGTTTTACCGAGTGAGCTTATGATTCTGGATAACGGAATTTCGCACTCGCCTGAAAGCTCGATCGGGGTCGATTCCAACCGAATTCTACAAGAACTTATGAACGCACCCACACGAAATGAAACGGTCCAAAACCAGATGGACGCCATTTCATTATTGATTGATGAGGAAAGTTTTGAAGACGCAAGATCTAAAATCGAGTTGCTCAAAAAAACAATTGGTCAGAATGACGCAGAAATTGTACATTTCGAGTCGATAATGACGTTTCTTGAGTAAATCGAGTCCAAAAATTCATTTCATGAAAACACTTATGAAACTATTCTTTCTGCAATGAGAGTTCGTTCAAAATGAGAAATATCAAAAAGTCTGGCTATACAATCCACAAAAAGTACAAAGATACAGCGAATGGATTAGACGATCTACAGATAAAGAAAGAAATTCGAGAGACCCTTGTTCGAGATCAGCATTTTCTTTGCTGTTATTGCATGGGGCGAATTGAAGGCAAACCAGATGACACAAAGATTGAGCATCACATGCCGCAGTCGTTACACCCAGAACTAATTTTTGAATTCTCCAATCTGTTGGCCGCCTGCAAGTCAGAGGGCACTGATTGCCATTGCGACAGCTCGAAGGGAAACACTCGGATTTCAAAAAATCCAGCCATTGATAATATTGAAGCACTCATTCGCTATGATTCACAGGGTAAAATCGTTACAAGTAATTCTGAGTTTAAGAAAGACATCGAAGAGACCCTCAATTTGAATCAAATGACATTAGTCAATCGAAGAAAAGGTGCGCTCAGTGCTATCAAAACGACAATTAACAAAGACTTCCCAGGTTCAACTCCTAATATAAATCAGGTCCAGAAATACATTACATCATGGAGTAAACCAAATTCAAACGGTAAATTGCCTCCATATTGCCAGGTCGTCATCTCCTACCTTCAAAAAAGGTTAAAAAGCGAGCAGAATTCCAAGTAAGCCTGCCCACTTGATCTTAGATGGGTTTAAGAGGTTTGGGCTGAAATGCCTGGAAGACATTTTGCGATAGAATCCGCACATTCAGACTTTCTCGACCAAAATCTCTATACTCCACGATAAAAAAGTGTTAAACTAAATCGATGCAAGCCGAAACCAAAGGTTTGTAAGCCCTGCCATTGGATTGGAAGTTGACTCCCCTCCAGCCTTTTCAACTTTCCACTGGACCTGAGAACCATGCCCCATCGAATTCAAAATCCCGATTGCAGAGGCCCGCAAACTTCTCGGCGGTCTGTGTTGCAACTTGGTATGTGGGGATCTCTTGCGCCGATCAGCCTGGGTGGGCTTGACGGCCTTGTCAAGAGTGTTCGTGCCGAGGATTTGGCAGGGTTTCCGTCGACGACGGGCAAAGCAAAATCGGTCATTCTGATCTTTCAGTGGGGTGGACCGAGCCAGCTTGACACTTGGGACCCCAAGCCTGAGGCGCCGGCTGAGGTGCGTGGTGAATTCAAGTCAATCGATACTGCTGTTCCCGGGATACGCATCAGCGAGCATTTCCCGAAACTTTCCAAGCATACGGACAAACTGGCCATCGTTCGATCGATGACCCACGATGACCCAGCGCATTTATCGACTGTGCATCATCTTCTGACTGGCTACCAGGCGCCTCGTCCAAAGTCGGACAACGATCCTCCGTCGGCCAAAGACTGGCCATTTATTGGTTCCATGCTTGCCAAGATCCGGCCCAATTCAGGCCCCCTGCCCACTTCGGTGATGTTGCCCTGGGTGGTGGCTCATCCGGCTGCTCCGGGTGGCAAGGCTCCGGGCCAGCATGGGGGGTGGCTCGGCCATGGCCACGATCCATTTTATATCATGGCGGACCCGAACGATCCCGGGTTTCGCCTGCCCGGGCTTTCGCTCGACGAAGATTGCCCTTTGGAACGCATGGACCGACGTATGCGACTGATGGACGATTTGTCAAGGCAGTTGGATCTCGGCCCGGGCCCCTCTTCCGCAAATACCTGGGAGCCGACTCACAGGAAGGCGATCAATGCGGTGATGTCATCCACGGCTCGCGAAGCCTTCGACCTGACCAAAGAGACCAAAGAGATCCGTGATCGCTACGGCCGCCACATTCATGGCCAGTGCCTTTTGATGGCCCGCCGCATGGTTGAGGCTGGAGTGCCTCTGGTGACGGTCAACTGGCACAACGACGGCCAAAATTTCTGGGACACTCACGGTCAGAATTTCCATCACCTCAAGAACCGCTTGATGCCTCCAGCCGACCAAGGCTTTGCTACTTTGCTGGAAGATCTTTCTGCACGGGGACTTCTGGACGAAACTCTGATTGTCTGGGTTGGCGAATTCGGGCGTAATCCACGGATCAATTCAGCCTCAGCAGGACGCGAGCACTGGCCTCGCTGCTATTCTGCGGTATTGGCTGGTGGAGGGATCCGGGGCGGACAGGTTTATGGTTCCTCCGACCGGTTTGCGGCTTATCCTGCCAGTTTGGCTACTGGCCCGGGCGACATCACTGCAACGATCTTCCACGCCTTGGGAATTCCGCACGACTTCCAAGTACGAGACCCGCTTAATAGACCCATGAAACTATCGCCCGGCGAACCTCTTACAATGCTGTTCTGACACAATACAATTGTCGCATTTTCCAAAACATGCCGAAATCGAATTTAAATTAGACTCATTTTTCTTCCATGGCTTAAATCCGGCTATAGTTGTCGCGGCCACACATGATACATCGTATCAGAATGATGCCGGAGGCATCTCATAAGCCTGTAGCCGGTGGTTGAGCAAAGCGACAGCACCAGTGAGCGAGACATAAAACAACTTGGGAAGATGACGGAATTAGGTAACCTGAATGCGGTTTATTGATGGATCCAAGAGCATCCGGAGGAACCAATGCATCGGAAGGCAATTGGGCACAAGGTCGCGGAGAAGCGATTCTTCAAGTGCGAGCCGCCTGGCAGAGTGAGGATGAAAGCCTGGCCAACCACTTGCGTAACCGTCCAACACATGTTTATTCCAAGCCACCAAAATCAAAATCAATCGCTGCTTGAATCACAACATCGTTCCTACACCCTCCGTCTTCGTTTACGATAGAATTCTTGAATCACCACGATCCGTTTCGATTTTAAGTCTCAACTCTCAAGGGTCATTTTGACATGTCCAGGCAATTACTTCGGATCACAGCCGACATCATGGCCGTAGTGGGTCTCTTCCTCGTTTTTGGAGCGATACCGACACGAATCAAGGCGGAATCGTTGCCGGGTAAGCCGAATGTGCTTTTCCTGTTTGCCGACGATATGCGGGCGGATACCATTGCAGCGCTGGGCGATAAAGTGGCGAAAACGCCCACTCTCGACTCGCTGGTGAATCGTGGTTTTACCATGAAAAATGCTTACTGCATGGGCGGGAACAGTGGGGCCGTTTGTACGCCTTCAAGAAACATGATGCTCTCTGGCAATGCCTATTTTCGCTGGAAGAATTTTCAGCCGCCCCAGGGCCCCAAGGGAATGTGGTCGCCGGGCGATGGTCCAAATTTCCCGATCTCTATGAATCAAGGGGGTTACGAAACATTTCACCACGGTAAACGAGGCAATACGGCACCGCTGATCCAGGCAAAATTTGAGCATAGTAAGTACCTGGAAAACGATGACAAGGAACGCAAGTCAGGTGAGCCGGGGCGGGAGATTGCGGATTCCGCCATTGATTTTCTGAAAACAAGGTCGCCCCAGAAGCCATTTTTTATGTATTTGGCGTTTGGGAATCCGCATGATCCGCGTGTGGCGGACCAAAAATATCTGGACCAGATCGACCGATCAAAAGTCGAGCTTCCTGGCAATTTTTTGCCTCAGCACCCGTTTGATAATGGCGAGCTTGTGATACGAGACGAGCAACTTGCCCCGACACCACGGCCACCGGACGAGATCAGGAATCAGTGGCATGCCTACTATGCAGTGCAAATGGCGTTTGACTTTCACATGGGCCGCATTCTGGATCATCTCAAAGCAAGTGGTCAGCTTGACAGGACTTTGATCATTTTTTCCGCCGACCAGGGCATTGCTCTTGGGAGTCATGGGCTATTGGGAAAGCAGAATCTGTATGACCACAGCATGAAGTCGCCTTTGATCTTCGCTGGCCCGGGCGTGTCAAAAGGGCAAAGCGAGGCCTTGGTTTATCTGTTTGATATTTATCCCACAGTGTGCGACTTGGTGGGTGCGCAGTTGCCGAAAGGGATCGACGGGAAGTCGTTTGTCAAGGTGATGGAAGGAGGGGCGACCGATCATCGCGAGGCTTTGCTTTTGGCATATCGCGACATTCAAAGGGCGGTGGTTACGCGTCACGACAAGCTGATTCACTATCCAAAGTCCAAAACGACTCAGCTTTTCAATCGTAAGACCGATCCATTGGAGCTCAAAAATCTTTTCAGCGATCCGGACGAGTTTGACAAGTGGAATGACCTCTTCAGGAAGATGGAAGACTTGCAGCGTCAGTTTGGCGATCTCCTGCCGCTGAACGCCCATGGGAATTGATCGGCACGAATGCTGGAATAGAGGGGGCACATGATTTATGGATGAGCGATAGGTTCATGGCCGAATAAGAGCTTCTCTCGGATGCCAAATCTGGGATCCTTGAAAGTGGATGAAACGAGGGCAGCCATGTGAGTTGCTAAGTTTCTCATAGGCAACCAATTGAGATTGGTTTCTAATCGAGAAAGGGTTCGAGGGCGAGGGCCATTTCCCGGGCGGAATGCCATCGGTCGGCGGGTTGTTTTTCGAGTCCCTTGCGGAGAACTTTATCGAAGGCTTCGGGCAGGTCCGGACGACGTGCCCTGATGGGCATGGCAGGATTTTCAAGGATAATGGCGTAGGATTTGGCATTGGAGGGATCGAAATTGAGGAACGGGTACTGGCCTGTGAGCAAGAAATAGAGGGTGGCGGCCACGCTGTAGATATCGGCGGGCTCTTTGACTTTGGTGAAATTGCGGATGTGATCGGGCGAGAGGAAGCCAATGGACCCGCCGACATCGCCCTGCATGGTCAAGCCGCTGAAGCCGGCGTTGTCGCGAAAATTCTTGGCGAGTCCGAAGTCTGAAAGTTTCACGTTGGGTCTGGTTTCGGAGCCTGAAATCAAGAGGTTTGAGGGCTTTATGTCGCGATGCACAAAGCCTCTGTGATGGGCATGCGCCAAGGCCGAAAGCACTTGGACACCGATCTGGGCGGCTTCGGAAAGTGCCAGGGGGCGGTTGAGTTTGGAGATCATTTCGTAGCCATTTGTGCCTGGCACATATTCCATGATGATCTGGAAGGTGTACGCCGTTTCATGGACAGCCAGAAATTCGACCACGTTTGGGTGCTTAAGCTGCTTGAGGATTTCCATTTCCCGGCGGAAGTAATCGCGGATCCGCGAGCTGCTGGCCGATGTCGGGATCATCATTTTTATGGCCACCAGGCGGTTGGTTGCAAGTTCTCTGGCCAAATAGACTTCGCCCATGCCGCCGCCACCCAGTTTGCGATCAACCAGGTAGCCGGCTGGTGGTTCGGGGAACTGGCGTTTGCGACGAATACAGTCGCCGCAGATCCACTGGACGGGCGCCAGGTCATCTTCGGCTATGATTGCGGTGTCCATTTTGGGAGCGAGTGCCCCGCAGCCGACACATCGGATCAGTCCGATGTCGGTCCGGCTTCCGGCGTCAATCGAAAGCCGAAACTGGCTTTCACCGGCTGAGATCATGTCGCCATTCTTGAGCTGAACACATCCGACCCGCTGGCCGTTGACCTTGGTTCCGTTGCGCGAACCGAGGTCTCGAATCATGCAGACTGGCGGGTTGACCTCAACAATAAAGTGGTGCCGGGAGAGGTATCCGTCATTCGGAACGGGGCAGTCGGCAGACGAGCTGCGGCCAAAAATAAAGGTGTCGTGCTGGTCAAAGTTGTATTGCTGACCGAGTTGTGGGCCGGAAGTCACAGTGAGATTAACACGCATGGGTCACTTGCCAATGGTCTAAAAAGCCGTGGGGCTATGGATTGCTCACTTTATTATCAGGCTGATGCTCCAAGTATCAGACGATTATTTCAAATTCGAATCCTGAAAGCCACTAAAACCGATACCGGGCATTCCAGATCGATTTGAATGGAATTCAGAGCTCTTTGCTTAGCTTATAGATACGTTTTTTGAGGCCGCCTGGCATTATTGCGTGAGGGACCTATTCTGAGGTGTTTCCTGACGCATAGCCTGAATTGCCTGTTGAATGGCAAGTGTAGAGGCAACACTGGGGCCGTCCTTGGCTAGGATAAGATTGGCAGAGAGGGCGGATCCTGCTTTGGCTCGTTGATCCAATCGGTTCATTCCAAGTTTTTGGGAATTCGGGTTGGTGGACCGGATCAGGCCAAAGGCGGCCCAGTCGGCCACGATTGGGTCACTATCAGTGAGCAATTTTTCGAATGAACTGGCAGGAAAGCTGGAATCGGCTCTCAGGCTGGTGGCGGCCAGTCGAGTGAGGTGGCCTCGCAACCAGTTGGGCGGGCTGGTCGGACCGGTTGTGGTGATCAGTTTAAGCATTTCACCCGCATCCTGCGCGGAAAGGGCTTTGTCGAGATGCTCGGCAAGCAGGTATCGGGCCTTTTCCGGGATGGACTTACGGAAGATCATGGGCTGAATCTGGGCGGATTCCATGCGCTGGTCGGCGATGAGTTTCTCTGCCGCCTCGATTCGTTGGGCTTCTGGGTAATCGGCGCTGTGCAAAACAAAAATTGCTTGCCAGAGATTTCGCATCAGCCAAAGGTTCGTGCCAAACCAGCCGACCAGAAGGATCGATGCGATTAGGCCTGAAATACCCATCCAGTAAAGGCTTCCGTATTTCTCGGAGTTGCTCAGACGCGGTGCGGGCGGTGGCGGTGTGGTGTCATTGAGAATGGTCAGCTTAGGGAATGGGTCGTTATTTTTCATAAACTTACGTTATATTGATCAGTGGAGATAGTCAATCGGTCTGGCAGTAGAACTCTAAATCAACGGATACCACGAGAAGAGAACGTCCAAAAATTGCTTGGAAATTGCGATCGGGATTTATTGATCCGGATTTGTAATCGGCCATGGCCACCATCAAACCGAGCGTTTTATAAAGCGAACTGGAAACGAAAGTCTCATGAAAGTCAAAAGTCGCCCGGATGATTTCCAGGTCGAAGAAATCCCGACCGTTCACCTTCAGTCGAATGGGCGATACCGCATGTATCGCCTTACAAAACAAGGGCTTGGTACGATCGAGGCGCTAGAGCTGATCAAGCGGCGATGGAATCTTCCGGCCACGGCGGTATCGCATGGCGGGCTGAAGGACAAGCATGCCCAAACGATTCAGTATCTGACTATTGCCAATGGGCCGGGCAATGTCATGGAAGAGAGCCGGTTTCGGCTTGAGCCAATGGGCTTTCTGCATGTACCCTATGGGCCATCAGGTTTTCGTGGGAACAAGTTCACCATTCGCCTGCGCGACCTGACCCGCGACAAGGCGGACCAGATTCGCGGAGTCCTTCAGGCCATTGTGCTTGAAGGTGTTCCGAACTATTTCGATGATCAGAGGTTTGGTTCCGTGGGGGTCTCAGGCGAGTTTATCATTCATGCCTGGATGACCGAAAAATTCGAGAGGGCCCTTTGGCTTGCCATGGCCGAGCCTTACCCCTACGACAGACCCGACATGCGCCGCGAAAAAGACCTCCTGGCCCGCCACTGGGGCGATTGGCCCACTCTCAAGGCCGAACTCGACAAGGGCAACACACGAAGCATTGTGACCTACCTGTGCGACCACCCGATCGATTACAAAGGTGCACTTGTGAGGCTTCGTCGCGATATGCGAAGGCTTTATGTATCAGCTTTTCAGAGCCAGCTTTACAACGAGCTATTGGCCACCTGGATTCGTCGCCTGACCAAGCCTGAACAGCTTTTGAACGTCAAGTTTAAAACCGGGGCGCGGCCCTTATGGCAAAACCTTGACGATGCCCAAGTTGATATGTTTGCCGATTACAAGCTTGCCCTGCCATGCAGCCGAAACCCTTTCCCGGTCGACCCCGACGCCGCTGCGGCCGCCGAATCCGTCATGCAAAACTGGGGCCTGACCTGGCAGACTTTGCGAGTGAAGAAAATGGAAGACGTCTTCCTCTCCAAAGGCGACCGCGCTGTAGCCATCAGGCCGACAGTCGGCAACTGCACGGTTCAGCCCGACGATATCAATGATGGCAGACGCATGGCCCGCATGGTCTTCGAGCTGCCGCGTGGCTCCTACGCTACCCTGATCATTAAGCGTCTGCAAGCGGCCCTGGGCGAACGTCTGGTGGAAGACTTGCACACCGAAGAACCGGAACAGGAGCCAGGCGAATGACCTATTCTGGACCAGTCGGGCAAGCCCTGTAATAAAATGCAAATTCTATACGAGGACAATCACCTGATATTTGTCAACAAGCCGGCAGGCATGCTGGCCCAGGGCGATATCACAGGCGATGCTAACCTGGTGGACATTCTCAAGAGCCATCGCAAACGAAATGAAAATAAGCCGGGCGAGGCTTATGTTGGGCTGGTTCACCGACTTGACAGGCCCGTTTCAGGTGTCATGGTCTTGGCGAAAACCTCCAAAGCGGCACAGAGGTTGAATGCCTCATGGCATTCGGCCGATGTGATCAAGTGCTACAGGGCAGTGGTTCGGAGCTCAGGCTTGCTGCCTCAGGAGCAATGGACGGATTGGGTGGACGAACTCTATAAAGACCCACGCACAAACATGGTTCGGGTGGTGGCCCCCGACACTGCAATTCCCGGCTCGCAGACGGCTGGTTTGCGGATTCGGACTGCGCTCAGGGAATTGCATTATGCAGAGCTTGAAATCGAGCTTGGAACGGGCAGAGGGCATCAGATTCGGGTCCAGCTTCAGCACAGGCGGATGTCGATCGTGGGCGATGTCAAGTATGGCTCAAAGGATCAATATCTGGATTATTCCAGTCATCCAAGAGTCGCTCTTCATGCATATGAATTGACCGTCCCGCACCCGACCCTCAAAAAACGATTGTGTGTCAGGGCCCCGTGGCCACGCAACTGGCCAATCGATCATGCAGAGAATTCCTCAGGAGATCTCAACCCGGTTCTTTGGATCGACCAAGATTAAAGCAGGGAGATTGCCCAAATCAAGGTGCCAGGATTCGTTCATGCAGATGGGCCGGCAGAGCCTGAAATCACCTGAGGCATGGAAATGACCAGAATTCAGTACGAATCGTTTGAGCCACGTATGCAACCTAAGTCTGGATCAAACAATAGGGGCCACTCGCAATAAGCTTGCTGCATGGTCTTTTACGCCTGTTATGCCCCTTTTTTTCAATGATTTCCCGATTATTCGAAAATCCGCCAGCCAAGGAAGCAGATTCAATAAAACTCGAAAATGAGCATCTCTATGGCATGATTCCCGGCTTTTGCTGGTTGGCATAAATGGAATGAGATGGATTTGCAATGAGTAATTCCGCCGCCGCCGCCGCAGACCGTCGTCCTAACCTCTGACCATGCTCAGCGAAATTGCAATAGCTTTACCGTCGCCCCGACAAATTCTCAAAAAGCTGCAAATACTTCTCCCGGCTCACCCACGACGGCCTTCGCAATCACACCCTGATCTAGCTTGCCGAGTACCCGTTCCGGTACAATCCACCCAACGCGCATCCTCTTCGATCGGCTTCGCAAACCGAGACTCATCGAGTGGCACTTGCCCTGGATGGAAATCCCTCGTCACCCCAAATCACACAAGGCAGCATTCCGATGGGAAGAATCTTCGAGAAGCGCAAAGCTTCGATTTTCAAAACCTCCGCCCAGAAGTCCAAGCTCTTTTCCAAGTACGGCCGACAACTCTACATGGCGGCCAAAAATGGTGTGCCCGACCCGGATGCCAATCCGTCTCTGCGTGCTATCGTCGAAAAAGCCAAGCGCGACAACGTCGCAAACCACGTGATTGATAAGGCGATCCAGAAGGCAGCCGGCGCTGGTGGAGAAGACTTCCAGGCCATGCGCTATGAGGGGTTTGGACCAGGCGGCTCCCTGCTGATCGTCGATTGCCTCACCGACAACCCCACTCGAACCATCTCGGATCTACGCACCTGTTTCAACAAGACCGACTCCAAATTGTCTGCCAATGGCTCCGTTGTCATGTCGTTTGATCACCTGGCGGTCCTTTCTTTCAAGGGCGATAACGAAGAGAAAGTCATCGAGGCCATGTTCGCCGCCGACATCGCCGTCGAAGAAGTCGAATGCGAGGACGGCACCATGACCATCTTCGCCCCGCCCTCTGAGTTCTTTAAAGCCAAAACAGCCCTGCTTGAAGCATTCCCCGGACTTGAGCTGGAAATCCAGGAAATCACTTTTATTCCCCAGTCATCCACAACCCTCAGCGGCGATCATCTGGTCCAGTTCGAGAAATTACAAACCATGCTCAACGATTGCGACGATGTCCAGGAAATCTACCACAACGTCTCCCTGCCCGACTAACCTGCGTCCTGATCAACCCCATCAGCCCTCAGATTGATCAAATGGGGCGATATACAGCCGTCCACAGCGGCTGAGGGAACTGCTCTGCAAATGGTCACGGTAAACCCTGGCTCAGAGACCGGCAACTATGCCGGGGAATGCCTGGCTGCTGCCTTGCCATTCAGGCCCAGCCGGGCCCATTTTTGTTGGACGATTGGCCAACGGTGCCACCCTTGGCAACGTGCCCGTTGAGATCGCGTAAAGCTCGATCAGCAGGTGATTTGCCGCAATGAAAATCGCTTCCTACATGTAAAATCGCCTGTACCTGAGCAGGCCAGGCCTTCAACCCGCATCCGAATTGTCAAAGATCAATAGAAAAAAAACCGTCAAACCGCCCGCGCCAGCCTCATCTCTGCCTGCTTCTCTCGCGCCTGCTTCATAATCCGGGCCCGTTGGGCCTTGGTTTTGCCCTTCAGGAATCGCTCCAGCCGCCTCTGGAACTTGTCGCTGAATTCCGCTTGGGATTCTTCGGAAGCGACGGCCTTGTTGTTTCGCACCTGCGCTGCATCTTCTTGTGTGGATTGAGTTTGTGCGATTTCAGATTCGGCCGGTTTGGCCGCATTTGCGGCGATATTTCGGGCCGATTCCAGCAGCGCATTGAGCTCGCTGAGGGTACCTTCAAAGTCGGCTTCAATCTGTTGCTCGGTCGGCATCACGACCATCGATTGCTCCAGCCTGGCTTGCCTTCGCGCCTCGCGCTCAGCAGCGGCGGCCTGGCGATGTTCGAGCAGGGCCCGGTGGCGCTTCAGACCGTCGAGCCGGCGCACGAGCTTGTCGGCGCGATTTTCGGTGGTGATTTGATAACGAAGTGCAAGCCGTGCGTCGGTCGTCAGTTTTGGGTCGCCCAGGCCAGTGCCTGCGGCCATTTCGATAAATCGGGTGCGCTGGGTTGCGTATTCCATTTCCAGATTCCGTTTACGCGCAGTCCAATTTTGGACTTCCGTAGAAACTCGCGTGAGGAGCTCTTTGTGGCAGACGATTTTTTCGGGGCTCGATTGATAATGATGCTTGATGAGTTTGATGTCTCCCGCAATTGCATCTGAGCCCGAGGCTTCGACCCACATTTTGAGGGTTTCCGGCGGCTCAGCCTCCAATTTCAGGTATCGACCGAGGAGAGGGAGCGCATTTTCGGAAAGATCTTGCACTTTCCAGCTTGAGCCAAGCAGCAGGGCCATGGTTTTGGCTTGCGGGAGGGTCATTCGCTGGACTTTGGAGTTCAGGGCCGATTGTATTTCCGTCCAGAGTTGAACAAACAGTGCAGCGCCGTGCAGGGTGCGGCCCAGAAGGTCCATGCGGAAGCGTGGGTTGGCCTTCCAAAGGGCTTCGTCGGCCTCGAACCGGTCGACCATTTGGCGGTCAAAAATATCGCCGGCCATGGCAGATTCAGTTTTGACGCGCAACTGGTGCAGACGCTCGTTTTCAAAGGTTTTCCAGCGCACCAGAGCGAGCTCATGAATACAATCGCGCTCTTCAGCCGATTGGGGCTCATGGATGCGCGTGAGCTCCGAGCGAATCTGTTCGACCTGTTCCATCCTTTTGTCGGGAACAT